>NZ_CAMHWI010000013.1 GCF_946188695.1 Streptococcus mitis | reverse complement strand
TGGGACTTTTTTTCTACACAAAAATAGGCTCCATAAGATTCATAGGGGATTTACCCACTACAAATATTATAGAGCCTTTTAAATGCTCCGGAGGCATGGTATAATAGGGGAAAGTAATTAGAATAAGAGAGAAACCATGTCTAAAGAAATTGATATTGAGTACTACCACCAGCTAGCCTTGCAAAAGCAAAAGGAGCACCGTAAAATTTTAGCCAATTTAAAGAAAAAACCTCCTAAAAACCTAGACAAGCTAGCCCAGCAGATTCACGAGGAAGTCTTTGCGGAGATTGATTGTACGGCCTGTGCCAACTGTTGCAAGACATTGGGGCCTGACTTTAAAGAAGCGGATATTACACGAATCGCCAAGTATTTTAAGATGAAATTACCTGCTTTTGAAGCGGAGTTTCTGCAGGTAGATGAAGATGGCGATAAGGTTTTTAAATCCATGCCTTGTCCCTTTCTAGGAGGAGATAATCTCTGTTCCATATATGATGTTCGTCCAAAGGCGTGTCGTGAATTTCCCCATACAGACAGGAAAAAAATCCATCAAATCAACCATTTGACGATTAAGAATACCTTGACCTGTCCAGCAGCCTATCTCTTTGTTGAGAAATTAAAGGATAAGTTATAGAGATTTAAAGGATAAAAAATCTCTAATAATAACTAGAGATATGAAGGGAGTACTCCTGTGCCTAGACCGAAAACAAAAGAGGAGCTAATGCTGGCCTCTAAGGAAAATTATGAAAAGCTCAATTGTTTCATCTCCCAACTAAGTGAAGATGAGCTACAGACTCCATTTGATTTTTCAAGAGACCCAAAGAAAAAAGAAGTTCACTGGAAAAGGGATAAAAATCTACGGGATGTCTTGATCCATCTTTATGAATGGCAGCAGTTACTTTTGATTTGGGTTCATTCTAATCAAAAAGGTCACGAAAGACCTTTTCTCCCTGAACCTTATAATTGGAAAACTTATGGAGAAATGAATGTCGCTTTTTGGAAGAAGCACCAGAAAACCTCATTAGAAGAAGCGACTAGACTCCTAGAACAATCACATAGAGAGGTTTTAGAGTTGATAGAAGTTTTTAGCAATGACGAACTCTTTACCAAAGGTGTCTATAAGTGGACCGGCGGAACAAGTCTAGGTTCCTACTTTGTCAGTAACACGTCAAGCCACTATGATTGGGCTCTGAAAAAACTCAAAGCTCATCGGAAGAATTGTAAGGGATAGATGGCCTATTTGAAATAGAAAGAATGAGTTCTTTTAAACGTAATACTCTTCGAAAATCAAATTCAAACTGCGTCAACGTCGCCTTGCCGTACTCAAGTACAGCCTGCGGCTAGTTTCCTAGTTTGCTTTTTGATTTTCATTGAGTATAAGATAAAAGCAAAGGGCTATCAAGTGATGTAGCCCTTTTGAGTTATACAAGCAAATTACCATGCAAAAGCTGTCGTTGGAGCATTGAGTGCTTCTAACCACTGTTTATTTTTTACGGGGCAAAGAGTTACGGATATACCTGCCATATCTAGACTGGTCATAAATGTTCCTGATTTTATAAAGGTAATAGTGACTCCTTCAATTTCTAAGAGTTGAAGGAGATCATTGATAAATATGCCCATTTCTAAGTTGCTGGTAGTGCCTAGATTATTTACAAGCAATATAAATTGATCACCCTTTTTCCAATGATAGTGCAATCTTAATTTACTTATAATCTCATTTGCCAGGATTTCCGATGATTGGAATGGGACGATACGATAGCCTTCTTCGCCATGTATCCCAATACCATAAGAAATATCTCCTTCTTCCAAGTTAAATAGTGGAAGGGTGGCTTGGGGGAGACTAGCCGATTTCGTTGCAAAGCCAATTGTTGCGATTTCGGGAGCAAGTTCATGACCTAAATTAGTTAGTTGCTCTATTTTGGCACCATTTTGAGCTGCATATCCTAGAACTTTATGAAGTAAAATAGTCCCTGCGAGCCCTCTTCCTCTAATTTGAAATCTATTGCGAGGTTCAATAGAAATATCGTCGTGTGCTAGACTATAGCCGACTTTAATTCCTTCTTTTCTAGCAGTATTAATGGCCCAGCTAAATTCTTTGATGTCTGCTTCGAAATTTTTTACAATGATGAAGACACCGTGACCATTGTTTAAAAAACGAATGGACTCTAAGATTTCAGTTCTTGTAGGAGGAGTAAATAATTGGCCATAGATAGCAGCAGTAAGCATTCCTTCTCCCACATATCCAATATGCGCAGGTTCGTGACCGGAACCTCCACCCGACAATATTGGAACCTGATGAGGATTGCGATTTTTTTGATAGACTAGTGGTAAAGTAGGGTGTTTTTCTAATTCAGGATGACTGCTGACAGTTGCTGAAATGTAACTTGAAATAATTTTCTGTTTATGATTTGAAATAAATGTCATTGTGGTCTCTTTCCAATAATTGTCATGATTAGAAAGTCTGGTTGTGGAACTGGACTTTTTTTATTGACGTAAGCCTTCACGATCTCTGCTAGAGCATGTGAATGATAGTCTAACAAAAAACAAGTATAAGCAGATGAATCGATATCAATCTGACCGTATTCTTTTAAAATTTTTGATACAAGCAAGCGACAGTAGCTGATAAAGTGGTCATAGAAGTTATTTTGTCCTTGAATATCAAAAAGTTGAATATAAAAGTCACGCTCTTGTTCGAAATAAAAAAATAATTCTTGTAATAGTTTTTGGCCCGAAATGAAGTCCAAGTTATTGGTGATATACTCGGTTAAGTCATTTTCAAATATCCAGTCTAGCAGTTCATATTTGTCAAGAAAGTGATTATAAAAGGTCTGTCTACGAATGCCAGCTGATTCCATGATATCCACAATGGAGATTTTGTCAAATTCTCTAGTAGCTAATAGGTCTCTAAATGCCTTGGCAAT
The DNA here is from genome assembly GCF_946188695.1 of Streptococcus mitis. Classification (GTDB taxonomy): domain Bacteria; phylum Bacillota; class Bacilli; order Lactobacillales; family Streptococcaceae; genus Streptococcus; species Streptococcus mitis_DF. The sequence continues at coordinate 59,811 of NZ_CAMHWI010000013.1, read as the reverse complement.
CCGTTTTTTTGTAATAAGTGATGATGCCATAGGAAGCCTTTCTGTTACTTACTTCATTTTACCAAAAAATTTTTTTAAACGGGTTTAAAAGGGGACAAATAATAGAATCTGTCCCTTATCATCCAGCGATAAAAAATATATAATGAAAGCGAAAACAAAGGTAAATACCGAAAGGAGTTTCTCATGAAAAAAATTATAAATGAACCGACACAAGTTGTTGATGAAATGTTGCAGGGCTTGTCATTTATGCATGATGACTTGGTTCAACGCTTAGATGGTTTTGATGTCATCGTTAGAAAGGCAGAAAAGACAGGAAAAGTTGGTCTCATTTCAGGTGGAGGTTCAGGACATGAACCAAGTCATGCTGGATTTGTAGGAGATGGAATGTTGTCTGCTGCCATTTGTGGAGCAGTCTTCACTTCACCTACTCCGGACCAAATTTTAGAAGCCATTAAGGCGGCTGATGAAGGTGCTGGAGTTTTCATGGTCATCAAGAACTATTCTGGTGACATTATGAACTTTGAAATTGCACAAGAACTTGCTGAAATGGAAGGTATTGATGTAGCAAGTGTTGTAGTCGATGATGATATTGCTGTTGAAAATAGTCTCTATACCCAAGGTCGTCGAGGTGTTGCAGGTACTATTTTAGTCCATAAAATTTTGGGTGATGCGGCTCGTTCCGGTAAATCATTATCTGAAATGAAGGACTTGGCCGACAAACTTGTCTTAGAAATTAAAACAATTGGGCTGGCCTTGTCTGGAGCAACCGTTCCTGAAGTTGGGAAACCAGGTTTTGTTCTAGAAGATGATGAATTTGAATACGGAGTTGGTATTCACGGTGAGCCAGGATATAAAAAAGAGAAAATGCAACCTTCAGCACAATTGGCCTCAGAATTGGTTGAAAAATTATCTGAAGGTTTCCAACTTAAGACTGGTGAACGCTATGGCCTTCTCATTAATGGTTTAGGAAGCACTCCTCTTATGGAACAATACGTATTTGCAAATGATGTGGCTAAATTACTCCATGAAAAAGGTGTTGACTTGGTGTTTAAGAAAATTGGAAACTATATGACATCAATTGATATGGCCGGCTTGTCATTAACATTGATTCGATTGGCAGATGATGAGTGGTTGGATGCTCTAAATGCACCTGTTACTACACCAGCTTGGTAAGACTCAAGGAGGAAATGTCGCATGAATGCTGAACAAGCTCTTGAATGGATGAAGCTTTTTAATGAAAAGATTCAAGAACAGAAAGATTACCTTAGTGAGTTAGACACTCCTATAGGAGATGGAGACCACGGTGGAAATATGGCGCGTGGAATGGCTGCAGTTATGGAATATTTAGAAGGAAAGCAATTTGAGACCAGCAGTGATGTTTTTAAACTTGTCTCAATGCAACTACTGAGTAAGGTAGGCGGTGCTTCTGGTCCCTTGTATGGCTCTGCTTTTATGGGCATGGCCAAGGCTGATTCAAATTCGAAAATAGAGGAAATCTTACAAAATGGTTTGGATATGATTGTCAAACGAGGGAAAGCAGAAGTTGGAGAAAAGACAATGGTTGATGTTTGGACTCCTGTTATTGCTGCCTTGTCTGCTGGCCAGTTGACTCAAGAGGTTATTGATAAGGTAGTGAATGCTACCAAAGATTTACTTGCAACTAAAGGAAGGGCATCTTATGTAGGAGAACGTTCTCTTGGACATATTGATCCTGGATCATTCTCATCAGGATTACTCTTTACTGCTCTTTTAGAAACTGGGGTGGTTTAATGGGAAGTATTGGTCTTGTTATCGTTTCACATTCCAAACACATTGCAGAAGGTGTTGTTGAACTGATTAGTGAAGTAGCTAAAGATGTTCCGATTACTTATGTAGGAGGAACCGAAGATGGAGGAATTGGAACAAGTTTTGATCAAGTAGATAGGGTTGTTTCCGAAAATCCAGCAGATACTTTATTAGCTTTTTTTGACCTAGGTTCTGCTAAAATGAACTTAGAAATGGTAGCTGATTTCAGTGATAAAAGTATCCTCATCAACAGGGTTCCAATTGTAGAAGGTGCCTATACTGCAGCTGCTCTTCTTCAGGCTGGTGCAGAACTGTCAGTTATTCAAACACAGTTGTCGGAGCTTGAAATCAATAAATAAGGAATTTTACTATAACTCTTTTTATAGGCGGGCTATTGATTATCTCAACTATCAAATTTTAAGTAAATAATTTAAAAATCAGAAAGGGATTGCTTTGGGCAGTTCCTTTTTAATGTAAAAGGAGTAGAATCAGAGCGTTTCTAAATTGTTAATACTCTTCGAAAATCAAATTCAAACCACGTCAACGTCGCCTTGCCGTACTCAAGTACAGCCTGCGGCTAGTTTCCTAGTTTGCTCTTTGATTTTCATTGAGTATAATAATTCAAAACTGATTGTGATGGGACTATTCTAGCTTTAGAATTGCTCAAAAATTAACATTTAAGGCTATCAATAGCTTAGAATAGCGCGAAAACATTTAATTTATAGGAATTCTAAACCTAGAATTGCATAGATATTTATGAAGCCAGGGTATTCGATAGTCAGGATTGTTCTATTCTGAAAGATTTGAGCTGTCAATTGTATAGGATAGTGTTATTCTATGTTAGATTCTAGTAAAAATGATTGGATAAATAATATTAAAGAAAAATCAAAATCATAATTTTGTTTAATATGGTATAATATTTCTAATAATTTAAACATAATGAGGTAGTAATTTATGGATGAAGTTTTATTTTTTGGAGAAGATGACTTCGATATTCTTGATATTGATGGTTATGAACTAAAACCCTCATCGTTTTTTAATAAGTTACCAGAAATAGCCAAACCTTTAGTCAAAAATGCAAATAAAATTTTATCTGAAGTAGAAAAAATGTTATATTCTGCTCCAGCCTTTATCAATGTTGTCCAATCTAGTATACCTGAAGAGGTTTTTCAGGCAATTCTTTCTCCAGAACAACGGGAACAAATTGCTCAAGGAGTGTTAAAATTAATGACAAAGAAAGATGGTTCTCTCTTGGCGGTATTAGTAGATACTAATACTAATAAAGTCATTGGAAATGTACCATTGAAATCTGTTAATTTGACACCAGAATTAAATAAAGCGTTAGCCGATTATTCGTCACAAATTCAAATGGCTCAGATTGCAGAGGAGATTCAAAATGTACAATATGCTATTGAGGACGTCAGAAAAGGACAGGAGTCAGATAGACTTGCAATAGCCTATAGTTGTCAACAGAAACTCTTGCAAGCTAGAGAGATATCAGATCCAAACATTAGAACAATGATGTTACTGCAAGTTATTTCAGATGCAGAAGATAGTCGAAATCTCTTAATGCTTAGTCAAAAATCAAATGTAAATTTTATTAAAGAACAACCAGATTCTACTTGGGGTAAGTTATTAAAAGGGGATAAACCAGATAAAATTGAAGCTCGTATGAATGAGATTAGAGATGGATTAGCAGCTGTAAATATCGTTTCACTATCAGCAGCAATAGCTTATAATGAGTTGGGCGAGAAAAAAGCTGCTCAAAAAAGTTTGGATTACTTTGGGAAATTTATTAACGAAACTTATCTCAGTTCTCAGGAATTAGTAGAGAGACTTGATTTACTTGATCCTTCTCCTAAAAATTACTGGACAAAAGAATTGCCAAAAATTGAAACATCTATAATGAAATTGCCAAATAAACCAGATTCTATTGAGACAGAGGTGCTAGAATGAAAGAAATAAAAAAATGCAAGACATGTACTAGGGATTTACCATCAAGTTATAAGTACAATAAGTGCGAATCGTGTAGAAACAAAAAAATAGATGAAGCAAAAAAGATACTTAAAGTTGTTGGACAAGTTGGAAGTGTGGTTACTCCAGTTGTAGTTGGTATGTTGATGAATAAAACTAAGAAAAAGAAGAAATAAACTAATCTATTAAGTACCTAGAAAGGAAAACACCAAATTGTCCTACAAATTTCTACTTTTCGACCTTGACCACACTCTTCTTGATTTTGATGCTGCTGAGGATGTGGCTTTGACCCAACTTCTAAAAGAAGAAGGAGTTGTGGATATTCAAGCTTATAAAGACTATTATATTCCTATGAACAAGGCTCTATGGAAGGACTTGGAGCAAAAGAAAATCAGTAAACAAGAGCTGGTTAACACGCGCTTTTCTCGTTTATTTGCCCATTTTAGGCTGGAGAAGGACGGGGCTTTACTTGCTCAGCGTTACCAGTTTTACTTAGCCCAACAGGGACAAACTCTTTCGGGAGCTCATGAACTCTTAGACAGCCTTATCGAGCGAGATTATGAGCTGTATGCTGCGACAAATGGCATTACTGCCATTCAGACAGGACGTTTGGCTCAATCGGGTCTGGTACCATATTTCAATCAAGTCTTTATCTCTGAACAGCTGCAAACTCAAAAGCCTGATGCTCTCTTTTATGAAAAGATTGGTCAGCAAATTGCTGGATTTAGTAAAGAAAAAACTCTGATGATTGGAGATTCCCTAACCGCTGACATTCAAGGTGGCAATAATGCTGGTATTGACACGATTTGGTACAACCCTCATCACCTCGAAAATCACACACAAGCCCAGCCGACTTACGAAGTCCATTCTTATCAAGACTTGCTGGATTGTTTGGATATAAATACTCTTGAGAAGATTACATTTTAAAGGAGACGATCTAATGACTACAAAAAATGCTGATATTACTATTGAAGAGTACATTAAAATTTCTGAAGTTGATTTTAATGAAGCTGTGAATTATGAATTTAAATCTGACAATTGTCAATTAGCAAATAGCATTTATCAATCTCTTTTTAAGTTTTATGATAAAGAAAATTTCTCTGGAGATTTAATTTTTACTTGGAGATCTCCATCATTAGTTAAAGATGGAGATTATATTGGGAGAAGGGATTCACAAGTAGATAATCTTAGAGTAATAGGAAACATATTTCCGAATTATGTTACTAATCGAAAATATAGCCTCAATATGAATCGTAATGGGTGTATGGGAGATTTTCCGCATGACTTTTTTGATATATACCTAGATCATGTAGCAAAATATGCCTACGAACAAAAAGTTAATAATATTAAGGAGTATTACCCTTTAAAAAGAGCGATTTTACACCAAGAGAATGAATTGTATTTTCAAATGTTTTCTAATTTTGACGACTTTTTAGAAAAAAACTATTTAAAGACCATTTGGCAAGCTTCTAAAGAAGCTCCTTTTTCTGAAATGGATTTTAATATGTTTCGAAATATTTCAGAAAAGATGATCTTTGAAAGAGGTAGTCAAATGCTTAAGGATTTAAAAAGTATTTATAAAGAATAGTCATTCTTTATAAGCCGCATTAACTTATTCAAATCGTATATATAGTCGATTTATTCAATTTTTAGATAAACTGTAAAAAGTGGTTTCAATAGCCACTTTTTGCTATAATAGAGGCAGTAAAAATAAAGGAATAGTAAATGATATCAAGACCAGAACTTTCTCTTTATGAACCATTGTATACACTAAAGGAAGTTGATTAAAATATCTGGATAGCAGATGGTGACTTGATACAAATGGACTTGAAGGTCTTCAAACTTCCTTTTCAGACACGTATGACAGTAATAAAGTTAAATGATGGCAAACTCTGGATTCATTCTCCAATCGCGCCAAATGAGGAGCTCTTTACTGAACTGGATGCTTTGGGCAGAGTCGCTTACCTGATTTCTCCAAATAAGATTCACTATGCCTATATTGCAGATTGGAAAAAAAGATATCCTCATGCGCAAACATGGTCTAGTCCAGGAGTTGAAGAGAGAGCGAAAAGTCAGAATATCAAGGTGGTATTCGATGCTGCCTTAACAGATAAGGCACCCGACTTATGGTCTGCTGAGATTGATCAGCTTATTTTTAAGGGAAGTTCTGTCATCGAAGAGGTCGTGTTTTTTCATAAATCAACTAAAACACTCATTGTAACGGACCTTATAGAGAATTTTGAACCAGAAAAGATAGCTAGTCCAATCCGAAGAAAAATCTATCGTTTAGCCCGTGTAACAGCTCCTGATGGACAAACTCCTATCGATTATAGGATGACTTTTTTTAGGAGACAAATAGAGGCAAAGGTTTCCTTTTCCCGCATGTTAAACTGGAAACCTGATAAGATTATACTTGCACACGGTCTATGCTTTTTTGAGAATGGTATAGATGAATTAAAACGTGCTTTTAGATGGATACGATAAAGGAGAAAAAGATGCAACACTCACCTTGGCATGCTCTGATTAAGGAGCGATTACCTGAGGGTTATTTTGGGAAAATCAATCAGTTTATGGAGCAAGTCTATGCTCAAGGAACTGTGTACCCGCCTAAGGAAAAAGTTTTCCAGGCTCTATTGACAACACCACTTGAAGAGGTTAAGGTGGTGATTCTGGGTCAGGATCCTTATCACGGACCAGGTCAGGCGCAGGGCTTGAGTTTTTCTGTACCTGACTCTATTCCAGCTCCGCCATCCTTGCAAAATATCTTGAAAGAATTGTCAGATGATATCGGGGTTAAGAAATCTCATGATTTGACAGCTTGGGCTGAGCAAGGAGTCTTGCTTCTTAATGCTTGTTTGACTGTTCCTGCTGGACAGGCCAATGGTCATGCTGGTCAGATATGGGAGCCTTTTACTGATGCTGTGATTCAGGTGGTCAATCAATTAGATAAACCAGTAGTCTTTATACTCTGGGGCGCTTATGCACGTAAGAAGAAGACCTTAGTTACTAATCCTCACCATCTGATTATCGAATCAGCCCATCCCAGTCCCTTGTCAGTTTATAGAGGATTTTGGGGTTCCAAGCCTTTTTCCAAGGCCAATGCATTCTTAAAAGAAACAGGACAAGAGCCAATCGATTGGCTTAGATAAGGAGAGAATATGCCTCAGTTAGCGACAATTTGCTACATTGATAACGGGAAAGAACTGCTTATGCTCCACCGTAATAAGAAGCCAAATGATGTTCATGAAGGAAAATGGATTGGTGTGGGTGGTAAGCTAGAGAGAGGAGAGACGCCTCAGGAATGCGCGGCGCGTGAAATCCTTGAGGAAACAGGGCTCAAAGCCAAACCAGTTCTAAAAGGTGTTATCACTTTTCCTGAATTTACACCTGATTTAGACTGGTACACCTATGTTTTTAAGGTGACGGAGTTCGAGGGGGACTTGATTGACTGCAACGAGGGAACGTTAGAATGGGTTCCCTATAAAGAGGTTTTGAGTAAGCCGACTTGGGAAGGTGACCATACCTTTGTTGGGTGGCTTTTAGAAGATAAACCCTTCTTTTCAGCCAAGTTTGTCTATGATGGGGATAAATTGTTGGATACCCAAGTTGATTTCTATGAATAAAGGAGAAAGCAGATGCTACTAATTAAAAATGGTCGTGTAATGGATCCCAGATCTGGTTTGGATCAAGTGTGTGATGTCTTAGTTCAAGATGGGAAAATTGTCAAAATTGCGCCTGAGATCAAGGAAGAAGGAGCAGAGGTACTTGATGCTAGTTGTCTTGTGGTTGCTCCTGGCTTGGTCGATATCCATGTCCATTTCCGTGAACCTGGTCAAACGCACAAGGAAGATATTCATACTGGTGCCCTAGCAGCCGCTGCAGGTGGTTTTACAACTGTTGTCATGATGGCTAATACTAGTCCAACCATCTCGGATGTAGAGACTTTGCAAGAAGTTCTTCAGTCAGCTGCCAAAGAGAAGATTAATATTAAGACGGTTGCGACCATTACTAAGAACTTTAATGGCCAAGACTTGACTGACTTCAAGGCACTCTTAGAAGCTGGTGCGGTTGGTTTTTCTGATGACGGTATTCCGCTTGAAAGCAGTAAAGTTGTAAAGGAAGCCATGGAGGAAGCTAAAAAGCTTAATACCTTTATTAGTCTCCATGAGGAAGATCCAGGTTTGAATGGGATTCTTGGATTTAACGAAAATATTGCTAAAAAACATTTCCATATCTGTGGTGCGACTGGGGTAGCTGAGTATGCTATGATGGCGCGTGATGTCATGATTGCCTATGCAACCAAAGCCCATGTTCATATTCAGCATTTGTCTAAGGAAGAAAGTGTTAAAGTAGTGGAGTTTGCTCAAGGATTGGGAGCGCAAGTCACAGCAGAAGTAGCGCCACAGCATTTTTCTAAGACCGAAGCGCTCCTTTTGACACAAGGAAGCAATGCTAAGATGAATCCACCGCTTCGTTTGGAATCAGACCGTCGTGCTGTTATCGAAGGTCTTAAATCAGGCGTCATCACAGTTATCGCGACTGACCACGCGCCTCATCATGCAGATGAGAAAAATGTCGAAGATATTACCAAAGCGCCATCTGGTATGACCGGTTTGGAAACATCTCTTTCTCTCGGTTTAACTTATTTGGTGGAAGCTGGTGAGTTAAGCTTGATGGAATTACTTGAAAAAATGACATACAACCCATCCAAGCTTTACAACTTTGAAGCAGGTTACTTGGCTGAGAATGGCCCAGCAGATATCACTATTTTCGATGCTAAGGCTGACCGCCTTGTGGACTCCCATTTTGCTTCAAAAGCAGCTAATTCACCATTCATTGGTGAAACCTTAAAAGGGCAGGTTAAATATACCATCTGTAAGGGACAAATTGTCTATCAAAACTAGGTGGGAGTCTGCTCTGTAAACAAAAAGAATAGAGAGCCTATATGTACCAAACCCATCATTTTAAAGACAAATTTATCTTATTTTTAAAGATATTTTTCCCTATCCTGATTTATCAATTTGCAAATTATTCTGCCTCCTTTGTTGATACGACTATGACTGGCCAATACAATACCATGGACTTGGCTGGTGTATCTATGGCCACCAGTATCTGGAATCCTTTTTTTACATTCCTAACAGGAATTGTATCAGCCCTGGTGCCCATCATTGGTCACCATCTTGGTCGAGGTAAAAAGGAAGAAGTTGCGTCTGATTTTTACCAGTTCATCTATCTGGCCTTGGGTCTATCTGTGGTCTTGTTGGGGATGGTACTATTCTTGGCACCACCAATCTTGAACCATATTGGACTAGAAGCACCTGTGGCGGCAGTAGCGGTTCGCTATCTTTGGTTTTTATCTATCGGGATTATCCCCTTGTTGCTCTTTAGTGTCATTCGTTCCTTGCTGGATGCACTGGGATTGACCAAACTGTCCATGTACCTCATGCTTTTGTTACTTCCTCTCAATAGTGGATTTAACTATCTCTTGATTTACGGGGCTTTTGGTGTTCCAGAACTGGGAGGTGCTGGTGCTGGTTTAGGAACATCCTTGGCCTACTGGGTCTTGCTGGGGATTTCTGTTCTGGTTTTATTTAAGCAGGAGAAGCTCAAAGCCTTACATCTTGAGAAACGCATTCCTCTTAATATGGATAAAATTAAGGAAGGAGTTCGTTTAGGTCTGCCTATTGGGGGAACTGTCTTTGCGGAAGTGGCTATCTTTTCCGTGGTTGGTTTGATTATGGCTAAGTTCTCGTCCTTGATTATCGCTAGTCACCAGTCAGCTATGAACTTTTCAAGTCTCATGTACGCCTTTCCTATGAGTATCTCATCGGCTATGGCCATTGTCGTGTCTTATGAAGTGGGAGCCAAGCGATTTGATGATGCGAAGACCTATATTGGTCTAGGAAGATGGACTGCCCTCATTTTTGCGGCCTTCACCTTAACTTTCCTTTACATTTTTAGAGGAAATGTGGCTAGTCTGTATGGTAACGACCCAGAATTTATCGATTTGACAGCGCGCTTTTTAATTTATAGTCTTTTCTTTCAGTTAGCAGATACCTTTGCAGCACCGCTTCAAGGAATTTTGCGGGGTTATAAGGATACAGTTATTCCTTTTTACCTTGGTTTGATTGGTTATTGGGGCGTAGCAATCCCAGTGGCTATGGTATTTGATTCCCTAACAGATTTTGGAGCTTATTCATACTGGATTGGTTTGATTATTAGTCTGATTGTGAGTGGGGCGCTCTATCGTTGGCGTTTAACTGTGATTATGAAGAGATTTGAATCTTTAGCAAAATTTAAACGCTGAAAAGTTTGTGAAAAAATATTCTTGACAAGAAAATCCCTTGTTCTCATGGGGTTTTCTTTTTTATTTTGTGAAATTTTCTTGAGAAAAACTTTGACAGTATTTTCCAAAAACGGTAAAATAGTAAGGTAAGAAGAAAGTTAGAAAGGCAAGAAGATGTCAACTTTAGATAAAAATCTTTTGCTCGAAATGTTCCGTAAGATGGAAGAAATTCGTCGTATGGACTTAAAAATTGCACAATTAGTAAAGAAAGGGAAAGTGCCAGGAATGACGCACTTTTCTGTTGGAGAAGAGGCAGCTAACGTGGGTGCTATGTTAGCTCTCAATCCAGATGATCTAATTACATCAAACCACCGTGGTCACGGTCAAGCGATTGCCAAAGGGATTGACCTTAACGGAATGATGGCTGAAATCCTTGGGAAATACACTGGAACCTGTAAAGGAAAAGGTGGATCTATGCATATTGCTGACCTTGATGCTGGTAACCTTGGTGCCAATGGTATCGTTGGTGGTGGTATGGGAATCGCTGTTGGCGCAGCCCTCAGTCAGCAGATGCAAAATACCGGAAAAATTGTCGTCTGCTTCTTTGGAGATGGTGCGACCAACGAAGGTGTTTTCCACGAAGCAGTGAACATGGCTTCTATTTGGAAACTTCCTGTTATTTTCTACTGCATTAACAATGGTTATGGAATCTCTGCAGATATCAAGAAAATGACCAATGTGGAGCATATCCATCAACGCAGTGCTGCATATGGAATTCCTGGAATGTTCATCGAAGACGGTAACAATGTCATCGACGTCTATGAAGGGTTTAAGAAAGCTGTAGACCATGTTCGTGGTGGCAATGGCCCAGTCTTGATTGAAAGTGTAACTTATCGCTGGCTTGGTCACTCATCATCTGACCCTGGTAAATATCGTACACGTGAAGAAGTGGAATTGTGGAAACAAAAAGACCCAATCGAAAATCTTCGCAAATACCTCATTGAAAATACTATTGCAAGCGCCCAAGAATTGGAAGAAATCCAAGGGCAAGTAAAGGAAGCAGTAGAAGCTTCTGTTAAATTTGCAGAGGAAAGTCCATTCCCACCGCTTGAATCAGCCTTTGAAGATATTTACGCAGACTAAGGAGAAAGAGATAAAATGGAAACAAAAACAATGTCCTTCCGTGACACCATTATCCTTGCTATGTCTGAGGAAATGCGTCGCGATGAAAATGTGTTCTTGATGGGAGAAGACGTTGGTGTCTTCGGAGGAGACTTCGGAACATCTGTTGGAATGCTTGAAGAATTTGGTCCAGAACGTGTTCGTGACTGTCCAATTTCTGAAGCAGCCATCTCGGGTGCAGCTGCAGGAGCAGCCATGACAGGCCTTCGTCCAATCGTGGATATGACCTTCATGGACTTCTCGGTTATTGCTATGGATAATATCGTCAATCAAGCCGCTAAAACACGTTACATGTTTGGTGGTAAAGGTCAGGTTCCAATGACTGTTCGTTGTGCAGCTGGTAACGGAGTTGGTTCTGCAGCCCAACACTCGCAATCACTAGAGTCTTGGTTTACTCACATTCCTGGACTTAAGGTTGTGGCACCAGGTACCCCTGCGGACATGAAAGGATTGCTCAAGTCTTCTATCCGTGATAACAACCCTGTTATCATTCTTGAGTACAAGTCAGAATTTAACCAAAAAGGGGAAGTGCCAGTTGATCCAGACTACACAATCCCACTAGGAGTTGGGGAAATCAAACGCGAAGGAACAGATGTAACAGTTGTTACTTATGGAAAAATGCTCCGTCGTGTGGTTCAAGCAGCTGAAGAATTAGCAGAAGAAGGCATTTCAGTTGAAATTGTGGACCCACGTACCCTTGTTCCGCTTGATAAGGATATCATCATTAACTCAGTTAAGAAGACTGGTAAGGTTGTTCTGGTCAACGATGCCCACAAAACAAGTGGCTATATCGGAGAGATTTCAGCAATTATTTCAGAATCAGAAGCATTTGATTATCTAGATGCACCAATCCGCCGTTGTGCAGGAGAAGATGTGCCAATGCCTTATGCACAAAACCTAGAGAATGCAATGATACCAACAGTTGAAAGCATCAAAGAAGCAATCCGTAAGACTTATAATAAAGAATAAAATTACATAAATTAAATTATGTAAAACATTTGAATTTTTAACTTTAGTAACTTGAGATACGTGTTGTATTCAAGTGATTTGAAGAGTTGCGACATGAGTGAATCGAATCGATAATATTCGACGAATGAATTAGTAAGTCTACTAGGTTGGCCGCCTGATAGCGGCAACCGTAGCAACTTGAGACGCGTTTCGTGTCCAAGTTACTTGTAGAGTTGAACACGGGCTAAAGTCTGTGTGAAAAAGATAAACTTTCCTAGAAACTAAAGTTTCTTCGTCAAGTTTCCTATTTTCACTTTGACTTTTTACGCCCTTAGTATCTTATAATAGAATTGGAGAGGTCATGGCTGATGACAAGCTAAGAGCGACTCCTGCGGCTAGAAAGTTAGCGGATGATTTAGGGATCAACCTCTACGACGTTTCTGGCTCAGGTGCAAACGGTCGTGTCCACAAAGAAGACGTGGAAACTTATAAAGACACAAATGTGGTTCGCATTTCGCCACTTGCAAAACGAATTGCCCTCGAACATAATATTGCTTGGCAGGAAATCCAAGGAACGGGTCATCGTGGTAAAATCATGAAGAAGGATGTTTTGGCCTTGCTTCCTGAAAATATTGAAAACGAGACCATCAAGTCTCCTGCTCTAATCGAAAAAGTGGAAGAGGTTCCTGATACTATCACTCCTTATGGTGAAATTGAGCGTATCCCGATGACACCAATGCGTAAGGTTATTGCCCAACGTATGGTCGAGTCTTACCTAACTGCGCCAACCTTCACTCTCAATTATGAAGTTGATATGACTGAAATGCTGGCTCTTCGTAAGAAGGTTCTTGAGCCAATCATGGAAGCAACTGGGAAGAAGACTACTGTAACAGACCTTCTTTCACTTGCTGTTGTGAAAACCTTGATGAAACACCCTTACATCAACGCTTCATTGACAGACGACGGCAAGACCATTATCACTCATAACTATGTCAACCTTGCGATGGCAGTTGGGATGGATAATGGATTGATGACACCTGTTGTTTACAATGCTGAAAAGCTAAGTTTATCAGAGTTGGTTGTTGCATTCAAAGATGTCATTGGCCGTACTTTGGACGGTAAATTGGCTCCAAGCGAACTGCAAAATTCAACCTTCACAATCAGTAATTTGGGAATGTTTGGTGTTCAGTCCTTCGGTCCGATCATTAACCAACCAAACTCGGCTATTCTTGGTGTCAGTTCGACGATTGAGAAGCCAGTTGTCGTCAATGGTGAGATTGTCATTCGTCCAATCATGAGTCTTGGGTTAACAATCGACCACCGTGTTGTAGATGGTATGGCTGGTGCTAAGTTTATGAAAGACTTGAAAGAATTGATTGAAAATCCTATCTCAATGTTGATTTAAGAACAAGAGGATTCATTTTAAAGATATAGATAAAGGAAGGAAGACATGGCCTTAGAAGTAATTATGCCAAAAGCCGGCGTGGATATGACAGAAGGACAAATCGTCCAATGGAATAAAAAAGTCGGAGAATTTGTAAAAGAAGGAGAAATCCTTTTGGAAATCATGACTGACAAAGTCAGCATGGAATTGGAAGCTGAAGAAGATGGGTACTTGATTGCCATCCTTAAAGGAGATGGGGAAACTGTCCCTGTAACGGAAGTCATTGGTTACCTTGGTGAAGAAGGGGAAAACATCCCAACAGCTGGAGCGGCTGCGCCAGAAGCTAGCCCAGCGCCTGCAGTTAGTGCCTCAAACGACGATGGTAAGAGCGATGATGCCTTTGATATCGTTGTCATTGGTGGAGGTCCTGCTGGTTATGTTGCAGCCATTAAAGCTGCCCAACTTGGCGGTAAGGTTGCCCTTGTTGAGAAATCAGAACTCGGTGGTACTTGTTTAAACCGTGGATGTATCCCAACCAAGACTTACCTTCACAATGCTGAAATCATCGAAAACATCGGTCATGCAGCAAATCGTGGTATCGTGATTGAAAATCCTAACTTCACTGTTGATATGGACAAACTTTTAGAAACTAAATCTAAGGTTGTCAATACCTTGGTAGGTGGTGTTGCAGGACTTCTTCGTAGCTACGGAGTTACTGTCCATAAGGGAATTGGTACAATCACTAAAGATAAGAATGTCTTGGTAAATGGTTCTGAATTACTTGAAACTAAGAAAATTATCCTTGCTGGTGGTTCAAAAGTCAGCAAGATTAACGTTCCTGGTATGGAATCTCCACTTGTCATGACCAGTGATGACATTCTTGAAATGAATGAAGTACCAGAAAGCCTTGTTATCATCGGTGGTGGCGTTGTCGGTATTGAACTCGGCCAAGCTTTCATGACATTTGGTTCAAAGGTAACTGTTATCGAAATGATGGACCGTATCGTACCAGCTATGGATGCGGAAGTGTCTAAGAATCTTCGCTTGATTTTGGAACGTAAAGGGATGACCATCTTAACTGACACTAAACTCCAAGAAATCGTCGAAGAAAATGGTCAACTTCGTATCAAGGTTGAAGGAAAAGACGATATCATCGCAAGTAAAGCCCTCCTTTCAATCGGCCGTGTGCCAGACCTTGAAGGTATTGGAGATGTTGAGTTTGAATTGGATCGTGGACGTATCAAGGTCAACGAATACATGGAAACTTCTGTTCCAGGTATCTACGCACCAGGTGATATCAATGGGACTAAGATGTTGGCCCACGCAGCCTTCCGCATGGGTGAAGTTGCCGCTGAAAATGCCCTTAAAGGAAATCATGCTGTTGCCAAGTTGAACTTGACTCCTGCAGCCATCTACACTCTTCCTGAAGTAGCAGTAGTAGGTTTGACTGAAGAACAAGCTCGTGAGAAATATGATGTCGCTATCGGTAAATTCAACTTTGCTGCCAACGGACGTGCTATTGCATCGGATGCTGCTCAAGGTTTCGTAAAAGTCATCGCTGATAAGAAATACGGGGAAATCCTTGGTGTACACATCATCGGACCTGCAGCTGCAGAGTTAATCAACGAAGCATCAAGCATCATCGAAATGGAAATTACTGTTGAAGAAATGTTGAAGACAATCCACGGACACCCAACCTACTCTGAAGTTATGTACGAAGCGTTTGCGGATGTTCTTGGAATGGCTATTCATTCACCTAAGAAAAAATAAAACGACGATAGATTAGTCTGGAAGATATTTTCCAGTCTCTATCGTATAAAGGGATATCATGAAATACATTATCAATCATTCAAACGACACTGCTTTTAATATTGCCTTGGAAGAATATGCCTTTAAACACCTTTTGGATGAGGATCAAATCTTCCTACTTTGGATCAACAAACCATCTATCATTGTTGGTCGTCACCAGAATACTATCGAAGAAATCAACCGTGATTATGTTCGAGAAAATGGTATTGAGGTGGTTCGCCGTATCAGCGGTGGTGGAGCTGTTTATCATGATTTAAACAACCTCAACTACACCATCATTTCAAAAGAAGATGAAAACAAGGCCTTTGACTTCAAGAGCTTCTCAACTCCAGTTATCAATACCTTGGCTCAACTTGGTGTTAAAGCTGAGTTCACAGGCCGTAACGACCTTGAGATTGATGGCAAGAAATTCTGTGGCAATGCCCAAGCTTATATTAATGGCCGTATCATGCACCACGGCTGCTTGCTCTTTGACGTTGATTTGTCAGTCTTAGCAAACGCCCTTAAGGTTTCAAAAGATAAATTTGAATCAAAAGGTGTCAAATCCGTCCGTGCCCGTGTAACCAATATTGTCAATGAATTACCAGAAAAAATCACAGTTGAAGAATTCCGTGATTTGCTATTGGAATACATGAAAAAAGAATACCCAGAGATGACTGAATACGTCTTTTCAGAAGAAGAATTGGCCGAAATCAATCGCATCAAGGATACTAAGTTCGGTACTTGGGACTGGAACTACGGCAAATCACCAGAATTTAACGTCCGTCGTGGTACAAAATTTACTAGTGGTAAGGTTGAAGTCTTTGCTAATGTCGTCGAATCAAAAATCCAAGATATCAAGATTTATGGAGACTTCTTTGGTATCGAGGACGTTGCAGCTGTAGAAGATGTCCTTCGTGGAGTGAAATATGAACGCGAAGACGTCCTTAAAGCCCTAGAAAGTATTGACATCACTCGCTACTTCGCTGGTATTAGCCGTGAAGAAATCGCTGAAGCGGTAGTAGAGTAAAGAAAAGCTATTTGTTAGTCATTGTGTGTTGCAGAAAAGATATTAGTTGGATAGGACAAGTCTTAAAACCTGCTGAACGAGAATCAAAAAGAACTCGCTTCCAATGCTTAATAAAAAACTCGGAAGTTTGCTCTGAGTCAAGTAAATACGACTATTTGCAATTGAGTATTGAGATGAGAAAGTTGGTATTAGATTGACTGTAAGGTGACACAGGAACGAGTTACTTTTTGATTTCTATATAGTATAAACACCACCAAAAGACTATTATTTCTATAGTTGAACGATACCTCAAAAGTTAGACATAGAAAATCTAATTTTTGAGGTATTTTGCAATTCTTAATTTAGGATTTTTTAGTATCAAAAGATGTTTCATAAAATATGGACTCAACCTTTCAACTTAATCCTATTTATTGCTTACTATCCAATAAAATTGAAAAGGATGGAAAAAAGGTTACATTTATGATATAATTTCTTTTAAAGACCTTATTAGAAATCTTGAAAGAGTATTAAAAACTTATAATGAGAAAAATTGTTATCAATGGTGGATTACCACTGCAAGGTGAAATTACTATTAGTGGTGCTAAAAATAGTGTTGTGGCCTTAATTCCAGCTATTATATTGGCTGATGATGTGGTGACTTTGGATTGTGTTCCAGATATTTCGGATGTAGCCAGTCTTGTCGAAATTATGGAATTGATGGGAGCTACTGTTAAGCGTTATGACGATGTCTTGGAGATTGATCCAAGAGGTGTTCAAAATATTCCAATGCCTTATGGTAAAATTAACAGTCTTCGTGCCTCTTATTATTTTTATGGAAGCCTCTTAGGCCGATTTGGTGAAGCGACAGTTGGTTTACCGGGAGGATGTGATCTTGGTCCTCGTCCGATTGACCTACACCTTAAGGCATTTGAAGCCATGGGAGCAACTGTTAGCTATGAGGGAGATAACATGAAGTTATCTGCTAAAGATACAGGACTTCATGGTGCAAGTATTTACATGGATACGGTTAGTGTGGGTGCGACGATTAATACGATGATTGCTGCGGTTAAAGCAAATGGTCGTACCATTATTGAAAATGCAGCCCGTGAACCTGAAATTATTGATGTAGCTACCCTCTTGAATAATATGGGAGCTCACATCCGCGGTGCAGGAACTAATATCATCATTATTGATGGTGTTGACAGATTACATGGAACACGTCATCAGGTGATTCCAGACCGCATTGAAGCTGGAACATATATTTCCTTAGCTGCTGCAGTCGGCAAGGGGATTCGTATAAATAATGTTCTTTACGAACACCTAGAAGGATTTATTGCTAAGCTGGAAGAAATGGGAGTGAGAATGACTGTATCTGAAGATAGTATTTTTGTCGAAGAGCAGTCTAATTTGAAAGCAATCAATATTAAGACGGCTCCTTACCCAGGTTTTGCTACCGATTTGCAACAACCGATTACCCCTCTTTTACTAAGAGCGAATGGTCGTGGTACAATTGTTGATACGATTTACGAAAAACGTGTAAATCATGTTTTTGAACTAGCAAAGATGGATGCGGACATTTCGACAACAAATGGTCATATTTTGTATACAGGTGGACGTGATTTGCGTGGGGCAAGTGTTAAAGCAACTGACCTGAGAGCTGGTGCAGCTTTAGTTATTGCTGGTTTAATGGCCGAGGGGCAAACTGAAATTACAAATATCGAGTTTATCTTACGTGGTTATTCTGATATTATCGAAAAATTACGTAATCTAGGAGCGGATATTACACTTGTTGAGGATTAAACCGTAGAGGTGTTTATGAATATTTGGACCAAATTAGCAATGTTTTCTATCTTTGAAACGGATCGCTTGTATTTGCGTCCTTTCTTTTTTAGTGATAGTCAAGACTTCCATGAGATAGCTTCAAATCCAGAAAATTTACAATTCATTTTTCCAAGTCAAGCTAGTCTGGAAGAGAGTCAATATGCACTGGCCAATTATTTTATGAAGTCTCCTTTGGGAGTATGGGCTATTTGTGACAAGAAATCTGAAAAAATGATTGGTTCAATTAAGTTTGAGAAGTTAGATGAAATTAATAAAGAAGCAGAACTTGGTTATTTTTTGAGAAAAGATGCTTGGTCTCAAGGATTTATGACAGAGATTGTTAGAAAAATTTGTCAACTTTCTTTTGAGGAATTTGGTTTAAGACAATTGTCCATTATTACCCACCTCGAAAATGAAGCAAGTCAAAAGGTTGCTCTTAAGGCTGGATTTAGTTTGTTCCGTCAGTTTAAGGGAAGTGATCGCTACACAAGAAAAATGCGGGATTATCTTGAATTTCGGTATGTAAAAGGAGAATTCAATGAGTAAGCATCAGGAAATTCTAAGCTATTTAGAGGAATTACCAGTAGGTAAAAGGGTCAGTGTTCGTAGCATTTCAAACCATCTGGGAGTCAGTGATGGAACAGCCTATCGCGCTATCAAGGAAGCTGAAAATCGTGGAATTGTGGAGACCCGTCCTAGAAGTGGAACAATCCGCGTCAAGTCCCAGAAAGTTGCGATTGAAAGATTAACTTTTGCTGAAATTGCAGAAGTGACTTCTTCTGAGGTTCTGGCTGGGCAAGAAGGTTTAGAGAGAGAATTTAGTAAGTTTTCAATCGGTGCTATGACTGAACAAAATATTTTGTCTTACCTTCACGATGGGGGGCTCTTGATTGTCGGAGACCGAACCCGTATTCAGTTGCTAGCCTTGGAAAATGAAAATGCTGTTCTTGTGACAGGAGGATTTCATGTCCATGATGATGTTCTTAAACTGGCCAATCAAAAAGGAATTCCTGTTTTAAGAAGCAAGCATGATACTTTCACTGTCGCAACCATGATCAATAAAGCCTTGTCAAATGTTCAAATTAAGACTGATATTCTGACAGTTGAGAAACTTTATCGTCCGAGTCATGAGTATGGTTTTCTGAGAGAAACCGACACAGTCAAAGATTATTTGGACTTAGTTCGTAAGAATCGTAGTAGTCGTTTTCCGGTTATCAATCAACATCAGGTCGTTGTTGGAGTTGTAACCATGAGAGACGCTGGTGATAAGTCACCAAGTACCACAATTGACAAGGTCATGTCTCGTAGTCTATTTTTAGTTGGTTTATCGACAAATATTGCCAATGTGAGTCAACGGATGATTGCTGAAGACTTTGAAATGGTACCGGTTGTTCGAAATAATCAAACCTTGCTTGGAGTTGTGACGCGACGAGATGTCATGGAGAAGATGAGTCGTTCCCAAGTTTCGGCTCTACCAACTTTTTCTGAGCAGATTGGTCAAAAACTCGCTTATCACCATGATGAAGTCGTCATTACAGTGGAACCCTTTATGCTAGAGAAAAACGGTGTTTTGGCTAATGGTGTATTGGCGGAGATACTGACTCATATGACACAAGATTTAGTTGTTAATAGTGGTCGAAATCTCATTATTGAGCAGATGCTAATTTACTTTTTGCAGGCTGTTCAGATAGATGATATATTGCGAATTCAAGCACGCATTATCCATCATACTAGACGATCAGCTATTATTGATTACGATATTTATCATGGTCATCAGATTGTTTCAAAGGCAAATGTGACTGTTAAAATTAATTAGAAACTAGGAGAAAAAATGATAACATTAAAATCAGCTCGTGAAATTGAAGCTATGGACAAGGCTGGAGATTTTCTAGCAAGTATTCATATCGGCTTACGTGATTTGATTAAGCCTGGCGTAGATATGTGGGAAGTTGAAGAATACGTTCGCCGTCGTTGTAAGGAAGAAAATTTCCTTCCACTTCAGATTGGGGTCGACGGTGCCATGATGGACTACCCTTATGCTACCTGCTGCTCTCTTAACGATGAGGTAGCTCACGCTTTCCCTCGTCACTATATCTTGAAAGATGGTGATTTGCTCAAGGTTGATATGGTTTTGGGAGGACCTATTGCCAAATCGGATTTGAATGTCTCAAAATTAAACTTCAACAATGTCGAGCAAATGAAAAAATACACTCAGAGCTATTCTGGTGGTCTAGCAGACTCTTGTTGGGCTTATGCTGTAGGTACACCGTCCGAAGAAGTGAAAAACTTGATGGATGTAACCAAAGAAGCCATGTACAAGGGGATTGAACAAGCTGTTGTTGGAAATCGTATCGGTGATATCGGTGCGGCTATTCAAGAATACGCTGAAAGCCGTGGTTACGGTGTAGTGCGTGATTTGGTTGGTCATGGTGTTGGCCCAACCATGCACGAAGAACCAATGGTTCCTAACTATGGTATTGCTGGTCGTGGACTTCGTCTTCGTGAAGGAATGGTCTTAACCATTGAACCAATGATCAATACAGGTGACTGGGAAATCGATACAGATATGAAAACTGGTTGGGCCCATAAGACCATTGACGGTGGATTGTCATGTCAGTATGAACACCAATTCGTGATTACGAAAGATGGTCCTGTTATCTTGACTAGTCAAGGTGAAGAAGGAACTTATTAAAATAAGTAAAAGTAGATTGAAGAAAAAGTGGCTCTTTGGACAATTTTCTTCAATTTTTTCTTTTATCTATAGTGAAATGAAAAAACCGAACAATTTGATTGGGAAATTCAAATCAATTTCTAACAATGTTTTAGAAAACATAGTGTATTATTAAAGAGTTTGTTTCAGATAATATAATGACAAAAATAGTTAACCGTAGCAAACTTGATACAAATTTTAATATTTATAGTACAATAGGTTTAAATTCTTAAGAAAGTTGGTTCTTTATTGGAAACGCTAGTATTTTCAATCTCCGTTTTTTTAGCAGGGGTCTTGTCCTTCTTTTCTCCCTGTATTTTTCCTCTTCTGCCAGTTTATGCTGGAATTTTGCTGGATGATCAGGAAAGCGCAAAAAGTTTTTCCTTGTTTGGGAGAAAGGTTCTCTGGTCGGGTTTGATTCGAACCCTTTGCTTTATCGCAGGTATTTCACTCATTTTCTTTATTCTAGGATTTGGTGCTGGTTACTTTGGTAATATTCTCTATGCCAATTGGTTTCGCTATACCATGGGTACGATTATCATTATTTTGGGCCTTCACCAGATGGAAATTTTTCATTTTAAGAAATTAGAGGTTCAAAAAAGCTTTACTTTTAAGAAATCAGAAGCCAATCGTTATTGGTCGGCCTTTTTACTCGGTATTACCTTTAGCTTCGGTTGGACGCCATGTATCGGTCCAGTTTTAAGTTCTGTTTTAGCGCTTGCGGCTTCTGGAGGCAATGGCGCTTGGCAAGGTGCTATTTATACCTTGATTTACACTCTGGGGATGGCAATTCCTTTCTTGGTCTTGGCCCTAGCTTCAGGAGTCGTGATGCCTTATTTTAGTAAAATCAAGCGTCATATGATGCTACTGAAGAAAATTGGTGGTTTGCTCATTATTTTAATGGGAATTTTGTTACTATTAGGACAAGTAAATGTTCTAGCTGGAATTTTTGAATAAAGGAGAACAAATGAAAAAAGTAATATTTGCTGGCTTAAGCCTCTTGTCATTAGTTGTATTGATGGCCTGTGGTGAGGAAGAAACTAAAAAGACTCAAGCAGCACAACAGCCAAAACAACAAACGACTGTACAACAAATTGCTGTTGGAAAAGATGCTCCAGATTTTACCTTGCAATCTATGGATGGTAAAGAAGTTAAGTTATCTGATTATAAGGGTAAAAAGGTTTATTTGAAGTTTTGGGCTTCATGGTGTGGTCCATGTAAGAAAAGTATGCCAGAGTTGATGGAATTAGCGGCGAAACCAGATCGTGATTTCGAAATTCTTAGTGTCATTGCACCGGGTATTCAAGGCGAAAAAACTGTCGAGCAATTCCCACAATGGTTCCAAGATCAAGGTTATAAGGATATCCCAGTTCTTTATGATACCAAAGCAACCACCTTCCAAGCTTATCAAATTCGAAGCATTCCTACAGAATACCTGATTGATAGTCAAGGAAAGATTGGAAAGATTCAATTTGGTGTTATCAGCAACGCAGATGCAGAAGCAGCATTTAAAGAAATGAACTAGCATAGATAAAGAGAATCTGATTACAAATTTCATGGTATAATAGATGGTAACCGTAACGTTGCCGTCTTTTTTGTCGGCTAATAGAAAGAGAAGAGAATGTTAAGGAAAAATGATATTGTAGAAGTTGAAATTGTTGACTTGACCCATGAAGGTGCAGGAGTGGCCAAGGTGGATGGTTTGGTCTTTTTTGTAGAGAATGCTTTACCGAGTGAAAAAATCCTTATGCGTGTCCTCAAGGTCAATAAAAAGATTGGCTTTGGGAAAGTTGAAGAATACCTTGTCCAATCACCACACCGTAATCAAGACGTAGATTTGGCTTACCTGCGTTCAGGAATCGCTGATTTAGGGCATCTTTCATATCCAGAACAGCTCAAGTTTAAAACCAAGCAAGTCAAGGACAGTCTATACAAGATTGCTGGAATTGCAGATGTAGAGGTTGCTGAAACGCTTGGTATGAAAAATCCAGTCAAGTACCGCAACAAGGCGCAGGTGCCTGTTCGTCGAGTAAATGGTATTTTGGAAACAGGATTTTTCCGTAAGAATTCCCATGACCTCATGCCTCTAGAAGATTTCTTTATCCAGGATCCTGTGATTGATGAGGTAGTAGTAGCTCTACGCGACTTGCTCCGCCGTTATGATTTGAAACCTTATGATGAAAAAGAACAATCTGGCTTGATTCGAAACCTTGTAGTGCGTCGCGGACACTATTCAGGGCAAATCATGGTTATCTTGGTGACAACTCGTACTAAAATTTTCCGTGTGGAGCAATTGATTGAACAAGTCATCAAGCAGTTTCCAGAGATTGTGTCTGTTATGCAAAATATCAATGACCAGAACACTAATGCTATTTTTGGCAAGGAATGGCGCACACTTTATGGACAAGATTTTATCACTGACCAGATGTTGGGAAATGACTACCAAATCGCTGGACCCGCTTTTTACCAAGTCAATACTGAAATGGCTGAAAAACTTTATCAAACAGCCATTGATTTTGCGGAATTAAAAGAAGATGACGTGGTTATTGATGCCTATTCTGGTATCGGGACGATTGGCCTCTCTGTTGCGAAACATGTCAAGGAAGTTTATGGTGTTGAGGTAATTCCAGAAGCGGTTGAGAATAGCAAGAAGAATGCCCAACTGAACAATATTTCAAACGCCCACTATGTTTGTGACACAGCTGAAAATGCCATGAAGAATTGGACCAAAGATGGAATTCAACCAACCGTTATTCTAGTGGACCCACCAAGAAAAGGCCTCACAGAAAGCTTTATCAAGGCAAGTAGCCAAACAGGTTCTGACCGCATCGCTTATATCTCATGTAATGTCGCAACTATGGCGCGTGATATCAAACTCTATCAAGAATTGGGATATAAATTGAAGAAAGTCCAGCCGGTGGACTTGTTTCCGCAAACGCATCACGTCGAATGTGTAAGCTTGTTGGAGAAACGTAGTTAATCCTCAAAAGATTCCCCAAACCTTTTGAGTCAAGCAGACGCATCATGTTGAGACAATTGTGTTGCTTTCCAAACTAGATTCTAAGAAATATATTAGTATGGAACTTCCGATGGATATATTGATTTAACGAGTGCTGAAAGCAAGGCAACATATAAACAAATTCAAAACTATGTTTTTGAAACGTTTGGGTTTAAGGTATCGACACTTTATATTGCACAAGTGAAGAAAAAGCATGGTTTAGAGGTTAAGGAACACTATAATATTTCAAAAAATGAGAATCAGAAAGTTCCACAGTATCCAATTGAAAAGGAAGAAGCTATTTTGGATGCGTTTAAGCATTTTAAGATGTTGTAATATTAAAACAATAGGGGGATTATAGACAGTGGCTAATATTGAAAGTATTAAACAAAAAATACTACAACTGGATGCAGGTTCATTTCAAAATCTTTGTGATTCTTATTTATATAAAACGGGCTATCCGAGTATAGTATCTCTTGGTGGAGAAGCGGGTACACGTAAGACTACTTTAGGTACACCTGATACATATTTTATTGCATCAAATGAAAAGTATGTTTTTGTTGAATACACAACTCAAAGGACAAATTTATTTGCAAAAATTAGGGATGACCTTGAAAAATGTCTTGATACAGCAAAGACAGGTGTTCCATATGACAAAATCTCTGAAATTATTTATTGTCATACTTCATCAAACCTTACACCCTTTCAAGATAGTGAAGTAAAAAAACTGTGTGAAGATGTTGGAATTAAGCTTGTAATTATTGGAATTGATAAGCTTGCAGAAGATATATATCTTTTCCATCATAATCTTTCACGTGATTTTTTGGGAATATCAATAAGTACAGATCAAATTCAATCATATGATGAATTTATTAATAGTTACAATGCAAATAGAATGGCTGCTCCAATTGACACTAAATTTCTATTCAGAGAAAAAGAATTTCAAGATATCATCAATGCTTATCTTAAAGTGGATGTTGTTATACTTAGTGGTTCATCAGGTACGGGGAAAACACGTTTAGCTTTGCATTATGTAAAAAATCATGCAGATGCTAAGAATGAAAAGATTTACTGTATTCATAGTAATGCATTACCAATATACGAGGATTTAAAACTTTTTTTAGATAAACCAGGAGATTATTTTCTTTTTATTGATGATGCCAATCAATTGTCAGGACTGCAGCATGTTATCCGATACATTAGTATGAAATCAGAGGGATATAATGTAAAAATACTTATTACAGTAAGGGATTATGCACTTCAAAAAGTGATAAACGATGTTCGAGCAATCACTTCTTATGAAATTGTGAATGTAAATGTATTTTCAGAGAATGAAATTAAGGAATTACTTGAAGCTTCATTGGGCATTTTGAATTCAGAATATCAAGAACGAATTATAAGAATTGCAGAAGGAAATACTCGTATTGCTATACTTGCTGGGAAAGTAGCATGCAGTTCAAATCGTTTGGAGTCTATTGATGATGTGTCACAATTATATGAAGATTATTATGGTTCTAATTTAGAAAATAATCAATTTTTTATAGACAAAAATCTGTGTATAACTTCTGGTATAATTGCTTTTCTTGAAGCAATTCATTTAGATTATATTGATGCACTTTTACCAATTTTACAGGAAAAAGGTTTAAATCGAGATAGTTTTATTGAAAATATCCGTATGCTTCACGAGCGGGAGATTGTCGATATTTGTAATGATAAAGCTGTTCGTTTTTCTGATCAATGCTTGTCTAATTATTTGTTAAAATATATTTTCTTTGACAAAAAATTACTTAGTTTGTCGAAAATGATTAAAGCTTGCTTTTCAAGTTACAGAGAGAGAACTGTATCTTCTGTTAATACGTTACTTAATATTTTTAAAAATAAGGCACTTTTAAATTTTGCTGAGAAAGAAATAAAGTTATTATGGGATGAATTATCAACAGAAAAATCGCCAATCTTCTTTGAATTTGTAAAAGTCTTTTTTCGCATTAATCCTACGGAAACACTTTTGCTCTTGCAAAATGAAATTGAATCTGAAGAAAGAGTGATTTGTGAATGGATCGATATAGATACTGAAAAAAGAAAAAATTATCAACATGTGGAAAATGATATCATTAAAATTCTTGGTGGATTTGCAGATATGACTGATTTGCCAACCGCTTGTGATTTGTTTTTTCAATATTATCTAAAGCGACCAGATTTATTTATGGAATTTTACCATGCAGTTAATATATATTTTGGTATTCAGAGGGCTTCTTTTCGTAATAGTTTTTATACTCAAATAACTTTTTTTGAAAAAATAATAGAATATTCAAATAATTGGAAACAAGAATTTATTGTAATAATTTTTTTGCAGATAGCAGAAAAATTTCTGAAGTTAAATTTTTCTCCAGCGGAGGAAGGACGAAAGAATGCAATAACCATATATCAGATTCCACTAACTATATCTAAAGGTGTTGAAAAATATCGTGAGTTCATTTGGGAATCGTTAACTTCTTTGAGTAAAATTGAAAAGTATAGAGAAAAAGTTAGGGAAATTCTTAGTTCTTATGGTGGCATTGTTGACGATATAAGCATTCCTGTTTTACAATTTGATTTAAAATATATTGAATTAATTTTGAAGTTAAATTTTCCACCAGATAAATTGGCAAATTGCCTTTTAGCAGACAAAATAGTGCAAGTTTTTAACAGAATGAATTATTCTTGTGAATCCTTGTTTTCTGAATATTTTGAAGGAGAGGGCTTTCAATTATATTGTCTTCTTAAAGGACCAGATTATAAAGAAACTGGTTATGAAGAAAATAGAAAACAAAAGCAGCAATCAATTAATCATTACACTTTGAATTGTGATTTACAGATATTTAAGAAGTTAATTGATGTTTGCAACGGTATTTCTGAGCTAGATAACCATTCATATTGGGAGGTCGGTGAAGGATTAGGCATTGCCTTTGATGCTATTTCCGATAAAGCAGATTGGTATGTTGATGCAATTAAATATTATATCAAAAACGATACACCAAACAATTTACATCCATACCATCTAGTAGACAATTTATTTTCATTATTATCCGATTCAGAAGTGTATGAAATTATTATTAGTGAAGAATATAGTCAGAAAAATGCTTGGACATATGCATATTATCATGAATTACCGCTGGGATTAATTACAGAAAAACATTTACAAGGGCTTTATGATTTTTTGAAAGATACTTCTGACAGATATATTACCTCATCATCAATGCGTGATATAGATTTTCTGGATAAGTATAATGCAATAGATGAATTAGCATTAATAGAAGGTTGCAAAATTATTTTGGATAAAAAAGAGTATTCCTCTTTTATTGTGGATATTTATTTTGGCTTGTTATTTAATTATCATCATAATACACCAAGGGAAGTGATTCAAAAATTTAATTGCAATTTAGAATTGCTTGAAGAAATATACTATGCTATGTTGTCATATGATAAAGATCATGATTATGACGGACAATTTTTGAAGGAAATATATTCGGTTAGACCTTCTATACTGGACAAGTATATAGATTATTTAATAAATAGTGACTCCTTTAGCGACCATCAAGAAAAGCATTGTTGCTTTTTTGATTTGGACGATTTTGTAGAAATATATAATAAAATCTTTGAGCAGTTGATAAGAAACTATCAATATTCTAGGTTGTCAGTACCGTATTTTTTAGAATCTTTATTATTGCCAAAGCAAAATGAGAAAAAGCTGTTAGAAAGACAAGATATGTGGATTCGACAATGTATTCAACGATTCTGCAATGATAAAGCAAAAATGTATTGCCTATTTTCAGTTGTATCAAAATTAGAGATCAAAAGAAAAAAAGAGTATATCTTGCTCTTTCTTGAGAATAATCCGTTGTTTGAAGACTTTGAAAAAATACCATTAACACCTACTTCTTGGAGTTGGTCAGGTAGTGTAGTACCTATGTATTCAGCTTGGATTGAATTTCTCGAATCATTGTTACCAAATTTTATAGGTTTAAAGTGGATAAAACATAAAAACTATATTGAAACAAAAATTGATGATTTACAAAAACAAATCGAAGCGGAGCAGATAGACGAGATTTTAAGAGGATGATTTATAAATACAAAAAGACTGTATAAATATATAAGTAAAACTATCTGTGAATTGACATTTCATGATGGTTTAACCTACAAATAAATTTATCTAAATCTTATTTAAGGTTTAAAAAATATTATGGATGTTGGAGATGTTATTAAGACTGGTTTGGACAATGATGAGCAAGTTGCATATGTATGATTGCTGGTGCGATCTTAGTCAGTCAATAATAAAATGATATGTTTTAAGAAAAATTATAATTTCAAAACGTGAATAAACTTGTTTAAACTTTATGTATCTTTAGAAAGTGTGTTAACTTGAAAGAATAAATTTTTTTGATGGGTGGGAATCCCCTAATAAAGAAACATAGCATTGTTGATAAAATTGTATTATCAAGCAAGATTGAAAGAATTGTTATTTTTACAGTTTTTCGAGATAATTGGCAACCCTATATGAAAAAGTACACGGAAGTTTTCCGAAGCTATTTTTCTAACCTAAACACTGATTACTTACTCTTGGATACTAAGCAGATTAATTTTGATAGCTATCTAGATGCTGATCTAATTATTATCGGTGGTGGAAATACGGAAAAATATATATCTATTTATGTCAATCAGGAGTTCAAAAATTATATCGATCATATGCTTAATAAAGGGGCGAAAGTTATGAGATTTGCTGCAGGAGCCCTATTATTAGGAGAAAAAGTCTATGTTTCACCTAATGATAATTCAGATCATCAGATAAAAATAAAAAATGGATTAGGACTCTTTAGTCAGTTTTTAATTAGTGTCCATTATGATTCCTGGAACGATAAAGCTAATAAGGATAGAGCTGAAGAATTCGTTAATGTTCCCATAATTCCACTAAATGATCCTTCCTGTCTTGTATTAGATAAACTTGGAAACATTATTGAGAAAATTGACTAGTTTTAATCATGCGAATCTGAATCTACGAAACTAAAGTATTGACGAAATGAATAATGAAAAGCCTTGATTTTAAGGCTTTTTTTGTGTTTTTGTGATAGAATAAAGGTAGTTATAATCGAGAGCAACTAAGAAGCAGTAAAAAATATTATACGTAGAATAGTCAAGATTAGGAAGATAAAATGACAGGAAATGACAAAAGGAATTTAAAAAATTATCTTTATTGTACATTTGGAATTACTTATATAGCTTGGGGGATTCTTGCCATCTTTACGCAATCCCATATTTTGGGATTAGAAACGATTATAGGAAGAACATTACATATAGTAGGTGCACTTGGACCAGCTATTGCAAGTAGCTTTTATTTGAAAAGGAATAATATAAAATTTAAACATTTTGTATTTAGTAAGAAAGAAAATAGTAGTATTTATTTCATTATTCATTTGTTAGCAATTTTGATACTATTTTCTGTATCTTCCTTAGAATTAAACGGAGTATCAATTTATCTGATGCCGCTATTCTTTATACAACTAATTTTTTTTGGTGGTGGACATGAAGAATTAGGATGGAGAGGAATATTACAGCCATTACTTGATAAAAAATATACTTATTGGCAATCTAATTTGATTGTAGGATCAATTTGGGGAATATGGCATCTGCCTTTATGGTTTATAGTTGGAGAAAGTCATCAAGGATTTCCTTTTATTTTATTTTTTATATATACATTATTTTTAAGTTTTGTTTTAGGGCTTCTTTATCGTCAAACGAAATCTGTGGGATACTGTGTATTATTTCATGCGTTCGCAAATGTGTTAAATCTCTATTTTGTGTTAAAAATTAATTTTATTTTTATTATCATTTTTATTGTTTATTTAATCTATACTATATTGGCAAGTAACAGAATTAGTAAGGAAAAGTAATTTTAACTTTAGATTAATATATCTATTATTGAAAGTAACGTGTGGTCATTCTAGATAATAAATGTTAGAGACTTTTCTATTTGATGAGGCATTACTGCTTGTTCAAACTGATTTAACAAGTATTTATCTAGTGAAAGTCCTACAGTAAGGAGTTTAAACATGAAATTCCATGAATTTGGTGATAAGAATTTGCCTCCTATTTTATTGATACATGGTGGTGGTAGTTCTTGGTGGAATTATCTTCGTCAAGCACGAATCTTGTCAAAAGAATACCGTATTATTCTACCCACTTTGAATGGCCACGGTGAGGAATATCAACTTGATTATGTTTCTACTGAAGATTCTGCTTTGGAGATTCTAGACTATATCAAAGCAAACTGTGGTGGGAAATTGTTTGCAATCGGTGGTGTTTCACTTGGTGGTCAAATTGCCATGGAGCTTTTGTCTTTAGATAGTGAAATTGCTGAGAAGGGCATTATAGACGGAAGCCTCTGTATTCCTCAACCAAGGTTATCTAAAATCAGCATCTTTCTAGTGTCTCTATTTGGTAAACTGATGTTCAATAAATTCTCTTGCAAACTTCAGTTAAGCATGATGAACAAACTCTATCCTAAACTGGCTTATCCAGAGGAAATAAAAGCTTATTATTTGGAGGATCTGCCAAGGACGCCTGTTAAAACATTGGTGACCATTTACAAAACCTATATGGGGCATTACAAGCTGAAAGATATGATTTCTGCTAGCAAGGCTCAGGTTCTGTATATCTATGGTGAAAAAGAATTGAACTGTGTGAAAAAATCAGCGAAATTATTTCATCAGCTACATGCAAATACAATTTTGTATGAAGCAAAGGGCTATAATCACGGTTATTTATCATCTTACCTACATCAGGAGTGGATTGATTTAGTTGAGCCATTTTTAAAGAGCAATCCATTGGGAATGTGTAATGAATCTGATATTTCACAAGGAGGAATCTGATTCTTGGAGCAATTATTGGAGATATTGTCGGTTCTGTTTACGAATGGAACAATATCAAAACAAAGGACTTTCCTTTATTTCGGAAGGACTGCTTTTTCACGGATGATACGGTAAGTCCGAACCGTTGAATGTGTAAGCTTGTTAGTGAAACGTAGCTAATCCTCAAAATAAAGAAATTAAAACTCCATTATTTTGAGATGACAACCTAAATTGGTTTTAAGGAGGTATTATATTGATAGAAAGCAGGCCTGAGTTTGATAAAGTCACATCCTTTGATGAATTTAATAAATTCTATTGGTATCGGGATGAACTTTCACAGATATGCAAGTCATTAGGGCTTGAATATAGAGGTACCAAACAAGAACTCAATCATATTATTGAGCAGTACTTTAAGGGTAATTTGATTAAAAAATCATCAATAAAAAGGAAAAAGAAACAAGTAGAAGTCGTTGCCTTAGATACGCCCTTACTTGAATGTGGATTCTCCTTTAATGCACACTTTAGAGAATATTTCGCAACTTTAACAGAGGTTTCCCCATTTAAATTTACTGCTGATATGGCGACTGCTTGGAGAAAAGTAAAAAAAGAACATGATTTGAATTTTACAATCCAAGATATGCTAAAAGTCTATTATGGAAATTCAGACTATGCCAAGTATGATCATTCGGTTTGTCAATGGAATCAATTTTTAAAGGATTTCTGTGCAGACGAAAATAGTCGTAACTACTCAAACAAGTTAAAAGTTGCATCTATTCTTTGGAAAGAAGTTAGAAATTCAAGTAATGAAAAAATTTATTCAAAAAATCTTTTGACTGAATATGCTGATAAAATAAAAGAGTATGGTAAGTAGAAACGCCTTCTCACTTGGTGGCAGAGGCAGCTTATGGTATTCCTTATTGGATAAAGGAAAAGGCCTATTCTTACTTGGATGAACACTTAAAGGATGTAGTTATACGATGGGAAAATAGAATAAAAGCGTATTAATCTCCAGTACGTCAAAGTTCTCTTTTATGAGTTTTCATTATATAATAGTATTATATGTAATGGTAAGTGTAGCTACGCTAACATTTCTATTTAAAAATTAAGGAGTATTATCAATGAAAAAAGCAATGTTAATTATCAACCCCACTTCTGGTGGGGAAAAGGCCTTGGATTACAAAGAAAAGCTGGAGAATAAAGCCAAAGAATACTTTGAGCACGTGGAAACCAAAATTACCGAAAAAGCGCTGGATGCAACACATTTTGCTGAAGAAGCTTCTCGTGAGCAGTACGATGCAGTGGTTGTGTTTGGTGGAGATGGGACTGTCAACGAAGTCATTTCGGGTATTGCTGAGAGAGACTACATTCCTAAGTTAGGGATTATCCCTGGTGGCACGGGTAACCTCATTACAAAACTGTTGGAAATCAATCAAGACATCGACGGAGCTATTGATGAGCTTGATTTCAATCTCACCAACAAAATCGATATCGGTAAAGCAAATGATAACTATTTTGGTTATATTTTTAGTATCGGTTCACTTCCTGAGGCGATTCACAATGTTGAAATCGAGGACAAGACAAAATTCGGTATTTTAGCCTATGCTGTAAATACCATGAAGTCCGTTATGACAGATCAGGTCTTTAACATTAAGATTGAGACAGAAAATGGAAATTATGTTGGTGAAGCTAGTCATGTTTTGGTTCTCTTGACAAATTACTTCGCTGATAAGAAAATCTTTGAAGAAAACAAAGATGGCTATGCCAACATTTTGATTCTGAAAGATGCTTCAATATTCTCTAAATTATCCGTTATTCCTGATTTACTAAAAGGGGATGTTGTTGCAAATGATAATATCGAGTATATCAAAGCGCGTAATATTAAGATCTCTTCAGATAGTGAATTGGAGTCAGATGTTGACGGCGATAAATCGGATAACCTACCTGTAGAAATCAAAGTCCTAGCTCAACGAGTAGAAGTATTTTCAAAACCGAAAGAGTAGAAGGTAAAAATTAGTTTATTATTCACAACGAAATTAAGTTCTATATCAACGATTGGAGGAGGAATGAATTCTCTATTTGATGAATTTCGAACAATTTGTTCTCATTTAAACCAAGTCGGAATCACTCCGACGCTCATGGGGTCTTTGGGGTTTGAATACCGTTCAAATGAAGAATGGGAGCCGTCTGACATTGACATTCATGTGCCTGGTGACCCTAGAGGTTGGGAAGCACCCGATCATCTCAGAATTTATGAGTGGGACAAGATAATGAAAGTGATGAATCACTTAGGTTACGTCTTAATAGATATTCATGAGCATGAATTCAAAAAAGATGGTCTGAGTGTTGAATTCGGAAGTATCGATTCTTTACCTGATTTTGCAGGAGTTTCGGAATCGGATATAGAGCTGATTCATCTCGAAAACATCACTTTTCGCGTTCCAAGTTTGGAACAGTTTTTAAGTATTTACAAGGCTTCTTCCCAAGATTCTTATCGAAATGAGCACAATAACAATAAGGATTTTAAAAAAATTGAGTGGCTGGAAAGACATTTGTAAATCATCATTTGAAAAGTAGCAAGTTGTAAGACCGGCTGCTTTTTTATTTATAGAACCAAACCACTAGAATCTACGGACAAGCCTTGAAAATAAAATACGAAAGTAGTATACTAGAATCACAATTGTGAAAACGTTTGCGTATTAAATGCAACCAAGTAAATCAGGAGACAAATACAGTGGAATTAACAGCCATTTATCACAGACCAGAGTCGGAGTATGCTTATCTTTATAAAGATAAGATAGTGCACATTCGTATCCGTACCAAGAAAGATGATATTGAAAACATCAACTTGCATTATGGGGACCCTTTTATCTTTATGGAGGAGTTTTATCAGGATACAAAAGAAATGTCCAAGGTAACTTCTGATGCCATCTTTGATTATTGGCAGGTTGAAGTGTCCGTTGACTTTGCACGTATCCAGTATCTCTTTGAAGTCACGGATACAGAAGGTCAAAGTATTTTGTATGGCGATAAAGGGTGTGTGGAAAATTCTCTAGAAAATCTTCATGCTATTGGGAATGGATTTAAGTTGCCTTATCTTCATGAGATTGATGCCTGCAAGGTTC
Organism: Streptococcus mitis; assembly: GCF_946188695.1. Lineage (GTDB taxonomy): Bacteria > Bacillota > Bacilli > Lactobacillales > Streptococcaceae > Streptococcus > Streptococcus mitis_DF. Next base: position 25,923 of record NZ_CAMHWI010000013.1, on the reverse strand, counting down.
CTGACTGGGTTTCAAATACGGTATGGTATCAGATATTTCCTGAGAGATTTGCTAATGGAAATGCTCGATTAAACCCAGAAGGGTCATTAGACTGGGAGTCATCTATCACACCTCAGAGTGATGATTTCTTTGGTGGTGATTTACAGGGGATTATTGACCATCTGGATTACTTGCAAGACTTGGGCATTACTGGACTTTATCTTTGTCCGATTTTTGAATCTACGAGCAATCATAAGTACAATACGACAGATTACTTTGAAATTGACCGTCATTTTGGAGACAAGGAGACCTTTCGGGAGCTGGTCGAGCAAGCTCATCAGCGTGGCATGAAAATCATGTTGGATGCGGTATTTAACCATATTGGTTCGCAATCGCCTCAATGGCAAGATGTTGTAAAAAATGGTGAGGAATCTGCTTACAAAGATTGGTTTCATATTCAAGAATTCCCAGTGACTACTGAAAAGCTAGCTAATAAGAGAGACTTACCCTATCACGCTTTTGGTTTCGAGGACTATATGCCTAAGCTAAATACAGCCAATCCAGAGGTTAAGGGCTATCTTTTAAAGGTTGCGACTTATTGGATTGAAGAGTTTGATATTGATGCTTGGCGTTTGGATGTGGCTAATGAGATTGATCATCAGTTTTGGAAGGATTTTCGAAAGGCAGTTTTAGCTAAAAAGCCTGATCTTTATATTTTAGGAGAAGTCTGGCATACGGCTCAGCCTTGGCTAAATGGAGATGAGTTCCATGCGGTTATGAATTATCCTTTATCTGATAGTATCAAGGACTATTTCTTACGATGCGTTAAGAAGACTGACCAGTTCATCGATGAGATCAATGGCCAATCTATGTATTACAAACAACAGATTTCAGAGGTTATGTTTAATCTCTTGGATTCTCATGATACAGAACGAATCTTGTGGACTGCCAATGAGGATGTTCAATTGGTTAAATCAGCCTTAGCTTGTCTCTTTTTACAAAAAGGGACACCCTGCATCTATTACGGAACCGAGCTATCCTTGACTGGCGGTCCAGACCCAGATTGCCGTCGTTGTATGCCTTGGGAACGCGTATCAAGTGATAATGACATGCTGAACTTTATGAAGAGGCTGATAAAGATTCGCAAACACGCGTCAGAAATCATTTCGCATGGCAAGTATAGCCTCCAAGAAATTAAACCTGATCTAGTGGCCTTGGAATGGAAATACCAAGGCCGGCTCCTTAAAGCGATCTTTAACCAATCAAAAGAAGATTATCTTTTAGAAAAGGAAGCAGTAGCACTAGCAAGCGATTACCAAGAATTAGAGAATCAGCTTGTGATCTCTCCAAAAGGTTTTGTGATTTTTCATTAAAGAGCAATTATGAGCGACAGGAAAATTGTAGTATAGAGAAGATTTTACAAACAGACTATTTGTCGTCTTGCTACAATTGGTATATAATTTAACTTAGCGAACATAGGAGGACTAATCGAATGGAATTAAAAGATTTTACAGAAAAAGAACAGGAAATGATTAAGAAGGGGCTGACTACGTCTAAGATTAGTGACAAGGAAACTGCTGAGAAGATTCTTGCGCTCGTCCCACAAGACTTGATTAAGCGAATTCCGTTTTTTGTCAGAAAGCATGCTACGACACGTACTATTAAACGCATTTCAATTGAACACCCTGAACTATACGCTGTAGCCCAAACAAGTGGTGAAATTCCAGAAAAAGAACGCGAAGAATTGCGCCAGATTATCACGACTATCTTTGAACAAAAGATGAATAAGCATAGTATTAAGTAGAGAATGAAGACATTTTTTATTGGCGGTTTGGGAAGCAATGTCTATCATAGCAAGGATTTTCTTCAAGAACTAAATTCGCAGATTTATTTTCTAAATCCATATGATAAGCATCTTCGAGATGAAACAGAATTGAAATCATGGTTTAAAAATGAGATTGTAGAGGAAGAATCTATATGTCTGATAGGTCATTCTCTTGGAGGAGATTTGGCGCGTTATCTTGCATCGGAATTTTATGAAGTGAAAAAACTAATTCTTTGGGATGGTGGCTATCTAGATTTAGATAAGATTTTACCTTTAGATACAGAGTTAGAGGAAGTTAAAAACTATATCGAATCTCAAGTCGTTTCAGACTTAGCTCTTCTTATTTCTAAAGAGAAATCTGAAGCAAAGTATTGGTCAGAAAATATGGAGGAAGCTGTAAGACAGTCCTATCACTGGAATGCGGAGTATAATAGATATGAGTTGGCTATAAATTATGAAAATATAGAAGCGATCCTCCGCCTACGGAGGAAAATACAAGCTTTTAAGAGAGAAGTGGGAGCTACCTTGTTTATTAGTCCTCGCTATCCTAATGAAGCTACATGGAGAGAGGAAGCCCTAAAAGAATTGCCAGACTATTTTGATACTATTCTTCTAGAAAACTTTGGCCATGAGCTTTATACTGAAGCACCTAAAGAAATCGCTAGTCTAATTAATGAGTGGTTCTCTTATTCTTACTGGGCTATTGAATGAATTATCATAATTAATATATAGTTGATTAGAATAAGATATGAACAAATTGATTAGGAATATCAAATTAATTCGGTTCTTTGTCAACTGTAGTGGGTTGAAGTCAGCTAAGATCGAGAAAGGACAAAATTTGTCCTTTCTTTTTTGATATTGAGAGCGATAAAAATCCGTTTTTTGAAGTTTTCAAAGTTCCGAAATCCAAAGGCATTGCGTTTGATGAGTTTAATGAGATTATTGGTTGCTTCTAATTTGGCGTTAGAATAGTGTAGTTGAAGGGCGTTGACAATCTTTTCTTTATCCTTGAGAAAGGTTTTTTGAAAATCATATTTCTTCATTTGACTTCCGCACTCAGGGCAAGATGGAGCATCGTAGTCCAGTTTAGCGATGATTTCCTTGTGGGTATCCTTATTGATGATGTCTAGAATCTGGATATTAGGGTCTTTGATATCGAGTAGTTTTATGATAAAAAGTAATGATTCCATATGATTTTTTCTATGGAACTTTTTCTACACAAAATAGACTCCATAATATCCATAGGGGATTTACCCACTACAAATATTATAGAGTCGCTTTTTCTATTCAGGGAGCTTGAAGGGCTATCATCGGACAAAATAGAGAAGGCATGATATAATATAAAGTAGATTTCTATGTAATTAAATAAGAACTGTTTGAACACCATTCATTTGAAAACTCTCTATGTTCAAACAATAGTAAAATAAAATAGGGGCTCTAAACCCTTGCTACGAAAGGAAAAAAACTCAATGGCTACTATTCAATGGTTGGTCTAGAAGATTTAAAATAATAAAACATTGTGAAGTAGAATAAATACTTAAAACCCTTGGAATTCAAGGGTTTTTATTGGTTTAGATTTTAATTCTTCACATTGTTATATGTGCTTGATTGAGCAATAATCATCAATAAAAATATTTTTTTGGTGTTGAGTTTGGTGTTCAAATATTTATTATGTTACGGAAAGGAATTTCACAATCTTTCCGTTTTTTTATTTTCTGGAGGAAAAATGACAAAAGAATTACAATCATCACGCTATATTGTCATTTCATTTTTAGTACGTGAAATGGGAATTGACATTGTTGAAGCCATCTCTATTATGACTGAATTAGAAAAAAGTGGCTTGGTTCGCTTGGAATCAAGTGGAGATTTAATACTCAAAGAACTTGGAGGAGCGCTATGAAACGAATTACCGCAAATCAATACCAAACTTCAGAACGGTATTATAAATTACCTAAAATTCTTTTTGAGGATGAGAAATATATGGATATGAAACTAGAAGTAAAGGTAGCTTATTCTATTTTAAAAGATCGTTTAGAATTATCTCTCAGTCGTGGTTGGATAGATGAGGAAGGAGCAGTCTATTTAGTATTTTCTAATTCTAAACTGATGAGGCTGTTAGGTTGTTCGAAGTCAAAATTACTGTCCATCAAAAAAATTCTTAAAGAATATGACTTAATTGATGAAGTCCAACAGTCTTCAAGTGAGAAAGGGAGACTTGCTAATAAGATTTATTTAGGGGAATTGTCTTCTACCCCAGTAGGTAATTCAAACAGGCCTAGTGTTAAAAAAAGACTAGGGCAGGTTGAAAATGAAACGGCCCCCGTCTCATATTCAGCCCCTAGTGAGACTGAAGTTAGTGAGACTAAATATAGTGAGACTGATTCTTTATTTATTGAGGATAAGGAAGAAAGAGATTCTCAACCTATTTTGAGAAGAAAAGTCGAAAAGGTCACAAAATATGATCGAGATTATATTTGGGGACTGGTACAGGATCAATTTAGACGAGAAGGTTTTTCTGAAACAGCTAGTGAAATTGCTATGACTGATTTTGAAAGAATCTATCAGTATGCTCTTGACAATGTTCGCTTTGTTAGACGTGCGGAAGTACTTGCTGAATTTGTGTTTAACGGCTTGTATTCTGTTTGGAATAACCGTGTTAGAAAAAGAGGTGGTTAAAATGTCGCCAATCGAGTGGATATTAGTTATGCTCATTTTAATTTCAAGTGGTGTGACTATTTGGACATTGATAGTCGATCAGAAAGGGGTTATAAAGAAATGAGATTTATTGATTTATTTTCAGGTATAGGTGGATTTCGACTTGGAATGGAAAGTGTTGGACACGAGTGTATTGGATTTTGTGAGATTGATAAATTTGCTAGAGAATCTTATAAATCCATTTTTCAAACGGAAGGAGAAATAGAATTTCATGACATACGAGATGTTTCAGATGACGAATTTAAAAAACTTAGAGGGAAAGTCGATGTCATCTGTGGGGGATTCCCTTGTCAAGCATTTTCAATCGCAGGAAGACGATTGGGATTTGAAGATACTAGAGGAACTTTGTTCTTTGAAATTGCTCGAGCGACCAAACAAATCCAACCACGTTTTCTTTTTCTTGAAAATGTTAAAGGCCTACTCAATCACGATAAGGGACGGACGTTCACCACAATTCTTACCACACTTGATGAGTTGGGGTTTGATGTTGAGTGGCAGGTGCTTAACAGTAAGGATTTTGGCGTTCCCCAAAACAGAGAGAGGGTGTTTATTATCGGACATTCTAGAAAGAAAGGTACCAGACTCTTATTTCCTTTCAGACGAGAAGGTCAAGCAACTAACCCTGAGACTTTGAAAGCACTAGGAAATTTAAATCCATCAAGAAGTGGAATGAGTGGTAAAGTCTATTATTCAGAAGGTCTTGCGCCAACCTTAGTTCGTGGAAAAGGAGAAGGATTTAAAGTTGCGATTCCTTGTATGACACCAGACAGATTAGAAAAAAGACAAAATGGTAGACGTTTCAAGGATAATCAAGAGCCAATGTTTACTTTAAATACTCAGGATCGCCATGGTATTGTCGTTGTTGGAGATTTACCAACTAGCTTTAAGGAAACTGGTCGCGTCTATGGAAGTGAGGGCTTATCTCCAACACTGACTACGATGCAAGGTGGAGATAAAATCCCCAAAATACTGATTCCAGAACCAATCAAATTTCTAAAAGTCCGAGAGGCAACGAAAAAAGGATATGCTCATGCAGAGATTGGGGATTCAATCAATTTAGAAAGACCAAGTTCTCAGTATCGTCGTGGTAGAGTTGGAAAAGGTATAGCGAATACGTTAACAACTAGTGGGCAAATGGGAGTAGTAGTGGCTAGCTATGAAGGAGAAGATAAACAAGTTTACCAAGTAGCTGGTGTCTTAATTGATGGGCAATTTTACCGTTTGAGGATACGACGAATCACTCCTAAAGAGTGTTTTAGACTGCAGGGCTTTCCTGATTGGGCTTTTGAAGCTGCTAGAAAAGTCTCTAGTAATAGTCAGCTCTATAAACAAGCTGGTAATAGTGTAACCGTTCCTGTGATTGCCGCAATCGCAAAAAAATTAAAAGAAATAGAGGAAAAAGATGAAAGCATTAAATAAAGAATCAATACTAGATTGTGATGAATTAGAAACAGAATTACATGACGCAGAAATCAAACAGCTGGATGAACAAATATTTTTGATGCCCAATTATCCATGTGAGTTTGAGGTGACATTTTTAGATGATTACCATAAAAAACACAACTACCCCCTATTTTACGAATCCTATCTTCAAAACATTATGGAATTCCTTGAAAGTCAGGATATAAAGAACGGAGCTGATGCCTTTGTAGATGATAATCAGAATCTTGTTTTTGTTTTATATGGACAAGGCTATCGAGCCGAGGGAAAAGAGGGAATACTTACAACCCAAGTAACTGTAAAAGCTTATGATGAAGACAAGAAACCGATTAACTTCGCAAATTTATTAGATTCCTTAATCGTATCAGAATATCAAATGGAACCGAATCTTTGGGAGGTCTCCCATGATTGATCTCTATCTAAGTAAAAATAGCCAAAGAAATCAACTTCTTTTAGACTTCTTTCAAAACTATGGCATAGAGGTATCTTGTCATTCAGTTTCTGAAATGACAAAGGAGAAATTAATTGAGATGATGAGCTATTCTTCAGATTGTTTCGAGTTTTTATCTCCAAATTTATTACGTTTTAAGAATCGAGATAACCTAAAATTAACAGATTTCATCGAAATGATATTAAAAAATCCTGAACTAACCATCAGACTTCCTCTTGCGGTTTCAAATAAGCGAGTTTATCCAAATCTGAATCTGGAGGAGGCTAGAGCTTTATTGCCAAGAGATACGAAACAATTGATTTACATGGCACAAACACATTATTTATCTAACTAAAGGAGAATCAATATGGCAGAACGATTTTGGGAGAACTTGTCCATTATTTTGGCTGAAAGAAATATCAGCTGGATTGAGTTAACCAGAAAAATGTTTGCGGGAGAGTTTCACTATCCAAGTGAATTGAATCGTTTGTATCAAAAGATTCGTCACTACAAGATGGAACAACGAATGCCTCAAAGTCCATGGGTAGAAAGGATTGTGCAGGTATTAGATTTAGATTATGAAGATTTATTTCGGAGGTAACTATGAAAAGAATAATTCCAGTTTATATATTCCAACAAGTAAATGTCCTATTGGTATCTCTATACTTACTGAAATTGCTTTGTATCGGTGAGTTAACTATACTACAGATTCTCTATGGAGCGTCACTCATTTCTTTTTTTTGGATGTATGGCAAACGAAAACAAGTGGCCAAGGTCAATATGAAAATTAGGATAAAGTGGATTGGTATTGGATTCGTTAGTCTACTGATTATAAGTCTATGTTTTAGTCTGATTCATGCTCAAGAAAGCACGAATCAAGCAAACTTAATTGGCCTTCAACATCAAGTTCCTTGGTTTTCATTTTTATTGTTCTTAATCAATGCAAGTATGGTTGAAGAATTTCTGTATCGAGAAATTTTATGGAACTTGGTTAGAAAATTAGATATTCGAGTTGCTTTGTCAAGTGTTTTATTTGCTTTAGCTCATCATCCAGGAACCATTCTAGCTTGGTGTTTATATGTTTCATTGGGAATGTTTTTAGGGATGGTGCGCTATAAATCGGACTTATGGGGCAGTATGGGGCTACATTTGGTATGGAACCTACTAGTTTATAGTTTGCTGCTTTTTTAGACCAAATTAGCTTGTTTTAGGGAAATGAAATGCTAACGTTATGTAACAATGTTAGTCTTTTATTTCAAACTCTTTGATTAATATGAATTTAGCTAGACAGAAAAATAAGAAATGTGATAAAAATTTCAACTACTCTTATCTATAATAAAGCTACCTGTTCTTTGAAAATTGAATCCACTCCGTCTTGATTAGCGTGCCTGTGTAAGTAGGGACTGAGAGTATTTCCCTGTGAAGGGCAACTGGCACAAGACGTGTGTGAGAATTTTCTAACAGACACGGAGTTTATCGTTACCAGACTCAAACGATGCGACAAACTAGATAAAGGAGTTAATCATGAAGGTAGTAAACTTGTATGATTTGAAACAAATGGGAAATAAAGGTGGTTGTACGATCCAATTGATTCATCACTTTCCTTTTGGTATGGGCTTAGGACATCTCAAAAAAGACTACATTGAATTTAAACGTGTTGGTATCGTTGATGGAAAAGCAGTAGAAGTCACTCTTCGAGAACCTTATTCGAGAGATCTACTGCAGGTTGTCAAGTCGATTAAGCAACGTCAGAAATTGATAGCTTATCGTTATAAAGAAGGAAAGCTGCTATTTGTGAAGAAGGAGGCCTCGGATGTCCTCTGAACAACAGGAACGAATGGCAGTTCAATATGCTGAGCGTAGTCTTTTATTTACTGTCAAAAGTCTCTTAAAGATTCTAGAATGGTCTAGACGTCAGGCTTTAGCACAAGATTTTGCCTATAAGATAGGGGTACAGAAATTAGAAGAATTGCTACAATCTCCCTATGCGATTGATACGATTAATCTGAAAAAAGATTTTTTAGACAAACCAATTGATATAGAGAAATTTAAAGCTTTTTTAGAAAAAGAAGAGATTCCTTTAGCCATCGCTTGGCAAGGGGATTCTCTGCATTTCTACACGAAAGACCGTTCGATTCTAGACAATCATTTAGACCATCTGTTAGAAAAAATGGTTAATGATCCGGAGAAATTAGCTGATTTTACCATGGATAAGTCATTGGACGATGCAATTGATGAAGCTAAATCCCAAATAACCTTTAGACAAGAAGGATCCGTCAAACAGAAAGAGATGGTGAGATGATGTACAGTGGAAAGAAATTCCTACTATTCTCACTGTTAGGTATCTTACTAGGCTATCTTTTTCATCGTTTGACGCTTTTGTATGATTCCTATACTGGAAATACATTAGATAAATGGACTCATCTTCTGATGGAAGGTCAAGATGAAGTTCTTCAGTCGCCATGGAATGTTTCCTTTACTGGAAAATCAAGTGCTTTTTTTCTACTAGGATTTGTGATGATGTTACTGGTTTATCTCTATCTAGAGACTGGTAAAAAACAATACCGAGAAGGGGTAGAATACGGGAGCGCCCGTTTTGGAACTCTAAAAGAAAAGAAGCTCTTTTACGGTAAAGAATTTTCTCATGATACGATCTTAGCACAAGATGTTCGTTTGACATTATTAGATAAAAAACCACCTCAATATGATAGAAATAAGAATATTGCGGTGATCGGAGGTTCAGGAAGTGGGAAGACATTTCGCTTTGTGAAGCCCAATCTGATTCAGATGAATAGTTCTAATATTGTAGTGGATCCTAAAGATCACTTGGCTGAGAAAACAGGCAAACTCTTTTTAGAACATGGCTACCAAGTAAAGGTGTTAGATTTAGTCAATATGAAGAACTCAGATGGCTTTAATCCTTTTCGCTATATAGAGACAGAAAATGATTTGAATCGCTTGCTGACGGTTTATTTCAATAACACCAAAGGCTCTGGCTCCCGTAGTGATCCATTTTGGGATGAAGCTTCTATGACTTTGGTACGAGCTTTGGCCTCCTACTTGGTCGATTTCTATAATCCACCCAAAACAAGAGAACAGCTCATAGAAGAAAGTCGTTTAAGTCAAAAAGAATACCAAAACTTGTTGAAACGTCAAAAAAAAGAAGTGGAAGAGCGAAAAAAACGAGGGCGTTATCCAAGTTTTGCTGAAATCTCAAAACTCATTAAACACTTATCCAAGGGTGAAAACCAAGAAAAAAGTGTCTTAGAAATTCTATTTGAAAATTATGCTAAAAAGTATGGAACTGAAAATTTTACCATGCGAAATTGGGCAGATTTTCAAAATTATAAGGATAAGACTTTGGATTCTGTTATAGCTGTAACCACTGCTAAATTTGCCCTCTTCAATATTCAAAGTGTCATGGATTTGACCAAAAGAGATACCCTTGATATGAAGACATGGGGCCAGGAAAAATCAATGGTGTACTTAGTTATCCCAGATAACGATAGTACCTTTCGCTTTCTTTCAGCCCTCTTTTTTTCAACTGTATTTCAAACTCTAACAAGACAAGCAGATATTGATTTTAAGGGTCAATTACCTCTTCATGTGAGAGTCTACTTAGATGAATTCGCAAATATCGGAGAAATTCCAGATTTTGCTGAACAAACCTCAACAGTCCGTTCTCGGAACATGAGTCTCGTTCCCATTCTTCAAAATATTGCCCAACTTCAAGGACTCTATAAAGAAAAAGAAGCTTGGAAAACCATTCTTGGGAACTGTGATAGTTTAGTCTACTTAGGTGGTAATGATGAAGATACCTTTAAATTTATGAGTGGATTACTCGGTAAACAAACCATTGATGTTCGAAATACTAGTCGTTCCTTTGGCCAGACAGGTTCAGGATCCCTTTCTCATCAAAAGATTGCTCGTGATTTAATGACACCTGATGAAGTCGGAAATATGAAACGGCATGAATGCCTGGTTCGAATTGCCAATATGCCTGTCTTTAAAAGCAAAAAGTACAATTCCATTAAGCATCCAAACTGGAAATACCTAGCCAATCAAGAAACAGATGAACGGTGGTGGAACTATCAAATCAATCCTTTGAATCAAAGACAAGAAAATCATCTTGAAGGCCTTAGAATTCGTGATTTAACTTTTGAATCTAGTTTAAAATAAAAATAGAAAAGAGGAAATAGATGATTACGCATTTTAAAGGTTTTGTTTATGGAGTAGACGCAAGTGCTATGTTTGCACAAGCTATGTCTTTGTTACAGAAGGGATTGATTGCGGTTGGTGCCTTTCTCGTTGTTGTGGGGATTGTCAATCTTGCAACCAACATTAAAGATGGTGGACCAGGTGTTCGGAATGCCATTCTGGAAATTGTCGGTGGTGTTATGGTAGGGGCTGCTGGTGCCTTTGTAACTCAAATTTCAATTTAGGAGGATAAACAATGACATGAATCTTAGTTTAGTCTCACCCTTTGTTTACCTTGCATCTGAAAAAATATCAGCTGAAAATTTATTTGAAGGGTTTAATGTGGATTTACAATCTACGGTAGATCTGATTAAATCTCTATCTAGCTACAATCCAACAGTTTGGACTTATATGTCTAGTATTACTAAAAGTGTCATGCAGCCTCTTGGAGTTGCGATTTTATCAGTTGTTCTCATCTTAGAATTTTCGAAGATGGCAAAGAAAATTGCTAACTCTGGTGGAGCGATGACCTTTGAAGCATTAGCGCCGATGTTGATTAGTTATATCATGGTCGCAGTCGTGATTACCAACACTACCGTTATTGTAGAAGCCATCATCGGGATTGCGAGTCACGCCATTGAACAAGTGGCTTCGATTGTGGCTCACGGTGGGGCAAGGTATGATACCATCTCTGGATTAAAAGGTTCAGGATTTATTGGCCGTATGATTGTGGGATTTTTCGCCCTCCTCATTTGGCTTGTTCGGATAGTAAGTGCAGCTATGGTCAATCTTTTGGTATCTATTCGATTTATTCAACTCTACCTTATGATCCCATTTGCCCCTCTTACGATTCCAACATTTTTAAGTGATGAATGGAAGTCTATTGGTATTGGCTATTTAAAAAATATTATGGTCTATGCGGTACAAGGGGTTCTTATTTTTCTGATTGTTTCTCTTGTTCCTTTATTTGAATCTGCTGGGAAAATAGCTGTTTCAAATGGTGCAGGAGTCTTGCAATCACTTGCAATTATGTTTGGTAGTTTGGTACAAGCTATCTTACTGATTATTGCCCTCGTTGGTTCTCAACGTACGGCTCGCTCAATCTTAGGTATGTAATTAGATAAAGGCTAGGAAGTGAATGCTTCTTAGCCTTTTTAGAAAGGAAAGTCATGAATACACGTGTCTTTAAAGACATTTCAAAATACCAACACAGGGCTTGGTTAGGCTTCACTACAAGGCAAATCATCTTTGTCCTACCAGCCTTTATTGTCACAATTATTGTTTTGGGCTTGAATCTCTTTTTCTGGCAATTTGGAGATTGGTTTGTTTACGGTTTTGTATTTGCCTTTACCATCCCCCTCATGCTTTTTGGAGTCTATAAACCCAATGATTTATATTTTGAACATTATTTGAAATACCGTCTACACTTTGAATTAACGGTTCCCCTACGCACAATTACAGGAAAGAAAGGACCTGAACATGAAAAGAAAATCAAATACATTAAAGAAACAAAAAACTTCAATGACTAATAAAAAGGAAAAAGTTAAAGGGAAAAAAGAGGAAGTGTTACCATCAACGGCTAATACTCTTTCCTATCAAGCCCTGTATCAAAATGGTCTGATGCAGGTAAAAGAAGATTATTTCTCACAAAGCTATTTACTTGGTGATGTCAATTACCAGACCGTTGGTTTAGAAGATAAGGGCGCAATCATTGAGAAGTATTCTGATTTGATTAACTCCTTAGACGACCAAACCAACTTCCAATTGACTATCTTTAATAAAAGATTGAATTTAGAAAAGTTTAGACAAAGTGTTTTGTATGAGGAAAAAGAAGATGGGTATGATACCTATCGTAAAGAATTGAATCGGATGATGAATCAGAATTTAGACAGTGGGGAAAATAACTTTTCAGCTGTGAAACTGATTAGCTTTGGTAGAAAGGATTCTAATCCCAAACAAGCCTATCGTTCCTTGTCTCAAATAGGAGAATATTTCAAGAGTGGTTTCTCAGAAATTGATGCACGATTTGAATCCTTGGCTGGAGAAGACCGTGTCAACTTGTTGGCAGATATGCTTAGAGGAGAACACCATCTTCCTTTTTCTTACCGTGATTTAACGAGATCTGGTCAGACAACTCGTCACTTCATAGCGCCTAATCTCTTGGATTTTAAAAACAAGAATTACCTACAAATCAATGACCGCTTGTTGCAGATTGTCTATGTCAGAGACTACGGTATGGAGTTAGGTGATCAGTTTATCCGAGACCTCATGCAAGGAGATTTGGAATTGATAGTGAGCCTTCATGCTCAAAGTTCGACCAAGGCAGATGCCATGAAGAAACTACGAACAAAGAAGACCTTAATGGAATCCCAAAAGATTGGGGAACAACAAAAACTCGCTCGTACAGGTATCTATTTGGAAAAAGTAGGTCATGTATTAGAAAGCAATATCGATGAAGCTGAGGAACTCTTAAAAACCATGACAGAGACAGGAGATAAACTGTTTCAAACAGTCTTCTTGATTGGGGTCTTTGGTCAGGATGAAGAAGAACTCAAACAAGCCCTAGACACGATCCAACAAGTGGCTGGCTCAAATGATTTAATGATTGATAAACTTCCATATATGCAAGAAGCAGCCTTTAATAGTTTGCTACCATTTGGTTGTGATTTTTTAGAGGGGGTATCACGGAGTTTATTAACGTCCAATGTAGCAGTGAACTCTCCATGGACTTCAGTAGACTTACAAGACCGTAGTGGGAAATATTACGGTATCAATCAAATATCAAGCAATATTATTACCATTGATCGAAGCTTATTAAATACACCGTCTGGTCTGATTTTAGGGACATCTGGAGCTGGGAAAGGGATGGCAACCAAGCATGAAATTATCACGACCAAAATCAAGGAATCTGGTGAAAATACCGAAATTATCATCGTGGATCCAGAAGCAGAATACAGTGTCATTGGACGAGCTTTTGGAGGAGAAATGATTGATATTGCGCCTGATTCCCAAACCTATCTCAATGTACTTGACTTGTCTGAGGAAAATATGGATGAGGATCCTGTTAAGGTAAAATCAGAATTTCTTTTATCCTTTATCGGCAAGTTATTGGATAGGAAAATGGATGGAAGAGAAAAATCGATTATCGACCGAGTTACGAGACTCACCTATCAGTCATTTAAAGAGCCTTCTTTGGAAGAATGGGTCTTTGTCTTGAGTCAACAACCAGAAGAAGAAGCGCAGAATTTGGCGCTTGATATGGAACTGTATGTCGAAGGTTCTCTTGATATTTTTTCTCATAAGACCAATATTCAGACAGGATCTAATTTCTTAATCTATAATGTTAAAAAGTTAGGAGATGAGCTGAAACAAATCGCCCTTATGGTTGTTTTTGATCAGATATGGAATCGTGTTGTTCGGAACCAAAAATTAGGGAAGAAGACCTGGATTTATTTTGATGAAATGCAGCTTCTTTTATTAGATAAATATGCCAGTGATTTCTTCTTTAAATTGTGGAGTCGTGTCAGAAAATATGGAGCCAGTCCGACTGGGATAACCCAAAATGTCGAAACCTTATTGTTAGATCCAAATGGTAGACGGATTATTGCAAATAGTGAATTTATGATTCTCCTAAAGCAAGCAAAAAATGACCGAGAAGAATTGGTTCAACTCTTAGGCTTGTCAAAAGAACTCGAAAAATACCTTGTCAATCCAGAAAAAGGGGCAGGACTGATAAAAGCTGGTTCAGTTGTCGTACCCTTTAAAAATAAGATTCCTCAAGGTACACAATTGTTTGATATCATGAGTACGGATCCTGATAAAATGGCTTCTAACTAAGGGGAAGGTAAATGAAGGATAAAAGAGAAATCATACGTGCACGAAAGGCATTTAGAAGAAGTCTAAAAGATGAGAAGAAATTCTTGAAACAAGGAAAGAAGGAGGTGAGGAAACAGAAAAAAGATTCCGCTGTACTGGATGAAAAAGCATGGAAAAAAGAGATAAAAGAAAAGCTAGAGGAGATGAGAGAAGCTTCAAAGGAGAGAGTAAAACAAGCAAATGAAGACTACAATCACATCCTTCAAAATAGTCCTCCATCTCTTTTGAATCGTAAAGAATTAAGAGACAGACGATTGCCTCATGCTAGGAAACGATTGAAAATAGCCAAGAAGCAATTTAGAGAAGCCAAGGTAGAAGCAAAAGAAGAAAGAAAAGAGAGTCGTAAAGAAAGAAAAACCAATCAAAAATTTCTTTATGGTCAGGAATCGAAACATAAATCTAATTTTTTCTTTCAAGGGAAGAGTTTAGAAGAATTAAAAGCCAAGAAGGAAGTAAAGGCTGCTAAAGAAAATTTAAAATATACTAAACAAGCCTATAAGTCCAAAAAAGTCAGTAGGAAAGCCAAAACTTTTCTTTATGTCCTTGGACGTGAAGGTGGAGATTTAGCTTCAGAAAATGAAGATTTAGAAGGTTATCGCACTTTACAAGAGACCATTAGAAAAGGGAAACGCTACAGTCGGCTTTCTTATAACCTTGGAAAAGCTAGTGTCAAAACAGGACAAGCAACAGGTCGTTTTACCAAGAAAAGACTGACCAACACAAAAGAGCGATACCATCATTTTAAAGATGGAAAAGGATGGAAACTAGCGAAAGATAACCCAAGTTCCTTTAAAAATCGGTTTCGAAAATTAAAGAAACAAGGTCTTACAAGTGTCCGAAATATCTATCAAAAACTAAAAGCAGCCTTTTCCTTCTTTACATTTACGGCTGGAAATCCTGTAACCTGGATAGTTGGAGGATTAGTCTTTCTTCTCTTATTTATGATGAGCTTCTTTTTAGGATTTTCATCTGCTAGTTTGATTCAACAAGATGAATTTGAATTAACAAAAGCTTATACCCACCTAACTTGGGAAGATGCAGAACATACTCGTACAAATGACAAAGGAATTACCTATTACACAAAAGTTGATGATGTGATGGGGTATATGAACTTTAAATTCCATGACTATGAGTTACACAAACCAGTTCACTTATTTAGTTCAGAAACTTACAAGGATTATCTGTCTACTTTGTGGCATGATTTAAACGATGGAGAAGATTTGAAATCCATGCAAGACCTCTATGAAACTCCTAAGTATAAACTATCGAAAGACGATCAAGAGGAAATGAAGGAACTAAAAGAAGAAGGTGTCTATGCTTCCATGCAAGAATTGGACAATCCATTTGAAGGGAAAAGCAACGAAGATAGTCTAACCATGACTTATCGTTATGGATACTATGATTTAGACGGGAAACCTACCCTTCAGGAGTACATTCTACTAGAAGCGAAGGCTCACCAAACGATTGTCGCACCAATGGATGGTGTTGTATCTCTAGATGGCGACAATGTTATTCTCACTAACGGAAAAGGAGAGAATGAGAGTCGATTGACCTTGTATTCTATTCATAATGGCCGTGCGATTGAGGGGACAAGAGTTCTAACGGGTGATATTATTGGTGAAACACCAGACGATACAGGTTTGAAAGTTTCCTATCAAAAGTATAAGAACAAGAAAGAAAAATTAGTGTATGTCAATCCACAATTTTATTTTCCAAAAGTCATTCAACTTCAGACCACTATCTTACCTGCCATTGGTCAGTTTGGTGGAGATGAGTTTGAACGAGCAAAACATATTTATGATTTTTTGAAATCTCAAGGGGCAAGTCCCCAAGCCATTGCGGCTATTTTAGGAAATTGGTCGGTAGAATCTTCTATTAATCCTAAACGAGCTGAAGGAGATTACTTATCTCCTCCTGTTGGAGCTACCGATTCCTCATGGGATGATGAAGCATGGTTAGCGATTGGAGGTCCAGCCATTTATAGTGGTGCTTATCCTAATATCCTTCATAGAGGTTTGGGTTTAGGGCAATGGACGGATACTGCAGATGGTTCAACACGTCATACAGCTTTATTGAATTATGCACATAGTAAAAATAAGAAGTGGTATGATTTAGACCTCCAACTTGATTTTATGCTTCATGGGGATAGTCCTTACTATCAAAGTTGGTTAAAAGATTTCTTTAAAAATACAGGCAGTGCAGCTAATCTCGCCCAACTCTTCCTCACCTATTGGGAGGGAAATTCTGGTGACAAACTACTGGAAAGACAAACCAGAGCAACGGAATGGTATTACCAAATTGAAAAAGGCTTTAGCCAAACAAATGGAGGACAGGCAAAGAGTGATCCACAATCCCTTGAAGGTGTTCGTGGGGACTTGTATGATCATTCTGTTCCTGGTGGTGGAGATGGTATGGCCTATGCCTATGGACAATGTACATGGGGTGTTGCGGCTCGTATGAACCAGTTAGGCCTAAAATTAAAAGGTAGAAATGGAGAAAAGATTTCAATCATTAATACCATGGGAAATGGTCAGGACTGGGTTGCGACAGCTTCAAGTCTTGGTGGGGAAACTGGCTCTACACCAAGAGCAGGTGCCATTGTTTCTTTTGTAGGAGGTACACATGGCACACCAGCCATCTACGGTCATGTGGCTTTTGTCGGTGCGAGACGTTTCTAACTGAAAAGGTTAGACACGTTCTTGAAAAATCAACCTGATAATCAGGTTAAATTTGAATAGAATGGAGAACTCTTATCTTGAAAATTGGAATGAAGGGGTAACGCCCTGAAACGATTTCTCTAATACTCCGACATGCGTTTATCTTGTGCAAAGGTAAAGGTTTGAAGCTCGGTGAAGTCGGCTGAAAGATACCGTTATTCTTAAGGACTTAAGAATCGAAAGTGTTCCAGAGGTGGAATATGTATCTGATAGGTCGGGAGTCATTAAAAACTAAATAGGGTGAGAATGTGCATGAGCACTGACGAACCAGCGAATGTACGCTCCGAAGGCGAGTACGTAGAAATGCGTATAACAACGTAAGTTGTTTCAACTTGAGGAAGAGTAAGAATCGACGATATGAAATTCCTTGTTATGTTACAGGCATATCAAAGTTGAAGGGGTATAGCTAGGCACCTAAGTTTAGTATTGATAAAGATAAGGGAACGTCGAAAGCTAGAGATGTGGAGGTTGCACAACCAGAGAAACATTGGAAAGAAAATCATAACTTTCCTTAATCTCTAGTGAGAGTGGTGGCACGACCTTTGAAAGTGTTGTAATGATACTGGAGGAACAGCCACTAGTCAATAGTGTATTGTTATGAACTTTATCATTTCATGGATTCTTGTAAGACATAAAAGGTCACGAATCCAAAGAGAGGAGTGATAGACCATGACGAAACCAAAAAATGATGACAAACTATTAAAACATCAAAAACTAAGGTATGCGGAATACTATGGCATGACCGAGATATTTGATGATTTATATTCCAAAAGTCAAAAGGGATTCAGTTTTAAGAACTTAATGAACATTATCATATCTCCCGAGAATATACTGCTCGCTTATCGTACCATAAAGCGGAATGGTGGTAGTCAAACCGAAGGAGTAGATGGTGTTACCATTAAAGATTTAGAAAATCTGACCCAAGAAGACTTTATCTCTAAAGTTCAAAGAAGATTTCAATATTATAGAACCAGAAAAGTCAGAAGAGTAGAGATTCCTAAGCCAAATGGGAAGAAACGACCACTTGGCATTCCCTCGATGTGGGACAGAGTGGCCCAACAGTGTATTTTACAAGTATTGGATCCAATCTGTGAAGCGAAATTTTACAAACACAGTTATGGATTTAGACCCTTAAGGTCGGCTGATAACGCTATTATGGACTGTATGTATCGTATGAATAAAAGTCATATGACTTATGTCGTTGACGTTGATATTAAAGGCTTTTTTGATGAAGTGAATCATACTAAGTTAATGCGTCAAATCTGGACATTAGGTATCAGGGACAAACAACTTCTAGTGATTATTCGAAAAATGTTAAAAGCACCAATTGTTCTTCCGAATGGAAAAGTGACCTATCCAACTAAGGGCACACCACAAGGAGGTATCTTATCTCCACTACTTGCCAATATCAATCTCAATGAATTTGATTGGTGGATAGGACGACAATGGGAAGAAAGAGATTGTAAGGAATTAGTTCCTCAATATAATTCCAAGGGAACAAGACACAAGTCACATGTTTACAGAAAGCTGCGAACTTCAACGACGCTAAAAGAAGTTTATATTGTCCGATATGCGGATGATTTTAAAATCTTTTGTCGAAATAGGAATGAGGCAGAGCGAACGTTTAAGGCTGTAAAATTGTGGTTAAAAGAACGACTTAACCTCCCTATTTCAGAGGAAAAATCTCAAATTACCAATCTGAGAAAGAAAAGCAGTGAATTCCTTGGGATTACTTTAAAGCTAGTTTCTAAGAATAATCGTTTGGTTTGTTTCTCTCATATTGCATCAAAAGCCAAGAAACGTATTAAACATCAACTGAAACAACAGATGAAATTGATACAAATTAAAGGTGCTAAAGAAACAATTATTCGTGAAATACAGAAGTATAATAGTATGGTTATCGGTATTCATAACTATTATAGTATGGCAACACATGTGAGTAAGGATTTAGAAGAAATTCATTATCAGCTTTATCTCTCTTTTAAAAATCGATTGCAGGCGAAAGGTCTGACAAAAATAGGAGAATACAAGGGAAAAGATAAAGGACTTCTCCCCTACCTCCAATCTCAAAATATTCGGTACTTAATGGGTTATCCAATTCTTCCAATTAGCTATGTCAAGACGAGAACACTAAAAGGAAGAAATAAGAATCTGAATAGGTATACTCCCGAGGGGAGAAAATTGATTCATAAACAACAGGAATCTGTTGAAACATGGAAATTAAAATGGCTGAGAGAACACTCAATTATAAATAAGCGTGCAACAGTTGAATACAATGATAATCGAATTTCTTTATTTGTAGCTCAAAAAGGGAAATGTGCTGTAACCGGTCAGGAATTGGATATGGATGATATTCATTGTCACCATAAGAGACCATGGTTAGAAACAAAGGATGACTCTTATAGGAACCTTATCATTGTTGGACGAGATATTCATCGCCTGATTCACGCAACAAATGAGAAGGTTATCAAAAATCTCTTTCAGCTTTTGAATTTGAGTGATACAGGACTGACCAAATTAAATCAGTTGCGCGAACTTGCAGGAAATTCACCATTATTGAAAGAAAATTTGAACTTAGAACAATTATGTTAATCATATTAATACAGCACGATAAAGCAAAATCGTGATAATACACTATTGATGGAACGCCGTGTGCGGTGAAAGTCGCACGCACGGTGTGAAGCGGGGGAAAAGATGGAGATAGTATCAAAGTTTTACCTATCGCTATAGAAAGTATATGATGATGGTTCTTTCCTTGTGTCTGAGACAAACTATGGTGGCAATCCTAACTATACCTTTAGAAAAATCTCGCAAGCAGATAGCGCCATCAGTTTTGCCTATACTACGAAATAGAAGAGTTTAAACTTGAAATTTTAGCTATTTTCAGGTAAAATAAATAGTGTAGATGAGTGGTCGGCTCATGGTCAATCTGATAGTAATCTTGGACATAAGGGCCAAGCGGTGGCGGACACCAGAACGAAATCCGATAGCAATCTTGGACGTAAGGGCCAAGCGGTGGCAGACACCAGAATAAACCGACTGACTAGGTGGCTTACAGACTCTGTAAACCACCTTTTTTGTGAGGAAAATATGGCAAATTCTAGAGATTATCGTAATCCAAATTACACCGAAAAAATAAAACTTCAGCGTTTTTTTACTCAGTTACAAATTGCGGCTTCTTTTTTTAAAGAACACTTCGTTGGCAAAATCATGTATTATGAAACAGAAATAGAAAGTGTTGAACTTCATTTTTCACCTACTAATTTCATGCACCTATGTGGTGTTGATTACCGAAAAGGTGCAGGCAGTTTCTTTGACGATTGTTTAAATAGGCATGTCATAATTGATGAGTTGAAAATAAAAAAAGATGGAACCACGATGCAAAAGTTACAAGTTTTAGGATCCATTGAGGAGTTATTGGGAAAGCATGTTCATCTAACTGGTTCAGGACGTTATTTGTATTTGGAGTTTGATTATGCTTTACGTACAAGAAAACAGATACTAGCATTAACATTGAAAGAGACATCTAGGAAAATTGTTCCTCAATCTTTATTAGATTTGAAGAGAAAGACAGTATTTCCAAAAGGTCAAAAAGTAATTTCAATTTACTCAAAACATTTACAAACGTCGGAACTCTTTTATTATTTAAAAGATTAGTTTACATATCTTTTGTGGCATAAAATATATTTTTATCATTTTCAGGAGAACGCAGTTTTGGCTCGTTCTCTTTTTAGTTGTGATACTTCTTTCAAGGAATATTTGATAGGATTGGAGTGAAAATAGATTAACTAGGAAAGAAGGAAGTAAATGGAAGCCATTTATCAACCTGATTCGAAACTGGTTGTACTACTTGATGATAAATAATTAGCGCTAGGAACTAATAGCTGATTGGAAAATACATAGGCTAAATATTTATGTGATTTAAAATGTTATAAAAACGTAATTTTTCAGACAATAAACATCCATGTTTCATAAAATGTAATATTTATAAAGAATAGCGAACAATATCCGTATATATATATATATACGGATATTGTTCGTTTTGTGATATGAAACTTTGCGAAAAACTCTATTGATTTATTAGATAAAAAGAGTATCATAATATATAACAAGATATTTATAACGGAGGAAATCAGATGTTTTATAAAGGTAAACATGATCGTGAAAAACAACTACGTTTTTCTATTCGCAAAGTAAGTTTTGGAGCAGCTTCAGTCGCGATTGCTGCTTTTATGATGTTTATTGGTGGAGGTACTGTTCAGGCAGATGCTATTCAAAGTAATGATAGTAGTGCTGCCTCAGTATCTTCAAATCATCAACCAAAGGAATATGATAAGAAAACAGATAATGAGGATAGAGTTAATACTTCTAATCTTAAGGTATCAGAAGCAACTTCTGAAAATACAGGATCTAAAGATGTTATTTCTTCAACTGAATCTTTTAATAATGAGAGTAGACAAGAGGAAAAACAGTTTATTAAAGCTGATACAAGTAAATTAGAATTAGCTGTTGCTCGTGTTCAAGCGTTACTTGAAAAAACTGAAGTGAATGAAAAAACAGAAGAAGTAATCAAAAGTGCGAATGAAGAATTAGCTAAAGCGCAAGACTTATTATCTAATGATAAAGTAATACAGGGAGATATCGACAAAGAATTAAGTTCTCTTAATAATATAGATTTTATTCTTAAAAGTATACCAAAAGCATCCATTGAAAAGAAATTAGAAAAAGAAAACAAAAATCAAGATCCACGAAATGGAAAAGCCATTCCAGGAAAAGGAGAGAGTGGATTTAGAGCAGAAGAAACTAGAAATGTAGAATCTAAAATACTAGAGAATGGGAATATTACTGCCAGTGGAACAATTACGACTAATGACCGAATGGGAAATTATTCTCCAACTAAGTTTTCTTATAATGTAAAATTAAAAGATGGTTCTTATCATGAAAATGATAAAATAAGTATTACTTTCGAAGAATTAGGAAGTGGTTCATCTTTGCCTGAGACATTATCAAAAGACGGAAAAGTTTTTGCCAGAAGAGAGAGTATAGAAGAATTATTTACTAATGAAGCTGCTAAAGGTAAAAAAACTTCCTTTTGGGCTCAGCGTGATGATTCAGCATCATTAGAAGAAAAAGAGCAAGCAAAATTAAAAAATAGAGGTACAAAAACTAGGTTTACTTATAAGTTTACTTCTGCAATTGAAAGTTTAAAAGATGTATCTTTCGGAGGTGCATTGAATGATTATAGTTTAAGGTATCCTGAAGTTAGTGAAGATAAATTAGTAACTGCAAAAATCTTAGTTAATAACCAAACCGTTGTTGAGAAAGAATATACTGTTAATAAAACAAATATTAAACAAGAAAAACCTAGTGAGGCACCTTCTACTATTTCAAGTTCTGGGACTTTAGAGTTTGGACAAAATGGTGAATTAATAAATCATAGTGAACAATTTAATTTTAGTACAAATAAGTATGAATATGGCGTAGGTACAACTTTTACTATTAAGTTAAACGATAAAAGTTTAAATAAATTTGTTAAAAGTGGCGATTTTAAAAAAGTTCGAGCAAATTTATCAAATAAATCAACAACTGCTAACACTAAGATAAATGAAGAGCATGTTATATTAAAATCACCAAGAACTTATGCTGAGTTTCAAGTTATTAGTCTTACTGATGATGAACTAGTTGTAAAAATTGTGGGTGGTAAGGCAACTTCAGATACAAATTATAGTTTTGATTGGGCAGCAGCCGGTGTGTCAAGAGAACCAGTTTCGAACACTGTTAATTTATATCATTCACAAACTGGTAAGTTTGGACCTGTAAATGAAACTGTCAAAATAACGAAAGAAAATAGTTCGGATGACTTGAGTGGTCAATATACAACAAATATGGAAATCTCATGGGATAATCCGAAAAAAAATTCATTTGATGCTTCTGGGAATTGGCTTAAAGAATACTTAGAACTCGGAAATGTTGCTATGCGTTATATTAATGTTGCTAATAATAATCCGATTTTAAAAGCAACTTCAATTGTTAAAGGGGGAGTAGCTGAAGTAGATAAATTTGCGACTGCAACTCCAACAAAAGATTTTACAGAAGCTAATGTTGCTACAGAAGCAAATAACACGACGAAAAAAGAAGAGACACAAAATGAGAATGTTAAAACAACCACTGCTACTGCGCCATATATTATTAAAGGAACTGATAATAAATACTATGTATTTAGAGAGTATCTAAAAAATAGTCCATATAAGCGAACATCAACTAGTGGTACAGTTTATGATGCGGTGTCAAATATTGTAGCAGCTTACGATGAAGCAAAATACGGAAAAGTTACTGTAAAATATGTAAAAGCTAATGATACTGCTACTGTTCTTAGAGAAAATGTCTTAAAAGATGCTACAGCAAAATTAGAAAATATTGTTGGTACCAATTATTCAGTTACACCAGAAGAAGAATTTAGTGAAAATGGTGTAGTTTACAAACTAGTTAAAACTGATTTACCAAATAATTCAGATGGGATATTATCAGAAAATCCTACAGAAGTTGTTTATAAATACGTAGTTAAAAATCAAAAAGCAAATGTTGTCATTAAAACAACTGATGGTAAGCACTCTACAACAGTAGAATTAACTGGTGAACCGGGAACTGCCTTACCAAATAGCGAAGACATTACTAATAAAATTAAAGAATTAAAAGGAAAAGGATACGAAGTTGAAAGTGATACATACAATGTAAATGGTGCTCATCCTGATTTTGATGACCAAGATGATGAGGAAGCAGGAGTTTCTAAACCATCTCAAACCTTTGAAATCACATTGAAACCTAGAATCATTGAAGTACCTTCATCAACGCCACATGAAAAAGATAGCCCAGTAGATCCAAATGGAAATAATCCAGAATTGAAATGGCCTAAGGGCTTGGCTGAATCTGACTTGACTAAGACCGCTAAACGTGTGATTTCTTATGTGAAGAAAGATTCTAATACAGCAGCTGAAGAAAAAGCTTTAGATGATACTGTTCAAACTGTGTCATTCACAAGAAAAGCAAAAGTAAATCTAGTTGATAAAACAGTCGAATATACAGATTGGGAATCATCAAATCAAACATGGGAAAAAGTAGAAGTTAAAACATTAGCAGGATATATTGCTGATAAAAAAGAAATTCCAGCCAAAGAAGCAGTAACCCCTGAAAAAGATACAAAAGTAATCCCTGATGAAACGGATAAGGTTACTTATACGAAGATTGGAAGTTGGACTCCAATTAATCCGACAACTGGATTAGAAGAAACTCCAATTCCATTCCCTAATGATCCAACAGACCCAACAAAAACTGGGGAAATTACAGAAATTATTCCTCATAAAGATGGCTATACTCCAAAAGATGGAAGTGGAAATTCATTAACACCAATCGATCCAGAACATTTAGATAAAGGATATCATCCGCCAAAAATCACAGATCCAAAAGCTAATATTAAGATTACTTATGAAAAAGATGATCAAAAAGCAAAAGTGAAATTCGTTTCCGTAGATCCAAAAACTCAACAAGAAACAGAATTAACGGATCATGCATTAATGTTAACTGGTAAAACAGGAGAAACGATTTCTGAAAGAGATGTTCAAACTCGTATCGATGTGTTGAAATCAATGGGTTACGATATTGTTGACAATCCATTTGATAAAAATCCAGTGTTTGATACTTTAAAAGACACAACTGATAAAGTTTCTCAAGAATTTATTATTAAAGTACAACCACGTGTGTCAACTGCTTATCCAGTTTATGTTGTAGAAGGAACTAAACCATCTTCCGAACAATTAAAAGATGCCGTGTCAACAAAAGGCAACGATAAAACAGTAGATGAAACGAAGATTCCAGAAACAACTGGAAAAGTTGGAGATGACTCATTGACAGTTCCAATAACAGTAACGTACGGTTCAGGAGATAAGAAGCGAGAAGAAACCGTCAATGTACCGGTTAAAGTTGTAAAAGGTTATCCACAAATCGTGCCTGTTGATGAAGATAAGAAACAGCCATATCCTGAAGATAGTATTGATCCAGATCAATATCCAGAAGGTTCAACATTTGAATATAAAGAAGAAGTCAATACTTCAGAGGCAGGGGACAAGAATGTTACAGTAGTTGTTAAAGACAAAGCAGGTAATAAACTTGTCGAAGTTCCAGCAACGGTACGGGTGGTAGAAAGTTATCCTCAGTATGTTCCAGTAAACAAAGAAGGTATCTCACCGAAAGATAGTATTGATCCAAGTAAATTCCCAGAAGGAACCACGTTTGAGTATAAAGAAAAACCGAATACTGGTTCCACAGGAGACAAAGATGTAACAGTTGTAGCTAAGCTAGGTACAGAAATAGTTGCAGAGATTCCTGCTAAAATTGTAGTGGTCGATAGTAAGACACAATATGTGGCAGAAAATAAAGAGAATACACAACCAGACGCCTCTAAGAGTGTTGATGAAGAAAATTATCCTGAAGGTTCTAAGTTTAAATTTAAAGAACCAGTTGAAACAAGTAAGGCAGGAGACAAGGAAACAACGGTTGTAGTAACGGATAAAGATGGAAATCCATTAGTTGAAGTTCCAGCAACTGTAGTAGTCGCAAAAGGTTATCCTCAAATTGTTCCAGTTAGTGAAGGGAATGAACAACCTAGTGTCAAAGATAGTATTGATCCAGATCAATATCCAGAAGGTTCAACATTTGAATATAAAGAAGAAGTCAATACTTCAGAGGCA
>NZ_CAMHWI010000012.1 GCF_946188695.1 Streptococcus mitis | reverse complement strand
ATTCTAGCATAATTCGTCGTCTGAGACTAACTTCCAGTTTTGGGAGAGAGATGGAAGTTACTTTGAGAAGTTACGTAGGAAAAGATTTTGTCAAAAAATCGTTAATCCCCTTGAAAAATCTAGCTAAATAGGGTATAATATGAGTAATCATTTGTCGTAGGTTTTGTCTGAAATATTGTCCAGACAAGGCTCACAGCAGTTAAATCTTCTGAAAAAGTCAGATTTAGCTGCTCTTTTTGTGCTTTTTTTCAGGATTTCGAGCATTTGTAACAAAGACTTAAAGATTCTGAAAATTCGCCCAAAGGACACGGTGATAGGGGTTTTACAACCATATGACGATTAGAAAGCCTGATTGACAAGGCTTGGAACTTATTTACAAAGGAGAATCATCTTGGCAGGACATGACGTTCAATACGGGAAACATCGTACCCGTCGTAGTTTTTCAAGAATCAAAGAAGTTCTTGACTTACCAAATTTGATTGAAATTCAAACTGACTCATTCAAAGCTTTCCTAGACCACGGTCTTAAGGAAGTGTTTGAAGATGTATTGCCAATTTCAAACTTCACAGACACAATGGAGTTGGAATTTGTTGGATATGAAATCAAGGAACCAAAATACACGCTAGAAGAAGCTCGTATCCACGATGCTAGCTACTCAGCACCAATTTTTGTAACCTTCCGCTTGATCAATAAAGAAACAGGCGAAATTAAAACCCAAGAAGTTTTCTTTGGTGATTTCCCAATCATGACAGAAATGGGTACCTTCATCATCAATGGTGGTGAACGTATCATCGTATCTCAGTTGGTCCGCTCACCAGGTGTTTACTTTAATGATAAAGTAGACAAAAACGGTAAAGTGGGCTACGGTTCAACTGTTATCCCTAACCGTGGAGCTTGGTTGGAGCTTGAAAGCGACTCAAAAGATATTGCCTACACTCGTATCGACCGTACTCGTAAGATTCCATTTACAACCTTGGTTCGTGCGCTTGGTTTCTCAGGTGATGATGAAATCTTTGATATCTTTGGTGACAGCGAATTGGTTCGCAACACTGTTGAAAAAGATATCCACAAGAACCCAATGGACTCTCGTACAGACGAAGCTTTGAAAGAAATTTACGAACGCCTTCGTCCAGGTGAGCCTAAGACTGCTGAAAGCTCACGTAGCTTGCTTGTGGCTCGTTTCTTTGACCCACGTCGTTACGACCTGGCAGCAGTTGGTCGTTACAAGATCAATAAAAAACTCAATGTCAAAACACGTTTGCTCAACCAAACAATTGCGGAACCATTGGTAGACCCTGAAACAGGAGAAATCTTGGTAGAAGCTGGAACAATCATGACTCGTAGCGTGATTGAAAGTATTGAAAGCTATTTGGATGGTGATTTGAACAAGATTGTCTACATTCCAAATGATGCTGCGGTTGTGACTGAGCCAGTTGTTCTTCAAAAATTCAAGGTTGTTGCTCCAACTGATCCAGACCGTGTCGTAACAATCATTGGTAATGCTAATCCAGATGACAAGGTTCGTATCGTCACTCCTGCAGATATCCTTGCTGAGATGAGCTACTTCCTCAACTTGGCTGAAGGACTTGGCCGTGTAGATGATATCGACCACCTTGGGAACCGTCGTATCCGTGCGGTTGGTGAATTGCTTGCCAACCAAGTACGCCTTGGACTTTCTCGTATGGAACGTAATGTTCGTGAACGTATGTCTGTTCAAGATAACGAAGTCTTGACACCACAACAAATTATCAATATCCGTCCTGTAACAGCTGCGGTTAAAGAATTCTTTGGTTCATCACAGTTGTCACAGTTCATGGACCAACACAACCCGCTTTCTGAGTTGTCTCACAAACGCCGTTTGTCAGCCTTGGGACCTGGTGGTTTGACACGTGACCGCGCTGGATATGAAGTCCGTGACGTGCACTACACTCACTATGGTCGTATGTGTCCAATCGAGACACCTGAAGGACCTAACATCGGTTTGATCAATAACTTGTCATCTTACGGGCACTTGAACAAGTATGGTTTTGTTCAAACACCATACCGTAAGGTTGACCGTGAAACAGGTGTTGTCACGAACGAAATCGTTTGGTTGACAGCCGATGAAGAAGATGAATTTACTGTAGCACAGGCTAATTCTCGTCTGAATGAAGATGGAACATTTGCTGAAAAAGTTGTCATGGGACGTCACCAAGGGGTCAACCAAGAGTATCCAGCTAATGTTGTTGACTACATGGACGTATCACCAAAACAGGTAGTTGCCGTTGCGACAGCATGTATTCCTTTCTTGGAAAACGATGACTCCAACCGTGCCCTCATGGGAGCCAACATGCAACGTCAGGCTGTGCCATTGATCAATCCTCAGGCACCTTATGTTGGTACTGGTATGGAATACCAAGCAGCCCACGACTCTGGAGCGGCTGTGATTGCTCAGTATGATGGTAAAGTTACTTACGCAGATGCTGACAAGGTAGAAGTTCGTCGTGAAGATGGTTCATTGGACGTTTACCACATCCAAAAATTCCGTCGCTCAAACTCAGGTACTGCCTACAACCAACGCACTCTCGTAAAAGTTGGCGATGTCGTTGAAAAAGGCGATTTCATCGCTGACGGACCTTCTATGGAAAATGGAGAAATGGCGCTTGGACAAAACCCAATCGTTGCCTACATGACTTGGGAAGGTTACAACTTCGAGGATGCCGTTATCATGAGCGAACGCTTGGTGAAAGACGATGTCTACACATCTGTTCACCTTGAAGAATACGAATCAGAAACACGCGATACAAAGCTTGGGCCTGAAGAAATCACTCGCGAAATTCCAAACGTTGGTGAAGATGCCCTTAAAGACCTTGACGAAATGGGTATTATCCGTATCGGTGCTGAGGTTAAAGAAGGTGATATCCTTGTAGGTAAAGTAACACCTAAGGGTGAGAAAGACCTTTCAGCTGAAGAACGTCTCTTGCACGCTATCTTCGGAGATAAATCTCGTGAAGTGCGTGATACTTCTCTTCGTGTACCACACGGTGCCGATGGTGTCGTTCGTGATGTTAAGATCTTTACACGTGCAAATGGAGATGAGTTGCAATCAGGTGTTAATATGCTGGTTCGCGTCTACATCGCTCAAAAACGTAAGATCAAGGTCGGAGATAAGATGGCCGGACGTCACGGAAATAAAGGGGTTGTCTCTCGTATCGTTCCTGTAGAAGACATGCCTTACCTTCCAGACGGAACTCCAGTCGATATCATGTTGAACCCACTTGGGGTGCCATCACGTATGAATATCGGTCAGGTTATGGAGCTCCACCTTGGTATGGCGGCTCGTACTCTTGGTATCCACATCGCAACACCAGTCTTTGACGGAGCAAGTTCTGAAGACCTTTGGTCAACTGTTAAAGAAGCTGGTATGGATAGCGATGCCAAGACAATCCTTTACGATGGACGTACTGGTGAACCGTTTGATAACCGTGTTTCTGTCGGAGTCATGTACATGATCAAACTCCACCACATGGTTGATGATAAATTGCACGCTCGTTCAGTCGGACCTTACTCAACTGTTACCCAACAACCACTCGGAGGTAAAGCTCAGTTTGGTGGACAACGTTTCGGTGAGATGGAGGTTTGGGCTCTTGAAGCCTACGGTGCATCAAATGTCCTTCAAGAAATCTTGACTTACAAGTCTGACGATATCAACGGACGTTTGAAAGCTTATGAAGCCATTACAAAAGGAAAACCAATTCCAAAACCAGGTGTTCCAGAATCCTTCCGAGTTCTTGTCAAAGAATTGCAATCTCTTGGTCTTGATATGCGTGTCCTTGACGAAGATGACCAAGAAGTGGAACTTCGTGACTTGGATGAAGGAATGGACGAAGATGTCATCCACGTAGATGACCTTGAAAAAGCCCGCGAAAAAGCAGCCCAAGAGGCTAAAGCAGCCTTTGAAGCTGAAGAAGCTGAAAGAGCAACAAAAGCGGAAGCAACAGAAGAAGCTGCTGAAGAAGAATAAGCAGTTCACTTAGAATAGAAAGGGAAGAAATAGTGGTTGATGTAAATCGTTTTAAAAGTATGCAAATCACCCTAGCTTCTCCAAGTAAAGTCCGTTCATGGTCTTATGGAGAAGTCAAAAAACCTGAAACAATCAATTACCGTACCTTGAAACCAGAACGTGAAGGACTCTTTGATGAAGTGATCTTTGGTCCTACAAAAGACTGGGAATGTGCTTGTGGTAAGTACAAACGCATTCGTTACAGAGGGATTGTTTGTGATCGTTGTGGGGTTGAAGTAACGCGTACGAAAGTTCGTCGTGAGCGTATGGGGCATATCGAGTTGAAAGCTCCTGTATCTCATATCTGGTACTTCAAGGGGATTCCAAGCCGTATGGGCTTGACCCTTGATATGAGCCCTCGTGCCCTCGAGGAAGTTATCTACTTTGCGGCTTATGTGGTGATTGATCCCAAGGATACACCACTTGAACACAAGTCTATCATGACAGAGCGAGAATACCGTGAGCGCTTGCGTGAGTATGGTTATGGATCATTCGTTGCCAAGATGGGTGCCGAAGCCATCCAAGACCTTTTGAAACAAGTAGATCTTGAAAAAGAAATTGCTGAACTTAAAGAAGAGTTGAAAACAGCTACTGGACAAAAACGTGTCAAAGCTATCCGTCGTTTGGATGTTTTGGATGCCTTTTACAAGTCTGGAAACAAACCTGAATGGATGATTCTCAACATCCTTCCGGTTATTCCACCAGATCTTCGTCCAATGTTGCAGTTGGATGGTGGCCGTTTTGCCTCATCTGACTTGAACGACCTTTACCGTCGTGTTATCAACCGTAACAACCGTTTGGCTCGTTTGCTTGAGTTGAATGCACCAGGTATCATCGTTCAAAATGAGAAGCGTATGCTTCAAGAAGCGGTTGACGCTTTGATTGACAATGGTCGTCGTGGTCGTCCGATCACAGGACCAGGAAGTCGTCCACTGAAATCATTGAGCCATATGCTTAAAGGTAAACAAGGACGCTTCCGTCAAAACTTGCTCGGTAAACGTGTTGACTTCTCAGGACGTTCCGTTATCGCCGTTGGTCCAACGCTTAAGATGTACCAATGTGGTGTGCCACGTGAAATGGCGATTGAGCTCTTTAAACCATTTGTGATGCGTGAAATCGTTGCGCGTGATATCGTGCAAAACGTCAAAGCAGCTAAACGCTTGGTGGAACGCGGAGATGAGCGTATCTGGGATATCCTTGAAGAAGTGATCAAAGAACACCCAGTACTTCTTAACCGCGCACCGACCCTTCACCGTTTGGGTATCCAAGCCTTCGAGCCAGTCTTGATTGATGGTAAGGCCCTTCGCTTGCACCCACTTGTCTGTGAAGCCTACAATGCCGACTTTGACGGGGACCAAATGGCCATCCACGTACCGCTTTCGGAAGAAGCTCAAGCAGAAGCTCGTATCCTCATGCTCGCTGCTGAGCACATCTTGAACCCGAAAGATGGTAAACCGGTTGTTACTCCATCACAGGATATGGTTTTGGGTAACTACTACTTGACCATGGAAGAAGCTGGTCGTGAAGGTGAAGGAATGGTCTTCAAAGACCGTGACGAAGCGGTTATGGCTTACCGTAATGGTTATGTTCACCTCCACTCACGTGTTGGTATTGCAACAGATAGCCTCAACAAACCATGGACAGAAGAGCAAAGACACAAGGTCTTGCTTACAACAGTTGGTAAAATCCTCTTCAATGACATCATGCCAGAGGGTTTACCATACTTGCAAGAACCAAACAATGCCAACTTGACAGAAGGCGTTCCAGCTAAATACTTCTTGCCACTTGGTGGAGATATCAAGGAAGCTATCAGCAAACTTGAACTCAACCCTCCATTCAAGAAGAAAAACCTTGGAAATATCATCGCTGAAATCTTCAAACGTTTCCGTACGACAGAAACTTCTGCCCTACTTGACCGTATGAAGAACCTCGGTTACCACCACTCAACTCTTGCAGGATTGACAGTGGGTATTGCCGATATCCCAGTCGTTGATGACAAGGCTGAAATAATTGAAGAATCACACAAACGTGTAGAACAAATCACAAAACAATTCCGTCGTGGTATGATTACAGACGACGAGCGTTACAATGCCGTTACAGCTGAATGGCGTGCTGCCCGTGAAAAACTTGAGAAAC
Organism: Streptococcus mitis; assembly: GCF_946188695.1. Taxonomy (GTDB): domain Bacteria; phylum Bacillota; class Bacilli; order Lactobacillales; family Streptococcaceae; genus Streptococcus; species Streptococcus mitis_DF. Next base: position 58,500 of record NZ_CAMHWI010000012.1, on the reverse strand, counting down.
GCTTGATTGCCAACCAAGATCCTAAGAACCCAATCGTTATGATGATGGACTCTGGAGCCCGTGGTAACATCTCAAACTTCTCACAGCTTGCCGGTATGCGTGGTCTGATGGCGGCTCCGAACGGACGCATCATGGAATTGCCAATCCTTTCAAACTTCCGCGAAGGTTTGTCAGTACTCGAAATGTTCTTCTCAACTCACGGTGCGCGTAAAGGTATGACCGATACGGCCCTTAAGACAGCCGACTCAGGTTACTTGACTCGTCGTTTGGTTGACGTTGCCCAAGACGTTATCATTCGTGAGGACGACTGTGGAACAGACCGTGGTCTCTTAATCCGCTCTATCGCAGAAGGAAAAGAGATGATCGAGTCACTTGAAGAGCGTCTCAATGGTCGTTACACTAAGAAGACTGTTAAACATCCAGAAACTGGTGCAGTGATTATCGGTCCAAATGAGTTGATTACAGAAGATAAGGCGCGTGAAATTGTCAATGCTGGTGTGGAAGAAGTAACCATCCGTTCCGTATTTACATGTAACACTCGTCATGGTGTCTGCCGTCACTGTTACGGTATCAACTTGGCAACTGGTGATGCGGTTGAAGTTGGTGAAGCAGTTGGTACAATCGCTGCTCAATCTATCGGGGAACCTGGTACACAGCTTACAATGCGTACCTTCCACACGGGTGGGGTTGCCTCAAATACCGATATCACTCAGGGTCTTCCTCGTGTCCAAGAAATCTTTGAAGCCCGCAATCCTAAAGGGGAAGCGGTTATCACAGAGGTTAAAGGACAAGTTACAGCTATCGAAGAAGATGCATCAACTCGTACTAAGAAAGTCTTTGTTAAGGGCGAAACTGGTGAAGGTGAATATGTCGTTCCATTTACTGCTCGTATGCGTGTTGAAGTTGGAGACCAAGTAGCGCGTGGTGCCGCTCTGACAGAAGGTTCTATCCAACCAAAACGTCTCCTTGCAGTTCGTGATGTCTTGTCAGTTGAAACTTACCTTCTCGGTGAAGTACAAAAAGTTTACCGTAGCCAAGGGGTAGAAATCGGTGACAAACACATCGAGGTAATGGTTCGTCAAATGATCCGTAAAGTCCGTGTCATGGATCCAGGTGATACAGACCTTCTCATGGGTACCCTTATGGATATCAATGACTTTACAGATGCTAACAAAGATGTCCTTATCGCAGGTGGAGTTCCAGCGACAGGTCGCCCAGTCCTTATGGGAATTACCAAAGCCTCACTTGAAACCAACAGTTTCTTGTCAGCGGCTTCCTTCCAGGAAACAACTCGTGTCCTTACGGATGCGGCTATCCGTGGTAAGAAAGACCATCTCCTTGGACTTAAAGAAAATGTTATCATCGGTAAGATCATCCCAGCAGGTACTGGTATGGCCCGTTACCGTAACCTTGAACCACATGCTATCAACGAAGAAGAATACCTTAACCCTCCAGTAGAGGAAGAAGGAAATGAAGAAACAACAGAAGTAGTTGTGGATACTGCCGTTGAAACTGTGGAAGAAACAGTAGAATAAAAGAGAATGGAGAACCTTCGGGTTCTCTTTTCTTTTCTGAAAACTTTCTCCGTTTTTCCATAAAATGTGGTAAAATAAAAGAAAGAAGCTGACAAAGGAGACAGGTATGGAACAAACATTTTTTATCATTAAACCAGATGGTGTAAAAAGAGGACTAGTAGGTGAAGTGTTGAAACGCATCGAACAGCGTGGCTTTACAATCGAAAAATTGGAGTTGCGTACAAAGGTTTCAGAAGAGTTGATTGACCAGCACTATCAGGACTTGGTTGGTCAGAGTTTTTACCCACCGATTCGTGAATTTATGACTTCAGGACCGGTTCTTGTAGGTATCATTTCGGGTCCCAAAGTAATCGAAACTTGGCGGACTATGATGGGTGCGACTCGTCCAGAAGAAGCTTTACCAGGAACGATTCGAGGTGATTTTGCAAAAGCTGCTGGAGAAAACCAAGCTATTCAAAATGTTGTACATGGTTCAGATTCAGAAGAGTCAGCTAAGCGAGAAATTGCTCTTTGGTTTTAAGAGTGGATTGGCTCAATCAATTGGTTAAAAGCTCATTTGAATAGAAAGTATAGTCAATTAGTTTAAGACATGACGCATGATATCAAACTTTTTAGTTTTTGATATGGTGCGTTTTTTGATTATGTAACTATTAGTCCGTCTCGCTCCGTTAGGTGCGAGACAAAAAAACACCCGCTATGCGGGTGCGCGTCGAAGGTTATACCAAAAAAACTCCAAACGCGATACAATAAAGGTGTTCAAGCCAATTGTAAAGCGAAAGGAGAAAAATATGGCACAAAAGGTTCTTTTGTCCTGTTCTTGTTTCAATTGACTATATTTCTATACTTTTTCTTCCTTTCTCTGTGAAAATCGCAAGTTTTTCCCACCTTTTCTCAATACTGAAACAACATCTTTCCAGAACTTCAATAATTTCTTTTTGTGTTAAATCATTATTTAACTAAATCTTTGGAGGTAATACGTTTTCAAAGCTACTTTTTTACCATAGATTTTGAGCCTTCAACACAGATTACTAAGCCAAAAATGCTCTAAATTTTTGAAATTCTAACAAATCCCACTCAACTTCATCATCATCTTTGACTTTCACAATATCTTCCTCAAAATAACATGGAATAAAGATAGTTTTCTTTTGAAACGGTTGTAGGAGGAAAAACTCTCCTACACTATTATTGATTCTGAGAGAAAATTGCAAAATATCATCTACCAAACTTTCAATTATTAAGATTTTTTGCAGTTTATCTGAATTAGAATCGCAAGGCTTCTCAATAATATAATTGTCGAATTTTTTCAATTTAACTTCCTCTCCACTATTTCTTCCTTTATCAAGAAAAAGTTACCTCAATATTAATAAAGTACAATTCTAAATTAACTCCAATTATTGATTCATGATAATATTTCAGTAACTCATCGTGCAATTAAAAACAAGGATTTTTATTTCAGACGATCCATCGTGAACACTTCATCAGCCATCTCCCAAATTGCCGAATTATGTGTTGCAATAATGATTAGCCTATTATCATCTCGAAGAGATAGCAAAATCTCCATAATCAACTGAGAGGTTGCTGGGTCTATTGAAGCTGTTGGCTCATCTGCCAGAATAAGGGGTGGATTCTTTAAGATAACTTTTGCCAAGGCAACCCGTTGCGATTCTCCGCCCGATAACTCAAAGATGCGCTTATTTAGGTCAAGATAAGCCAGGCCGACCTGTTCTAAAGCCTGCTTCTGCCTCAACCGCTGTTCCGACCGACTCAACTTTTGACCAATGAGACCTAGCTTAAGGTTTTCTTCAATACTTTGGTTTTCAATTAAGCCAAAGTTCTGGAAGAGGTAGCCCAATTCGTGACGGAAAAAAACACTCGATTTATAATTGGCCAAGTCTTTACCTCGGTAAAAAATCGTGCCATCATAAGATTCTAATTTCCCAATCATGTTCATCAAGGTTGTTTTTCCGCTACCACTTGAACCAATTAAGGCATAGACTTTTCCAGCCTCAAATGTTATTGAAAGATTCGAAAATAACTCTCGTTCTCCAAAAGATTTACTCACCTGTTTAAGTTCAATCATATTAACCTCCCTTCAAAACAAGCATGGACATCTTGTTTTCTTTCTGCATTTGGACATGTAACTGTAAAAGAGATAGACCAGTAAAGAGTAACGAGACTAAGAAAGCAACTACTATCTCTACCATGAGAAATACACTCGCAATAAATCCCAGTAAAAACACACCCAGTTGAGCAAAGAGATAAGTGCGATGGATTTCTAAGAACCTGAGACCTGCAATGCGTTTGATAAAAATGGCACGTCTAAATTCTTCAAAGTAGAGCCTATTCATAGTGTTAAACAACAAGATTGAAGTTGCAATCCCAAGCACAGCTCCTGCTAGCATTACCCAACGTTCCCTCTGGATATTATCCAATAATGTGATGTAGTTGTGGTAACCTGTTTGCATTTCTGAGACCCAATTTTCAATGCCTTGTCTCTGGATAAGCTCCTGGGCATCAGACAATCGATTAAAGAGAACGTAGTTCTGTACTGCGTCTACCCAAAACAAAACGGACTGTGGACCAGTTGATTGGGGTGTTATAACAATGATGATTGGATCTTTCAAAAACTGCTGGTAAGAAATAGGGGTCGTATTATACACAAAACGATCCTGACCTGATTCCAAATAACCTACCGTAGCAGTCATTTGCTGTCGTTCATCTCGACTAGACACGCGACTGGTTAAGTCGTCTTCAAAAACAGATTTATAATGTTCTTCCTCTGAACGGAGGTGTTCAGGCAGCAATAAGACAAACTCCCCTACATTAAGGTGATTCATCTTTTGCTCAATAGTTGTATCTACAGGAATGTTTTGACGCTCCAAGTATTGCGGTGTGACGATAAGGACATTGCCATTTGGGTTGTAATCGTGCCATTCTGTAGAGGTTATAAAGTTTTTGGAGGAAGCCATGCCATTTTGCAAAGTACGGTCAATTAACTGGTGTCTAGATAAGAAAGCCTTTTGTTCTGAAACAGCCAGATCCATCAATTGATACCAAGTTCTGAGTTTCCTTTGAGCTTGTTCATCAAAACCAGGACTCGTTCCTTCACGGCTGATTGATAGGGTAATCAGTTGCCTTTCCTGGCTCCAAGCCTCTTGTCCAATCCGATGCTGTTGCCAGGCTTGGGAATACTTTAAGCTACTCCCTATTCCCAGCGTTACAATAATAATCGCTAATAGTTGACCGATTAAAATCAAACTAATGATTCCTCTGACAGGCACTTGCCCTTTTATAATCTGCATCAGGTGTATCTTTTTTATCCCAACTGCGAAGAGTTGAGCGAAAAACAGGGAGATCGACAACAAGATGAGATTATAACTGAGCAAGCCTTCTCCTATGGTCATTAGGGATTGCGTTGGAAGCGACAGAATTTTTTGCATAAGAATGGCGAGCACGCCAGCTAAACTGAAACCAACAGCTATCCCTTTCAAATCCTCACCAACTGGTCTAAGGAAAATGGACCACCGTTTCTCTCCTGAAATGAGGCGAATGCCCGACGACCGTAATTGGCTAATTTGACTAATTAAAGTCAGTGCTCCAAAGGTTAAGATGAAAATCAATAGACTGATTAACTGAAATCCGTTACTAAAGATAGCCATTAACGTAGATAGTTTAGATGGAATTGTCAGGTGCATGTTAGTCAAGCCAAGTTGACTTAGCTCCTCCCTTAGCAAGTGAATATCTAGGTTTCCATCGAATACAAAATAGTTTGTTTCAACACTACTACTTTGAGCATCTTCTAGATTTTTTTCCTGAAGCCCATCAGGCAACTTTCCGTTCCCAAAGGTTGTATAAGAAAACACTGGAGCACCTTCTGAGTTAGGATCCTGGTGTTGAATCGCAATAAAGCTATCCGTTTCTTCTGCTAGTTTTTTCAAGCGTGTAGCAACATGCTGAAAAGTTGTTTCAGGGGAAGAATCACGTACAACAACGTTGGGGTAATAATAGGAGACATATGTATCAGTCCAAATGGTAAATACCCAAACAAAGAACAAACTAGCAAGTAGGTTGGATATGAGTATAAATAATTTTTTCATAGTGCATTCCTTATTCTAAAACAGAGGGCAGAAATACCCCTTCCCTCTATAAACTAACAAGCTTACTAAACTATTGATAAAATAATCTTCTTCATTATATACTAACAGTGGTGTCTTAAGATTATTTTCATTAACTAGATTAGTAAAATCAATATTAGAATTTTTATAAAACATTTTTATTTCTCTATTCTTTTACTCAAAAAGTATTCTTTATGCCCATCTGGAGAGTCATTAAGAATTCCAAAAACTTCAAAACCTTGACTTAAGTAGAAATCTAAACCTTGGAAGTCAAAGGTGCTTAAATGAACAATACTACATCCGTAATTTTTGGCACTTTCTAAAACATTATTTAACAATGCAGTTGCTATCCCTTGACGTCTATAAGTGTTTTTAACCCAAAGTGTATCAATATATAATATTTTCCAAATAACCGAATAAGCTACGATGCCACCTACTATCTCTTGATTATTCTCAACAATAAAAGCAATCTGTTTATAGTCCTCATCCTGACATGAAGGTAAACATTTCTTATTGTGTTCCAATAGCATTTCTTCTATGTAGTCAATATTTTCATTATTTGCATCAGTAATCTTCATTCTTGCACCTACAATTTTTAATGAATAATAAAAGAGAATATACTAGAGACTAATTCTATTCCATTATTCTTTAATCTGCCTTTCCAACATCAAGTCCATTCGATTTTTTTTGTGATTGTACTCGAACTTCCAATTGTCTATTCTTCTGAACAAACTGTTGATAGGGAATTGTATTACCAAATGCAAGAACACATAGTAATACAAATATAACTATTTTTTTAATTCCACGATTTTTCTTCATTCGTGAAACCCTTTTCTTTTTCATTATCCTTATTTTAACAGATATATTTTATTTAGCCAAGTATTTTTATGCAATTTTTGACTTTTTTTTTTGTTTATTACTATAAAGAATTATTTATTTCTTTAACTTGCTATTCTGAACTAAAAATTTTATAATGAAATTAAGCAAATAGGAAGGTTTATTATCTTTAATGAATACACTCGCAGAGAAATTCAGATTGAAAAGAAAAGAGCTGAGACTCTCCCAACAAACTCTTGCAGAAGGAATTTGTGAACAAAGCCAGATTAGTAAAATTGAGAGAGGGCATTTCATTCCCTCCGCAGACCTTTTGTTCAAACTCTCACAACGACTTGAAGTGCCATTAGATTATTTTTTTAATGAACAAATTGAAATTAAATCTAACCTCTCTAATTTCAAGCAACTATCTGCTCGACTATTAGATGACAGAAATTATGACAATTTGGAATATATTTATAGAATAGAGATTGAACGAAGTACTTTTCTAACACTAGAAGACCGAACTTACCTTGAATGGATTAAAGCTATTATTGACTTCTATCAATATGACAGTAAGTATGAGGCTATTTCTTCATTGGAAAATATATTATTAGAAGTCTCCTCAAATACTCTGATTTATTTAAAGGCATTGAATACTCTATCGAATTTCTATTCCTTAGTGGGTCGTGAACAAGAATATGAGGTAAACTACTTTCATTTAATGGAGTTATATCAGACAAAAAATTTTGATCATCAAGAGTTTTTATTTGGCTACATCAGAGTTCGTTACAACTACGCTCACTACCTAGTATCAAAGGAAAAATATAACGAAGCCATCCAAGAAGCTCTTGAGACGATTGAATTCTGTAAACAAAGACAGACAAGCTACCAACTGGCTCCCCTACTTATTCTTGTAGGAAATGCTGGAGCCAAATTTCTAGATAAAGAACAAGTCAAAAATTATTATATAGAAGCAAGAGAGTTATGTAAGATTTATAACAATCCTTTAATGTTGATGAAGATAGAAAATTATTTAAAGGAATTAGATACTGTTTAGTTAATCTTGACATTATAGTTTTTCTGAAACGTTAAATAACCTGTAAGGCTGATAGTGAAATTAATACTATCAGTCTTATTTCAAGTTTATATTCTTCTAAAATCTCTTCAAACCACGTCAGCTCTAGCCGCAGGTTGCTCTTTGATTTTCATTGAGTATTAGTCTCTGGTGTTTGTTTAGCGTCTTAAAGAGACATTTGAGAAGATTGGAAACAGTTCCCTCTTTTCTCCTAGTATAATGATTGGTAGGAGGGGAGAGAAAAGATGAAATCAATGAGAATCTTATTTTTGTTAGCTTTAATTCAAATCAGTTTGAGTAGCTGTTTCCTATGGAAGGAATGCATCTTGTCCTTTAAACAAAGTACAGCTTTTTTTATCGGAAGTATGGTCTTTGTTTCAGGAATCTGTGCTCGGGTAAATTATCTTTATACTCGTAAGCAAGAAGTCCATAGTGTCCTAGCCAGTAAGAAGTCAGTGAAGCTTTTTTACAGTATCCTGCTCTTAATAAATTTGTTAGGAGCTGTCCTTGTTTTGTCAGACAACTCGTTCATCAAAAATACGTTGCAGCAAGAATTAGTTGACTTTTTATTGCCATCCTTCTTTTTTCTGTTTGGGCTAGATTTGTTGATTTTTTTACCCTTGAAAAAATACATGCGCGATTTGCTTGCTATGCTAGATAGAAAAAAGACGGTGTTGGTGACTATTTTAGCAACACTTCTTTTCTTAAGAAATCCAATGACCATTGTCTCACTTCTGATTTATATTGGACTGGGTTTGTTTTTTGCAGCCTATCTTGTCCCAAATTCTGTTAAAAAGGAAGTTTCCTTTTATGGTCATATTTTCCGAGATCTTGTATTGGTCATTGTTACGCTCATTTTCTTTTAGAGCAAGCTTGTTTTTATGGATGTTATGATGGTAATACTCTTCGAAGATCTCTTTATAAACTACGTCAGCTCTATCTGCAACCTCAAAACAGTGTTTTGAGCAGCCTACGGCTAGCTTCCTAGTTTGCTCTTTGATTTTTATGATTTTCTTTGATTTTCATTGAGTATAAGTTTAGCAGGAAAATAGACACAGAAGAAAAGTTTTTGGTATAATAAGAGTATGTACACAAAAAATGAAGAAGAGCTACAAGCCTTAGGGGAACGATTGGGTCATTTATTAGAAAAGAATGATGTTTTAATCTTAACTGGAGAACTGGGTGCAGGTAAAACGACCTTTACTAAGGGACTTGCTAAAGGTTTACAGATTTCTCAAATGATTAAAAGTCCAACCTATACTATCGTAAGAGAGTATGAAGGTAGACTGCCACTTTATCACCTAGATGTTTATCGTATTGAAGGAGATGCGGATTCTATCGACTTGGATGAGTTTCTCTTTGGTGGCGGAGTAACTGTCATTGAGTGGGGCAATCTCTTAGGAGATGCCTTGCCAGATACTTATTTAGAGTTGGAAATTCTAAAAGAAGAAGACGGTCGCAGATTAAATTTCCAAGCAAAGGGTTTGCGTGCAGAAAAGCTTTTAGAGGAGCTTCAACATGGAGTATGAATTGCTCATTAGGGAAGCAGAGCCTAATGATGCGGCTGAATTAGTGGCCTTTTTAAATCGTGTAAGTTTGGAGACAGATTTTACCAGCTTAGACGGAGATGGTATTCTCTTGACCAGTGAGGAGATGGAAATATTCCTCAACAAGCAAGCTAGTTCGGACAATCAGATAACCTTACTTGCATTTTTAAATGATAAAATTGCTGGTATTGTAAATATTACAGCTGATCAGCGCAAGAGAGTCCGTCATATTGGAGATCTCTTCATTGTGATTGGAAAAAGATATTGGAATAATGGATTGGGAAGTTTGTTGCTAGAAGAAGCGATAGAGTGGGCACAAGCAAGTGGTAGTCTGCGTCGTCTCCAATTGACTGTCCAAACTCGTAATCAAGCTGCAGTCCATCTTTATCAAAAGCATGGCTTTGTCATTGAAGGTTGCCAAGAGCGTGGAGCATATATAGAAGAAGGGAAATTTATCGATGTTTACTTGATGGGTAAACTGATCGATTAGTAGAAATATGGTTAAAAAAATTATTGGAATGGTATTAGCTTTTCTAGCTGTGACAGTTTTGGGTGTCGGTGTTTTTGCTTATACTATTTATCAGCAAGGCACACAAACCTTATCAAAGACCTATAAAAAAATCGGAGAAGAAACCAAGGTTATTGAAGCAACAGAACCTTTGACCATTCTGTTGATGGGGGTTGATACTGGGAATGTAGAGCGTACAGATCAGTGGGCTGGAAATAGTGATTCCATGATTCTCTTGACTGTCAATCCACATACTAAGAAGACCATGATGTTGAGTTTGGAACGTGATATCCTGACTAAAATTCAACATAAAGATGGTAGTATTGAAGAAGCGAAGTTAAACGCTGCCTATGCTGGTGGTGGAGCAGAACTTGCTATAGAAACAATTCAAAAGATGATGAATATCCACATCGATCGCTATATTATGGTTAATATGCAAGGATTGCAACAATTGGTCGATGCAGTGGGAGGTATTACGGTCAATAATACACTAGGTTTCCCGATTTCTATCAGTGACCAAGAAGAATTTAACACCATTTCTATCGGCGTTGGAGAACAGACAATAAATGGAGAAGAAGCGCTTGTTTATTCACGCATGCGTTATCAAGACCCAGAAGGAGACTACGGACGTCAGAAGCGTCAGCGTGAAGTCATTCAAAAAGTTGTTGAAAAAGTTCTTAGTTTAAATAGTGTCAGTCACTATCAGTCTATCTTAAAAGCCCTAAGTACTAATATGCAGACTAATATTGATTTATCTGCGAAAAGTATTCCAAGCTTGTTGGGCTACAAAGATTCATTTAAAACCATTGAAACACAACAGTTGAAGGGTGAAGGGGAGATGCTACAAGGCGTTTCTTATCAAATTGTTACGAGAAACCACATGTTGGAAATGCAGAATCTTTTGAGACGTTCTTTGGGACAAGAAGAGGTCACTCAGCTTGAAACAAATGTTGTCTTATTTGAAGATTTATTTGGACGAACACCCGTTGGTGACGAAGACAACTAACTTTATTACTATAAATAAAAAAATCAATCGTGGGAAATTTCCTGCGATTTTTTCAAAAAATACGAATAGATAGGTAGGAGGAAATATGAAAGCAGAAATCATTGCTGTTGGAACAGAGATTTTGACAGGACAGATTGTCAATACCAATGCTCAGTTTTTATCAGAAAAACTAGCAGAGATTGGGGTAGACGTATATTTTCAGACGGCTGTAGGAGACAATGAAGCTCGTCTCTTGTCTTTGCTTGAAATTGCCAGTCAACGTAGTAGTCTGGTGATTTTGACAGGTGGTTTAGGGCCAACTGAGGACGATTTGACCAAACAAACTCTGGCTAAATTTTTAGGGAAAGAATTAGTCTTCGATCCTCAGGCTCAGGAGAAGTTGGATATCTTTTTTGCCCAGAGACCAGATTATGCCCGAACACCGAATAACGAAAGACAAGCTCAACTTATAGAAGGAGCGACTCCACTGCCAAACGAAACAGGACTGGCTGTGGGAGGAATATTGGAAATCGATGGAGTGACCTACGTTGTCCTTCCAGGTCCACCAAGTGAATTGAAACCCATGGTCTTAAACCAACTTCTACCCAAGTTGATGACAGGGAGAAAGCTATATTCCCGAGTTCTTCGTTTCTTTGGGATTGGCGAGAGCCAGCTGGTTACGATTTTGGCTGATTTAATTGATAATCAAACCGATCCTACCTTGGCACCTTATGCCAAGACAGGAGAGGTAACCTTGCGTCTGTCAACAAAGGCTAGCAGTCAAGAAGAGGTGAACCAAGTGCTGGATATCTTGGAAAATCAAATCTTGGACCGCCAGACCTTTGAAGGCCTTTCTTTACGAGACCTTTGTTATGGGTATGGGGAAGAGTCCAGTTTGGCCAGCATTGTGGTAGAAAAACTGAAAAAACAAGGGAAAACTATCACGGCTGCAGAGAGTTTAACGGCAGGGCTTTTCCAAGCCAATGTAGCGGATTTTTCGGGTGCTTCAAGTATATTTAAGGGTGGTTTTGTAACCTATAGCCTGGAGGAAAAATCAAAGATGTTGGATATTCCTGTCAAGGATTTGGAAGAATATGGTGTTGTGTCTGAATTTACAGCTCAGAAGATGGCTGAGCAGGCACGAAGCAAGACCCAGTCAGATTTTGGCCTTAGTTTGACTGGAGTGGCAGGACCAGATAGCCTAGAAGGGCACCCAGCTGGAACAGTCTTTATAGGCTTGGCTCAAGAGCATGGAACTGAGGTCATCAAGGTCAATATTGGAGGCAGAAGTCGAGCAGATGTACGTCACATTGCTGTTATGCATGCCTTTAACCTAGTTCGCAAGGCTTTATTAAGTGACTAACTTTTGATATAATAGTAGATAGGTCTGAGGACCATTAGAATGTAGGAGAATAGAATGGCGAAAAAACCAAAAAAATTAGAAGAAATTTCAAAAAAATTCGGGGCAGAACGTGAAAAAGCCTTGAATGACGCTCTTAAACTGATTGAGAAAGACTTTGGTAAAGGATCAATCATGCGTTTGGGTGAACGTGCCGAGCAAAAGGTGCAAGTGATGAGCTCAGGTTCCTTGGCTCTTGACATTGCCCTTGGTTCAGGTGGTTATCCTAAGGGACGTATCATTGAAATTTATGGACCAGAGTCATCTGGTAAGACAACAGTTGCCCTTCATGCAGTTGCACAAGCGCAAAAGGAAGGTGGGATTGCAGCCTTTATCGATGCGGAACATGCCCTTGATCCAGCTTATGCTGCGGCCCTTGGTGTTAATATTGACGAATTGCTCTTGTCACAACCAGACTCAGGAGAGCAAGGTCTTGAGATTGCAGGAAAATTGATTGACTCAGGAGCCGTGGATCTTGTCGTAGTCGACTCAGTTGCTGCCCTTGTACCTCGTGCGGAAATTGATGGCGATATCGGAGATAGCCACGTTGGTTTGCAGGCTCGTATGATGAGCCAGGCTATGCGTAAGCTCGGTGCCTCTATCAATAAAACCAAAACAATTGCCATCTTTATCAACCAATTGCGTGAAAAAGTTGGAGTGATGTTTGGAAATCCAGAAACAACTCCTGGTGGACGTGCTCTGAAATTCTACGCATCAGTCCGTTTGGATGTTCGTGGAAGTACGCAAATCAAGGGAACTGGTGACCAAAAAGATACCAACGTTGGTAAAGAAACTAAGATCAAGGTCGTGAAAAACAAGGTGGCTCCACCATTTAAGGAAGCCTTCGTTGAAATCATGTACGGAGAAGGGATTTCTAAGACTGGTGAGCTTTTGAAGATCGCAAGCGATTTGGATATCATCAAAAAAGCAGGAGCTTGGTACTCTTACAAGGATGAGAAAATCGGGCAAGGTTCTGAAAATGCTAAGAAATACTTGGCAGATCACCCAGAAATCTTTGATGAAATTGACCATCAAGTCCGTGTTCAATTTGGTTTGATTGATGGAGAAGAAGCTTCTGTAGAAGGTGTTGAAGTTAAAAAAGATGAAGCAGTTCAAGCAGATTCTGTGAATGAAGAAGTAACTCTTGACCTAGGCGATGAGCTTGAAATCGAAATTGAAGAATAAGCTGTTAAAGTAGTGGAGAACATCCGCTGCTTTTTCGGTTTTTTGTTCAAGTTTTCAGATTGCCTACAATTTGCTGTTTCTTGTCGCTCCTCTAGAAAGCTGATATAATAGCCTTATGAATAAAAAACGAACAGTGGACCTGATACATGGTCCGATTCTTCCCTCGCTTTTGAATTTTGCCTTCCCAATCTTGCTGTCTAATATTTTTCAACAGCTCTATAATACTGCTGATGTCTTGATTGTTGGGCGTTTTCTTGGTCAAGAATCCTTGGCTGCAGTAGGAGCGACAACAGCGATTTTTGACCTGATTATAGGTTTTACTCTTGGTGTTGGCAATGGCATGGGGATTGTCATTGCCCGTTATTATGGTGCTCGGAATTTTACAAAAATCAAGGAAGCAGTAGCCGCCACCTGGATTTTAGGTGCTCTTTTGAGTGTTGTAGTGATGCTGCTGGGCTTTCTTGGCTTGTATCCACTCTTGCAGTACCTAGAGACTCCTCCAGAAATTCTCCCTCAATCCTATCAATACATCTCCATGATTGTGACCTGTGTCGGTGTCAGCTTTGCTTATAATCTTTTTGCAGGCTTGTTGCGGTCTATTGGGGACAGTCTAGCTGCCCTTGGATTTTTGATTTTTTCTGCCTTGGTCAATGTGATTTTGGATTTGTATTTCATTACGCAATTGCATCTGGGAGTTCAATCCGCAGGACTAGCTACCATTATTTCGCAAGGCTTATCAGCGGTTCTCTGCTTTTATTATATCCGTAAGAGTGTGCCAGAACTTTTGCCTCAACTCAAGCATTTCAAATGGGACAAGGCCTTGTACGAGGATCTCTTGGAGCAAGGTTTGGCTATGGGCTTGATGAGTTCAATTGTATCCATCGGCAGTGTGATTTTACAGTCTTCTGTTAATACCTTTGGTGCCGTGATTATTAGTGCCCAGACGGCGGCTCGACGCATTATGGCTTTCGCCCTTCTTCCTATGACTGCTATTTCTGCTTCGATGACGACCTTTGCTTCTCAGAATTTAGGTGCTAAGCGTCCAGACCGCATTGTTCAAGGTCTTCGAATCGGCAGTCGTTTAAGTATATCCTGGGCAATTTTTGTTTGTATCTTCCTCTTTTTTGCCAGTCCAGCCTTGGTTTCCTTCTTGGCTAGTTCGACGGATGGTTACTTGGTAGAAAATGGAAGTCTCTATCTGCAAATCAGTTCAGCCTTTTATCCTATTTTGAGTCTCTTGTTGATTTATCGCAATTGTTTGCAGGGCTTGGGGCAAAAGGTTCTTCCTCTGGTTTCTAGCTTTATCGAACTAATCGGGAAAATCGCTTTTGTGGTCTTGATTATCCCTTGGGCAGGCTATAAGGGAGTTATCCTTTGCGAACCCCTAATCTGGGTTGCCATGACCATTCAGCTGTACTTCTCATTATTCCGTCACCCCTTGATAAAAGAAGGTAAGGCCATCTTGGCAACAAAAGTGTCTTCATAGCTCGATTTGCTGAATAAAATCTATTTCCTCTAGTGAAAATCGAAAAAACTTGTGTTATAATAAGAAAGATTAAAATGTGAAAAAAGGAGATTCCTAATGGGACGTAAATGGGCCAATATCGTAGCCAAGAAAACGGCTAAAGATGGAGCTAACTCTAAAGTATATGCAAAATTTGGTGTAGAAATCTATGTAGCAGCTAAAAAAGGTGATCCAGATCCAGAATCAAACTCAGCTTTGAAATTCGTTATCGACCGTGCTAAACAAGCTCAAGTGCCAAAACACGTTATCGATAAAGCTTTGGACAAGGCTAAAGGAAACACAGACGAAACCTTTACAGAAGGACGTTACGAAGGTTTTGGACCAAATGGTTCTATGCTGATTGTTGATACTTTGACTTCAAATGTCAACCGTACAGCGGCTAATGTCCGTGCAGCTTTTGGTAAAAATGGCGGAAACATGGGCGCTTCAGGTTCTGTTTCATACCTCTTTGACAACAAGGGAGTTATTGTATTTGCAGGTGAAGATGCGGATGCAGTCTTTGAGCAATTGCTAGAAGCAGATGTGGATGTGGACGATGTAGAAGCAGAAGAAGGTACAATCACAGTTTACACAGCTCCAACTGACCTTCATAAGGCTATCGTTGCCCTCCGTGAGTCTGGCGTTGAAGAGTTCCAAGTGACAGAATTAGAAATGATTCCTCAATCAGAAGTGGAATTGTCAGGCGATGACCTTGAAACCTTTGAAAAACTTTACAGCGTCCTTGAAGACGACGAAGACGTACAAAAGATCTACACAAACGTAGATGGATTCTAATAGAAAAACGAACAGTTTTACTAGCTGTTCGTTTTTTTGATATTTGAACTTAGACTCAGGTTTCAGAATCGTTTTGTTGCTTGCTTTTTTCTAGACCTAGACCGACTGCATGTTTTTGGACGAGCAAGAGCTGTCCATTGTCCTGTTTTGCAAAAGTTAAGGTAACAGTCTTAGTCTTGTCTCCAATAGAGATATAGGTGATTTTTTTCGTATTGTAACCCCCAAGAGTGAAGTCAAACTCGGAATCTGGCTTTCCGTGTTTATTGATAATATCCTCGTAGGTGGTACCACCTTTTCCTTTGTTGTCAAGGTCGCCTTCGATTAAGGCGTCGAACTGTTCTTGGGTCCAGGTGAAGATATCGTCTGTCAAGTCGCTTTTTTCTTCGCGTTCCATTGAGGCACTCGTATCCATGTAGGAACGGTTAAACTCCTTGGCATACTCTTTGTAGACATCAGCGTATAGTGCCTGACTCGTAAAGAAAAGTACAACAGAGGCAACTGCCAGGGATGTTCCGATAATAGCCATTGTTTTCCGTTTTTTGAGGTTGACGATAAGGCCGATAATCCCCAAGATAAATGCGACGATGGCGATGAACAACGATAGATAGTTAATAAACGGGATCCAGGATCCTAAAAGTGCAATGGCTCCAAAAATGGTTGCTAAGATTCCTAAAACTCTTTGTTCTTCTGGTTTCATTTGAAAGTTTTCTCCCTTTATTGAGTGAATGGATTTCTATCCACAGTAGTTAGCGCTTATTATATAAAAGATATTGCCTAATGTCAATTTAAACTAAGATAGTTCTCATGAAAACTTTTTCTTGACATCTTTTCTGAAAATGGTAAAATAGTTCTCATGGAAACTTATTTAGTTCCTAGGAGAACTAAATGTGATGGTTAGAAAGGAATTAGTATGGATAAACCGATGTTGGTCTTTAAGCGTTTTGGTCACCAGATTCATCTGATGGTGCAAAAGGAAGCCAAGCGTTGTGGCATTGAATTTATGGGTGGACCTCAAGGACAGGTTGTCCGTTTTTTGGATAGCCGTGAGGAAAATCAAGACTTGGTCTTGATTAAAGATATCGAGCAGGAACTCAATATTACCAAGTCTGTGGCGAGTAACTTGGTCAAGCGTATGGTGCAAAATGGTTTGGTGGAATTGGAGGCGAGTTCTAGCGATAAGCGGGCGAAGTTTGTTCGTCTGACGGACAAATCGCGTTCTCAGATGAAGCAGGTCAAGGCCTTCTTTGAACGCATTGACAACCAGTTGATGGCAGACATTGATGAAGATGAATTACTGATTTTTGAGAAAGTCCTCAATCAACTACAGGAAAATATCAAGAGAATAGGAGGAGATAATGAAGAAATTAGCTAAACGAATTAGTAGAAAAGAATGGGGGATGATTTTTCTAGCCATTCTCTTTACCTGCTTTTCAGTTTACCTAGAGTTAGAAGTGCCGACCTATATTTCTAAGATCACGGATTTGCTAGGAAGTCAAGGAACCAACTTGGATGAGTTATGGCAACCAGCAGGTATGATGGTCGGAATGTCCTTTTTTGCCTTCTTGTCCGCAGTCGCAGTTGGATTTTTTGCATCCAGAGTAGCCGCTTCCTATACTAGTAGGTTAAGAAGCGACATTTTTAACCGAGTTTTGGATTACTCGCAGACAGAGATTAAGAAATTCTCTATTCCCAGCCTCCTAACTCGTACCACTAATGATATTACCCAAGTTCAGATGTTGATTACTATGGGCTTGCAAGTGGTTACGCGTGGTCCGATTATGGCTATCTGGGCTATTGGGAAGATTTTAGGTCATTCAGAATACTGGCTCTGGGCCGTACTTGTGGCAGTGATTGTCAATGTTTTGATGACAACAGTTTTGATGACGCTGGCCTTTCCAAAACAGTCCTTGATTCAGAGTCTGACTGATAAATTGAACAGCATCACTCGTGAAAGTTTAACAGGTATTCGCGTCGTTCGTGCCTACAATGCTGAAAAGTACCAAGATGAAAAATTTGCAGCAGCAAATGATGAACTGACACGCTTGAATTTGTTTGTAAACCGTCTCATGGCCATTTTAAATCCCATTATGATGGGGATTTCAAGTGGTTTGAGTGTGGCGATTTACTGGATTGGTGCCTATGTGATCAACGATGCTGCTCCGACAGCGCGTCTGCCCCTTTTTAGTGATATGGTTGTTTTCATGTCTTATGCCATGCAGGTTGTCATGGGATTCCTTCTCATGGGAGCGCTCTTCATCGTTCTTCCCCGAACTATGGTCTCTGCCAAGCGGATTAATCAGGTTCTAGATTTGCATTCTTCTATCCAAAATCCTGCTCAAGTGCAGCTGGCTGATGAAAACCTTAAAGGTCAGGTCGAGTTTAAGGATGTGACCTTCCGCTATGCGGCAAATTCGGAGCCAGTTATCGAGAATGTTAGCTTTAAAGCAGAAGCTGGTCAAACAGTGGCTTTTATAGGCTCAACGGGTTCTGGTAAATCAACTCTAGTCAATCTGATTCCACGTTTCTATGATGTATCCGCAGGAGAAATTCTAGTAGACGGTGTCAATGTTCAAGACTACGGTTTGGAAGATTTGCGCAACAAGGTTGGTTATATACCACAAAAAGCTGTACTCTTTTCAGGTGATGTCAAGGGCAATCTAGACTTTGGACATAGTCAAGAAACACCGCTTAGTGAACAAGCTATGTGGCAAGCCTTGGAATTGGCCCAGTCTAAGAACTTTATCGAAGACAAGGAAGCTGGCTTGGGGTCAGAAGTAGCTCAAGGAGGAACCAACTTCTCAGGTGGACAAAGACAACGTTTGGCCATTGCGCGTGCCTTGGCTCGGAAGCCAGAAATCCTCATCTTTGATGACTCCTTCTCAGCCTTGGACTACAAAACAGATCGTGTCTTACGCCAAGAGCTAGCAGAGAAAACAAAATCTATGACTAAACTTATCGTCGCACAGCGTATTTCAACGATTATGGATGCAGATTTGATTTTGGTCTTGGATCAAGGTAAAGTCGTGGGACAAGGCACCCACAAGGAACTTCTAGCTACCAACGAAGTTTACCAAGAAATTGCCTATTCACAACTATCGAAGGAGGAATTGGAACATGGAAAATAAGAGAATGTCCCTTTGGAAACAGAGTAAACCCTATCTTGCAGGTCTCCAGTTTGCCCTTCTGATAGCCTTTCTAGCAACAATCTTATCCAACATCATTACTGTATATGGGCCAACCCGTATCAAGGAAATGACCAATATTATTGCCAGTGGCCTAGAAACAAGTGTGGATGTCGCTGCGGTTGCAGCCATTGGTAGTTTTTTGGCCGTCATCTATGTGATTGGGCTTCTATCAAATTATTTGCAGGCCTTTCTGTTTACAACAGCCATTCAACGTTTTTCAGAACGTTTGAGAAGAGCGATTGCAGAGAAAATTAATCGTCTTCCATTAGGGTATTTTGATGGACATTCTCAAGGAGATACCTTGTCTCGTGTGACTAATGATGTTGACACTGCAGCTCAGTCCCTCAATCAAAGTCTGGGAACAGTTCTTTCATCCACTTTATTGGTCGTGGCAGTCTTGGTAACCATGTTTGGGATGAACTGGATTTTAGCCTTAGTGACTGTTGTTTCAACTCTTATCGGTTTTGCCTTTGTATCCGTCTTTATGGGCAAATCGCAGGGATTCTTTAAGAATCAGCAACAAGACTTGGCAGCTGTCAATGGCTATGTGGAGGAAATGTACTCTGGCCATAATGTGGTGACCAGCTACAATGCCATCGAAAGTACGAAAGAAGAGTTTGCGAAATTAAACAATCGTCTGTATGATAGTATCTGGAAATCTCAGTTTATTTCAGGGATTATGATGCCGATTATGATGTTCATTGGGAACTTTAGTTATGCCTTAGTGATTATTGTTGGTGCAGCCTTGGCTCTGAATGGGAGGATTAGTATCGGGATTATCGTTGCCTTTATGGCCTACGTTCGTATCTTTTCTCAGCCTCTTTCTCAAATCGCTCAAGGGATTACTAGTTTGCAGCAGGCTAGTGCAGCCATGGGACGTGTCTTTGAATTTTTAGGTGAAGAGGAAATGGAAGATGAATCCCATAAAGAAAGACAATTGAGCGCTATGAAAGGTCAAGTAATCTTTGATCGAGTTTCCTTTGGCTACACACCAGAGCGCACGATCATCCATGACTTTTCTGCGACTGCTCATGCAGGTCAAAAGGTTGCCATTGTCGGACCAACTGGGGCTGGGAAGACAACTATTGTCAATCTTTTGATGAAGTTTTATGAGATTGATAAGGGAAGTATTCGCATCGATGGCGTGGATACCAAGGAGATGAAGCGTTCGGAAGTACACGATGCTTTTTCAATGGTCTTGCAGGACACCTGGCTCTTTGAAGGCACTATCCGAGATAATCTCATCTATAACCAAAAGGGTATTAGTGATGAGCGCGTGATTGAAGCTAGCAAGGCTGTAGGGATTCACCACTTTATTATGACCCTACCAGATGGTTACGATACCGTCTTGGATGATACAGTGACCTTGTCTGTCGGGCAAAAACAACTCTTAACTATTGCTCGTGCTTTGCTGAAAGATGCACCACTCCTAATCCTAGATGAGGCGACCTCTTCGGTTGATACCCGTACAGAGGAATTGATTCAGAAGGCCATGGACCGTTTGATGGAAGGCAGAACTTCCTTTGTCATCGCCCACCGCTTGTCAACCATCCGTAATGCTGATTTGATTCTGGTTATGAAAGATGGGAATATCATCGAGCAAGGAAATCATGATGAGCTGATGGCACAAGCTGGTTTCTACGCTGACCTCTACAACAGTCAGTTTACAGAAGACGAAGCAGAAGAATAAATCGAAAGAAGGCTTGACGGCCTTCTTTTTCTGCACTATACTAGAAGACAAATGCTTCCCTGCAAGCAATACTCTTCGAAAATCTCTTCAAACCGCGTCAGCTTCGCCTTGTAGTAGGTATATGAGTCTTATTTACAACCTCAAAGCAGTGCTTTGAGCAGTCTGTGGCTAGCTTCCTAGTTTGCTCTTTGATTTTTATTGAGTATAAAATTTGAGTAAGTGATGAGAAAATATATGAAAAATTATCAAGAATGGTATGGCCATATGGCTTCTAACATTAAAAATAAGCCCTTTCTTCTGAGCTTGTTAAGATCTTTCAATCGGTTTATGACAGTAGTTATGCCTATAGTTTATCTAACCTTATTAGCCACTACCTACTTCCAAGAGGGACTTGAGAAACAGGTCGGAATCTATTTGTTTATTCCAGCGTCAGGTTTTGTGATTTTGTCCTTTCTTCGTAAGAAAATCAATGCCCCTAGGCCTTATGAGGAATGGGATATTAAACCCTTGCTTGACAGAGATAGTCCTGGTCAGTCTATGCCCAGTCGTCATGTCTTTTCAGCAACCATTATCTCCATGGCTTGCTTACATACTAGTCTAACTATGGGGATGATTTGTTTGATATTATCAGCCTTCCTGGGGCTAGTGAGAGTCTTGGGTGGAGTGCATTTTCCCAAGGATGTAGTAGTTGGTTATATTTGTGGTCTTGTGTGGGGTGTGCTTTTCTTTCTATTTTGACCTGTAAGTTAATACTCAATGAAAATCAAAGAGCAAACTAGGAAGCTAGCCGCAAGCTGTACTTGAGTACGGTAAGGCGACGCTGACGTGGTTTGAATTTGATTTTCGAAGAGTATAAGGCGGTCCTAGAACCACTTACGTGCCTAAAGTAACCACTTGCTTTTTTGCTCTTGTTTTCTTATTTTAGCTTTGATATAGTAGAGTCAGAAAGGAGATGGAATGAAGTTACGAATCGAAATTGACAGCAATTTAGAGGAAACTGAAATTGTCATCAAGGCAGCGGCTTTGACAGATGAGATTGCGGATTTACAGCGGCTCTTGCAAGAATCCAAGTCTCCTCGGTTGATTTTTTACAAGGGAACAGGTGAATATTATCTGGACTTATCGGAAATTCTCTTCTTTGAGACGGAAGGTAGCAAGATTTATGCTCATACCCAGAAAGATGCCTACGAGGTTCGGCTTAAACTCTATGAGTTGGAGTCTATCCTGCCCCGTTATTTCAGTCGGGTATCCAAGTCAACTATCGCAAATATCCGTCAGGTTTACTCGGTTGACAAGTCCTTTTCAGGAACGGGCACCATTTCCTTTTATCAGACCCACAAGGAGGTTCATGTCTCACGACATTACCAATCCCTCCTAAAAGAAAATCTAAGAAACATGAGGTAAGAACATGAAAAAGAAAGTATTTGGTATTGTGTTGTTAGTATTGGCAGCATGGATTTTATTACAGGGACATTATGGTGTCCCATCCTTGGAGACTAAGTATTCTCCCTTCATCTTTATCGCTTTTCTTTTTTATAAGGCAATAGAATCTTCCCTTAGGCATCATTGGACAAGTGCCACTTTTTTAGCATTAACAGCATTAAATATAGTGAATCTTTTTTATGATTGGATTCAGCTATCTCCTATTTCGCTTATTTTAGCTAGTATTTTAATCGTAATGGGTGTCAGCGTACTCACTCATTCTAACAGAACTTGGAATGGGAAAAAATGGTGGTATGATGGGGAAAAAAACATTCTTATAGATAAGGAAGTTGCTTTTGGAACAGGGACTTTCTACAAGCAAGACCAAGAATTGGTAGAGGATCAAGTAGAAGTTGGTTTTGGGAATGCCAAGATTTATTATGACAATGCAGAGATGTTGGGAGATAGCGCAACCTTGAAGATAGAAGTCGGTTTTGGCAATGCAGTTATCTTTGTTCCCCAACATTGGAGAGTTGATTTAAAAGTAGAAACTTTCTGTGGCGTAGCCAAGGCAGATACTCCTCTAGCTCCAACCAGTAAAACTTTGATTATCCGTGGAGATGTGGCTTTTGGGAAATTGGGAATTGTCTACGTTAAATAAAAAAATCTTCCAATTCCCTTGCAAAAATGAAGAAAGTGTGATAACATAGTACGGTATGTGGTGCTAGCACATCCGCTATATTAGATCTAATAGGAGGAAAACACAATGGCTAAAGTATGTTACTTTACAGGTCGTAAGACTGTATCAGGAAACAACCGTTCACACGCGATGAACCAAACAAAACGTGCCGTAAAACCAAACCTTCAAAAAGTTACTGTTCTTATCGATGGTAAACCTAAAAAAGTTTGGGCTTCAGCTCGTGCTTTGAAATCAGGTAAAGTTGAACGCGTTTAATAATAAAAGTAAGGAGACCTTAGGGTCTTTTTTCTTTTACTGTAGATATAAAATCATTTGAAAAATAGAGTAAATATCCGCTGATACAGTATTCTGCTTTTACACTTGGGCTGAAATATGATAAAATAGAGTATCAACTAGTTGAGGTAAAAAGGATGACTGTAAAAATTAATACAAAAGATGGTCAAATCGAACTAACAGATGAAGTGATTGCAACCGTCGTAGGTGGAGCAGCAACTGAGATTTTTGGTGTGGTCGGTATGGCTAGTAAAAATGCCCTCAAAGATAATTTCCAAGCCCTTCTAGGTAAGGAAAATTATTCCAAAGGTGTCGTCGTAAAAGCGGCCGAAGATGGCAGTATTGCAGTTGATGTATATACCGTGTTGAGCTACGGAACAAAGATTAGCGAAGTGTCAAAAAACATTCAAGAGCGTGTTCGTTTTAGTTTGGAAAACCAACTTGGAATTACTGCTCAGACTGTAAATGTCTACATTCAAAATATCAAAGTTGTAGGAGAATAACCGTGTCAAAAATTACTACTAGCTTATTTCAAGAAATGGTGCAGGCTGCATCAACTCGTTTGAATAAGCAAGCTGAATATGTCAATTCATTAAACGTCTTTCCAGTTCCAGATGGAGATACTGGAACAAATATGGGAATGACCATTGAAAATGGAGCCAAAGAAGTTGCAGACAAACCAGCTTCTACAGTTGGAGAGGTAGCGAGCATTCTTGCTAAAGGTCTTTTGATGGGAGCGCGTGGGAACTCAGGAGTTATTACGTCTCAGCTTTTCCGTGGATTTTCACAAGCCATCAAGGATAAAGACGAGTTAACAGGTCAAGACTTGGCCCTTGCCTTCCAATCAGGTGTAGAAGTTGCCTATAAGGCAGTGATGAAACCAGTTGAAGGAACGATTTTGACAGTTTCTCGTGGGGCTGCTATCGGTGCTAAGAAAAAAGCTGAGCAAACAGATGACGCTGTTGAAGTCATGCGCGCAGCCTTGGAAGGTGCTAAAACAGCTCTAGCTAAAACACCAGACATGCTTCCAGTATTGAAGGAAGTTGGCGTTGTGGACTCAGGTGGCCAAGGATTGGTCTTTATCTACGAAGGTTTCCTTTCAGCCCTTACTGGCGAATATATTGCATCTGAGGACTTTGTAGCGACTCCTGCCAACATGAGTGAAATGATCAATGCAGAGCACCACAAGTCTGTGGCTGGTCATGTGGCGACTGAGGACATTACCTTTGGTTACTGTACCGAAATCATGGTAGCTCTTAAGCAAGGTCCCACCTATGCTAAAGATTTTGACTACGACGAGTTCCGTAACTACTTGAATGAACTTGGGGATTCTCTCCTTGTTGTCAATGATGATGAAATTGTCAAAGTCCATGTCCATACAGAAGATCCAGGACTTGTTATGCAAGAAGGTCTTAAATACGGTAGCTTGGTCAAGGTAAAAGTTGACAATATGCGTAACCAACACGAAGCACAGGTTGAAAAAGAAGCTGCCCAAGTTAGCAAGCCTGCTGAAGAAAAAGAGTATGCTTTGATTGCTGTGGTGGCTGGTAAAGGTCTAGCAGATATCTTCCGTTCTCAAGGTGTGGATTATGTTATCGAAGGCGGTCAAACCATGAACCCTTCAACAGAAGACTTTATCAAGGCTGTTGAACAGGTCAATGCTCGTAACATCATCTTCCTGCCAAACAACAAAAACATCTTCATGGCAGCTCAATCTGCAGCAGAAGTTTTGGAGCAACCAGCAGTAGTGGTAGAAGCTCGTACTCTTCCTCAAGGTTTGACAAGTCTTCTTGCCTTTGATCCAAGCAAGTCCATCGAAGAAAACCAAGAGCGTATGACTGCTGCTCTTAGCGATGTCGTTAGCGGAAGCGTCACAACAGCTGTGCGTGATACAACAATCGATGGTTTAGAAATCCATGAAAATGATAATCTTGGTATGGTTGATGGGAAAATTCTCGTGTCAAACCCTGACATGCACCAAACCTTGACAGAAACCTTGAAACATATGTTGGATGAAGATAGTGAAATCGTAACCTTCTACGTCGGTGAAGACGGAAGCGAAGAACTTGCCAATGAAATTGCTCAAGAAATCGCAGAAGAATTCGAAGACGTTGAAGTCGAGATTCACCAAGGTCAACAACCTGTTTACCCATACCTATTTAGTGTAGAATAAGATTAATGAAGGACTGAGAAATCAGTTCTTTTTTATTGTTTAGTAAATGAAATCGATATCTTTTTAATAAAAACAAAAATAACATTCATAAATAAACGTTAAAATAGAAAATTCAGAAAATTTCTTCTTTTGTCTTGAAAAATTTTGAAAAAGTGGTATGATAGTAACAAGTTATTTTTAAGAGAAGAGAAAGGGGAACAATGGAGAAAATCAGTTTAGAATCTCCTAAGACGGGGTCGGACCTAGTTTTGGAAACACTTCGTGATTTAGGAATTGATACCATCTTTGGTTATCCTGGTGGTGCAGTCTTGCCTTTTTATGATGCGATATATAATTTTAAAGGCATTCGCCACATTCTAGGACGCCATGAGCAAGGTTGTCTGCATGAAGCTGAAGGTTATGCCAAATCAACTGGAAAGTTGGGTGTTGCCGTCGTCACTAGCGGACCAGGAGCAACAAATGCCATTACAGGGATTGCGGATGCCATGAGCGACAGTGTTCCCCTTTTGGTCTTTACAGGTCAGGTGGCGCGAGCAGGGATTGGGAAAGATGCCTTTCAGGAGGCAGACATTGTTGGAATTACCATGCCAATCACTAAGTACAATTACCAAGTTCGTGAGACAGCTGATATTCCTCGTATCATTACGGAAGCTGTTCATATCGCAACTACAGGTCGACCAGGGCCAGTTGTCATTGACCTACCTAAAGACGTATCTGCTTTAGAAACGGACTTCATCTATTCACCAGAAGTGAACCTACCAAGCTATCAGCCAACTCTTGAGCCAAATGATATGCAAATCAAGAAAATCTTGAAGCAATTATCCAAGGCTAAAAAACCAGTCTTGTTAGCTGGTGGTGGGATTAGTTATGCTGAAGCTGCTGCAGAATTAAATGAATTTGCAGAACGCTATCAAATTCCAGTAGTAACCAGTCTTTTGGGACAAGGAACTATTGCAACGAGTCATCCACTCTTCCTTGGAATGGGAGGCATGCACGGGTCATTCGCAGCTAATATTGCCATGACAGAAGCGGACTTTATGATTAGTATTGGTTGCCGTTTTGATGACCGTTTGACGGGGAATCCTAAGACCTTCGCTAAGAATGCTAAGGTTGCCCACATTGATATTGACCCAGCCGAGATTGGCAAGATTATCAGTGCAGATATTCCTGTAGTTGGAGATGCTAAGAAAGCTTTGCAAATGTTGCTGGCTGAGCCGACAGTTCATAACAATACTGAGAAATGGATTGAAAAAGTCACTAAAGATAAGAACCGTGTTCGTTCTTATGATAAGAAAGAACGTGTGGTTCAGCCGCAAGCTGTTATTGAACGAATTGGTGAATTGACGAATGGAGATGCCATTGTGGTAACAGACGTTGGTCAACACCAAATGTGGACAGCTCAGTATTATCCCTACCAAAACGAACGTCAGTTAGTGACTTCAGGTGGTTTAGGAACCATGGGATTTGGAATCCCAGCAGCAATCGGAGCTAAAATTGCTAACCCAGATAAGGAAGTAGTCTTGTTTGTTGGGGATG
Organism: Streptococcus mitis; assembly: GCF_946188695.1. Classification (GTDB taxonomy): domain Bacteria; phylum Bacillota; class Bacilli; order Lactobacillales; family Streptococcaceae; genus Streptococcus; species Streptococcus mitis_DF. The sequence goes on along the minus strand of NZ_CAMHWI010000012.1, from coordinate 32,057 downwards.
GCGGTTTCCAAATGACCAACCAGGAATTGGCTATTTTGAACATTTACAAGGTGCCAATCAAGGTGGTTATGCTGAACAACCACTCGCTTGGAATGGTTCGCCAATGGCAGGAATCCTTCTATGAAGGTAGAACATCTGAGTCGGTCTTTGATACTCTTCCTGATTTCCAATTGATGGCACAAGCTTATGGCATTAAAAACTATAAGTTTGACAATCCTGAGACCTTGGCTCAAGACCTTGAAGTCATCACTGAGGATGTTCCTATGCTAATAGAGGTAGATATTTCTCGTAAGGAACAGGTGTTACCAATGGTACCAGCTGGTAAGAGTAATCATGAGATGTTGGGGGTGAAGTTCCATGCGTAGAATGTTAACAGCAAAACTACAAAATCGTTCAGGAGTCCTCAATCGCTTTACAGGTGTCCTATCTCGTCGTCAGGTTAATATCGAAAGCATTTCTGTTGGAGCAACAGAAGATCCGAATGTATCGCGTATCACCATTATTATTGATGTTGCTTCACATGATGAAGTGGAGCAAATCATCAAGCAACTCAATCGTCAGATTGATGTGATTCGCATTCGAGATATTACAGACAAGCCTCATTTGGAGCGCGAGGTGATTTTGGTTAAGATGTCGGCGCCAGCTGAGAAGCGCGCTGAGATTCTAGCGATTATTCAACCTTTCCGCGCAACGGTGGTAGACGTAGCGCCAAGCTCGATTACCATTCAGATGACAGGAAATGCTGAAAAGAGTGAAGCTCTATTGCGAGTCATTCGACCATACGGTATTCGCAATATCGCTCGAACGGGTGCAACTGGATTTACCCGCGATTAATACTCTTCGAAAATCTCTTCAAACCACGTCAGCTTCGCCTTGCCGTACTCAAGTACAGCCTGTGGCTAGCTTCCTAGTTTGCTCTTTGATTTTCATTGAGTATAAAAATCCAACTTAAAATTGTTAAACCAGCCTAAAAGGCAATAAATAATAGAAAAGAGAGAAAAAACTATGGCAGTTCAAATGGAATATGAAAAAGATGTTAAAGTAGCAGCACTTGACGGTAAAAAAATCGCCGTTATTGGTTATGGTTCACAAGGACATGCGCATGCTCAAAACTTGCGTGATTCAGGTCGTGACGTTATTATCGGTGTACGTCCAGGTAAATCTTTTGATAAAGCAAAAGAAGATGGATTTGACACTTACACAGTAGCAGAAGCTACTAAATTGGCTGACGTTATCATGATTTTGGCACCAGACGAAATCCAACAAGAATTGTACGAAGCAGAAATCGCTCCAAACTTGGAAGCTGGAAACGCAGTTGGATTTGCCCATGGTTTTAACATTCACTTTGAATTTATCAAAGTTCCTGCAGATGTAGATGTCTTCATGTGCGCTCCTAAAGGACCAGGACACTTGGTACGTCGTACTTATGAAGAAGGATTTGGTGTTCCAGCTCTTTACGCAGTATACCAAGATGCAACAGGAAATGCTAAAAACATTGCTATGGACTGGTGTAAAGGTGTTGGAGCAGCTCGTGTAGGTCTTCTTGAAACAACATATAAAGAAGAAACTGAAGAAGATTTGTTTGGTGAACAAGCTGTACTTTGTGGTGGTTTGACTGCCCTTATCGAAGCAGGTTTCGAAGTCTTGACAGAAGCAGGTTACGCTCCAGAATTGGCTTACTTTGAAGTTCTTCACGAAATGAAATTGATCGTTGATTTGATCTACGAAGGTGGATTCAAGAAAATGCGTCAATCTATTTCAAACACTGCTGAATACGGTGACTATGTATCAGGTCCACGTGTAATCACTGAACAAGTTAAAGAAAATATGAAAGCTGTCTTGGCAGACATCCAAAATGGTAAATTTGCAAATGACTTTGTAAATGACTATAAAGCTGGACGTCCAAAATTGACTGCTTACCGTGAACAAGCAGCTAACCTTGAAATTGAAAAAGTTGGTGCAGAATTGCGTAAAGCAATGCCATTTGTTGGTAAAAATGACGATGATGCATTCAAAATCTATAACTAATTAGAAAGCAAAGAATTTTGCTAAAATAGTAGCTTCAGCTATTCGTGGGATATTAGATATACTTATTTAGGGGTTGAAATCATATGAATATTACCAATTTGTTTTCTATCAAGACAGGATGTGATGAAACTGATAGGCAACTGCAAAAATTATTTTTTCAGTTGGATTTACAATTGGGAGAATTGACAGATCAACTAAGAAAATTAGATTCTAATTTTGTTCCTCGTAGTCAATTTGTAGACACGCTGGATTTAAATGATGTAGAATATAAAGAAATTTTAAACTATTTTATCTTCCATCGTAATGATAGTGAAGAAAGTTTGGCAGAATGGTTATATGATTGGATTTCCACAAATCGTTATGAACTTCCTAAAGAGTTTTCAATTCGTATGGCTCATAAATATCATGAAAGTGTTGCTGAAGTTTTTGGAGATGAATAACTAAAAAAACAGTCATTAGTGACTGTTTTTTATAGAAAAAGAGGTTTTATATGTTAAGTTCAAAAGATATCATCAAGGCTCATAAAGTCTTGAACGGCGTGGTTGTGAATACCCCACTGGATTATGACCATTATTTGTCGGAGAAGTATGGTGCTAAGATTTATTTGAAAAAGGAAAATGCCCAACGTGTTCGTTCTTTTAAAATTCGTGGTGCCTATTATGCCATTTCCCAGCTCAGCAAGGAAGAACGTGAGCGTGGGGTAGTCTGCGCTTCTGCGGGGAATCATGCGCAGGGAGTAGCCTATACCTGTAATGAAATGAAGATTCCTGCTACTATCTTTATGCCCATTACAACTCCGCAACAAAAGATTGGCCAGGTTCGCTTTTTTGGTGGGGACTTCGTAACCATTAAACTAGTTGGAGATACCTTTGATGCTTCTGCTAAGGCAGCTCAAGAATTTACAGTTTCTGAAAATCGTACCTTTATTGATCCCTTTGATGATGCCCATGTTCAAGCAGGTCAAGGGACTGTTGCTTATGAGATTTTAGAAGAAGCTCGAAAAGAATCGATTGATTTTGATGCTGTCTTGGTTCCTGTTGGTGGTGGCGGTCTCATTGCTGGGGTTTCTACCTATATCAAGGAAACAAGTCCAGAAATTGAAGTCATTGGAGTAGAGGCTAATGGAGCGCGTTCCATGAAGGCGGCCTTTGAAGCTGGTGGGCCAGTCAAACTCAAAGAAATTGACAAATTTGCGGATGGGATTGCTGTACAAAAGGTAGGTCAATTGACCTATGAAGCAACTCGTCAACATGTTCAAACCTTAGTAGGTGTCGATGAGGGATTGATTTCTGAAACCTTGATTGACCTTTACTCTAAGCAAGGGATTGTTGCAGAACCTGCTGGAGCGGCTAGTATTGCTTCTTTAGAAGTTTTAGCTGAATATATCAAGGGGAAAACCATTTGTTGTATCATTTCTGGAGGAAATAATGATATCAACCGTATGCCAGAAATGGAAGAACGTGCCTTGATTTATGATGGGATCAAGCATTACTTTGTGGTCAATTTTCCACAGCGTCCAGGTGCTCTGCGTGAGTTTGTAAATGATATCCTGGGGCCAAATGATGATATCACACGTTTTGAGTATATCAAACGAGCTAGCAAGGGAACAGGACCAGTATTAATTGGGATCGCTTTGGCAGATAAGCATGATTATGCAGGATTGATTCGTCGCATGGAAGGTTTTGATCCAGCTTATATTAACTTAAATGGGAATGAAACGCTCTATAATATGCTTGTCTGAGGACTAATAAAAAAATATCATATTATTTGCACAACTGATGTATAGGTGTTATAATAAGGGTGAAGAAAGGGGGCGATTCCTATGGACTTAGGAAATCTATCGTGCTATTTCTACTACAACTCACTATAGCACCTATTATTTTTGATTCTGTTTATATTAAGGCGCCAGAATTACTTACTATATAAGGAAATTTTTTGAAATCCCCAATTGTATATATCCCTAATTTGAACTTTCAATAAATATAATAGGAATCAGAAAAAATAATCAATGTTTGTGAGATGGTTGCTAGGTGAGTCGGCTGAAAAACTCGTGAGATAAACAATAGTGCTAGACATGAAACAGCTAGTGATACTGTTTTTAAATGACTAGCTGGAAAGCGGGTATGTAATCAGAAGGTGCAAGATTGGACAAAGTAAGTAGTACCGGTTGTAAAACGAATAAGATATAGATAAGGACAGGAAAGGAACCAAAGAAGGAGAAAGAAAAACGGAATGGTTTAGAGATAGTGTGGAGTGAAAGACTATCTTTAGTGGACTTGTTGATTTAAAAGGAATATATAGAATGAAATAGTAAATCCTGTCTATCCTATTGAGAAACTGGCATTCAGTATACATGAATATTTTTACAAGTTTAAAGTTTAATAATGCAATTGTTTTTTAGGAGCATACTAATGGGTTATAGTAAGCGAAAACCTATATATTATCGGCTTTAAAAAGGAAGTAAGAAGATTCTAGATCATTTATTTTATTGAATATATGTTTTTTTATTGACAAAAGACATAAAAACGTATAGAATAATATAACGTAAAGAAGAAAATAGGAGAAGAACATGGCTAAGTCAAACTTTGAAAAAGTAGAATCAGTTGTTGGCTGGGTTCGTGATAAGAAAATCACAGGCTACCGTATCTCTAAAGAAACGAATGCGCGTGAAATGTCTATCATTGCTCTAGCGCAGGGTCGTGCAAAAGTAAAAAATATTTCATTTGAAACAGCTCTAGGTTTAATTGATTTCTATGAAAAAAATCATGAAAAATTTGAAGATTAATCTTTGGATAATGGCGGATTCTTGAATAAGGTCTGCCTTTTCATTTTGATACTCAATGAAAATCAAAGAGCAAACTAGGAAGCTAGCCGCAGGCTGCTCAAAACACTGTTTTGAGGTTGCAGATAGAGCTGACGTGGTTTGAAGAGATTTTCGAAGAGTATGAGGACAGCAAAAAGACTGCACGATTGATGCAGCCTTTTCTTTTTATTTGAGATAGCGTTGAAGAAATTCTTTTGTACGATCTTCTTTAGGATTGGTGAAGAGGTCTTCTGGTTTGCCTTCTTCAGCGATTACACCCTTATCCATGAAGATAACACGGTGAGAGACATCACGGGCAAATTCCATTTCATGGGTTACGACAATCATAGTCAAGCCTTCCTGAGCCAGATCTTGCATGATTTTGAGGACCTCTCCAACCATTTCTGGATCGAGAGCTGATGTTGGTTCATCAAAGAGAATGGCGTCAGGATTCATTGAAAGGGCACGAGCGATGGCCACGCGTTGTTTTTGACCTCCTGAGAGTTGTTTTGGTTTCGCTTGCCAGTAGCGTTCTCCCATGCCGACCTTTTCCAAGTTTTCTTTGGCGATCTTTTCAGCTTCTGTACGTTCGCGTTTAAGGACAGTCGTCTGAGCGACAATTGTGTTTTCAAGTACGTTAAGATTTTCAAAGAGGTTAAAGGATTGGAACACCATCCCCAACTTTTCACGGTATTGCGTGAGGTCATAGCCTTTTTCGAGGACGTTTTGTCCATGATAAAGAATTTGTCCATCAGTTGGCGTTTCAAGTAGGTTAATGGAGCGTAGGAAGGTAGATTTCCCGCTTCCAGAGCTTCCGATGATAGAGATGACCTCTCCCTTGTGGACAGTGAGAGAAATGTCTTTTAGCACTTCGTTTTGTCCATAGGATTTTTTGAGGTGTTTAATTTCAAGGATTGCTTGGGTCATTATTTCAAATCCTCCGTTTGCATTTGGTTAGCACCTGTAGTATAGGTATCCATGTCCATGCGGCGTTCGATGAAGCGTAGGATACGTGTTACGGTGAAGGTGAGGACAAAGTAAATCACGGCGATGATTGTAAATGTCTGGAAGTATTGATAGGTTTGCGTTGCCACTGTATTTCCTGAGAAATAAAGTTCGACAACAGAGATAACGTTCAATACAGATGTATCTTTGATATTGATGACAAATTCATTACCAGTTGCTGGTAGGATGTTACGGACTACCTGAGGTAGGACAATCTTACGCATGGTTTGGTTATGAGTCATACCAAGAGCAGTCGCAGCTTCAAATTGTCCCTTATCAACTGCTAGGATACCACCACGGACGATTTCAGTCATGTAGGCACCGGTATTGATTGAAACGATGAAGATAGCAGCCAGTGTACGGTCAAGGTTGATCCCGAAAGCTTGGGCAGTTCCATAGTAGATAACCATTGATTGAACAATCATTGGCGTACCACGGAAAATTTCAATGTAGACGTTGAGAATCCAGCCGACTAGTTTTTGTAGGCCGTAGATAGCTTTATTTTCAGAGAGGGGAGCAGTACGGAAAACACCAATGGCAAGACCGATAATGAGACCTATGATGGTTCCGACGATAGAGATTAAAAGAGTGATACCAGCACCACGCAAGAGTTGTTGCCAGTTTTCAGAAAGAATTTTAGCGACTTGGCTAAAGAAATTACTGCTAGTCTCTTCAGTTGTTGTAGCTTCGGCAGGTTGTTCCTTGATCATACGATCCATCAAGGCAACTTGGTCATCTTTTGAAATAGTTTCAATGCTGGCATTGATTTGGCTAATACGATTGTCATCTTTACGAAGTCCGATGGCGATAGCTGTATCTTCTTCCCCAGTCTTGAAACCTGGTTCTACTTGGACCATCTTAAACTTAGAGTTAGCAGCTTCAGCAGTCAGAGCTTCTGGGCGTTCAGAAACATAAGCATCGATGACACCAGCCTCAAGAGCTTGGCGCATTTGAGCGAAGTCTCCCATGGCAGTTTCTTTTTTAGCACCCGGGATTTGTGCAATCAAGTCGTAAAGGTAGACACCTTGTTGAGAAGTGACTTTCGCACCTTTAAAGTCATCCAAAGATTTAGCACTTGCATAGGCAGAATCTTTTTTGACTAGTAGGACTGGTTCGCTAGTGTAGTAACTGCTTGAAAAGGCAATTTCTTGTTTACGCTCGGCAGTAGGACTCATACCTGCGATAATCATGTCAATCTTACCAGAAGTAAGGGCAGGAACTAGACCTTCCCACTTTGTTTTAACAACCAAAGGTTCTTTACCTAAGTCCTTAGCGATTTTCTTGGCGATTTGAACATCGTATCCGTTAGCATACTGGTTAGTCCCATCGATTTTGACAGCCCCATTGCTATCATCATCCTGAGTCCAGTTAAAGGGAGCATATGCTGCTTCCATCCCGATGCGTAAATATTCATCAGCTTGAGCAACATTGACAAGTCCCAGCATCAGCAAGAGACTTGTGAAAATAGATAAGTATATTTTTCTCATGATTTCTCCTATTTCTAATCTATTAAAAAATAACTGTCTCCTATTTTATCGAAAAAAACTCTATTTTTCAATACAGGTAAGCCCTTACTTGAGAAAAAATGATATAATGATAGCAAAGATAAAAAGGGGGCTTAGTTGATGAAAAAAACTTTTTTATTACTGGTGTTAGGCTTGTTTTGCTTTCTGCCACTCTCTGTTTTTGCCATTGATTTCAAGATAAACTCTTACCAAGGGGATTTGTATATTCATGCAGACAATACGGCAGAATTTAGACAAAGGATAGTTTATCAGTTTGAGGAGGACTTTAAGGGCCAAATCGTGGGACTTGGACGTGCTGGCAAGATGCCTAGTGGATTTGACATTGATCCTCATCCAAAGGTTCAGGCTGCGAAAAACGGTGCTGAACTAGCAGACGTTACTAGCGAAGTGATAGAAGGAGCAGATGGTTATACTGTTAAAGTTTATAATCCAGGTCAAGAAGGCGACACAGTTGAAGTTGACCTTGTCTGGAACTTAAAGAATTTGCTTTTTCTATATGATGACATTGCTGAATTAAATTGGCAACCTTTAACAGATAGTTCAGGGGCTATTGGCAAGTTTGAATTTCATGTAAGGGGAGATAAGGGGGCTGAAAAACTCTACTTCCATACAGGGAAACTCTTTAGAGAGGGGACGATTGAAAAGAGTAACCTTGATTATACTATCCGTTTAGACAATCTTCCGCCTAAGCGTGGAGTTGAATTGCATGCCTACTGGCCTCGGACCGATTTTGCTAATGCTACGGATCAGGGATTGAAAGGGAATCGTTTAGAAGAGTTTAATAAGATAGAAGACTCGATTGTTAAAGAAAAAGAGCAAAGTAAACAACTCCTTACTTGGGTCTTTCCTTCCATACTTTCTATCTCCTTGTTATTGAGTGCCTGCTTCTATTTTATTTATAGAAGAAAGACCACTCCTTCAGTCAAATATGCCAAAAATCATCGTCTCTATGAACCACCAATGGAATTAGAGCCTATGGTTTTATCAGAGGCTGTCTACTCGACCTCCTTGGAGGAAGTGAGTCCCTTGGTCAAGGGAGCTGGAAAATTCACCTTTGACCAACTTATTCAAGCTACCTTGCTAGATGTGATAGACCGTGGGAATGTCGCTATTATTTCAGAAGGAGATGCAGTTGGTTTGAGGCTAGTAAAAGAAGATGGTTTGTCCAGTTTTGAGAAAGACTGTCTAAATCTGGCTTTTTCAGGCAAAAAAGAAGAGATTCTTTCCAATTTGTTTGCGGATTACAAGGTATCTGATAGTCTTTATCGTAGAGCAAAAGCCTCTGATGAAAAACGGATTCAAGCAAGAGGGCTTCAACTCAAATCTTCTTTTGAAGAAGTATTGAAAGAGATGCAAGAAGGGGTGAGAAATCGAGTTTCTTTCTGGGGGCTTCCGGATTATTATCGTCCCTTGAATGGTGGAGAAAAGGCCTTGCAAGTGGGGATGGGACTCTCTACTATCCTACCCCTATTTATCGGATTTGGTTTGTTCTTGTACAGTTTGGATGTTTATGGCTATCTTTTCCTCCCCTTGCCTATACTTGGCTTTCTAGGTTTGGTTTTGGCTGTTTTCTATTATTGGAAGCTTCGATTAGATAATCGTGATGGTGTCCTAAATGAAGCAGGAGCAGAAGTATACTATCTCTGGACCAGTTTTGAAAATATGTTGCGTGAGATTGCACGATTGGATCAGGCTGAATTGGAAAGTATTGTGGTCTGGAATCGCCTCTTGGTCTATGCGACCTTATTTGGCTATGCGGACAAGGTCAGCCATTTGATGAAGGTTCATCATATCCAAGTGGAAAATCCAGATATCAATCTATATGTAGCTTATGGCTGGCACAGTATGTTTTATCATTCAAGCGCGCAAATGAGCCATTATGCTAGTGTCGCAAATACAGCAAGTACCTACTCCGTGTCTTCTGGAAGTGGAAGTTCTGGCGGTGGTTTCTCTGGAGGCGGAGGTGGCGGCAGTATCGGCGCCTTTTAAAGAGAGCTATCACTGGCTGAAAAAATATGCTATAATGGAAGATAGAAAAAAGGAGTAATCTATGTATCTTATTGAAATTTTAAAATCTATCTTCTTCGGGATTGTTGAAGGAATTACGGAATGGTTGCCCATTTCCAGTACAGGTCACTTGATTTTAGCAGAGGAATTTATCCAATACCAAAATCAGAATGAAGCCTTTATGTCTATGTTTAATGTCGTAATTCAACTTGGTGCGATTTTAGCGGTTATGGTGATTTACTTTAACAAGCTCAATCCCTTTAAACCGGGTAAAGACAAGCAGGAAGTTCGTAAGACTTGGAGACTGTGGTTGAAGGTCTTGGTTGCCACTTTACCTTTGCTTGCCGTCTTTAAATTTGATGATTGGTTTGATACCCACTTCCATAATATGGTTTCTGTTGCTCTTATGTTGATTATCTATGGGATTGCCTTTATCTATTTGGAAAAACGAAATAAAGCGCGTGCTATCGAGCCAAGTGTAACAGAATTGGACAAGCTTCCTTATACGACAGCTTTCTATATCGGACTTTTCCAAGTTCTTGCCCTTTTACCAGGAACTAGCCGTTCTGGGGCAACGATTGTCGGTGGTTTGTTAAATGGAACCAGTCGTTCAGTTGTGACAGAATTTACCTTCTATCTTGGAATTCCTGTTATGTTTGGCGCTAGTGCCTTAAAAATTTTCAAATTTGTGAAAGCAGGACAGCTCTTGAGCTTTGGGCAGTTGTTCTTGCTCTTGGTTGCGATGGGAGTCGCTTTCGCAGTCAGCATGATCGCTATTCGTTTCTTGACAAGCTATGTGAAAAAACACGACTTCACCCTTTTTGGTAAATACCGTATCGTGCTTGGTAGTGTCTTGCTACTTTACAGCTTTGTTCGTTTATTTGTATAAGAAAAACCTTGAAGGGGCAGCTCTTCAAGGTTTTATACTCTTCGAAAATCAAATTCAAACCGCGTCAGCTTCGCCTTGCCGTACTCAAGTACAGCCTGCGCCTAGCTTCCTAGTTTGCTCTTTGATTTTCATTGAGTATTAAAATCCAGTCATGGTAATCCCTAGCAGGCGGACACCTCTTTCTTTCTCGCTTAATTCTTCATAGAGTTGCAGGGCTATTTGGCTTATCTGGCTAGCATCCTGTGTTTTTTGAGCAAGACTTTTTCGTTTAGTAAGAGTTGAAAAGTCCTCGTAGCGGATTTTCAAAATGACAATTTTTCCAGTTTTCTCTTGTTGATTGAGATTGAGAGCGACTCGTTCTGATAGGAGAGTCAGCTCTTTTTTGATGTCCTCCTCGGCACGGAGAATCTTTCCATAGGTTTTCTCCTTCCCAATTGATTTACGGATGCGATTGGATTTGACGGGGGAATTGTGAATACCACGAGCCTTTCGATACAGGTCATAGCCCAGTCTGCCAAAACGGTCTATTAGGGTCACTTCAGGAACTTCAAGTAGATCAGCGCCAGTAAAAATCCCCATTTGATGAAGACGTTCTACTGTCTTTTTTCCTACTCCATGAAACTTGGAAATATCCATTTGTTTGAGAAAATCCTCAGCTTGGTCAGGTAGAATCACTGTCAGACCATGTGGCTTTTGATAATCGCTGGCCATTTTAGCTAAGAATTTGTTGTAAGAAACGCCAGCAGAAGCAGTTAGATGGAGTTCTTGCCAGATATCCTCTTGAATGAGGCGAGCGATTTTGACCGCTGACTTGATACCGAGTTTATTTTCTGTTACATCCAAATAGGCTTCGTCAATGCTCATAGGTTCTATTAAATCTGTATATCGCTTAAAGATAGTTCGAATCTGGAGGCCAACAGATTTATATTTTTCATAATTCCCTGAGATAAAGACGGCCTGGGGACAACGCTCATAGGCTTCCTTAGAGCTCATGGCTGAATGGACACCAAAAGCTCGTGCCTCATAGCTACAGGTAGAAACGACTCCCCGCCCACCTGTTTGCCGAGGGTCGCTGCCGATAATGACAGGTTTTCCTCTGAGTTTAGGATTATCCCTGATTTCCACTGCAGCAAAAAAGGCATCCATGTCAATATGGATGATTTTTCTTGACAAATCATTTAATAAAGGAAAAATCAACATGTCTGGTCCCCTTTTTACTGCTTATTTTCTTTTATTATACCCTTTTTTCTGAAAAAAAGAAAAAAGGCTTTAATTTTTTCAAAAATATAATACAGTTTGGGATAAAATATAGACTGTTTTAGAAAAGAAAGTGTAAAAATAGGGATTTATCACTTGTTGAAATCGGTTACTGTATGGTATACTTGTCTCATGAATGTAACAGATGGATGTTACTAGAAAGAAAAAAGAGGACATTAACATGGTTGTTAAGACAGTTGTTGAAGCACAAGATATTTTTGACAAAGCTTGGGAAGGCTTCAAAGGCGTAGATTGGAAAGAAAAAGCAAGTGTATCACGCTTCGTACAAGCTAACTACACACCTTACGATGGAGACGAAAGCTTCCTTGCAGGACCAACAGAACGTTCACTTCACATCAAAAAAATTGTAGAAGAAACTAAGGCTCACTACGAAGAAACTCGTTTCCCAATGGACACTCGCCCAACATCTATCGCTGATATCCCAGCAGGATTTATCGATAAAGAAAACGAAGTTATCTTCGGTATTCAAAATGATGAACTCTTCAAATTGAACTTCATGCCAAAAGGTGGTATCCGTATGGCTGAAACTACTTTGAAAGAAAATGGATACGAACCAGACCCAGCTGTTCACGAAATCTTCACTAAATACGTAACAACAGTTAACGACGGTATCTTCCGTGCCTACACTTCAAATATCCGTCGCGCTCGTCACGCACATACTGTAACTGGTCTTCCAGATGCATACTCACGCGGACGTATCATCGGTGTTTACGCACGTCTTGCTCTTTACGGTGCAGACTACTTGATGCAAGAAAAAGTAAACGACTGGAATGCAATCGAAGAAATCGATGAAGAAACAATCCGTCTTCGTGAAGAAATCAACCTTCAATACCAAGCATTGCAACAAGTTGTTCGCTTGGGTGACCTTTACGGAGTTGATGTTCGCAAACCAGCGATGAACGTTAAAGAAGCGATCCAATGGGTTAACATCGCCTTCATGTCTGTCTGCCGTGTTATCAACGGTGCTGCTACATCTCTAGGACGTGTACCAATCGTTTTGGACATCTTTGCAGAACGTGACCTTGCTCGTGGTACATTTACTGAATCAGAAATCCAAGAATTCGTTGATGATTTCGTTATGAAACTTCGTACAGTTAAATTTGCTCGTACAAAAGCTTACGACCAATTGTACTCAGGTGACCCAACTTTCATCACAACTTCTATGGCTGGTATGGGTAACGACGGTCGTCACCGTGTTACTAAGATGGACTACCGTTTCTTGAACACTCTTGACAACATCGGTAACTCACCAGAACCAAACTTGACAGTTCTTTGGACTGACAAATTGCCATACAACTTCCGTCGCTACTGTATGCACATGAGCCACAAACACTCTTCTATCCAATACGAAGGTGTAACAACAATGGCTAAAGACGGATATGGTGAAATGAGCTGTATCTCATGCTGTGTGTCTCCACTTGACCCAGAAAATGAAGAACAACGCCACAACATCCAGTACTTCGGTGCGCGTGTAAACGTATTGAAAGCCCTTCTTACTGGTTTGAACGGTGGTTACGACGATGTTCACAAAGACTACAAAGTATTTGACATCGAACCAATCCGTGACGAAGTTCTTGAATTTGAATCAGTTAAAGCTAACTTTGAAAAATCTCTTGACTGGTTGACTGACACTTACGTAGACGCTTTGAACATCATCCACTACATGACTGATAAGTACAACTACGAAGCTGTTCAAATGGCCTTCTTGCCAACTAAACAACGTGCCAACATGGGATTCGGTATCTGTGGATTTGCCAACACTGTTGATACATTGTCAGCTATCAAATACGCTACAGTTAAACCAATCCGTGATGAAAATGGCTACATCTACGATTACGAAACAATCGGTGAATACCCACGTTGGGGTGAAGATGACCCACGTTCAAATGAATTGGCAGAATGGTTGATCGAAGCTTACACAACTCGTCTACGTAGCCACAAACTTTACAAAGACGCAGAAGCTACTGTATCACTATTGACAATCACATCTAACGTTGCTTACTCTAAACAAACTGGTAACTCACCAGTCCACAAAGGTGTATACCTCAACGAAGATGGTTCTGTGAACTTGTCTAAACTTGAATTCTTCTCACCAGGTGCTAACCCATCAAATAAAGCTAAAGGTGGATGGTTGCAAAACTTAAACTCACTTTCTAGCCTTGACTTTAGCTATGCAGCTGATGGTATCTCATTGACTACTCAAGTTTCACCTCGCGCTCTTGGTAAGACTCGTGACGAACAAGTTGATAACTTGGTAACAATCCTTGATGGTTACTTCGAAAACGGTGGACAACACGTTAACTTGAACGTTATGGACTTGAACGATGTTTACGAAAAGATCATGTCAGGTGAAGACGTTATCGTACGTATCTCTGGATACTGTGTAAATACTAAATACCTCACTCCAGAACAAAAAACTGAATTGACACAACGTGTCTTCCACGAAGTTCTTTCAATGGATGATGCCTTGGATGCATTGAGCTAATCAAGTTCTTGAATAATGAAATAAGGAACCCTCGGTCAGTCGACTGAGGGTTGTTTTTTGGGCTCTTCAATTCCTTGAATCAGGCACTAAAATGTCTGACCAGGATTTACAGATACTTGTTGAGTTGCGGGAGGTATTTGATACTCAATGAAAATCAAAGAGCAAACTAGGAAGCTAGTCGCAGATTGCTCAAAGCACTGCTTTGAGGTTGTAGATAAGACTGACGAAGTCAGTTACATATTTCTACGGCAAGGCGAAGCTGACGTGGTTTGAATTTTATTTTCGAAGAGTATGAAAATAAAAACACCACACTTTGTAAGGAACAAGGTGTGGTTGTATTTTATCTCTTAGACCAAGTTCTCTTCATAAAGAGAAGGAGGATTGGGTAAATCTCCAAGCGCCCTGCAATCATTGCAAAGGAGAGGAGAATTTTTGAGATAGGACTAAAGATTGAGAAGCTAGAGGTGGTTCCTAGGATAGGACCGATGTTATTGAAACAGCTAAAGACAGCACTGGTCACTACCAGAAAATCATTGCTATCTAGGCTGACAATAAAGATAAGCGCTAGCAAAATCATAGCATAGATGACAAAGTACTTGAGAATCTTATGCTGGGTATCCTTATCAATCACCGTTTTATTCACATGGAGAGTCAAAACACGGTGGGGAGATAGAATTGACAAAATTTGATTTTTGGCAATTTTTGAAAGGATGAGACCTCGAATAACCTTGAGTCCACCTGCGGTTGATCCAGCAGAGCCACCGATTCCCATGAGGAAGAGGAGGATAAACTGGGAGAAGAGGGGCCAGTTGGTAATATCTCCATATCCAAAACCAGTTGTTGTAATGATGTTGGAAACCTGGAAGAAGGCCATTTCAAAGCTTTTGGAAAATCCTGGGTAGAGGTAGAGAGTATTGAGGCTAATCAAGCCTGTAGAAATTATTACGATGACTAAGTAAGCCCGAAGTTCTTCATCTCCAAAGAAGGCTTTGACGCGACGGAGCATAAGGTAGTAGTAGAGATTGAAATTTACCCCAAAAACCAGAACTCCGATACTGACTAGATAGGTAATCAGTGAGCTACCATAGTGGGCGATTCCATCGTTATAGACTGTAAAACCTCCTGTACCTGCTGTTCCCATGGCAATGACAAAACTATCAAATAGGGGCATGCCAGCCAGATAATAGATGATGACAAAGAGGGAGAAGAGAGCTAGATAAAGGAGATAGAGAATCTGGGCAGTATTTTTGAGTTTGGATACAACCTTACCGAAAACAGGGCCAGGAACCTCAGCCTTCATCACTTCTAGGTGACTATTTTTGGCATTGTCCATAATAGCGAGTGCAAAAACAAGCACTCCCATCCCTCCAATCAAGTGGGTAAAACTTCGCCAGAAGAGGAGGGAACGACTGAGAACCGAAACGTCATTCAGAATAGTTGCTCCAGTAGTTGTAAAGCCAGAACTGATCTCAAAAAAGGCATCTATAACGCTGGGAATTTGTCTAGCAAAGACAAAGGGGAGACCACCAAAGAAGGACCAAAGGATCCAACAGAGGGCAACAATCAAGACTCCCTCCTTGGCATAAATCCGTTGATTTTTGGGCTTTTGTAAAATTCCTGAACCGCCTAGTAATACGAGAATCCCTATTGTTGAAAAGAGGGCCGTAAAGACTTGGCTCGATTCACGGTAATAGACAGCGACAGACACAGGAACCAAAAGAAGAACAGCTTCAATCAAAAGTAACTTTGAAAGGAGGTAACGAATCATACTTTTATTCATCTCTTACCTCGCAATCAAGTCATAAATCTTGGTGATGTTTGGCAACAAGGTTGTTACTAGGAGCTTGTCTCCAACTTCCAACATATCCTCCCCAGTAGGGAAAATAGTCTTGCCCTTTCGAATGATGGCCGCAATAAGAACCCCTTTTTTCAGTTTTAGTTGAGAAAGAGGTTTGGCAGTCATTTTATTGGCTTCCTTGATATGGAATTGCAGGGTTTCGATTTGGCCATTGGCTAGATGGTGCATGGCCTGAAGGTCTGAATACTGGGCATTAACACGACCACGAATAAAGTGCATGATTGTATCTACAGCGATGCTTTTAGGTGTGATGATACTTGAAAAATCAGGCGCATTGATGATCTCGAGGAGACTGGTACGATTGACCTTGGTAATATTTTTCTGTACACCTACCCTGTCAAGGAACATAGAGGTAATCAGATTTTCCTCATCGACTCCTGTTAGAGTCGCAACGGCGTCATAGTTTTGAGCACTTTCTTCCAGCAGAATATCTTTTGCGGTACCATCTCCTTGAACGATGTAGAGGTTTGGAAATTTCTCGCTAAAGAAGCTAGCGATTTCAGGATTGATTTCAATAACCTTGGTATCGATACGACTGTCTTTGAGGATACCTAGTAGATAATAGGCAATTCTACCTGCACCGACGATGAGAAGGCTCTTCACGGCACGAGATTTAAAATAATTATGGAAGAGCATCATATCAACACGGTTACCAGTGACAAAGATTCTATCTTTATCTTGTACAGTCATGTCACCACTTGGGATGATAATTTGATGGTCCCTCTCTATCGCACAGACAATGACATTACCGAATTTTTTACGAAAATCAGAAATGGGCATTTGACAAAGACCGCTGGAAGATTTAACAGTGAATTCCATCAAGCTGACCCGTCCTCCAAAGAAACGTTCGACAGACAGGGCATTGGGGAAGTCAATGATGTTAGCGATAGCGCGGGCAGCCAGAAGCTCAGGGTTAACGATAAGAGAAAAACCGAGAATATTCTTTTCTTTGAAATAAGAGTTAGAATATTCAGGGTTCCGCACCCGAACGATGGTCTCTTTAGCTCCCATTTTCTTGGCTAGAACAGCTGCAATCATGTTCACTTCATCGTACTCAGTCAGGGCGATAAAGATATCACAATCCTGGACACTGGCTTGCTCAAGGATGGTAAAATCGGCCCCGTTACCAAGGATACCCATGATATCAAAGCGATTAACAATATGATTGAGAACGGCTTCGTCTTGCTCGATCAGCAAAACATCGTGCTTTTCTGCAACTAAGGAGCGACAGAGGGCAAAACCAACTTTTCCCCCTCCGACAAGGATAATTTTCATATTAAAACCTACTTTTTCATGATGTAACTATCATACCTTTTTTCAAGAAAAAATGCACCTACTAGCTAATAACCAGAGTTTTTAGTAGGAAATTTGCTATAAGGTAAAACTATACCCTAAGCAATTGAAATAGCTATTAGCACCTTTCTCTGAAATATGGTATGATAAAGGATATACAAGGAGATAAAATGAATAATAATTTACTGGTATTACAATCAGACTTTGGTCTGGTTGATGGTGCGGTATCGGCTATGATTGGAGTGGCTTTAGAAGAATCTCCAACCTTAAAAATCCATCACTTGACGCACGATATCACGCCATATAATATTTTTGAGGGTAGTTACCGTCTCTTTCAGACGGTGGATTACTGGCCTGAGGGAACGACTTTTGTATCGGTTGTCGATCCGGGTGTCGGCTCAAAACGTAAGAGCGTGGTTGCCAAGACTGCAAAAAATCAATATATTGTCACGCCAGACAATGGGACTCTTTCCTTTATCAAGAAACACGTTGGTATTGTAGCCATTCGTGAAATTTCTGAGGTAGCCAATAGACGTCAAAACACAGAGCATTCTTATACCTTCCACGGTCGTGATGTCTATGCCTATACTGGTGCTAAACTGGCCAGCGGTCACATTACTTTTGAGGAAGTGGGACCAAAGCTCAGTGTGGATCAAATTGTAGAGCTTCCAGTCGTAGAGACTATCATAGAAGATCATCTGGTAAAGGGAGCCATTGATATTCTGGATGTGCGTTTCGGTTCGCTTTGGACCTCTATTACGCGAGAAGAATTTTACAAACTGGAACCAAAATTTGGTGACCGTTTTGAAGTGACTATCTATCATGCAGATATGCTGGTCTATCAAAATCAGGTTGTCTATGGCAAATCATTTGCAGATGTGAGAATTGGGCAACCCATCCTTTACATCAACTCTCTCTATCGTTTAGGTCTGGCTATCAACCAAGGTTCCTTTGCCAAGGCCTATAATGTGGGTGTCGGTTCATCTTGGACCATTGAAATAAAGAAAATAGAAGGATAAAATAGGAGAATAAATAGTATGGAAATCAAATTTACAATTAAACAAGTTGTTGCTGTCGGAATTGGTGCTGCCCTCTTTGTCGTCATCGGTATGATCAACATTCCGACTCCTGTTCCAAATACAAGCATCCAGCTTCAGTATGCGGTACAAGCGCTACTTTCTATTATTTTTGGACCGATTATCGGTTTGCTTGTCGGGTTGATTGGTCATGCAATCAAGGACTCTCTTGCTGGTTATGGTCTATGGTGGACTTGGATTATCGCTAGCGGGCTCTTTGGTCTAGCTGTGGGGCTATTTAGAAAGTACGTTAGAGTGATCAATGGTGTCTTTGACTGGAAAGATATTCTTATTTTTAACCTCATTCAACTACTTGCAAATGCTCTTGTTTGGGGTGTCTTGGCACCACTTGGAGACGTTGTGATTTATCAAGAAGCTGCAGAAAAAGTATTTGCCCAAGGGATTGTTGCGGGAATTGCTAATGGTGTATCTGTAGCTATTGCAGGAACTCTTCTCTTGCTTGCCTATGCAGGAACTCAAACTCGTGCAGGAAGTTTGAAAAAGGATTAAAATGATGGGGAAGACTGGGCAACCAGTCTTTTTCGATGTTTATAGATTAGTGAGGCAAGTAAGCTGGGATAGGAATCTTTTTGGCGCTAAGATTTTAAGAGAAGAGACTGCAAGAAGGGGTAGATTTATGATAAAATAGAAGTCTAAGAAGCGAATGAAGAGAGTAAGATGAAAGAAGCTATAATTGAGTGGAAGGATTTCTCTTTCCGGTATGAAACACAACAAGAACCGACCTTGCAAGGGGTAGACTTGACCATTTACAAGGGAGAGAAAGTCTTAATTGTTGGGCCATCTGGGTCAGGCAAGTCTACCTTGGGTCAGTGTTTGAATGGAATTATTCCCAATATTTACAAGGGGCAGATGTCTGGAGAATTTTTGATCAAGGGGCAAGCAGCCTTTGATATGAGTATCTATGATAAATCTCATCTAGTCAGTACAGTTTTGCAGGATACAGATGGGCAGTTTATCGGTTTATCCGTGGCAGAGGATTTGGCTTTTGCTCTGGAAAATGACGTGACAGCTCTAGATGAGATGAAAAGTCGTGTTCATAAATGGGCTGAAAAGCTGGACCTTCTTTCTTTACTGTCTCAGCGTCCCCAGGATTTGTCAGGTGGACAAAAGCAGCGAGTCAGTCTAGCTGGTGTCTTGATCGATGAAAGTCCGATTCTCTTGTTTGATGAGCCACTCGCCAATCTAGATCCCAAGTCAGGTCAGGACATTATCGAATTGATTGATCAGATTCATAAGGAAGAGGGGACGACGACTCTTATTATCGAGCACCGTTTGGAGGATGTTCTGCATCGGCCTGTGGATCGGATTGTCTTGATAAACGATGGTCGTATCCTCTTTAATGGGAGTCCTGACCAGCTACTGGCTACTGATTTATTGACCCAGAATGGAATTCGAGAACCCCTTTATCTCACCACTCTCCGTCAATTGGGTGTGGATTTAGTTAAGGAAGAACAGTTAGCAAATCTGGGCAACTTGTCTATCTCAAAAGGCCAGGTTCAGCTGCGGACTGAATTGGCAAAAGAAACCCCAGAATTGCAGTTACTCTTTAGACTAGAGGATGTGTCCTTTTCTTATGATGATAGACCGATTTTAAAATCCCTACATTTGGATATTAAAAAGGGTGAAAAGATTGCCATTGTCGGAAAAAATGGTGCTGGGAAATCAACTCTAGCCAAGGCCTTAAGTAGTTTTATTCAGACGGAAGGCCACTATCTTTGGGAAGGACAAGATATAAAAGGAGATTCGGTAGCAGAACGGGCGGAACGAGTAGGCTATGTGCTGCAAAATCCCAATCAAATGATTTCAACCAATATGATTTTTGATGAGGTGGCTCTAGGACTTCGTTTACGAGGTGTGGACGAGCAGGAAATTGAAACGAGAGTCTATGAAACCTTGAAAATCTGTGGATTGTATGAATTCCGTAATTGGCCCATTTCTGCCCTGTCATTTGGTCAGAAAAAGCGTGTCACGATTGCATCGATTTTGGTCTTAGGAGCTGAAATTATCCTCCTAGATGAACCGACTGCAGGTCAAGACCAAAAGAACTATACTGAGATTATGGAATTTCTCGAAGAACTGCATCAAAAAGGGCATACCATTGTCATGATAACCCATGATATGCAATTGATGCTGGATTATTCAGACCGAGCTCTTGTCATGGTGGATGGGGAATTGATTGCCGATACTGATCCAGCTAGTCTGTTGAGCAATCCGGAGTTGTTAGTAAAAGCCAATCTAAAAGAAACCTCTATCTTTAACTTGGCCAAGAAACTAGATGTGGATCCACTTGCTTTAACGGCATTTTACAAAGAAAGGAGAGAAGGATGCAAGCTAAATTAATTGGTTACCAGCATAGAGATACTGTGATTCATCGCTTGTCAGGAGCTGGGAAACTTCTCTTTTTCATCCTCGTGTCATTGGCGGCCATGATTAGCTATGATACCAGACTGCTTGTTCTGATTGCCATCTTTTCGGTATTTTTCCTCTATTTGTCAGAAATCCGCTTTAAAGATGTTTCCTTTGTAGCCGTTTTTGCGACGGTATTTGCCATTTTGAATGTTTTGATGGTCTATCTCTTTTCTCCCGAATATGGGGTTGGACTTTACGGCGAGAGAAGTGTGATTTGGCAGGGAATCGGAGTTTACACTCTGACCAGTCAAGAGCTTTTTTATCTACTAAATCTGGCTATTAAGTACCTTTGCACCATTCCTCTGGCTATTATCTTTTTGATGACAACTCATCCTAGTCAGTTTGCTTCTAGTTTAAATCAAATCGGTGTGCCTTATAAGATTGCCTATTCTGTCAGTCTGACCTTGCGCTATATTCCAGATTTGCAGGAAGAATTCTTTACCATCAAGATGTCTCAGGAGGCGCGTGGGATGGAATTATCCAAGAAAGCTTCTCTCATGCAACGAATCAAAGGCAATCTGCGCATTATTACTCCCTTGATTTTCAGCTCGCTAGAACGCATTGATACCATCGCGACCGCCATGGAGCTTCGACGCTTTGGAAAAGAGAAAAAACGTACTTGGTATAGTTATCAGGCCTTGAAAAAAGGAGACTATCTTACCTTGCTCTTGGCAGCCTTGTTTTTAGTAGCTAGTTTACTACTTATCTTGCAGAATCAGGGACGATTTTACAACCCTTGGAAATAGCTTGAAAAAATTGAAAAAATCAAGTCGTTTCTATTGACAATGATTCTGAAAGTGTTATACTAAGAAAGTAGTTTCGCTGATTTACTTCAAACCTGTTGTGAGGTAAGTTAACGATGCCTTAACCACGCTGTTTGCTGAGCTTGACTCCGGGCAGTGTGGCTATTTTTTTGCAATGGTGAAAGGAAGCAAGTCATGACAAATCACATTGTATTATTTGAACCACAAATTCCACAAAATACAGGTAATATCGCGCGTACCTGCGCTGCAACCAATTCTCCCCTCCACATCATCAAGCCTATGGGTTTTCCTATTGATGACCGCAAGATGAAGCGGGCTGGGTTGGATTATTGGGATAAGCTAGAGATTTATTTTTACGATAGTTTGGAAGATTTCATGTCTCAGATGAAAGGAAAACTCTATTTGATTTCGAAATTCGCTGAGAACGTGTATTCTGAGGTGGATTTATCGACTGACGAGGATCATTATTTTCTCTTTGGACGTGAAGACAAGGGATTGCCTGAGGAGTTTATGCGAGAACATCCTGAGAAGGCTCTCCGTATTCCCATGAATGATGAACATGTCCGCAGTCTCAATGTGTCTAATACCGTCTGCATGATTGTCTACGAAGCTCTTCGCCAGCAGAACTTTGCAGGTCTTGAGCTTGTTCATACCTATGAAGTAGATAAGTTGAAATAAAAAATGAAAATGAAAACGAACAAAATGCTTGCGCTTGCAAGCGTTTTTTGTTATGATAAAAGAGTCTTCAGGGCAGGGTGTGATTCCCGACCGGCGGTGACTTTAACTAGGAAATGATCTTTTCCTTTTATACTTTGTTGACAAGCTTTGCCTAACCAGAAGTTATGCCTACAGCTTGTCGCCTAGTCTAAAAGAAAAAGCTCTATTTCCTTCTCTTTAAAGAAGTCCGCGAGCGCAAGCTGATGTGGTGAGATTCCACAACCGACAGTATAGTCTGGATGGGAGAAGACGAAAGAATAGCTTTGTCTGTTCTGATAGATTTATAGCCAAACTGTAACCGCTTGCTTTTGTTTTCTTTAATAGAGTGAGAGGGAACTTTTGGGATATAAAAATAAAGAATAGATAGAGGAATCCTTTCTAACTTCTTCTGATTTTATAGAAAATTGGAGGAACCTGTTATGACAAACACACGTCGACTTTCGACCATTGCAATTCTATCAGCCATCTCATTTGTGCTGATGTACTTTGACTTTCCGCTTTTGCCAGCGGCGTCCTTCCTCAAGATAGAATTTAGTATCTTGCCAGTCCTTGTGGGCTTGGTGGTCATGGATTTGCCTGCTGCGCTAGGAATTCTCTTGCTTCGCTCACTCTTGAAACTGCTTCTTAACAGCCAGGGAGTGAATACTTACATTGGCTTGCCAATGAATATCGTTGCTTTGGGAGTTTTTGTTATCGTATTTGCTTTGATTTGGAAAAAGGAACGGACAACCCTTCGTTTCCTACTAGGCTCTCTAGCTGGGACTATTGGTTTAACCGTGGCTATGTTGGTTCTCAACTATGTTTACGCTGTTCCTTTGTACGCTAAATTTGCTAACTTTGATATTGGAAAAATTTTGGGACTTTCCAACTACCTAATGACCATGGTATTACCTTTTAACTTGATTGAAGGTGTAATCTTTTCCGTTTCATTCTGGTTGTTGTATGTTCTCTTGAAACCAACCTTAAAACATTATGAGAGATAAACAAACATTTTTAATGAAGGGCAGTTTTGCCCTTTTACTTTTCGTTATTCTTGGCTACATGGTCAAATTTTACCCTGAAACGCTGGTCGGTTTTGACCAACCGATACAGACTGCCGTTCGAGGAGACTTGCCAGATTACTTGACTATTCTTTTCAGGGCCATCACACGCTTGATTGATATCCCAGTGATTATCACTTGGGTTGTCATTACAGCTTTTGTCTTTTATCGTAAGCGGTGGAAGATAGAAAGTTTCTTCATGCTGGGAAATCTGGCTTTGGCAGGTCTTTTAATCGTGACCTTTAAAAATATTTACCAGCGCCCACGACCAGCTATTTTACACTTGGTTGAGGAGAAGGGATTTTCCTTTCCAAGTGGCCATTCTCTGGCTGTGACGCTGATGGTAGGGACTTTGATTGTTATTCTTAGTCAACGGATGAAAGATCCAGTCTGGAGAAAAATCGTGCAAATCGTGCTAGGTCTCTACCTAGTCAGTGTGTTGGTATCAAGGGTCTATCTGGGAGTTCATTACCCATCAGATGTACTTGCCAGTCTCTGTGTGGGCTTGGGAGTCTTGTTTATCGAATTTCCCTTCTATGACAAGCTACGCTTCCAATGGCGATTTAAAGGTAAGCAGAAGTGAATATCAAATTCCTTTGAGGAGAAAGAAATGAAAGTCAATATAGCAGATCTTCATCCGACTCAACTATACTTATCAGAAAAGAAACTGCTTGTTGATTACAGATGGGCATCACAGGGCTTATCAGACTTTATTGGCAGGTAGGGATACGATTTCTGCTGAGTGGGATAGAGATGGTGGTGATGAACTATATCATCTCTATGCGCAAGCCTGCGAAGAAAGAAAAATTTACTCTGTTCTGGATTTAAAAAATCATATCTTAGCTAAAGATGAGTATGAAGCAAAATGGTATAACTGGTGTGATGGTTTTAATCAAGCAGCAACTCTTTTGTTGAAAAGGAAAGCAGATGAAACGGATTTTACAAATAGATAATGCACTGCGTCTTGTTCCTTATTATAAGGTCAATCATTGTGAAGAAGCTTTTGCTTGGTATCAGGATGTGAACTTGGTTCACCTCGTAGATGGTGTGAAGAGACCTTATAGTCAAGAAACTTTGGAAGCTATGTATTCCTATTTGGATCAGCATGGTGAGCTTTTTTGGATTGAAGTCAAGGAGAAGGGTGAATGGTTTCCAATTGGGGATGTTACACTATCTCAGGATAATCTCCCCATTGTGATTGGAAATCCCGCTTACCAACATCGAGGACTTGGAAAAAAGATCCTAAGTACTTTGATTGAATTGGCTCGAATAAAAGGATGGAAAGAATTGAGAGTCAAGGAAATCTACACTTACAATCATGTATCTAGGCGCTGTTTCAAGTCGCTTGGATTTATGGAAAATGGAGCAACAGAAAAAGGAATGAGTTTTATATTGAAATTAATCTAATCTAACTTGTTTTTTAACTCAAAATCTGATAAACTATGTAGTAATTGAATAGAAATCTGCAAGACTAGTAACTCAAGGGAAGTATATCAGGGAGGAGAGCCGTGACTGCAAGCTCTCTATATGAAAGCTGGGTGAATTCACTTGTGCATGGATTTAGAAATGAAGGTCTGACTTGTCAGATAAAAACGGATGGTACCGCGTGTCAACGCTCCGAGTGGAGTTTTTGGCATGTGGTTTTCTTTTTATCTACGAGAGACTGATGGAGGAATTATGTCAACTATTGAAGAACAATTAAAAGCGCTTCGTGAAGAAACGCTGGCTAGCTTGAAGCAGATTACTGCTGAAAATAAAAAAGAGATGCAAGATTTGCGTGTTTCTGTCCTTGGGAAAAAGGGTTCACTTACTGAAATCCTCAAAGGGATGAAAGATGTCTCTGCTGAGATGCGTCCGATTATCGGGAAACACGTCAATGAAGCTCGTGATGTCTTGACAGCAGCCTTTGAAGAAACAGCTAAACTATTGGAAGAAAAGAAAGTCGCAGCTCAACTGGCTAGCGAGAGTATCGATGTGACACTTCCAGGTCGCCCTGTTGCGACGGGTCACCGTCATGTCCTCACACAAACCAGTGAAGAAATCGAAGATATCTTCATCGGTATGGGTTACCAAGTCGTGGATGGTTTTGAAGTAGAGCAAGACTACTATAACTTTGAACGTATGAACCTTCCAAAAGACCACCCAGCTCGTGATATGCAGGATACATTCTATATCACAGAAGAGATCTTGCTCCGTACTCATACATCTCCTGTGCAGGCGCGTGCCATGGATGCCCATGATTTCTCTAAAGGTCCTTTGAAAATGATCTCACCAGGGCGTGTGTTCCGTCGTGATACGGACGATGCAACCCACAGTCACCAGTTCCACCAAATCGAAGGCTTGGTTGTTGGGAAAAATATCTCTATGGCTGACCTTCAAGGAACCCTTCAGTTGATTGTGCAAAAAATGTTCGGTGAAGAGCGTCAGATCCGTCTGCGCCCATCTTACTTCCCATTCACAGAGCCATCTGTTGAGGTGGATGTTTCTTGCTTCAAGTGTGGTGGAGAAGGCTGTAACGTATGTAAGAAAACAGGTTGGATCGAAATTATGGGTGCCGGTATGGTTCACCCACGTGTCCTTGAAATGAGTGGTATCGATGCGACTGTTTACTCTGGATTTGCCTTTGGTCTTGGACAAGAGCGTGTAGCTATGCTCCGTTACGGAATCAACGATATCCGTGGATTCTACCAAGGGGATGTCCGCTTCTCAGAACAGTTTAAATAATGATTAGAAAAGTAGAAATGGCAGATGTTGAGGTGTTGGCTAAAATAGCCAAACAAACCTTTCGTGAAACATTTGCGCATGATAATACGGAAGAGCGGTTACAGGAATACTTTGAAGAGGCTTATAGTCTGAGAGTTTTGTCAACTGAGTTGGAAAATCCAGAATCTGAAACCTATTTCATTATGCATGAAGAGGAGATAGCTGGTTTTCTCAAAGTCAACTGGGGAAGTGCTCAAACTGAGAGAGAATTAGAGGATGCTTTTGAAATTCAACGCCTCTATGTTCTACAAAAATTTCAAGGATTTGGACTAGGTAAGCAACTGTTTGAATTCGCTCTTGAACTTGCTACAAAAAATAGTTTTTCCTGGGCTTGGTTAGGTGTTTGGGAGCATAATACAAAAGCTCAAGCGTTTTATAACCGATATGGTTTTGAAAAATTTAGCCAACATAGTTTTATGGTTGGTCAAAAAGTAGATACAGATTGGTTACTGAAAAAGAAATTAAGGTAAGAAGAGGATTCTTCTATTGAAATGATAGGAAAGGAAAAGAACTAGAGTGGCAACGGTCATTCTGGAGAACTAAATTATGCTTGTATCTTATAAATGGTTAAAAGAATTGGTGGACATTGATGTGCCATCACAAGAGTTGGCTGAAAAAATGTCAACTACAGGGATCGAGGTAGAAGGTGTCGAATCACCTGCTGCCGGTCTCTCGAAAATTGTCGTCGGTGAGGTCTTGTCTTGCGAAGATGTGCCAGAAACTCACCTCCATGTTTGTCAGGTTAACGTTGGCGAAGAAGAAGCCCGTCAAATTGTTTGTGGTGCCCCAAATGTGCGTGCTGGCATCAAGGTTATGGTGGCTCTTCCAGGAGCTCGCATCGCTGACAACTACAAAATCAAAAAAGGAAAAATCCGTGGTCTTGAGTCACTTGGGATGATCTGTTCACTTGGTGAATTGGGAATTTCTGACTCAGTTGTGCCTAAGGAATTCGCAGATGGCATCCAAATCTTGCCAGAAAATGCCGTTCCAGGTGAGGAAGTCTTCTCATATCTAGACTTGGATGATGAAATCATCGAACTTTCTATCACACCCAACCGTGCAGACGCTCTTTCTATGCGTGGGGTAGCTCACGAAGTGGCAGCCATCTATGACAAGGCGGTCAACTTTAAAGAATTTACTCTAACAGAAACTAATGAAGTTGCGGCAGATGCCCTTTCTGTAGGTATTGAGACAGACAAGGCGCCTTACTATGCAGCTCGTATCTTGGACAATGTGACTATCGCACCAAGTCCACAATGGTTGCAAAATCTTCTTATGAATGAAGGTATCCGTCCTATTAACAACGTGGTGGACGTGACCAACTACATCCTTCTCTACTTTGGTCAACCAATGCACGCCTTTGACTTGGATACCTTTGAAGGGAGTGACATCCGTGTGCGTGAAGCGCGCGTCGGTGAAAAATTGGTGACCTTGGATGGTGAAGAACGTGACCTGGACGTGAATGACTTAGTTATCACTGTCGCAGACAAGCCAGTAGCCCTTGCAGGTGTCATGGGCGGTCAAGCAACAGAAATCTCTGAGAAATCTAGTCGTGTCGTCCTTGAAGCTGCTGTTTTCAATGGCAAATCTATCCGTAAGACAAGTGGTCGCCTGAACTTGCGCTCTGAGTCATCTTCTCGCTTTGAAAAAGGTATCAATGTGGCAACTGTTAACGAAGCCCTTGATGCGGCGGCTAGCATGATTGCAGAACTTGCAGGTGCGACGGTGCGCAAAGGCATCGTTTCAGCGGGTGAGCTTGATACCTCTGATGTGGAAGTTTCTTCAACTCTTGCTGATGTTAACCGTGTCCTTGGTACAGAACTTTCTTACGCGGATGTAGAAGACGTCTTCCGTCGTCTTGGCTTTGGTCTTTCTGGGAATGCAGACAGCTTTACAGTCAGCGTCCCACGTCGTCGCTGGGATATCACTATCGAGGCAGACCTCTTTGAAGAAATCGCTCGTATCTATGGATATGACCGCTTGCCAACCAGTCTTCCAAAAGATGACGGTACAGCTGGTGAATTGACTGCGACACAAAAACTTCGCCGTCAAATTCGTACGATTGCTGAAGGGGCAGGTTTGACAGAAATCATCACCTATGCTCTGACAACTCCTGAAAAAGCAGTTGAGTTTACGGCTCAACCAAGTAACCTTACTGAACTTATGTGGCCAATGACTGTGGATCGTTCAGTCCTCCGTCAAAATATGATTTCTGGTATCCTTGATACAGTGGCTTATAACGTAGCTCGTAAGAATAAAAACTTGGCCCTTTATGAGATTGGAAAAGTCTTTGAACAAACAGGTAATCCAAAAGAAGAACTTCCAAATGAAATCAACAGTTTTGCCTTTGCCTTGACAGGCTTGGTTGCAGAAAAAGATTTCCAAACAGCAGCAGTTCCAGTTGATTTCTTCTATGCTAAAGGAATCCTAGAAGCATTATTTACTCGCTTGGGAATAGAAGTGAGCTATACAGCTACAGCTGAAATTGCAAGCCTCCACCCAGGTCGTACAGCTATGATTTCACTCGGTGACCAAGTTCTTGGTTTCCTTGGCCAAGTGCATCCAGTCACTGCTAAGGCTTACGATATTCCAGAAACGTATGTAGCGGAGCTTAACCTTTCAGCTATCGAGGCTGCCCTTCAACCAGCTACTCCATTTGTGGAAATTACTAAATTCCCAGCAGTTAGCCGTGACGTTGCCCTCCTTCTCAAGGCAGAAGTGACTCACCAAGAAGTTGTGGACGCTATCCAAGCAGCCGGCGTGAAACGTTTGACAGATATCAAACTCTTTGACGTCTTCTCAGGTGAGAAATTGGGACTAGGTATGAAATCAATGGCTTATAGCTTGACCTTCCAAAATCCAGAAGATAGCTTAACGGACGAAGAAGTCGCACGCTATATGGAAAAAATCCAAGCATCGCTCGAAGAAAAAGTCAATGCAGAAGTGCGTTAAGTTATTAGAGTTTGAAATGAAAGTTTAGACTTAAACATAAAAAACGAATAAAACTAGTTTTCTAGACGGTTAGAATTCTATTTTGTTCGTTTTTTGTTTTTAAATCTTAGATCTTGTTAGTGTGAATGAAGCTGTTCTTATATACTTTCTTGATTTCGCTTTTATAACTGTTTAAGACTACAGTAGATTGAAATAAACTGCGAACAAATCTATTGGGGAATTCAAACAAGTTTATAGCAATGTTTTAGAAGTTTCAATGTGCTGTTTCAACTTCGGCATGAAATAAAATCTAAGTGTATTTTTATTTTTCTGTCTAATAAGTTAAAACACTTGATTTATTAGCATAACAATGATAAAATTAAGTCGGAAACAATTTATAGGTTATAACTTTAGTTAATATATATATATATATATTAACTAGTATTGCCGTTTTCACTAGTTTAATAAATTATAAAGGAGTCTTTATAGATGGAAAATAATCATTCTATGAGTCGAGTAGAACGCTCACGTCGTGAGAAGGTAACTCGTTACTCTGTCAGAAAAGTAAGTTTTGGTGCGGCCAGTGTAGCAGTTGCAGCATTTTTTATGTTTTTGGGAAATGGTGCAGTGTATGCAGCAGAACCAAACGTAACAGCAACAGATTCTGCCCTAGCAGCTATTCCAGCAAATAATCAGTTGGATGAAAATTCTGGTAGCAGTGAAGCTACTGCTCCGAAAGCTCAAGCAGACACAACTACTCCAGCACCTACTGATGCAAGCTCAACATCAGTGGAGTCATCTACTGTTTCGAAAGCCCAAGCAGACGCAACTACTTCAAAACCTGCTGATGCTACTCCAGCGCCAGTAGTATCATCTACTACTTCAACAACAGAAGAAACACCAGAAAAGGCTACACCTGCCTTGGATAAAAAACAGCTGGAAGATTACGTAGCAGAAATTGATGCTAAATTAGCCTCAGATAGCTATGCTACTAAGACAGATGAAAGTGTAGCAACCCTTAAAGAACATCTAGGGTTAGCAAAACTTGCCCTAACAACAGCCAAAAGTCAAGACGAGTTAACAAAAGCTTATAGAAGACTCTTTATGACAGTGAACAGCGGTTTACGTAGTAAGCCTAAAGCGCAGGTGGAAAGTCCTAAACTAGATACAACAGAAGGCAAAGCGACTGTTGGTAAGAAAGCCAGCAATACTGAGAAAGCTACAGGCACCAACTCTATCGCCAATTCAGGAAAACATGATCCACGTAATGGACAAGCCCTAGATGCAAACAATCCATTCCGAACAGGTGATACAGCTACAACAGATGAAGATAACGATTCATCTATCAATGAAACGGATTTAAATGTAGTAAACCCATATTTTGAAGCTAACGGAACACCAACCAAAGAAGAAAAATGGAAAGTTATTGATAAAATAGATCTTGTCGGATGGCAATTAAGTAATAGTAATCAAACAAAGGTTGTTATTGTGAATGGTAAAGCTACTTCATATGGAGGATACGGAGGGGTTGTTAACCAAACACATCCATATTCTATACCTTTAGCTTTATACAGTACTAAAAATGATGCTACAAGTAAGAGTGATAAATTTGGAGGAGTTTATCAAGATATTGATGTAAAACCAGGACAAGAAGTGGTAGTAGGATTTAACTCTACAAACTTCGGAGGTTTTGCTACGCAGAATAACAGAGTTAAAGTAACAGTATCATATCCAGAAAGAGGGAATGACATTCAAGGGACTATTACCTGGAGAACCTTAGGAAGCCCATATTCAGGAGTATTTACAGTTCCGAAGGGAGTTACAAAAGTTAGAGTCCGTTTAGAGGCTGCAGATGGTAATGTAAGTCAAGATGATGGTGGGAAAATCAATATAGATGGTAACAATTATTATCTTGGACCTATGGTTTCTAACTTAACGATTAGTACAGGTTCACACATTGTTACAACTACACCACAAGTTGATTATAAAGAAGTATCACCATCAGCAACGGCAACAACTGTACAGGCCACAGTTAGTTTGGATGTTGAAAATAAAGGACACTATTCTTCAGGTAATAATAAATACATAGTAAAACTGCCAGATAATGCTAAATATATATCTTCAACGGGTGGAACAAAAGCGCAAGTAAATGATGGTACTTTGACTATAGATTATAAATCATTAGCTCCAGGTGAGAAAAAAACATTAACCTATACAGTAGAATTACCAGCGGATAAACCAAGTTCAAATGATTTTAACGGTGTTAACTCGTTTAGAACATCTACACTTTATAATGGATTATCAGGAGATGTTGTTGCAGGAGGAGCGACTGGAACAGTAGGACCACAAACTCGTAATATTCCAGTCAAAACTCAAAATGTAACAGTTAACATGTACAAAACAGACTTAGAAAATAAAGTCAATGAGTTAGAAACTAAATTAGCACAGTTAAACGAAAGCGACTATACGCCAGATAGCTGGAAAGCGATGAAAGAACAACTTGCTACAGCTAAGCAAATCCTTAATGAAGAACAAGATAAAGTACCGGTAGCTGATCGAAAAAATCAAGCTGAAATTAACGCTAAATTAGTATTACTAGAAAAAGAAAAAGCTAAATTAGATTTAGAAAAAGCAGCTAAAGATCAAATTGCTGCGATTGAAGCAGTTGATGGTTCAGTAAAAGAAGAAAAAGAAGCCGCTAAAGCAAAAGTAATTGAAGCCTTAGCAGCAGCTAAAAAAGCAGTAGACTCAGCAACAACCGAAGCTGATGTAGCAGCAAAACTGACAGAAGAAACAAACAAGATTACTCCAATACTTCCAGCAGAAGAAGTTAAGACAGCAGCTAAAAATGATATTCAAAGCGTACTCGAAGAGAAGAAATCTCAAATAGCAGCTCGTGATGACCTAACTACTGAAGAAAAAGAAGCAGCTGTAAAAGAAGCAGAACGTTTAGCACAAGATGCAAAAAATAAAGTGGATTCAGCAACTACTGAAGAATCTGTGGAACGTAATAAAGACCGCGGTGAAGAAAAAGTAGAAAAAGTAGATCCAGCAGCTAAAGTCAAACCAGCAGCTAAAGCAGCGATTGATGCAGCATTAAAAGCACAAGAGCAAGCAATTGATGCAAAACCTGATTCAACGAAAGAAGAAAAAGAAGCAGCTAA
>NZ_CAMHWI010000011.1 GCF_946188695.1 Streptococcus mitis | reverse complement strand
TAATTCTAGCATAATTCGTCGTCTGAGACTAACTTCCAGTTTTGGGAGAGAGATGGAAGTTACTTTGAGAAGTTACGAACGTTAAAAATCCAGCCTTCTAGGAGAAAAGTCTTCCTAGAAGGCTATTTTCATAGGTGAAAATATGGTATAATAAAAAGATAAGGTAAAGGTAAAAATATGGCTAAATTGATTCCGGGCAAAGTCCGTATCGAAGGCGTTGCCCTTTATGAAACTGGTAAGGTTGACATCATCAAGGAAAAGAACAATCGGCTCTACGCTCGCGTTGCAGAAGAAGAACTGCGCTATAGTTTAGAGGATGATTTGGTTTTTTGTGCCTGCGATTTTTTCCAAAAGAGGGGCTACTGTGTGCATTTGGCAGCTCTGGAGCATTTTCTGAAAAATGATGAGCATGGTCAGGAAATCTTGCAGAGTCTGGAAGAAGGTCATGAAGAAAAAGAGGCCGTTGAAACCAAGGTGACCTTGGGTGGCAAATTTTTGGACCGAATCTTGTCTCCAAAATCAGACCGAGCCTATGAGTTATCGGCTGTGGGGCAGGTGGAAGCAGGAACCAATCATATCTTGTGGACTCTGAGAATCGGCCAAATCAATAGCCAAAAATACTACGTCATTCGGGATATTCCACTCTTTTTAAGAATTGTCGAGCAGAGAAAGTCTTATATGATTGGCAAGATCTATGAAGAATCCTTGTCTTGGGAAGCCTTTGATGAGGCCAGTCAAGAACTTCTGACTTTCTTGCGAGGGCTGACGGAGGAAGGACAGGCTCCAGACCTCTTTTTCCAAAACCAGGGTCGTCATCTCTTTTTTCCTCTGACTTTTTTTGAGCAGGGTGTGAATTTACTGATGGCCTTACCCCATTTTCAATTTGACCATCAAGTGGATAGTTATCAGGTTTTCTTTTTTCAGGATATGCATGCTGATGCCAATCTCTTTGCCTTTACAGTAACAGAATACTCGGATTATTTTGAAATGGAAATCAGAGAGAGTCCAAGGGTCAATGCCTTTTATCAGGGAGCTGTACTTTTCCATAAAGGACAGGTTTATTTTCAAACAGACCAGCAGATGCGTCTTCTCAAGGAAATTAAAGCGCTACCTGTGGATCAACATGGAAAGAAATACCTGCAATTTGATAGCAGTGACCGCGATAAGTTGGCTTCTTGTCTGACTCTTTTTGGCCAGATGGGGACTGTTTCATCTCCAGAACGCTTACAAATCAAAACGTTTTCGCCATCGTTTTACTTTGACAGAGAAGAGGATAATCGGATTCGTTTAGAAATTCAGTTTGATTATGGGAATAGACAGGTATCTAGCCGACAAGAGCTAGAAGAATTGCCATTTTCGAGTGATGCGGACTTAGAAGAAAGAGTTTTCCAAGTCTGTTTGGCTGCTGGTTTTGAAGCAGACTTTCAATCTTGGCGTCAGGCCTTAAAAGCAGAATCTGTCTATCATTTCTTCCATGATATCATTCCAGTTTTTGAAAAACTCGGGCATGTTGATCTATCAGACAAGTTAGAAGAACTCTATAACCTAGCGAGTCCTCAAGTGCAGATTGCTTCCAAGGGAGGTCTCTTGGAAATCCAATTTGATTTTCAAGATATTGCCCAAGAGGAAATTGACCAAGCCATGCAGGCCTTGGTTGCCAACAAGGATTTTTACATTGATTCATCTAATCAAGTCTACTTTTTTGATGAAGAAACCAAGAAAATTCGCCAAAATCTACAGGAACTGGGGCAGCTTGAATTAAAAGATGGGGCTTTGCAGGCTCGAAAATCCTTGGCCTACAGTTTAGCTCATCTTTTTGAAGGGCGAGACCGTGTTTCTTTCTCACAAGAATTCAAAAATCTGGCCCACGACTTGACGCATCCAGAGGACTTCCCTCGACAAGCAACTCAGGTTCAGGCTGACTTGCGAGATTATCAGGAAAAGGGAATCAGCTGGCTACAAATGCTCCATCATTATGGTTTTGGTGGGATTTTGGCTGATGATATGGGATTGGGGAAAACCCTCCAGACCATTGCATTTTTGACCAGCCAAGTGACAAAAGAAAGTCGAGTCTTGATTCTCGCTCCGTCGGGTTTGATCTACAACTGGGCAGATGAATTTCAGAAATTTGCTCCACAGTTGGATGTGGCTGTCGTTCATGGATTGAAAGCTAGTCGTGAAGAGATTCTTGCCGAGAACCATCAGATCTATGTGACTAGCTATGCTACCTTCCGTCAGGACAGTGAGCTTTATCAGGGGATGGCCTTTGATTTCCTTTTCTTAGATGAAGCTCAGGTCATGAAGAACGCCCAGACCAAGATTGCCCAGACCTTGAGACAATTTGTGGTGCCGTCAGTCTTTGCCTTGTCAGGGACTCCCATTGAAAACCATCTAGGTGAGTTGTGGTCTATTTTCCAAATCGTCATGCCAGGACTTTTGCCAGGCAAGAAAGAATTTATGAAATTACCAGCTGAGCGCGTAGCTCAGTTTATCAAGCCCTTCGTGATGCGGCGCAAGAAAGAAGAAGTTCTGACCGAACTGCCAGACTTAATCGAAGTGGTTTATAAGAATGAACTGGAGGACCAGCAAAAGGCTATCTACCTAGCCCAGTTGCAACAGATGCGAGACCGTTTAGCTCAGGTGTCAGATCAGGAATTTCAGCGTAGTCGAGTGGAAATCTTGTCTGGTCTGATGCGCTTGCGCCAAATCTGTGACACTCCTGCCCTCTTTATGGAAAATTATCAGGGAGCCAGCGGTAAACTAGATAGTCTCCGAGACCTGCTGGTACAGGTAGCAGACGGCGGACACCGTGTCTTGATTTTCTCGCAGTTCAAGGGAATGTTGGAGAAAATTGAACAAGAACTGCCAGACTTGGGCATGACTTCCTTTAAAATTACGGGTTCAACCCCAGCCAAGGAAAGACAAGACATGACCAAGGCCTTTAACCAAGGGGAAAGAGATGCCTTTCTGATTTCCCTTAAGGCAGGTGGGGTCGGTCTAAATTTAACAGGTGCTGATACGGTTATCTTGGTTGATCTTTGGTGGAATCCTGCGGTGGAAGCGCAAGCCATTGGCCGTGCCCATCGGATGGGACAGGAAGAAACGGTTGAGGTCTATCGCTTGGTGACCAAGGGAACCATTGAAGAAAAAATTCAGGAACTACAAGAACAGAAGAAACATCTGGTGTCACAAGTATTGGACGGAACAGAGTCACGTGGCAGTCTGACACTAGCAGAAATTAGAGAAATTTTGGGAATTTCTGAAGCCAGCACTTGAAAAATCAAGACAATACGCTATAATGAAGTGTTGAAAGGAAATAGAAAATGAAACAAGAACGATTTCCATTGGTGTCAGATGACGAGATCATGTTGACTGAAATGCCAGTCATGAACTTGTACGATGAGTCTGATCTGATCAGTAATATTAAGGGTGAGTATCGAGATAAAAATTATTTAGAATGGGCTCCTATTACTGAAGAAAAACCAGTCAAACCGATTGAAAAGCAAGTAGAGAAACCTAAAAAGGCTCCTTTAGGAGTTAAAAAAGAAGGAAAAAGCTATGCGGAGGTAGCGCGTGAAGAAGCGCGTGCGGACTTGAAAAAGAAACGCTCGGCAAGCTATCTGACTAAGGACATCACTCCTACAAGACGCCACTCTCAGTCAAGCCCAGTTAGACAGAGCAATCAACCTACCGCGCCTTTTCAAAAGGAGAATCCTGGTGAATTTGTCAAATATAGTCAAAAAATGACCCAGTCTCAGTATATCTTGGCGGAAGAAGTCAATTCTATCTCTACCAAGAATGAAGAAGTGTCAGCACCTGCTCCAAAGAAAAACAACTATGATTTTCTTAAAAAGAGCCAAATCTATAATAAAAAAAGTAAACAAACAGAACAAGAACGTCAGGTTGCCCAAGAGTTGAATCTGACCAGAATTACAGAATAGGGGAGAAAACATGCCAAAGACATATCATTTTATCGGAATTAAGGGATCAGGGATGAGTGCCTTGGCCTTGATGTTGCACCAAATGGGTCATAAGGTACAGGGATCAGATGTTGAAAAATACTACTTTACTCAACGTGGTCTTGAGCAGGCAGGAATTACTATTCTTCCTTTTGATGAAAAGAATCTAGACGGTGATATGGAAATTATCGCTGGAAATGCCTTCCGCCCTGATAACAATGTCGAGATTGCTTATGCAGACCAAAATGGCATCAGCTACAAACGTTACCACGAGTTCCTAGGTAGCTTTATGCGTGACTTTGTTAGCATGGGAGTAGCTGGAGCGCATGGAAAAACTTCAACGACAGGTATGTTGTCTCATGTCTTGTCTCATATCACAGACACTAGCTTCTTGATTGGAGATGGAACAGGTCGTGGTTCGGCCAATGCCAAATATTTTGTCTTTGAATCTGATGAATATGAGCGTCATTTCATGCCTTACCATCCAGAATACTCTATCATCACCAACATTGACTTTGACCATCCGGACTATTTCACAAGTCTAGAGGATGTTTTCAATGCCTTTAACGACTATGCCAAACAAATTACCAAGGGTCTTTTTGTCTATGGTGAAGATGCAGAATTGCGTAAAATTACGTCTGATGCACCAATTTATTATTATGGTTTTGAAGCAGAAGGTAATGACTTTGTAGCTAGTGAGCTTCTTCGTTCAACAACTGGTTCAACCTTCACCGTTCACTTCCGTGGACAAGAATTGGGTCAATTCCACATCCCAACCTTTGGTCGTCACAATATCATGAATGCGACAGCCGTTATTGGTCTTCTTTACACAGCAGGATTTGATTTGAACTTGGTGCGTGAACACTTGAAAACATTTGCTGGTGTTAAGCGTCGTTTCACTGAGAAAATTGTCAATGACACGGTGATTATCGATGACTTTGCCCACCATCCAACAGAAATTATTGCGACCTTGGATGCGGCTCGTCAGAAATACCCAAGCAAGGAAATTGTTGCAGTCTTCCAACCGCATACCTTTACAAGAACAATCGCTTTGTTGGACGAATTTGCTCACGCTTTGAACCAAGCGGATGCTGTTTACCTAGCGCAAATTTATGGGTCAGCTCGTGAAGTAGATCATGGTGACGTTAAGGTAGAAGACCTAGCCCAAAAAATCAACAAAAAACACCAAGTCATTACTGTTGAAAATGTTTCTCCACTCCTAGACCATGACAATGCTGTCTACGTCTTTATGGGAGCAGGAGATATCCAAACCTATGAATACTCATTTGAGCGTCTCTTGTCAAACTTGACAAGCAATGTTCAATAGGATGTTCTCATGGAAATTCCAATTAAGATTATTCAGGCAAGTAAGTCTGATTTGGCTGAGATAGAGGCACTTCAAACTTCGTCTTATCCAGCTGAAAAGCAGCAACCTTCCCATATCTTAGAAGAAAGTATCCGTAAGTGTGCGGATACCTTTCTTCTAGCTAGGGATGAAAATCAGCTTTTGGGCTATATTCTAGGTGGTCCTTACCCACACAATCCGCAGTGTCTAAAAATACATTCTTTGGTCATCAAGGCTGACCATCAGAGACAGGGCTTGGGAACGCTTCTTCTTGCGGCTTTGAAAGATGTGGCAGTTGAGCTGGATTACAAAGCTATTCGTTTGAAGAGTCCGGAAGAGTTGCTTTCCTATTTTGAAATGAACGGTTTTATTGATGAAGAAGAGACAGATTCGCTTTATGCAGCTAGTCAAGGTTTTAGTATGATTTGGTTTAATCTCTTTTATCTGGAGGCGCAATGAAAATTAGGAAAGCAAGATTAGAAGATTTGGATCGTATCGTTGAGATTGAACTAGAAAATTTCTCGATTGAAGAAGCCATTCCTCGCTCTGTTTTTGAGGCGCATTTGCGAGAAATTCAGACCTCGTTTCTGGTTGCAGAAAAAGAGGGCAGAATCATGGGGTATATAGAAGGGCCAGTTGGACCATACCGCCATCTGCAAGATCATTCTTTTACAGAAGAGATAGAAGATTATAGTCATAAGCCTGGTGGTTATATCTCTGTGACCTGTCTTTCTATTGCCGAGGAGGCACAGGGCCTTGGACTGGGTCAGAAATTGCTAACAGCCTTGAAAGAACTGGCTCTTGAAGATGGAAGAGAAGGCATTAACCTAACCTGTCATGACTATCTCATCGCCTACTATGAAAAACACGGATTTGTCAACGAAGGCTTGTCCCAGTCAACCTTTGCAGGGGAAACTTGGTATGATATGGTCTGGGAAGCTAAAAAATAGGCAAGACAAGGTATCATAGGTTGCTTTTCCTAGACTTTTAAGATATAATATTATGGATTGTCAACGAGGAGGAAAAACTTTTGAGTGAAAAGTCAAGAGAAGAAGAAAAATTAAGCTTTAAAGAGCAGATTTTACGAGATTTAGAACGAGTTAAAAAACATGAAGAAGATCAGGAAGAAGTTGATTTAGCTTCAATAACCCCCCAATTTTCTTCTAAGAAAGACCAGTCGATAGAAGAGCTAATGGAAGATTCTCTATCAGCTGTAGAGGAGATTATGAGAAAAGCTCCTACCGTGCCTACTCACCCAAGCCAAGATTTACCGGCTTCTCCATCAGATGAGATTAAAAGAGAAACTCTTACTGTTCCAAGTCATCCAAGTCAAGATGTGCCTTCTTCTCCCGCAGAAGAGGCTGTAAGACAAGCTCCACTTGCTCCTAGTCATCCGAGTCAAGAAGGACCTTCTGCTCCATCAGCGGAGGGAGTATCAAGACCAACTCCAGGACCTGTTAGTCCTAGAAAAGTAGAAAAGGAATTTAATGAAATCCCAACGAGGGTAGCTGTTTCTTATAAGACAGAAGCTCAGAGAGAGGTAAAAAGAGAAGTTCCTACTTCAAAACCAGTAGTGGAAAAGAAAGTTGTAGAAGAAATGCCTGCAACTCCACGTCGTAGCCGTCGTGAGACGGTTAAGTCACCCAAGAAGAAAAAATCAGGATTTAAGGCCTTCTTCATTTCTCTACTCATTTTCTTAGGTTTGATTTCAGCAGGTGCTTACTTCGGTTATCAGTATGTTCAGTCATCTTTACAGCCTGTGGATGCTTCATCTAAACAATATGTGACAGTGCAAATCCCAGAAGGAGCTAATGTTCAAACAATTGGTTCAACTCTTGAAAAGTCTGGCTTGATTAAACACGGAGTGATTTTTGCTTTTTATGCGAAATATAAAAATTATTCAGATTTGAAATCTGGCTATTACAATTTGCAAAAGAGCATGAGTACAGAAGATATTATCCACGAACTACAAAAAGGTGGAACAGCTGAAGCTCAAGAACCTGTCCTTGCGACTTTGACAATTCCAGAAGGTTATACGATTGACCAAATTGCACAAGCGGTAGGTCAATTGCAAGGTGACTTCAAAGAGCCTTTAACAGCGGATGCCTTTCTGGCAAAAGTTCAAGATGAGAACTTTATCAGCCAAGAAGTTGCCAAATATCCTAGTCTACTTGAAAGCTTGCCTACAAAGGAAAGTGGCGTTCGTTATCGTTTGGAAGGTTTCCTCTTCCCAGCTACATATTCTATCAAGGAAAGTACAACTATTGAAAGCTTGATTGATGAGATGTTGGCAGCTATGGACAAGACTTTGGCACCTCATTACAGTACGATTAAGTCTAAGAATTTGACGGTCAATGAATTGCTGACCATTGCTTCTCTTGTCGAAAAAGAAGGAGCTAAGACGGAAGACCGTAAGTTGATTGCAGGTGTATTCTACAATCGCTTGAATCTTGGTATGCCACTTCAAAGCAATATTGCAATCTTGTATGCTCAAGGAAAACTTGGTCAGAAGATTAGTCTTGCTGATGATGCTGGAATTGATACGACAATTAATTCACCGTATAATGTTTATACGAAAGCTGGTTTGATGCCAGGTCCAGTAGATAGTCCAAGCTTGGATGCCATCGAGGCAAGTATTAATCAGACTAAGAGTGATAACTTATACTTTGTAGCTAATGTTACAGATGGTAAGGTCTATTATGCTGCTACTCAGGAGGAGCATGATCGTAATGTCGCTGAACATGTCAACAGCAAATTAAACCAAACAAACTAAAATTATGTGATGCTTCACATAATTTTAGTTAGAAAATATCATCAGAAGAAAGTTGAGAAAAATGGCAGAAAAAACATATCCTATGACCCTTGCGGAAAAGGAAAAACTTGAAAAAGAATTAGAAGAATTGAAATTGGTCCGCCGACCAGAAGTGGTAGAACGTATTAAGATTGCTCGTTCATACGGTGACCTTTCTGAAAACAGTGAATACGAAGCGGCTAAGGATGAACAAGCCTTTGTCGAAGGACAAATCTCTAGCTTGGAAACAAAAATCCGTTATGCTGAAATCGTCAATAGCGACTCAGTCGCCCAAGACGAAGTAGCGATTGGAAAAACAGTCACTATCCAAGAAATTGGTGAGGACGAAGAAGAAGTTTATATTATCGTAGGTTCAGCCGGTGCGGATGCCTTTGCAGGTAAGGTTTCAAATGAAAGCCCAATTGGACAAGCCTTGATTGGTAAGAAAACAGGTGACACAGCAACTATTGAAACACCTGTTGGTAGTTATGATGTAAAAATCTTGAAAGTTGAAAAAACAGCCTAAAAACAGAAAAAAGGAGTGGGGAAGGCAGTGCGCTTCACTCACTCCTTTTTCCATTTTAAATTGAATTGGAGACGATATGAGTTCAAAGAAGAAAAAAAATAAGATGGAGCGTGGTCTGACCAATCGTCACGTGCAGGTTATGGCCATTGCGGGAACAATTGGAACAGGACTCTTTTTGGGAGCAGGTCGCTCTATCAGCTTAACAGGTCCTTCCATTGTACTAATTTATATGATTACTGGAGCCTTTATGTTCCTCATGATGCGTGCGGTTGGGGAAATGCTTTATCAAGATCCTGAGCAACATACCTTTATCAACTTTATCACGCGCCATTTAGGTAAGGGCTGGGGTTATTTCTCAGTTTGGTCCTACTGGCTATCCGTTGTCTTTATCGGTATGGCGGAAATCACTGCTATCTCTCACTATGTTCAGTTTTGGTTCCCTAGCTGGCCAAGTTGGATGATTGAGATTGGATTTTTGACCATTCTAGCTTTAGTCAATCTGATTGCGGTGAAGCTCTTTGGGGAAGTTGAGTTTTGGTTTGCTATGGTCAAGATTGTGGCTATTTTAGCCATGATTGCAACAGGGGTCTTTATGGTCTTGACAGGCTTTAAGA
Organism: Streptococcus mitis; assembly: GCF_946188695.1. GTDB lineage: Bacteria > Bacillota > Bacilli > Lactobacillales > Streptococcaceae > Streptococcus > Streptococcus mitis_DF. Next base: position 58,905 of record NZ_CAMHWI010000011.1, on the reverse strand, counting down.
CACCTCATGGAGTAGCAAGTTTGGCCAATATTGCTGACAATTTCTCCCTCTTCCCAAATGGTGGAGTGAACTTTGTCATGGCCTTCCAGATGGTATTCTTTGCCTATCTCATGATTGAGTTTATCGGGGTAACAACTTCTGAAACAAAAAATCCACGTCAGGTCTTGCCAAAAGCTGTTAAGGAAATTCCTTTGCGTATCGCCTTTTTCTATGGAGGTGCCCTATTAGCTATTATGGCTATCATTCCTTGGCGTGAACTAGCATCGGCTGATTCTCCATTTGTTACGGTGTTTGAATTGGCTGGAATCAAGTGGGCGGCAGCCTTGATTAACTTCGTCGTTTTGACCTCAGCAGCGTCTGCTCTTAACTCAACCCTTTACTCAACAGGGCGTCATTTGTACCAGATTGCCCATGATTCGCCAAATCCATTCTTAAAGGCTATCAAAGCAGATACTCTTTCTCGCCACAATGTACCACAAAATGCCATCATCGCTTCAGCAATCTTGATTGCCCTAGCAGCCTTTATTAATGTCTTGCCAGGTGTTTCCGATGCCTTTGCCTTGATTACGGCATCGTCATCAGGTGTTTATATCGCCATTTATATCTTGATTATGGTGGCTCACCTTAAATACCGTAAGTCACAAGACTTTATGGCGGATGGTTATCTCATGCCCCATTATCGTTTCCTAAATCCTTTAACCATGCTCTTCTTTACCTTTGTCTTTGTAACCCTCTTTTTACAAGAGTCTACATTTGTAGGAGCAATCGGCTCAGCTATCTGGATTATCGGTTTCGGGATTTATAGCCAGTGGAAATTTAGAAAATAGCTTAAGGACTCATCAACTAAGGTTGGTGAGTTTTTGATTTAAAATAAAGATAAAAAGCACCAGAGTGACTTTGGTGCTTTGAAGTTATAAACATTTTGCTCTAGACTGGTGTTGATAGTTATTCCTCATTTTCTGGAGGGAATGGAATGCCAGTTTTATTCAGTCGTTGAACGTCTTGGATGAACATGTTCTTAGTTTCAAACAGGTATGCTAGTGGGAAGAGGTCGTTTTGGGCATCCATGTAATGAATAACAGTATTAGCTCGTTCAATAGCCTTAGGGTTATCTTGTCGAAGTAGATTGTAAACTTCATACATTTTTAAAAGAAATAGGGGAAATATTGCAAATTCGCAAGCGAATTCTTGAGTTATTATGATATTCAACTTATAGATGAGCTTTTCTGCTTTATCGTAGTATCCATAGCGAGAATATGTTCTAATTAAAAACAGTCCAGTCATAGCATATCTGCGATAAAAATACTCATCATTATTAGAATCTTCCAATCCTTTAATAATGAGTTTTTCGAGGTATTCAAGGAATTTTAACTCAAAAGATTGAATATTAAATTGTAAAAGAATTTCAATAATAGTAAAATCACGAATATAAAGAGTATCAAGACTAAATATATAGTTGATCAAGTAATTAATAGCTTCTACTTGATCAGGAGTCAATTTATCCATTTCATTTTCTTGATTTAAAATGCCTAATTTTAGTGTGTAATACTCTATGATATTTCCCCACTCACTTTTCTTTCCTAGTATTTGTATAGCTTTGGTTCTATCATTTTTAGACAATGCATTTATAATTTGTTTTACTCTTTGAGATCCATCATTTTGAATATGTAACACTTCTGCATAGTCTATCTCATCTAAATTAAATCTGCTCAAAATTTCAAAAAAAGTATCGACTTTGATAGAAGATAATCCTTTTTCAAAGCGACTGAGGTTATTGGGAGTAATGACATCTCCAGCAGCCTCTTTGAGGGTCATATTACGATCTTGACGGATTTTTTGAATGATTTCTCCATAGTGTTTAAATTCCATGATAGTCTCCTTAGTCTTAATTTATTTTATTATAACTTAAATTTTTATAATTTTGAAAAAATCTACTGTTTTTAGCAGATTTTTGTTTAAAACTCAAGATAAGGAATAAAATTATACTGTTTATAATAGAAAGCTCCAAAAAGGGGATTATTTACTGTATACTATACAAAAAAATAAAAAGGAGCCAATATGAAGAAAAAAGATATTTTATTAAGCGCTGGTTTGACAACTATTCTTGTTGGGACTGGTGTTGCAAATACAACTGTCCAAGCAGAAGAGGTGGATTCTGGTCAACCCAAACCTACGGTGAAGACGACCCCTGTTCATGTTACTGAACAAGACGTTAAAAATGCTAAAGCAGATGTAGATAAGGCGCAAGCTGATGTCAACGCAAAACAAGGCACAGTCGACCAAGCAAAAGCTGATAAAGTAAAAGCTGATGACAAAATTGACACCATGAATAAAGACATCGACACTGCTAATAACGCAAACAAAATCATCAATGCTCAAAACGATATTATCACTAACAAAACAGCGGACAAGACAAACGCAACAAACGATTTGAATACCGCTAAAGATGGTGAACGTGATGCACATACAGCATTAGACAATGCTAATACTGCAAAAACAGACGCCGATAACGCCCGTGACGCTAAGAAAGCTGATGTTGATACGAAACAAGCCGACCTTGACGCAATCACAGACGCTAATGTACGTAAAAACATCACAAACACAACTAGCAAAATTTCAAACGTTGATAATGATTTGAACGCTAAAGGTGCACAAATCACAGCTACAGACACTAAAATTGCTGCTAAACAAGGGGAAATCGATAACTATAGAGTTAAAGTTATTTCGACAGATTTAAATCCTGATGAACGTAATCATACAGCTCATGATAACCTTAATGATTATGAGTATAACCATGGATTCTTCCGTAACAACCAAATGGAACCGGTTAACTTCCAAGGTGTTGACATCAAAGAAATTGACGCAACTAAAGATATGATTGATTTCGCAGATGCTTTAGCAGCCTATAAGAAAGCGCCATATGATTGGACAACTCGTAAATACAAAGAACGCCCAACATACCGTTACAAGGTAGATAACAAAGGTATTTCAGACGCCTTTGTCAAATTGCTTAATCAACTACGTGTTAATAACAATTTGAAGGGTGATATGGTAGTTGACGATGAGTACCTTGCATACGCGCAAAAACGTGCTGATGAAATGCAGAAAACAGGCGTATTATCACACCGTACCAGTTTAACAGACAAACCGGGCTATATCAAAGGGGTGCAACCAGACCAAAACGTTGAAAACATTCTTGGCGGGCTATCAGGCCAAATTATCGGTCGCGACGGTGAATATTTAACATTTGACCATATCGTAACTAATGAAACGTTGGCTTATGATATGTTGTTGACATACTACTCGGACTACGCAAATGTGCGAGGTTTGAAATACGGACACCGCAAAAACTTATTGACACCAACCGGTGGCAAAATGGGTGTTGCCGTTTCAACCATTGATGGAAAAGACAAAACAACTTATTTCGGTTCATTCAATGCTAGTGCGCACAAAGGTTCAACCTATGAATGGAATGAAGATGACCAAATGTTCTATTCCCTAAACCAAAGTCAAGATGAGAAGGATTATTTGGACCACAGTAATAACTTCAAACAAGATGACCCAATGAACCCAACATTCTATGGTAAAAAGATGAAGTTTATCGCAGACACTCATTATGTATTTGTTAAACGTCAAATCATCGATGACAGACCAAAAATGCAAGCCGAGTTAGATGCATTGAAATCTCAAAAAGCGACACAAGAACGAGAACGTGACGTATTAGTTGCGAAGAAAGCTGATTTGACTCAAGAGTTAGATGCTTTAAACAACCAATTGAATGATATTGCTACAGCACGTACGAATGCGACAACAGCTCTAAATCAAGCAAAATCTGATTTAGCTACACTTACAGCGACCGCTCAAGACAAAGCAGATGCTGTTATTCAAAAACAAAAAGAGTTGGATAAAGCAACTGCTCGTGTAAACGATGTAACTGCACGTATCAACACAATTCAAAGTGAAATTGATGCGGCAACAAGCAAACGTGATAATGCTATGCGTGTCCACGCGCAATTACCACAATTGCGTGCAAGTTTAACACAGGCAGAAGCAGATAGAACAAACGTGGAACAACGCATCACAGTTGCAGAGCAAGACTTAGCGGATGCCAAAGCTCGTTTGACACAAGCACAAGCTGACCACAAATACAAATCAGATATCTTTTCAATCGATAAGATGCTAAATGTATATACTGATGGTAACCGTGTCATTTCAGCAACACCGAAAGTTGCCCCAACAGTAGATGAATTACCAGAATTGGATATCACAGCTGACATCCCTAGTGATTTGAATACAAAACAAAATCCTGACGGTATCGGAGCAACACCAAAAGTAGCTCCAACTGTAGATGAATTACCAGAGTTGGATATCACAGCTGACATTCCAAGTGATTTGACTACAAAACAAAATCCTGATGGTATTGGTGCGACACCAAAAGACGCACCAGTTGAGGATGAATTGCCAGAGTTGGATCCAAGTGCTATCATTGACAAGCCAGCGGATAAGCCAGCGGATAAGCCAGCGGACAAGCCAGCGGATAAGCCAGCGGATAAGCCAGCAGACAAGCCAGCAGATAAGCCAGCAGATAAGCCAGCAGATAAGCCAGTGGACAAGCCAGCAGATAAGCCAGTGGATAAGCCAGCGGACAAGCCAGTGGATAAGCCAGCGGACAAGCCAGTGGATAAGCCAGTGGATAAGCCAGCGGACAAGCCGGTAGATAAATCAGCAGACAAGATAGCAGATAAGCCAGCAGATATGCCGGCAGATAAATCAGTGGATAAACCAGTAGATAAGTCAGCAGACATGCCGGCAGATAAATCAGCAGAACAATATACGTTACCAAATACAGGAGAAAATTCTAGGGTAGCAAATTCAATTGTTGCAGTTGGCTACGGATTATTAGCAATGATTGGTCTAGCAGGATTATTTGTTAAGAGGAAAAACTAAATTAAGGGTGATTAAAGATAGGAAATTTGAATTATGAACAAATATAGTAGAGAACAATTGATTGAAATGTTTGGATATAGTTTCCAAGTTTTGAAAGCTGTATCTGACTTGAATAAAGCTATTTCAGCAGAACAAAATAAAGCATATAGTGGTATTATGGGGAACTATGGCAAGCTTAAAAAAGTATATAATTTAAGTGTATTAGGTTTTATAGCATTTTGTGCCTTATTAGGAATACTTCAAGGAACTGTACTATCATTAACCGAATATATTATTGGAGGTGTGCTTGGTTATGTGGTTTTCCAACTTCTGTTTTCCCCACTTGTTCTGATTGTAAAAGCTGTGTATAAGCACATTGCAAAAAAAGAATTTACAAATGCTGCGAATAATGATGCTTCTAATGCTTATCGCCAAAAAGGTATTGAGTTGATGAAAGATGAACAGTTTTTGGCATATAAAAGAGAAATTCCAGAAACTTACTTTAATATGAATGATCTTTATTTACTTTATAGTTATTTAGAGACTTATAGAGCCGATAATTTTAAAGAGGCAGCAAACTTATTGGCCGAGGAGAAACACCGTGATAAGGTAGAGTATAGTCAAGAAGTTATGCAAAAGAGTCTTGCTTCTATTCAAGCAAACGCTAATTATCAATCTGTCATTCAAACAATTCATTTATTAGAGACTCAGAAATTACATCGTACAGTGAGAATAGGAGTCTTTGGGGAATAAAAAGTAGTTTTAGCAACCGTAAAGTGGTAATAGAAACTTACATTTGAAATATCCTTGGACCAAAAATCATATAAAATAGGCTGGGTAAAAAGTTTATAAAATAAAAAATGTAGAGCAGAATATATTGAAAAAATTTAATAATATAGTTTTCTTATACGGAGATTTTCTACATGTTATCCACGAAGGTAGTTTTTAAAAATGCCCTATCATTTATTCGATTATAAATTAAAAGAATATAAGCAGTGATAGTATTTTATTGAGTTGATAAAAATAGCAATCACAACGAAGAAACAAGCATCTCCAATAGGGGCTGCTTGTTTGTTCATTTGATGTTTATGCAAGCTGATATGCTCAATTTTTCTTTGGTTTGACAGTCTATTGAAATAAGGCTATAATCAAGCTGTAATCGTTCTCGAGGAGGTTTGGATGTACTTTAGATTGGAAAATGAGGAATCCCAGAAGGCGCAAGAAATTGGGAATTTGATTCGTGCTTATAACCGTTCAAAAAGAGAAGAGGCTGAAAGTGAGTCATTGAATCTTTATGTTGAAGATGAAGACGGCAATCTTATGGCTGGCTTGGTTGCTGAGACTTTTGGAAATTGGCTAGAAATCGAGTATTTGTTTGTGAAAGAGGAACTACGAGGGCAAGGAATCGGTTCAAAACTATTGCAGCAGGTAGAAAGTGAAGCTAAGAATCGAAACTGTCGTTTTGCCTTTGTCAATACTTACCAATTTCAGGCACCGGACTTTTATCAGAAGCATGGCTACAAGGAAGTCTTTGTTTTAAAAAACTATCCCTATACAGGGCAAAGATTTTATTACCAAAAGGATTTGTAAGGAGAATAAAGCAAAGAGGGGAGCTTGACATAAGTCTCGATAAATACCAGTTAAATCCTACAAATTGTGTCTTTCTAGACGATATTTAGGACAATACAATCGCAGTTGAGAAATTGGGAATCAACTCCTATCAGATTAAGAAAAGAACTGCTGTCGTCGAAATTTTGAAATCATATATTTAGATTCAACACTCTCTATTTTTTATGGTAGAGAGTTTTTTTGTTAATAAAATTTTACAAAATGACATTTATATATTGCATTGGGTTATGGCGAATGGGCCCAGAAAAAGTTCGAGCAAGACATGGATGAACTGGAGAGTGGAGAATAGTTTGTTACTCTTTTCTCAATCCAGCTAAAATGTGATATAATAGTACTAATTTATTGGAATACATGAAAGTTCTTGAAAATTTTCATGGGTTTCTAGCTAAGGAAGTAGGAAAAGTATGTATCCAGATGATAGTTTGACATTGCACACGGACTTGTACCAGATTAACATGATGCAGGTTTACTTTGACCAAGGGATTCACAATAAGAAGGCGGTCTTTGAGGTGTATTTTCGCCAACAGCCTTTTAAGAACGGCTATGCAGTTTTTGCTGGTTTGGAAAGAATTGTGAACTATCTTGAAGACTTGCGTTTTTCTGAGAGTGATATCGCCTATTTGGAGTCGCTTGGCTATCATGGGGCATTCTTGGACTATCTCCGCAATTTCAAGTTGGAGTTGACCGTTCGTTCTGCCCAAGAAGGGGATCTGGTTTTTGCTAATGAACCGATTGTGCAGGTGGAAGGCCCTCTAGCCCAATGTCAGTTGGTCGAAACAGCTCTTTTGAACATCGTTAACTACCAGACTTTGGTCGCTACTAAGGCAGCTCGTATTCGTTCGGTCATCGAAGATGAACCTTTGATGGAGTTTGGAACACGTCGGGCGCAAGAAATGGATGCGGCTATCTGGGGAACACGCGCAGCGGTGATTGGTGGCGCCAATGGAACCAGCAATGTGCGTGCAGGTAAACTCTTTGACATTCCTGTCTTGGGTACTCATGCCCATGCCTTAGTACAGGTTTATGGCAATGACTATGAGGCCTTCAAGGCTTACGCTGCGACCCACAAAAACTGTGTCTTTCTTGTGGATACTTATGACACCCTTCGCATCGGTGTGCCAGCTGCCATTCAGGTGGCGCGTGAGCTGGGTGACCAGATTAACTTTATGGGTGTGCGGATTGACTCTGGGGATATTGCCTACATTTCCAAGAAAGTCCGTCAGCAACTGGACGAGGCCGGATTTACAGAGGCTAAGATTTATGCTTCTAATGATTTGGATGAAAATACTATCCTCAACCTCAAGATGCAAAAGGCCAAGATTGATGTCTGGGGTGTTGGAACCAAGATGATTACAGCCTATGACCAGCCAGCTCTTGGGGCAGTTTACAAGATTGTTGCCATCGAAGATGAAAATGGCCAGATGCGCAACACCATCAAGCTGTCTAATAATGCGGAAAAAGTGTCGACGCCAGGTAAGAAGCAGGTGTGGCGCATTACCAGTCGTGAAAAAGGCAAGTCAGAGGGCGACTACATCACTTATGATGGTGTGGATGTGAGCGACATGACTGAAATCAAGATGTTCCATCCGACTTATACTTACATCAAGAAGACCGTTCGTAATTTTGATGCTGTTCCTCTCTTGGTGGATATTTTCAAAGACGGGAAATTGATTTACAACCTGCCTAGCTTGACTGAGATTCAGGATTATGCCCGTAAGGAATTTGATAAGTTGTGGGATGAGTACAAGCGCGTGCTGAATCCACAGCATTATCCAGTGGATTTGGCGCGTGATGTATGGCAAGACAAGATGGACTTGATTGACAAGATGCGCAAGGAAGCCCTTGGTGAAGGAGAAGAAGAATGAGTTTGCAAGAAGCGATTATCCAAGAACTGGGCGTGAAACCAGTGATTGATGCTCAAGAAGAAATTCGTCGTTCTATTGATTTCTTAAAGAGATACCTGAAAAAACATCCCTTTCTTAAAACCTTTGTACTAGGGATTTCTGGAGGACAAGACTCAACCTTAGCAGGACGTTTGGCTCAACTGGCTATGGAAGAACTGCGAGCAGAAACTGGAGATGACAGCTACAAATTTATCGCTGTCCGCCTGCCTTATGGAGTGCAAGCTGATGAAGCAGATGCTCAAAAAGCCCTAGCCTTCATCCAGCCTGATGTCAGTTTAGTCGTCAATATCAAGGAATCAGCTGATGCCATGACAGCTGCAGTAGAAGCGACAGGTAGCTCTGTTTCAGACTTTAACAAGGGCAATATCAAGGCTCGTTGCCGTATGATTGCTCAGTATGCCCTTGCTGGTTCCCATAGCGGAGCGGTCATTGGGACAGACCATGCTGCGGAAAATATCACAGGCTTTTTTACCAAGTTTGGTGACGGTGGTGCGGATATTCTCCCTCTTTACCGCCTCAATAAACGCCAAGGAAAACAACTATTGAAGGAACTTGGTGCAGACCCAGCACTTTATGAAAAAATCCCAACAGCAGACCTAGAAGAAGATAAACCAGGTCTAGCTGATGAAGTAGCCCTCGGAGTCACCTATGAAGAGATTGACGACTACCTAGAAGGCAAAACAATCAGCCCAGAAGCCCAAGCAAGAATCGAAAACTGGTGGCACAAAGGCCAACACAAACGCCACCTACCCATCACTGTATTCGATAACTTTTGGGAGTAAAAAGGTCCGGGGGACCTTTTTAGCTTCTTGCCTAGAAACTGGGAAGCAAGAATAACCTTCAGTGGAGGTTTTCAGCCTCTCACCTTGAAATAAGAAAGTGAGAGAACTTTTTACGCCGAGTTTAGAAATAAGAAAGCGAGGAAGGTCCGGTGGACCTTTTTAGCTTATTACATTGAAATTCAAAAGCAAAGTAAATTTAAATTGAGGTTGGGCAGAGAATCATCTATCAGAAAGCGAGGTAGCGTCATGAAAGCAATCGGTACGCAAATATTACAGACAGATCGTTTAATCTTGCGAAGATTTGTGGAAAGTGATGCAGAAGCCATGTTTCAGAATTGGGCTTCATCCGCTGAGAATCTGACCTATGTTACCTGGGATCCCCATTCTAATGTCGAAATCACTCGAAACTCGATTCGAAATTGGGTTGCCTCCTATACCAATCCCAACTATTACAAATGGGCCATTTGTCTCAAAGAAAAGCCAGGGCAAGTGATCGGGGATATCAGTATCGTTGAGATGGATGAGGAAGATTCAAGTTGTGAAATTGGCTATGTGCTAGGCAAGGCTTACTGGGGACATGGGATTATGACAGAGGCATTGAAAGCTGTCTTGGACTTTTGTTTTACTCAAGCAGGTTTTCAAGAAGTCAAGGCACGTCATGCCAGTCTCAATCCAGCTTCAGGTCGTGTCATGGAGAAGGCTGGAATGTCCTATCTAAAGACTATTACCAATGGTGTAGAGAGAAAAGGCTATCTTGCGGACCTTATTTATTATCAGATAAGCAAGGAGAATAGATAAGCTTAACATTTATCGATTATCCGTTGTTCTTATTTTTTATATACTATTTCATTTATCCTTTCTTTTCCGAATAAATAGATAGTAGCAGTGAATCTAGTAAACCTAGATTTAAAAATGTGCTATAATGAAAGGAGAAGAAATATGACTGTACGTCATCCGGGCATTAGCCCGACCAATGATTTGGTTGCTAAGAAAATCTTTAGCAATCCAGAAATCACTTGTCAATTTATCCGTGATATGTTGGATTTACCAGCCAAAAATGTAACCATTTTGGAGGGGAGTAACATTCATGTCTTGCCTTCCCTACCGTACTCGGCTCAGGATTTTTACACTAGTATAGACGTTTTGGCAGAGTTAGACAATGGGACACAAGTAATCATTGAGATTCAGGTGCATCATCAGAATTTTTTCATCAATCGTCTGTGGGCTTACCTGTGCAGTCAGGTTAATCAAAACCTAGAAAAAATTCGTCAACGAGAAGGTGATACACACCAGAGTTACAAACACATCGCACCTGTTTATGCTATTGCTATCGTAGATAGTAATTACTTCCAAGATGATTTAGCCTTTCACAGTTTTAGTATGCGCGAAGACACGACAGGTGATGTCTTAACCATCACAAATAACTGTCAAGAAAACCATCTGGTCAAGATGGCGTTCTTGGAATTAAGAAAATACAGAGAAACCAGCAAAGACGAGGTTCGCAAACCGTGGTTGGAGTTTTTCGGGAATAAACCCTTTACCCAGCAACCTGAGCGAGCCATCAGCCAAGCAGACCAACTGCTGGACTACAAGAGCTGGTCCGAGGAGGACAGGAAAATGTTTAGTCAACTACGTATGCGAGAAGAACAAGCATTATTGGCTCATGACTATGCCTTGGAGCAAGCTGAAGAAAAAGGCTTAGAACGTGGCCGTGCAGAGGGTATCAAAGAGGGGTTAAAAGTAGGTTTAGTAAATCTAGTTCGCCAAGGTCTTCTAACACCTGAGGTTGCCAGCCAGCAATTGGGAATGACCGTCGCTGAGTTTGAGGCCTTGTTGTAAGACTATTACCAATAATGGTTAAAATGGGGTTCTTAGAACTAAAAAATACAGAGGAACCAGCAAAGATAAGGTTCGTAAACCGTGGTTGGAGTTTTTGTAAATCAGTAAATCAATGACAGATTTTTCCGCGATAGATGGAAGAATCTGTTTTTTAATTTACTAAATGTTGGCTCAAAAAACTAAGATAGCTTACCCTTTTACTCATGTTTTTTTGATTTATTTGAAGTATAACCTGATTAAATTCCTATTTTTCCCTATCATTGTCCCTGTTTTTTCTGGAGTTTTGGGGCTATAATAGTCCTATCAAATCAAAGAATGGAGGAAGGCAATGGATAATATTATCTTTTTTATCAGTGTTTTTCTTGCTGGAATTCTTTCCTTCTTTTCTCCTTGTATTTTACCTTTGTTACCGGTCTATGCAGGAGTCTTGTTGGATGACAAAGACGGTGCTCAGGCTTCTAGTGGCAAATTTTCAATCTCACTTGTTAGTTTATTGCGAACTCTAGCTTTTATAATAGGGATTTCCTTTGTTTTTATCTTACTAGGTTATGGAGCTGGTTTTTTAGGCAATTTGCTTTATGCTTCTTGGTTTCAGTATGTGACGGGTGCGGTAATCATTCTCTTGGGCTTACACCAGATGGAAGTCTTACATTTTCAGGGACTCTACAAAGAAAGAAGGCTACAATTACAGGGACAGGGGCAAAAGGGTAACGGTTATAATCAGGCATTTTTACTGGGCTTGACCTTTAGTTTTGCTTGGACGCCTTGTGTGGGGCCGGTCCTTGGCTCTGTTTTGGCCTTGGCGGCTTCAGGTGGCTCAGGTGCTTGGCAGGGAGCTGGCCTCATGTTAATCTATACGCTGGGTTTGGCGCTACCATTTTTGGTTCTAGCTCTAGCCTCCAGCTATGTTTTGAAACATTTCCGAAAGCTCCATCCTTATCTAGGAACCCTCAAAAAAGTGGGTGGTTTCCTCATTATCGTGATGGGAATCTTGGTGCTTTTGGGAAATGCTTCCATTTTGACTACATTATTTGAATAGAGAGGAAGAAGAAATGAAAAAATGGCAAACATGTCTCCTTGGAGTAGGCTCAATCTGTTGCTTGGCAGCCTGTTCGGCTAAAAATATGTCAGACGAAGCTACTATGAAGGAGCAAACAAAAACAGAACAAGTCAGCTCTCAAACTGCCACCAAGGGTCAAGCAGTCGCTGACTTTGAATTGATGGGAGTAGATGGCAAGACCTACCGCTTGTCTGATTACAAGGGCAAGAAAGTCTATCTTAAATTCTGGGCTTCTTGGTGTTCTATCTGTCTGGCTAGTCTTCCGGATACGGATGAAATTGCTAAGGATGCTGGAGACGACTATGTAGTCTTGACAGTGGTGTCTCCTGGGCACAAGGGGGAGCAACCAGAAGCGGATTTTAAAAACTGGTACAAGGGCTTGGATTATAAAAATTTCCCAGTTTTAATTGACCCGTCAGGCAAGCTTTTGGAAAGTTATGGTGTCCGTTCTTACCCAACTCAAGCCTTTATAGACAAGGAAGGCAAACTGGTCAAAACGCAACCAGGTTTTATGGATAAGGATATGATTTTAAAAGAATTGAAAGAAATGGGGTAGAGAAAGGTCATGAATGATAAAGTAAAATTGTTTGTCTTGGCAGGGATTTTTTTCCTAGCCATAACCGGTTTCTATTTTCTATTGATGCGAAATGCAGGGCAGACAGATAGCTCGCAAATTGAGAAGGCTGCAGTCAGCCAAGGAGGAAAAACAGTGAAAAAAACAGAAATTAGTAAAGACGCAGACTTGCATGAAATTTATCTAGCTGGGGGTTGTTTCTGGGGAGTGGAGGAATACTTTTCACGCGTTCCCGGAGTGACAGATGCCGTTTCAGGCTATGCAAACGGTAGAGGGGAAACAACCAAGTACGAATTGATTAACCAAACAGGTCATGCAGAGACTGTCCATGTTACTTATGATGCTAATCAAATTTCCCTCAAGGAAATCTTGCTTCATTACTTCCGCATTATCAATCCAACCAGTAAAAATAAACAAGGAAATGATGTGGGGACCCAGTACCGTACCGGTGTTTATTACACAGATGACAAGGATTTGGAAGTAATCAATCAAGTCTTTGATGAGGTGGCTAAGAAATACGACCAACCTCTAGCAGTTGAAAAGGAGCCCTTGAAGAATTTTGTGGTGGCAGAGGATTACCATCAAGACTACCTCAAGAAAAATCCAAATGGCTACTGCCATATCAATGTTAATCAGGCTGCCTATCCCGTCATCGATGACAGCAAATATCCTAAACCAAGTGATGAGGAATTGAAGAAGACCTTGTCACCTGAGGAGTATGCAGTCACCCAGAAAAATCAAACAGAACGAGCTTTTTCAAACCGCTACTGGGATAAATTTGAATCTGGTATCTATGTGGATGTGGCCACTGGCGAACCTCTCTTTTCATCAAAGGACAAGTTTGAGTCTGGTTGTGGATGGCCTAGTTTTACCCAACCAATCAGTCCAGATGTTGCCACCTACAAGGAAGATAAGTCCTACAATATGACACGCATGGAAGTGCGGAGCCGAGTGGGAGATTCTCACCTTGGCCATGTCTTTACGGATGGACCACAGGACAAGGGTGGCTTGCGCTACTGTATCAATAGTCTCTCTATCCGCTTTATTCCCAAAGACCAAATGGAAGAAAAAGGCTATGCTTATTTACTAGATTATGTTGATTAAGAGGTCTTTCCTAAGCAGTTAGCGGAGAATTTTGCTATACTGATACTAGTAAGTGACAAAGGAGAGAAGCATGACCTACACAATCTTAATCGTAGAAGATGAATATCTGGTAAGACAAGGCTTGACCAAGCTGGTCAATGTAGCAGCCTACGATATGGAAATCATCGGTCAAGCTGAAAATGGAAGGCAGGCTTGGGAATTGATACAAAAGCAGGTGCCAGATATCATTTTAACCGATATCAACATGCCTCAGCTAAATGGCATCCAGTTGGCCAGTCTGGTCCGAGAAACCTATCCTCAGATTCATCTAGTTTTTTTGACAGGCTACGATGATTTTGATTATGCCTTGTCTGCTGTCAAACTAGGTGTGGATGACTACCTGCTTAAGCCTTTTTCTCGTCAGGATATTGAGGAAATGCTGGGGAAAATCAAGCAAAAGTTGGACAAGGAAGAAAAAGAAGAGCAGTTACAAGATTTATTAACCGATAAGTTTGAAGGAAACATGGCCCAGAAAATCCAGTCTCATCTAGCTGATAGTCAATTTAGTTTAAAGAGCTTGGCCAGTGACTTGGGCTTTAGCCCGACTTATCTGAGTTCTTTGATTAAGAAAGAGTTGGGCCTGCCTTTTCAGGATTATCTGGTGAGAGAGCGTGTCAAACAAGCCAAGCTTTTACTTCTGACTACAGATTTAAAGATTTATGAGATAGCTGAAAAGGTTGGCTTTGAAGATATGAACTACTTTACCCAACGTTTTAAACAGATTGCAGGTGTGACACCTCGTCAGTTTAAGAAGGGAGAAGGCCGATGAAGCGTTCTTCTCTCCTAGTCAGAATGGTTATTTCTATCTTTCTAGTCTTTCTCATCCTCCTGGCTCTGGTTGGGACTTTCTATTATCAATCTAGTTCTTCAGCCATTGAGGCTAGCATTGAGGGCAATAGCCAAACGACTATCAGCCAGACTAGCCACTTTATTCAGTCTTATATCAAAAAATTAGAAACCACCTCTACCAGTTTGACCAAGCAGACGGATGTCCTAGACTATGCTGAGAATCCCAGTCAAGACAAGGTCAAGGGAATTCGAGATCTATTTTTGACCATCTTAAAGGCTGACCAGGACTTGAAAGCTGTGGTTCTGGTCATCAAATCCGGTCAGGTCATTTCTACAGATGACAGTGTGCAAATGAAGACCTCCTCAGATATGATGGCTGAGGATTGGTACCAAAAGGCCATTCATCAGGGAGCCATGCCTGTTTTGACCCCGGCTCGTAAATCGGACAGTCAGTGGGTCATTTCTGTCACTCAGGAACTTGTTGATGTAAAGGGAGCCAATCTGGGTGTGCTTCGTTTGGATATTTCTTATGAAACTCTGGAAGCCTATCTAAATCAACTTCAGTTGGGGCAGCAGGGCTTTGCCTTTATCATCAATGAAAACCATGAATTTGTTTATCATCCTCAACATACAGTTTATAGTTCGTCTAGCGAAATGGAGGCCATGAAACCCTATATTGAGACAGGGCAGGGTTACACTCCAGACCACCGATCCTATGTCAGTCAAGAAAAGATTGCTGGAACTGATTGGACGGTGCTTGGTGTGTCTTCGTTGGAGAAGTTAGACCAGCTTCGGAATCAACTCATGTGGACCTTGCTTGGTGCTAGTGTCACATCTCTTCTTGCCTGTCTCTGCTTGGTGTGGTTCAGTCTTAAACGCTGGATTGCTCCTTTGAAGGATTTGAGAGATGCCATGCTGGAGATTGCTTCTGGTAATCAGAATCTTCGTGCCAAGGAAACTGGTGCCCATGAACTGAGAGAAGTGACTCGCCAGTTCAATGCTATGTTGGATCAGATTGATCAGCTGATGGCGGATATTCGCAGGCAGGAAGAAACGACCCGTCAGTACCAACTTCAAGCTCTATCGAGCCAGATTAATCCGCATTTCCTCTATAACACCTTGGACACCATCATCTGGATGGCTGAATTTCAGGACAGTCAGCGAGTGGTTCAGGTGACCAAGTCCTTGGCAACCTATTTCCGCTTGGCTCTCAATCAGGGTAAGGATTTGATTTGTCTCTCTGATGAAATCAATCATGTCCGCCAGTATCTCTTTATCCAGAAACAGCGTTATGGAGATAAGCTGGAATACGAGATTGCTGAAAATCCTGCCTTTAATCATCTAGTCTTGCCCAAGTTGGTGTTACAACCCTTGGTAGAAAATGCTCTTTACCATGGCATCAAGGAGAAGGAAGGTCAAGGACATATTAGAGTTTCTGTCCAGAAACAGGATTCAGGACTGGTCATCCGTATTGAGGATGATGGAGTGGGTTTCCAAGATGCTAGCGATAGTAGTCAAAGTCAACTCAAACGTGGGGGAGTCGGTCTGCAAAATGTTGACCAACGGCTCAAACTTCATTTTGGAGCCAATTACCAGATGAAGATTGATTCTACACCCGACAAAGGAACGACGGTTGAAATATACATAAATAGAATAGAAACTAGCTAACTCCCAGTTAATTCTGGGAGTTTTATGCGTAATTGGGCAAGCTTTCTAGGTTGTCTATCTTGCTAAAAACAAGAAAAAACGATATGATAGATAGTGACAAAAGAGGTATCAAGTATGAAGGAAAAAGACATTCAAAGAGAAACAAGCCAGATTGTAGAAGATGTGTTGGAAAAGGCCAATTTGAAGCAAGGATCTATCTTTGTTTTGGGCCTTTCTTCTAGTGAAGTGATAGGTGGTCAGATTGGCAAGGAATCTAGCCAAGAAATTGGGGAAATCATTGTGAAGACCATCCTAGATATCCTAGAGGAAAAAGGAATTCATCTAGCTGTTCAAGGCTGTGAACATGTCAATCGGGCTCTCGTTGTTGAACGTCAGGTTGCAGAGCAGTTTGGTCTGGAAATCGTCAGTGTCCTTCCTACTCTTCATGCAGGAGGTTCGGGTCAGTTGGCGGCCTTCAAGTTTATGCAAGATCCAGTTGAGGTTGAATTTATCAAGGCTCATGCTGGATTGGATATCGGAGACACTGCAATTGGTATGCATGTCAAGCATGTTCAGGTTCCGATTCGCCCTCTTTTGAGAGAAATTGGGCATGCCCATGTAACGGCTCTTGCTAGCCGTCCAAAATTAATTGGAGGTGCGCGTGCGCATTATCCACAAGATTCTATTAGAAAGTCGTGAGAATGAGAAAAACAAAACAACAATTAGAAAAAATTACCAAATATTCAATTCGTAAGCTCACTGTTGGGGTAGGTCCTGTAGCCATCGGGGCCTTCCTTTTTGGTGCTAGTACCCTTTCAGTAGATAAGGTACAAGCCAATGAAGTTGGCGGAGCTCATAGCGTTCATTACCGTTATTTGGCGGAGCAGGAATTGACTGAGTCTGAAAAAGCTCTGATTCACCATGAAGTTCCTACAGAATTTCAAGATGATGATATTCTTTATGTAGTTTATCGCAAGAAAGCAACTAACAGTCAACAACTTCCATACACAGGAAGTAAGGAGCTAGCTCTAGCAGGCCTTGGCTTGGCAACGGCTTCTCTAGCAGTCTTTTTGGTGTCCAAAAAAGGTCGCAAAGAGGTTCTAGGTGTTCTCTTGATTGGTTCTTTAGGAGCTAGCACCTTTGTACCTTATGGGACGTTTGCGTTTGAAAATAAAGAATTGCTTTCTTATAACCAAACTATTTCAGCTTCTACACATGAAGGCTTGGCTGAAGGGATTATTCACATTGATGGCTATGAATACATTGGTTATTTCAAGGAAGCAGAGCTCCATCCATCAAGACCAGCTTCAGCTGAACAGCCTCAGTTGCCAGTAGAAAAGCAAAGTTCAAAAGAAATCGAGAAAACAGAAGTCGTTCAAGAAAGACCTGCTGTTGCTCCGGAAACTGTCGTTGAAAAACCTGTAGTAGAGACTCCAGTTGCTCCTGCGGTTGAAGCAAAACCAGTTTCTGAGAAGCCTCAGACAAGACAGGAAGAGAGGTTGGTGGAGATTCCGTTTGAAACAGTCACAAGCCCAGATGCTAATCTAGCAGAAGGACAGACTCGTATCGTCACAGCTGGAGTAAATGGTCAGCGTCGCCTTGTAACCAAAGTATCAATGGTTAATGGTCAAGAAGTTAGAGAAGTCATCGAAGACCAAGTGGTTCAGAATCCTGTGTCACAAGTCATTGCAGTCGGAACGAAGAAAGAGGTGCAACCTGCCCCAACTCCAACCCCACAGGCTGAACCAACGCATCAAGTAGCAAAAGGTACGCAAGAAGAAGGTAAGGTAGGCCAAGCCTTAACACAGCCAGAAATGCCAGAAGCTCCAGTAGAAGCAAAAGGTACTCAAGAAGAAGGTAAGGTAGGCCAAGCCTTAACGCAACCGGAATTACCAGAGGCTCCAGTAGAAGTAAAAGGTACGCAAGAAGAAGGTAAGGCAGGCCAAGCCTTAACACAGCCCGAATTGCCGGAAGCTCAAGTAGAAGCGAAAGGTACCCAAGAGGAAGGCAAAGAAGGTCAAGCTTTAACACAAGCTGAATTACCAGAAGCTCCAGTAGAAGTAAAAGGAACTCAAGAGGCAGGCAAGGAAGGTCAAGCACTTGTTCAATATCAGTTACCTGAGTATAAGGTGACTGAGGGAACCCTTGTTGAAGAATCAACTACAGAAATTGACTACAAAACTGAAACGACTGAGGATCCAACTAAGTATACAGACGAAGAAACTGTCCTACGAAATGGTGAAAAAGGAAGTCAAGTTACCAAAACAACCTATAAAACGGTAGAAGGTGTCAAAACTGACCAAGTTCTTTCAACCAGTACGGAAGTGACCAAGGAGCCTGTAAATCAACAGGTAAGCCGTGGTACAAAACCAATTGAAGGAACTCTTGTAGAGGAAAGCCTTGAAAAGATTCCATTCAAAGAAAAGATTGAAGAAGATGATCAACTGAAAAAAGGTTTAGAAGTCGTAGCTCAAGAAGGAAAAGAAGGTCAGAAAAAAATCACTAAGACCTTTAATACCATAAAGGGAGTTAAAACAGAAGACGCTCCAAAAGTTACAGAGGAAATCATTGAGGCACCTCAAGACCGAATCTTGAAACGTGGTACTAAGAGCTTTGAAAAACCAGTATTGACCATCACAGCAGTTGAACCTAAGGATTTGAAGCGTACTTCAGATGTGAAATACAGCTTGGAAAATCCAAGCAAGGCGGCCATTAAATCTATCACCTTAACTCTGAAAAAAGGTGATGAGATTGTGAAAACATTGAATGTTTCACCTGATAACTTAACAGCTAGCCTGACAGATTTGCAATACTACAAAGATTATAAGATTGAAACTAAGATGGTTTATGACCGTGGTGAAGGCGATGAGGAAGTAGTTCTGAATGAAGAACCTCTAAGAATTGACCTCAAAAAAGTTGAAATCAAAAATATCAAAGAAACAAGCTTGATGAGTGTGGACGCTGACGGTAATGAAACAGATACTAGTTTGCTTACAGAAAAACCAGCTGATGTTGCCCCACTTTACCTACGAGTTACAACTCACGACAACAAGGTTACACGACTTGCTGTTGACAAGATTGAAGAAGTAGAAAAAGACGGAAAAACTTTATATAAAGTTACTGCCAAAGCACCAGACTTAGTTCAACGTAATGCTGATAACACACTTAGCGAAGAGTATGTTCATTACTTTGAAAAACAAAAAGCAAAAGAAGGTAATGTTTACTACAACTTCAATGAGCTTGTAAAAGATATGAAAGCTAACCCTAGCGGTGAGTTCAAACTTGGTGCAGATCTAAATGCAGCAAATGTACCAACTCCGAATAAAGAGTATGTTCCTGGTACATTTAAAGGTAAGTTATCAAGCGTTGAGGGACAACGTTATTCAATCCACAATATGACACGTCAATTATTTGGTGGTATTGAAGGTGGTTCGGTTAAAGATGTTAACTTGGCTAATGTCGATATTAATATGCCTTGGATTGATAACATTTCTGCTCTTGCTAGAACTGTTAAGAATGCTACTGTTGAGAATATTAAAGTAACTGGTAGCATCACTGGTAGAGATGGAATTGCCGGACTTGTTAACAAATTAGATAACGGCGGACAACTTACTAATGTTGCTTATATTGGTAAACTTACTGGTGTAGGTGATAGAGGTTGGGATTTCGGTGGCATGGTTGGCGAAATCTGGAAAGGTAATGTTGATAAAGGATATGTAGAAGCTGATATAGTTGCTAATAAAGCTCGTATCGGTGGATTTGTTGCTAGATCCGATAACGGTTCTGATCCTAACGGAATTGGTAAATATGGTTCTGTTCGTAACGCTGTTACGAAAGGAACTATTAAGGTAAATACACCTGTTGAAGTAGGTGGTTTCCTTAGTAAAAACTGGGCATGGGGTAAAGTTGCAGACTCCGTGTCAATGATGAAAGTTGAAAATGGTGAAGTGTTCTATGGATCTAAAGATATCGACGAAGATGGTGGATACTTCTCAAATAACGCTTTAGAACGTAACTTCGTTGTAAAAGATGTAAGTACAGGTAAACGTTCATTTAAATTCTCTGTTTCTAACCGAATTAAAGAAGTGTCTCAAGATGAAGCTGACCAGAAAATTGCAACATTAGGAATTACAGCTAATGATTATGTTATCAATCCTCTTGTTTCAGATACATTAAATAATGTTAAACCAAAATCTGACACTTACAAAGATACTCAAGATTACGATGCATCTCGTGAACTTGCTTATCGTAATGTTGAAAAACTTCAACCGTTCTACAACAAAGAATGGATTGTTAACCAAGGTAACAAGATTCCTGCTGGATCAAACTTGTTAACGAAAGAAGTATTGTCTGTAACTACTATGAAAGGTAATGACTTTGTCACAGACCTTACAGATGCTGACCATATTATGATTCACTATGCAGATAAGACAAAAGAAATCTTAACAATTTCACCAAAAGATTCTCAAGTTAAGCAAGTGAAAGAATACAGTATCGCTGAACTTGGTGAAGTCGTTTACACGCCAAACATGGTTGTAAAAGATCGTGCCGATTTAATCAGTGCTATCGAAAGTAAATTGAGTCCAGTTGAATTGCAATCTGACCCGGTTTACCAACACTTGGGTAGAACTGGTGGCAACAAAGTCAATGCAATTAAGGATTTGTACTTAGAAGAAAGCTTGAAGTATGTTAAAGATAATCTTAATAAATTCGTGACGAAGTTAGTGGAAAATGAAGATCACCAACTGAACACAGATGAAGCTGCAAAACGTGCCTTGATTAAGAAAATCGATGACAATAAGGCTGCAGTTCTTCTTGGTTTGTCTTACCTCAACCGTTACTACGGAGTTAAATTCGATGACTTTAACATTAAAGAATTAATGCTATTCAAACCGGACTTCTATGGTAAGAATGTTAGTGTTCTAGATCGAATCATTAATATTGGCTCTAAAGAAAGTTATATTAAGGGTGATCGTACTCATGATGCTTATCGTGAAGTGATTGCTGGTGCTACTGGTAAAGGTAATTTACATGAGTTCTTGAAATACAATATGGAACTCTTCACAAGTGATACAGACTTAAACGATTGGTTCATAAAAGCAACTAAAGATAACGTATATGTCGTTGAACCGAAGACAACAACTCCTGAGTTTGCTGATAAGAAACATAGAGCATATGAAGGATTAAACAACGACATGCACGGTAAGATGATTCTACCACTTCTGAACTTAAAAGATGCGCATATGATTTTAATCTCAACATACAATACACTAGCATACAGTTCATTTGAGAAGTACGGTAAAAATACCGAAGCAGAACGTGAGGCATTCAAACCTGAAATCGATAAAGTTGCTAAAGCTCAACAAAACTACCTAGACTTCTGGTCTCGTTTATCATTAGATAAAGTTCGTAACCAACTACTTAAGAGCAATAACATGGTACCAACACCAGTACTTGATAACCAAAACTACAAAGAAGGTACTGATAAATACGGTCACACTAATAGCGGTAAAGATGTCGCTCCAGTTCGTGAATTGTACGGACCAACCGGTCGTTATCATGCTACTGACTGGCGTATGGGAGCTGTAGCTCGTATCTACGGTAATCCTTATAAAGATGATTCAGTCTTCTTCATGGTTACCAATATGATTAGTGACTTTGGTATCTCTGCATTTACTCACGAAACGACTCACGTAAATGACCGTATGGTTTACTTAGGTGGTTCTAGACACCGTGAAGGTACTGACCTAGAAGCATTCGCACAAGGTATGTTACAATCTCCTGCTGAAACAAGTCCAAACGGTGATTTTAAAGCACTAGGATTGAACATGGCGTACGAACGTCCAAATGACGGAAACCAATGGTATAACACTAATCCAAATGACCTTACATCTCGTGCGGAAATCGATCATTACATGAAAGGTTTCAACGATACTCTAATGCTTCTTGACTACCTTGAAGGTGAAGCTGTTCTTAATAAAGGCAGCAAAGAACTAAACAACGCTTGGTTCAAGAAAGTGGATAAAAAACTACGTGGAGCGAATACGAAGAATCAATATGACGAAGTTCGTGATCTGAATGCAACAGAAAAAGAATATGAATTGACTTCTGTTAATGACTTAGTAGATAAGAACTTCATGACCAAACATGGTCCTGGTAATGGTACTTATGACCCAACTGGATTTGGCTCTGCCTATGTAACAGTGCCTATCACTGCTGGTATTTATGGTGGTAATACAAGTGAAGGGGCTCCAGGAGCAATGTCATTCAAGCATAACACCTTCCGTATGTGGGGTTACTTTGGATATGAAAAAGGATTCTTAAACTACGCTTCTAACATGCTGAAAAATGAGTCTAAACAAGCAGGTCATGCTAGTCTAGGTGATGACTTCATCATTAAGAAAGTTTCTGATGGCAAATTCAGTACACTGGAAGAGTGGAAGAAAGAATACTTCAAAGAAGTTGTGGATAAAGCAAAAGCAGGATTTAACCCAGTTACAATCGACGGCACTACTTACAGTAGTTACGAAGATTTGAAGAATGCATTTGCTGCAGCCGTTGAAAAAGATAAAGCTACTCTTAAGAATGGATCAGTTAAATTTGACAATACTGTTACGCTTAAAGAAAAACTATACAAAAAACTTCTTCAACAAACAAATAGTTTTAAAACTTCAATCTTTAAATAATCGAAATCTCTCATCTGCTTTGCGGATGAGGGTTTTCTTATTTTGTGCTATACTTAAGGTATGCATAGAAAAACAGTGATTGATTTTAGGGCTTTGGGGGAGAGATACATCTTTACCCAGCCCATTAAAGAGTTAAAAACCAGAGATTTAACAGAAGTAACAGCCTTGCTGGCACAAGTGGAAAGTTTCCAAGAGCAAGGCTATTATGTGGTGGGCTATGTCAGCTACGAGGCTGCACCTGCTTTTGAGGAGAAATTAGCAGTTCACAAGGCTCCTTTATTGGACGAGTATTTGCTTTACTTTACTGTTCATGATAGGGTGGAGACCTCTCCAATTCCTTTGACTTATGATGAGGTTGATTTGCCTTCAAATTGGCAGGAAGTGACGTCTGAAGCAGAATATGAAAAGGCGATTGCCCAGATTCACCATCATTTGCGGCAGGGAGACACCTATCAGGTTAACTACACCGTCCAACTCAAGCAGGACTTAAGTGCTAATCCTTTTGCTATCTACAATCGTATGGTGGTAGAGCAGGAGGCAGGCTATAATGCCTATGTGGAACATGATGATATGGCAGTGATTTCCATGAGTCCAGAGCTCTTTTTTGAGCAAAATGACCGTGAATTGACGACGCGACCAATGAAGGGAACGACTCAGCGTGGAGTGACTGACCAAGAAGACCTTGCCCAAGCTAATTGGTTAGAGCAGGATCCTAAAAATCGCTCTGAAAATATGATGATTGTGGACCTCTTGCGCAATGATATGAATCGTATTTCTGAAGTGGGGAGTGAGCATGTGGAGCGTCTCTGCCAAGTGGAACAGTATTCAACGGTTTGGCAGATGACTTCGACCATCAAGAGTCAGTTGCGAGAGAATGTTGACCTTATTGAAATCTTCCGTTCTCTCTTTCCTTGTGGTTCCATAACGGGTGCTCCGAAAATTGCGACTATGGAGATTATCAAAAATTTGGAACCTCAACCGCGCGGAGTTTACTGTGGAACGATTGGTCTCTTGCTTCCAAATGGGCGACGGATTTTCAATGTTGCCATTCGGACCATTCAACTGCATCAAGGGAAAGCCATCTATGGAGTAGGTGGCGGCATTACATGGGATAGCACTTGGGAATCTGAATATCGAGAGGTTCATCAAAAGTCGGCAGTTCTTTATCGTAAACAAGCTCGCTTCCAATTAATTACAACTGGAAAAATTAGCCAAAAACAACTGCTGTTTGAAGAGCAACATATAGAAAGACTGAGAAAAGCAAGTCGATATTTTGCATATCCATTTGATGCAGAAGACTTGAAACAAAAGATAGAGAAGGAGTGTCAGTCTTGTGATATTGTTCAAGACTACCGCTTGCGAATCAGCCTTAGCAAGTCTGGAGAAATAGAAGTCGATCGTCAAGTATTAATACCCCTCAGTCCGACCTTCTGCCAAGCTAAACTTTGCCTGCAGGAAGCGGATTTACAGCAAGCTTTCACCTACTTTAAAACGACTCATAGACCACATTTGAGACTAGGGGAACAAGAGAAGATTTACCACAATAAGTCTGGAGAACTTCTTGAAACCTCTATAGGAAATTTGGTTCTGAAAATTGCTGGAAAACTCTATACACCGCCAGTCCGACTTGGTATCTTACCAGGAATTTATCGTCAGTATTTACTAGAAACAGGACAAGTAGAAGAGAAAGTCTTGACTTTAAAAGATTTAGCTCAAGCAGAAGCTATTTACGGCTGTAATGCTGTGAGAGGCTTGTATGAGTTATTTATTCAAAAATAAGAATTGTAATGAAAAGTTATGAGAACTAGGATTGATTTTTCCTTGAATTGAAGAAATAAATCTGATAAAATAAACATGAAATCGATATCATAATTATGGGAGAAAAAGATGAACAAACGTCTATTTTTAAAAATGAGTCTGGCTACCTTGCCAGTTTTAGCCTTGTTTTCACAACCAGTTTTAGCGGAAGAAAATATTCATTTTTCTAGCTGTACGGAAGCTTGGGCTAATGGCTATTCGGATCTTCATGAGGGGGATCCTGGTTATTCTGCCAAGTTAGACCGCGATCATGATGGTGTGGCTTGCGAATTGAAAAATGCTCCTAAGGGTGCTTTTAAAGCAAAACAAGCGGCTACAACTCAAACTGATACAACTTCATCTACAACAAGTGGTTGGGTTAAGCAGGACGGTGCTTGGTACTACTTTGATGGAAATGGAAATCCAGTGAAAAATGCTTGGCAGGGAAGCTATTACTTGAAAGCAGACGGAAAAATGGCCCAGAGCGAATGGATTTATGACTCTTCTTATCAGGCTTGGTATTACTTGAAATCAGATGGATCTTATGCTTACAGTACATGGCAAGGAGCTTACTACCTTAAATCAAACGGTAAAATGGCTAAAGGTGAATGGGTTTATGACTCTACTTACCAAGCCTGGTATTACTTGAAATCAGATGGATCTTATGCTCGCAATGCATGGCAAGGAAATTACTATTTGAAATCAGATGGTAAAATGGCTATCAATGAATGGGTTTATGATGCTACCTATCAAGCTTGGTATTACTTGAAATCAGATGGATCTTATGCTTATAGTACATGGCAAGGGAATTACTATCTAAAATCGAATGGTAAAATGGCTGTCAATGAATGGGTTGATGGTGGACGTTATTATGTTGGTGCTGACGGAGTTTGGAAGGAAAGTCAAGCAAGTACAGCTTCTTCTAGTAATGATAGCAATAGTGAATATTCTGCTGCTTTAGGAAAGGCAAAAAGTTATAATTCATTATTCCACATGTCAAAAAAACGTATGTATAGTCAATTAACTTCTGATTTTGATAAATTTTCAAATGATGCAGCTCAATATGCGGTTGATCATTTAGAAGCCGATTATAAATATAATGCCTTATTTAATGCTAAGAACTATAGAAAATTATTTAATATGTCTAAATCTGGTCTTTTTAATCAATTGACTTCTTTTGCAGATGGCTTTACAGAAGAAGAAGCTCAATATGCAATTGATCATTTAGATGATTAACAGATACTGGTAGGCGAAAAAATTCCTTATAAGTCATTTACGCAAACCTTTGCATAAATGACTGAATTTTGTTATACTATATCTGTAAGCATTTTCAATTACTATACAATGAAAAAGGAGAATATGATGAGTCAAAAGATTATTGGGATTGACCTTGGTGGAACTTCTATCAAATTTGCAATCTTAACAACAGCAGGAGAAATCCAAGAAAAATGGTCTATCAAGACTAATATTTTGGATGAGGGAAGTCATATCGTAGATGATATGATTGAGTCTATTCAACACCGTTTGGACTTGCTTGGATTGGTAGCAGCGGACTTCCAAGGTATTGGAATGGGGTCACCAGGTGTGGTTGACCGTGAAAAAGGAACTGTTATTGGTGCCTACAACCTCAACTGGAAAACCCTTCAACCAATCAAAGAAAAAATTGAAAAAGCCTTGGGCATTCCATTCTTCATCGATAATGATGCCAACGTGGCAGCTCTTGGTGAGCGCTGGATGGGTGCTGGAGATAACCAACCAGACGTTGTCTTTATGACACTTGGGACTGGTGTTGGTGGAGGTATCGTTGCAGAAGGCAAATTGCTTCATGGTGTTGCTGGTGCAGCTGGTGAGCTTGGCCACATCACTGTTGACTTTGACCAACCAATCGCATGTACTTGCGGTAAGAAAGGTTGCCTTGAGACAGTTGCTTCAGCAACAGGAATTGTCAACTTGACTCGTCGCTATGCCGATGAATATGAAGGCGATGCAGCCTTGAAACGCTTGATTGATAATGGAGAAGAAGTAACTGCTAAGACTGTCTTTGACCTTGCAAAAGAAGGAGACGACCTTGCTTTGATTGTTTACCGTAACTTCTCACGTTACTTGGGAATCGCTTGTGCTAACATTGGATCAATCCTAAACCCATCAACAATCGTTATCGGTGGTGGTGTATCAGCTGCAGGAGAATTCCTTCTACAAGGTGTTCAAAAAGTCTACGATGAAAATACCTTCCCACAAGTACGCACATCAACAAAATTAGCTCTTGCAACTCTAGGAAATGACGCTGGAGTTATCGGAGCAGCATCACTTGTATTGCAGTAAAATAAAAAAGGAGAAAATTGCTTTCCAGAAGCGAGTGATTTTCCTCCTTTCTTTTTTTATGCTATACTAGTTAGGACAATAAATGAGGTGAGAGAATGACAAAAGCAGATACGATTTTTAAAGAGAATATTGAACGAATCCTCAAAGACGGTGTCTTTTCAGAGCAAGCGCGTCCCAAGTACAAGGATGGGACTGTTGCTAACTCCAAGTACGTAACCGGTGCCTTTGCCGAGTATGACTTGGCCAAGGGGGAATTTCCTATCACAACCTTGCGTCCTATTGCCATCAAATCCGCCATTAAGGAAGTGCTCTGGATCTACCAAGACCAGTCTAATAGCCTAGAAGTTCTCAATGACAAGTATAATGTTCACTATTGGAATGACTGGGAAGTTGGAGATACAGGAACCATCGGTGAGCGCTATGGTGCCGTTGTTAAGAAACACGACATCATCAATAAGCTTCTCAAACAGTTGGAAACCAACCCTTGGAATCGCCGCAATATTATCTCTCTCTGGGATTACCAAGCTTTTGAGGAGACAGACGGCCTTCTTCCGTGCGCCTTTCAGACCATGTTTGATGTTCGACGTGTAGATGGAGAAATCTATCTGGATGCGACCTTGACCCAGCGCTCCAATGATATGCTGGTAGCCCACCATATCAATGCTATGCAGTATGTGGCTCTTCAAATGATGATTGCTAAACACTTTGGCTGGAAGGTTGGGAAATTCTTCTATTTCATCAACAATCTCCATATCTATGACAATCAATTTGAACAAGCTCAGGAATTGCTCCGTCGTGAGCCATCAAACTGCCAACCTCGCTTGGTTTTAAATGTTCCTGATGGAACTAATTTCTTTGATATCAAAGCAGAAGATTTTGAGTTGGTGGATTATGATCCTGTTAAGCCGCAGTTGAAGTTTGACCTAGCTATTTAAAAGAATAGAAAAAAGAAGTTGAGACAATAAATCCCAACTTCTTTTGTTTCTTAACGTGATACGCGGCGACGAGCTGCTTTTTTACGGTTTTCTTCGATGAAAGCTGCTTTTTGCTCTTCTGGTTCGATTACTTTCTTTTTAAATGCGTATACTGCACCTGCAAGTGCAGCGACAGTTCCTGCGACACCTGTTACAAGACCTTTAGCGAATCCTTTAGCCATGAGTCTTCCTCCTTTATCTTCTTAATCAGCCAGCCTCTTCAAGAGGTCACATTTTTCTGACTGACCTTTTTGTGTTATAATAATAGTAACGAAAAAATGGGAATTTTTCAAGGAAAAAAGATGAAAACAAAAATAATTGTGATTGTTGGACCGACTGCTGTTGGAAAAACAGCCCTTGCCATTGAAGTGGCCAAGCGCTTTGGTGGGGAAGTTGTGAGCGGTGATAGCCAGCAAGTTTACCGAGGTCTAGATATTGGGACGGCTAAGGCTAGTCCAGAGGAGCAGGCAGCTGTTCCCCATCATTTAATCGATGTTAGAGAGGTAACCGAGTCTTACTCGGCTTTTGATTTTGTTTCAGAAGCTAAGATGGCTATTAAGGACATTCACAGTCGTGGCAAACTAGCCATTATCGCTGGTGGGACTGGGCTTTATATCCAGAGCTTACTTGAAGGATATCATCTAGGTGGGGAGACTCCTCATGAGGAGATTTTAGCTTATCGAGCTAGTTTGGAGCCTTATACAGATGAGGAATTAGCTCATCTTGTGGCGCAAGCAGGCCTTGAAATTCCTCAGTTTAATCGTCGTCGTGCTATGCGCGCCTTGGAAATAGCCCATTTTGGTCAGGATTTGGAAAATCAAGAGACCTTGTATGAACCATTGATTATCTGCTTGGATGATGAACGTAGTCAGCTTTATGAACGTATCAACCATCGAGTTGATTTGATGTTTGAAGCTGGGCTTTTGGATGAGGCTAAGTGGCTGTTTGACCATTATCCTGATGTACAGGCTGCTAAAGGCATTGGCTACAAGGAACTCTTTCCTTATTTCCGTGGGGAGCAGACCTTGGAGGAAGCGAGTGAGAGTCTCAAACAGGCGACCCGTCGTTTTGCCAAGCGTCAGCTGACCTGGTTCCGTAATCGCATGCAGGTTACCTTTTATCAGATTGGAGAGTCTGGTGTGCAAGACCGCATTTTAAGCCAGATAGAGGAGTTTTTAGATGATTGAAACGGAGAAAAAAGAGGAACGCGTCCTGCTCATCGGTGTGGAATTGCAGGGCATGGACAATTTTGACCTCTCTATGGAAGAATTGGCCAGTCTAGCCAAGACAGCTGGGGCAGTCGTTGTAGATAGCTACAGGCAAAAACGTGAAAAATATGACTCCAAGACCTTTGTCGGCTCTGGTAAGTTGGAAGAAATTGCGCTCATGGTGGATGCAGAAGAGATTACCACTGTCATTGTCAACAACCGCTTGACTCCGCGACAAAATGTCAATCTGGAGGAAGTTCTCGGTGTTAAGGTCATTGACCGTATGCAGTTGATTTTGGATATCTTTGCCATGCGGGCTCGAAGCCATGAAGGGAAGCTCCAAGTCCACCTAGCCCAGCTAAAATATCTCTTGCCCCGCTTGGTTGGTCAGGGAATTATGCTCAGCCGTCAGGCAGGGGGAATTGGTTCCCGTGGCCCTGGTGAAAGCCAGCTGGAGCTGAACCGTCGTAGCGTTCGCAATCAAATTACAGATATCGAGCGCCAGATCAAGGTGGTTGAGAAAAATCGGGCCACAGTCAGAGAAAAACGTCTGGAGTCGAGCGCCTTTAAGATTGGTTTGATTGGTTACACCAATGCTGGAAAGTCAACTATCATGAACACCTTGACCAGTAAGACCCAGTATGAAGCGGATGAGCTCTTTGCGACTTTAGATGCGACAACCAAGAGTATTCATCTAGGGGGCAATCTCCAAGTAACTTTGACAGATACCGTGGGCTTTATCCAAGACCTACCGACAGAGTTGGTGTCTAGTTTTAAGTCAACCTTGGAAGAAAGCAAGCATGTGGACCTTCTGGTTCATGTCATCGATGCCAGCAATCCTTACCACGAGGAACATGAAAAAACGGTTCTGTCTATCATGAAAGACTTGGACATGGAGGATATTCCTCGCCTGACCCTTTATAATAAAGCGGATTTGGTGGAGGATTTTACGCCGACCCAAACGCCTTATGCCCTCATTTCTGCCAAGTCTGAGAATAGTCGTGAGAACTTGCAGGCTTTATTTTTAGAGAAAATAAAGGATATTTTTGAGAGATTTACCCTGCGCGTGCCTTTTTCAAAATCCTACAAGATTCATGATCTAGAAAGTGTTGCGATTCTGGAAGAACGTGATTATCAGGATGACGGGGAAGTCATTACAGGCTACATTTCTGAGAAAAACAAATGGAGGTTAGAGGAATTTTATGACTGATATTAAAACGTTGGCTCTAAAGTATGGAGGTTATACAAGTCTGGATAAGGTCTATTTAGAACAACTTCTAGCTGGTAAAACAGAGCAGGAGCAGTTGGCACTGATCACTCCTCCGCCAAGTGTGGTCAATGCCTATTTTGCAGAACTCTACCAGAAAAAGAGTCCTGAGGCTGCGACGGATTATTTTGCTGAAGTCAGTCAGGAACTAAATCTCTACAACGTTGAGCCAAGTTTCACCCTAGAAAATAAGTCTTTTATTAGGCTTAATCTGTCTGGTAAATCCTTTGGTTTTTGCTATGAGAGAGAGGGCCTTGGTCGAATTTTCTCTGAGAATGAAGAGAAGATTTCAGATGACTTGCTTTTTGAGATTGCACAAATTTTCCCCCATCAGCTAGTCTTTGAAGAGTCTGGTAAGATTTACATGAAGCCTGTCGGGGACGAGGAAGTTGTTAGCGTGGAAAGTCTCACAGCTTTGACTGATTTGGAAAGCTTGGCTGATGGTCGCAAGCGTCTTAAAGGTTACAGCCAAGAGGATTTATTGCAAGAAGCTGCTGCTTTTTCTGGCAAGCGCTATTTCCGATCGGAAAACCGCACAGCCATGTTATATATTGATTAATTAGAAAGTATCGAATGGATATTCAATTTTTAGGAACGGGGGCTGGTCAGCCCTCTAAAGCCCGCAACGTTTCAAGTCTCGCCCTGAAACTCTTGGACGAGATTAACGAAGTTTGGCTCTTTGACTGTGGAGAAGGGACGCAGAATCGCATTCTTGAAACCACAATTCGACCACGTAAGGTCAGCAAAATCTTTATCACCCACCTGCATGGAGACCACATTTTTGGCTTGCCAGGTTTCCTTTCTAGCCGTGCCTTTCAGGCCAATGAAGAGCAGACAGATTTGGAAATCTATGGACCTCAAGGAATCAAGTCCTTTGTCTTAACCAGCCTTCGTGTGTCAGGTTCACGCCTGCCCTATAAGATTCATTTCCATGAATTTGACCAAGATTCTCTAGGAAAAATCCTTGAAACCGATAAATTCACGGTGTATGCAGAGGAGCTGGACCACACTATTTTCTGTGTTGGCTATCGTGTCATGCAAAAGGATCTAGAAGGAACGCTGGATGCTGAAAAACTCAAGGCTGCTGGTGTCCCATTTGGCCCACTTTTTGGGAAAATCAAGAACGGCCAGGATGTTGTTCTCGAAGATGGGACTGAAATCAAGGCAGCAGACTATATCTCAGCCCCACGTCCGGGTAAAATTATCACTATTTTAGGAGACACTCGAAAAACGGATGCCAGTGTGCGTCTGGCTGTCAATGCCGATGTCCTGGTCCATGAATCAACTTATGGCAAGGGTGATGAAAAAATTGCTCGTAACCATGGTCACTCTACTAATATGCAAGCTGCACAAGTAGCAGTAGAAGCAGGTGCCAAACGCCTCTTGCTCAACCACATCAGTGCTCGTTTTCTCTCAAAAGATATCAGCAAGCTCAAAAAAGACGCTGCTAGTGTTTTTGAAAATGTCCATGTGGTCAAAGACTTGGAAGAAGTGGAAATCTAGCAGTCACAGAAAGGATAAGTATGCCTACTATTCTCATTACAGGAGCTAGCGGTGGCCTAGCCCAAGAAATGGTCAAACTCTTGCCAAATGACCAACTCATCTTGCTTGGTAGAAATAAGGAAAAATTAGCTCAACTCTACGGAAGCCATCCCCATGCAGAATTGGTTGAAATCGATATTACCAACGACTCAGCATTAGAATCTCTGGTAGCAGATCTCTATGTCCGCTATGGCAAGATTGATGTCTTGATTAACAATGCTGGTTACGGTATTTTGGAGGAATTTGATCAGATTTCCGACCAAGATATTCATCAGATGTTTGAGGTCAATACCTTTGCCCTGATGAACCTGTCTCGTCGCTTTGCGTCTCGAATGAAAGAAAGCCGAAAAGGTCATATCATCAATATCGTCAGTATGGCAGGTTTGATAGCGACTGCTAAATCCAGTCTTTACTCAGCTACCAAGTTTGCGGCTATCGGTTTTTCAAATGCCTTACGCCTCGAACTGATGCCCTATGGAGTCTATGTAACAACAGTCAATCCAGGACCAATCCGTACAGGATTTTTCGACCAAGCCGACCCAGATGGAACCTATCTCAAGTCGGTTGAACGCTTCCTGCTAGAACCAGATGCAGTGGCTAAAAAAATTGTTAAGATTATAGGTAAAAACAAACGCGAACTCAATCTCCCAATTTTGTTGAATCTAGCCCATAAGTTTTACACCCTCTTTCCCAAACTAGCTGATAAGTTGGCAGGGGAAACTTTTAATTATAAGTAAAAAAGTTGTTCCTAAAATGGAGCAACTTTTTTGACGATTAGAACAAATCAATACCAGTCTTATTTAATGCATGGCAATGATAGGTGAAGGCGTTGATAAAATTAGAGTAGTATTGCTGATCAATAAATTTTGCGCTTTGAAGATAATTAAATAAATTCTTGGCTAAGGGAATAGCCTCAGCTTTATTCCATCTAAATTGATTGTAAACATGTTCAACTTCTAGGAACATGAGGGGAATAGCCAGATAGCCTCGTTCGAAGGTCTGAAGTGATTTAATTTTTTTAATAATATCGTCAGCCTTTTGATAGTAACCCAGTTCAGAGAAGTATTTGACGGAGAAAGTAAGAGCATTTAAAATACGGATGTAGGTGTCAGTATTGGCACTTTCTTTATACATAAGTAGTAATTGTTTGCTCATATGGTCAATAAGTTCCATAGGAGAATGATTGACGATGACGCGATAAATTTCAAGTTCGATACTATTAAAGACATCCGACTTCATTAAATGATTGATAATGTTTTGAATTCTGGCAACAGTTTCTGGACTCTTTGATATGGTTGGATAATGTCTTAATTTGATAGATTTAAAAATCATCTCTGCTTGAAGTGGATTGTCTTTTAGATAGACATCAAATAATTTTTCGTATTCTTCAATGTAAGTGAGAATATCTTCTTCGTGGACCACATGCTTGCCAAATTCAATAGCAGGTAATTCTAAGCAGTCTCCACCTTTATTTGCATAGGCTAGAACAAAATCATTCCATTCAACTCCGATAACAATTAACAGTTTGGCAAAGTTTTCAAGTGAAATTCCTTTGTCTCCTTTTTCAAATTGACTTAGGAACTGTGGTGATACGATATCTGATGCTGCTTCCTTTAGGCTGAGTCCTCGTGCTTCGCGCAGGTATTTAAATGTAGCTCCAAATGGGTATAGATTTTCCATAAATAATCTCCTTACATACTTCTAAGACTATTATACAAAAATTTAGAGAAAAAAATGGAGAAAGAAAACTATAGTTACAAAATATTAGAATTCTATGCTATTTTTGGATTTTTTAAATAACATTGAAACTATAGTTTAAATGCCGAAAAATTTAAATATCTATTATGGTATTATAAGGGAAAGAATAGCTAAAAAGTAGGCTTGTTATACTAGTATAACAAGGATTGACTTACCACTCAATCCTATTCTATCAGCCATCAAAGGAGAAAATGATGAAGAAACTGAAAACCCTAACAACTTCAACAGCTATTGCGCTTGCGTCTGTTGGTGTGCCTGCATTTGCTCAGGAAGCAACTACTACAACAGCAGTTGATGCAACTGCTGTCAATGAACCAGCTCTTGTTTCTAAACCTGTAG
Source organism: Streptococcus mitis (assembly GCF_946188695.1). GTDB lineage: Bacteria > Bacillota > Bacilli > Lactobacillales > Streptococcaceae > Streptococcus > Streptococcus mitis_DF. Next base: position 24,719 of record NZ_CAMHWI010000011.1, on the reverse strand, counting down.
CTGATGCAAAACCAGAAGTGAAGAAATCTTCTGATGTCAAGCCTGTTCTTGATGCTCAAGCGTCTACTGTTAAGCAAGTTGAAGCTGAAAGTGAAACAACAAAAGCTGAAGCTACTTCTGCTAACAAAGTTGTCACAACTACCGAAACTGCTTTGACAAGCGCTAAAGACGAATTGAAGTTAGCGGAAGCTGTTAAAGCAAATGCTACAGAAGAAAATATCACTGCTACAAAAGCTAAACAAGATGCCAATGTAAAAGCTCAAGAAGCCAATCAAAAAGCAACTGAAGCGTCTACTGAAGCGATTAAAGCCCAAACTGAGACTGTAGCAACTGAAACAGCTAACGTTGCAAGCGCAACAAGTAAGAAAGCTGAAGCGGATAAAACAGTAACCGCTAAAGAAGCGAATGTAAAATCAGCTGAAGACGCTCTAAATGGTTCAGGACTTGGCGAAGCAAAAGCCTCACTTGCCCAAGCTGAAAAAGATATTGAACAAGCCAATGCGAATATCTCAAGCGCAACAAAAGCTGTCGAAACCGCTAAAACAGCAGATAGCAACCGTGCAGAAGCCATCAAACAAGCTGAGAACAATGTGAACGTCAAAAACGATGCTTTGAAACTAGCTAAAGAAATGATGGACGCAGATAAAACAAAAGTTGAATCTATCCAAGAAAAAGCAGATACTACAGCGTCTAAAGAAAAAGAAGCGCAAACTGCATTGGATGCGGAAAAAGCTAAGTTGAATAAATCTGAAGGAATGAACATTCCAAATCCAACATTCACTATTCCATCAAATGTGTATAATGGATTTTCAGCAGATGTATTGAAATCAGCTGGTGTGTCTTCAAATGTTGTAACATTCGCACAGCTAGTCAAATTAGATGACGCAACTACAAATGAATCAATTAAAAAAGATTTACGTCGTGTCATTCTACAAGCTTCTGCTAACATTGTTAAACAATCAAATGCTAACGTTAAATATGACAATGCTGATCTAAATCGTCCAGTTGATATTGATAACTTGACAGAAGCTCAAAAACTTGAAATCTCAGAATTTTATGTTAATGGATTGAAACAAATCAGAAATGCATTTAAAAATTCATTTAACGTACAATCAGAAACAGCAACAACTAAAGAAGCTGTCACTTTAGCGTCAACACAAGCTGAAAAATATGAAAAACGTGGATTAGACCCAGTTGTTCATGGTCACGTAGCAAATGCTGTTGAAAACATTTCCTTCATGAACTCTGATATTTCAAATATGTATGAATTAAAACAAGCCGTCTATAACACTTTAATGTTCACAACATATCTTGATAATGCTGTTTCAAATGAAAGATACAGATGGGGACACCTTCGTGCAAACCTAAACTTTGCAAAATATATTGGGATTGATGTAGCTAATATCAATGGTCAACATCGTATGATTGTAGCATTTTCAAATGAAGGAACTCCAGTTTCTAAATCAAATGAACTTGCCCAACTTGAAGCAAAACTAGCTGAAGCACAAAAACAAAACAGTCAAGCTCAAACTGCTCTTGCAAACGCTAAAGCAGAATTGGCAGACGCTTCACGTAAATATGCTTCTGCACTTGAAGCTAAAACAGAAGCTGAGAAAGAATTGGCAAGTAAAACAGCTAATCCACTTCAAACAGAAGTCGCTGAAAAGAACTTGCAATTGGCAAACCTTGCTTTGAAAAATGCACAAGAACGTAAAGCAAACGCTGAAAAAGCTGTTGAAAACTTCTCAAGAAGCCAAGCAGAAAAACAAACTGCTCTTGAAACAGCTAAAGCTGAACTAGCTACAGCTAAAAATGAACAAAAAGATGCTGAAACTGCTCTTACAAATGCGCAAGCAAAATTGCAAGCAGAAGAAAACAGGTTGACTGCACTTCAAGATGAACAAGCGAAGCTCCATGCAGAAAAAGACAAATTGGTGTCAGATGCTAAAGCAATTGCAACAGAATTGAGTGCTTATCTAAACGCAGATAAAAATCTTGCAGATGTGCAAACAAAAGTAGCTGACTTGAAAACAAAACTAACTCAAGCAAAATCTACTGCAAAATTGGCACAAAACAAATTGGATGCCGTTACAGCTAAATTACAAACTGAACAAACTAAATTAGCTGAAATCCAAGAAGAGTTTGATAAGTTAGTTAAGGCTGAAAGCAAGGACGACTACAATTTATCAGGTTGGTATCTGGAGTATCTTGCAGGGAAACAAGCGGATAAGAAAACAGATACAGAACTCAAGAAAGTAGAAGATGAAAAACCTTCACAAGATGGCAACTGGATTGAGTCAGCTGGTCGCTGGTGGTACAAACATGCTGACGGTTCATATACAACCAACGGCTGGGAACAAATCAAGGGTACTTGGTATTACTTTGACCACGCAGGTTGGATGCAAACTGGCTGGGTCAAAACTGGTGGCACATGGTATTACTTGAACAACTCAGGCTCAATGGCTACAGGTTGGGTTAAAGATAATGGGTCATGGTACTATTTGAATAACTCAGGTTCACTGGCTACAGGCTGGGTTAAAGAAAATGGCTCATGGTATTATCTTGACCAGTCAGGTGCTATGAAAACAGGCTGGTTTACAGTTTCTGGTAAATGGTACTATGCCTACAGTTCAGGAGCTCTAGCAGTAAACACCACTACACCAGATGGCTATACAGTCAATGATAACGGTGAGTGGATAGGATAAGAAAAAAAGAAAAGGAATTTGAAATCATGAAAAATAAAAAAATATTAGTTAGTTCTTTATTAGCAGGTTCGTTGTTATCAGTGGGTCTTATGGCTTCTAAACCAATGGAGGTTCATGCCTTAACAGATATGAGTGTCAAGGATACTCAAAATCCCTTGAAAATCACCTTAATACCGACAGCGGGAGGTTCTACATCAGCTACTCTTTTAGTTGACCTACAAAGAAGTTCCAACGTTAATGATAGCACTTCTCTCTATTTTGATATAGTTAATGAGAGTACTGGAACTTTGACTGAATCGCATTATTTTGGTAAATTTGATGGCAAGAATAGATTACAGTCGGGTATTAATTTACTTCTAGTAGAGGATGGCAATTATTATTTAGATATATATAGTGTAGATGATTTTGGAAAACGTTATTTTGGACGTTCAGAAATTTTTAGAATATCAGATAAGGAATATTATCCGATTAAGAAGGTAGAAACACCAAAAGCGACTGAAACTCCAAAACCAGCTACTAACTCTACCTCAGGTCAGACTGGCTGGTCAGGTTCTTCTTACTACAAAGCTGGTGTTAAAGTAGTCAATCAATGGATTTTTGATGTTCAGTACAATTCATACTTCTATCTAAATGCTTCAGGTAACTTTGTTCAAAATGCTTGGTCAGGTAACTACTATCTTAAATCAGGTGGCTACATGGCTAAGAGCGAATGGATTTATGACAATAACTATAAATCATACTATTACTTGACAGCAGAGGGTAGCTATGCGCGTAATACTTGGTCAGGAAGTTACTACCTCAAATCAGATGGTAAAATGGCTAAGAGTGAGTGGATCTATGATAGTAGCTATAGCTCTTACTATTATCTAACATCAGAAGGAAGCTATGCTCGTAACACATGGGTAGGTGACTACTATCTCAAGTCAAATGGTAAGATGGCAGTCAATGAACGTACACCAGATGGCTACCAAGTAGATGGCTCAGGTAAATGGGTGAAATAAGGAAATAATCTATACTGTAGATAAAACTTATTTTAAACAGGGAGAAAAGAGAAAATAATGGAAAAACATGAAAACCAAACGAACGAAGAAGTGACTGTAGAAAAAGTCGAAGAGACTACGGAAAGAATGGAAGAATCAATTAATGAAGTAGTTCAAGAGAAGCCTGATAGAGTAGAAGCAATCAAAAAAGAGGCATCAGCTTTTGTAGATAAAGCTGGACAACAAATCGAAAATCTAGATATGAATGGTCTCATTGAAAAGATTAAAAAATTATTTGAAACAAAGCCTCTACAATCTGTCGGAATAAGCCTAGCTATCTTTCTTGTTCTGTTCTTTGGAGTTCGCAAATTAACCAGTGATCCCTTAGATGGAACTTATGAAATTTTAACAAGACGTGATCATTTAGTCATGGTGATTAAAGGAAATTCTGGGACCGTCATCTCTGAAGATTCAGACGGAGACAAAGAAAAAAGACTAGTGAAAATTGATAAACAAAAGAAAGAATTGACAATCACAGACGATAAAGGAAGAGATTTAGGAAAAACAACATATATGTTGAAAGATAAGGAACTTTATCTTCAAGAGCCAGATCAAACCTTTAACCGAGTAAAATAGACTACACATTAAAAGCTTACCTCAGTAGCCTAAAAGTTACTGAGGTAGGAAATTGTATACAGGGAGAATATGAAATGAAATTTAAAAAATTAATAACTCTAGCTAGTTTAGTAGGGCTGATTGTTTTTCTTGCGACTACTGTAGTTGCCTGTACCTCAAAATCTGAAAAAACAGACACTAAAACTGAACAAACTTCATCCCAAAAAGATAAAGATAAGGATAAAGAATTAAAAGAAGCGTTAAACAAAGCTAAATCATATGATAAAAGTCTTAAGACTTCCTACGATGATTTAAGATTAAAATTGCTGGAAGAAGATTTTTCTGATGAGGCAATAAATTACGCACTTTCTAATGCGGGTATTGATTGGAAACAAAATGCATTGGAAAAAGCTAAAGATTATGCTAAAACTCCTCTCGTTTCAAGATATGTTATTTCCGGAAAACTATATCAAGATCGTTTTCATCCATCAGATGTCGAATTCGCTCTTGATAATGTAGATGTTGATTGGAAAAAAGCTGCAATAGAAAAAGCTAAAGATTATGCTAAAAACGACAACCTATCACGTTCTATGACCGAGTTCAAATTACAAAACTATGATGGCTTTGAACCTGAAGAGGTAAAATACGCAGTAGAAAATAGTGGCATCAATTGGAAGTAAGTAGCGTTAGAAAGGGCTACAGATCATAAACTATCACTTCCGGATTCTCTCACAATTTCCGAAATCAGATCCGAAATCAGAGATTCTCTCCAATCCGACCAATTTAGGGATGAAGAGATAACGTATGCATTGGACAACTTGCAATAATAATAAAACAAAAAGAGGCCGCTACCTCTTTTTGTTTTATTATTATTTCTCTTTCACAATTTTATACTCAATGAAAATCAAAGAGCAACCTACGGCAAGGCGAAGCTGACGTGGTTTGAAGAGATTTTCGAAGAGTATCAACTATCAAACTGAACTTCTTCTAGGAGATAGTCGATAAAGCGTTCGCCCATCTTAGATAGGCTGGTTTTTTCATGCTGGATATAGACCAGCTCAATTGGGTCATCAATATCAAGTGGGATAGAAACGATATTGTCTCCGTTGAGGTTACTGTTCAAAATCCCTGTGGCAATAGTATAACCATCCAAACCAATTAAGAGATTAAAGAGGGTGGCACGGTCACTAACCACGATTGATTTCTTGTGGTGTTCTTGGGAAAGGATTTCCTCTGAAAAGTAGAAGGAGTTGTGCGTCCCCTGGTCATAACTGAGGTAAGGAAAGTTTTCCAAATCAGACAGTTTCACCTTGTCTTTCTTTGCTAGAGGGTTGGTCTTGCTGACAAAGATATGAGGTTGTGCTGTAAAGAGATGGTGAGCCAAGAGGTGGTTATCATCCAGCATTTTTGTCAAAACGTCACGGTTGTAGCTGTTCAAAAAGAGGACACCGACCTCACTACGGAAGTTCTTGACGTCGTCGATAATCTCCCAAGTCCGCGTTTCACGAAGAAAAAGCTCGTATTTTTCCATATCGCTTTTCTTGAGGAGAGATACGAAAGCATTGACCACAAAGGCATAGTGTTGAGATGAAACGCTAAAGAGTTCACGGTGGGCGACAGGATTTTTATAGCGTTCTTCTAGAAGCTGAGTTTGCTCGACAACCTGACGGGCATAGGAGAGAAACTCCATGCCATCACGGGTCAAGGTGATACCCTTGGGATTGCGGATAAAGATTTCAATGCCCATCTCATTTTCCAAATCTCTCACAGCATTGGAAAGACTAGGCTGGGTGATAAAGAGCTGTTTGGCTGCCTCATTCATAGAGCCAGTTTCGACGATTTTGATAATATAATGTAATTGTTGAATTCTCATGTTTTTATTGTACCACACTTGCGTCAGAATCGCCAAGGAAGATAGGAAAATCAGGAGCATTGTGTGAGTCTCTTCTTGAAAAAAACACAAAATTTTGCTAGAATGAGTCTTATGAAAACATTCTATGATGTGCAACAATTCCTCAAACGATTTGGTATTATTGTTTACATGGGAAAACGCTTATATGATATTGAGCTGATGAAGCTGGAACTCTCTCGGATTTACGATGCAGGGTTGATGGATAAACTAGACTATCTAGAAGCAGAGGCGGTTCTTCGCAGAGAGCACAAGGTAGAATTGGATTATATTGAGAAAAATGGAGAAAAGAACTAATGGTTACTTGGATTTTGTGGGCACTTATACTAGCAATGTTGGCGTGGATGGGCTTTAACTATCTGCGTATTCGACGTGCAGCTAAAATCGTGGACAATGAGGAGTTTGAAGCCTTGATTCGTACGGGTCAATTGATTGATTTGCGCGACCCAGCAGAGTTCCACAGAAAACATATTCTTGGTGCCCGCAATATTCCTTCCAGTCAGTTGAAGACCAGTCTTGCAGCCCTTCGTAAGGATAAACCTGTCCTTCTTTACGAAAACCAACGTGCGCAACGTGTGACAAATGCAGCACTTTACTTGAAAAAACAAGGTTTTTCTGATATTTATATCCTTTCTTATGGTTTGGATTCTTGGAAAGGGAAAGTCAAAGTTGAGAAATAAGAAAACGAGCTTGGATATTTCCGAGCTCATTTTTTAACCACTTTTTCTGAGAAAGTCACGAATGCTTGTTAACTCTTCTGAGTTGAGGGGGCGATAGTCTCCCTCTTGAAGATTCTCATCCAAGCTCCAAGGTCCAAAATGGGTACGCTTGAGAGAGGTCACCTTGACACCAACTGAGAGGAACATTTTCTTGACTTGATGAAATTTCCCCTCTGAAATGGTAATAGAGGCTTGACTGTGGGAAAGACTTGCAGATAGAATCTTTAGTCTTGCAGGTTTACAGATAGTGCCATCTAAAAAGACAATTCCCTTTTGAAAGGTTTGGATATGGTCAGGTGTCAGAAGTCCATTAACTTCAACTTGATAAGTCTTATCGACATGGTACTGAGGATGAAGGAGTTGAAAGCCCAAAGGGCCGTTATCGGTCACGAGGAGGAGACCAGTCGTATCTCGGTCCAGTCGACCGACGGCATAGAGCTTATCAGACTGGATGTCAGGCGGAAGGAGGTCCATGACGGTTGGGAGTTCCTTGTCTTTGTTGGCTGTCACGACACCGGCAGGTTTATGAAGCATGAGATAGGTGTGCTCATAGCCTTGAATGATATGGCTCTGAAAACGGAGTTCTTGCAGTCCTGTATCGATATTTTGGGCTAGGGAGCGGGCTGGGCAACCATCGACTAGAATTTCTCCTTTAAGTAAGGCTTGTTTCATGGTCTTTCGGCTGATTTTTTCTTGGGCTAATAAATTATCTAAACGCATACTGTGCCTATCTTATCATAAGTCGCCTGCTTTGAAAAGGCTTGACGTGAAAAGAAAAGCAGAGTGAAAACATTTACACTTGCTTGAGTTATGTTATTTACTTGAAAATATGGTATAATCGTTCAGTTAGAAAATAAATTTTGAATACTATAGAGGAAATCATGACAAAATTAAGAGAAGATATCCGTAACATTGCGATTATCGCCCACGTTGACCACGGTAAAACAACCCTCGTTGACGAATTATTGAAACAATCAGAAACGCTTGATGCACGTACTGAATTGGCAGAGCGTGCTATGGACTCAAACGATATTGAAAAAGAGCGTGGTATTACCATCCTTGCTAAAAATACAGCCGTTGCCTACAACGGAACTCGTATCAATATCATGGACACACCAGGACACGCGGACTTCGGTGGAGAAGTTGAGCGTATCATGAAAATGGTTGACGGTGTTGTCTTAGTCGTAGATGCCTACGAAGGAACAATGCCACAAACTCGTTTCGTATTGAAAAAAGCCTTGGAACAAGACCTTGTTCCAATCGTGGTTGTTAACAAAATCGATAAACCATCAGCTCGTCCAGCTGAAGTAGTGGACGAAGTCTTGGAACTTTTCATCGAGCTTGGTGCAGATGATGACCAGCTTGATTTCCCAGTGGTTTATGCTTCAGCGATCAATGGAACTTCTTCATTGTCAGATGATCCAGCTGACCAAGAAGCTACTATGGCACCAATCTTTGACACGATTATCGACCATATCCCAGCTCCAGTAGATAACTCAGATGAGCCTTTACAGTTCCAAGTGTCACTTTTGGACTATAATGATTTCGTTGGACGTATCGGTATCGGTCGTGTCTTCCGTGGTACTGTTAAGGTTGGGGACCAAGTTACCCTTTCTAAACTGGACGGCACAACTAAAAACTTCCGTGTTACAAAACTCTTCGGTTTCTTTGGTTTGGAACGTCGTGAAATCCAAGAAGCAAAAGCAGGTGACTTGATTGCCGTTTCAGGTATGGAAGATATCTTTGTCGGTGAAACCATCACTCCTACAGATGCAGTTGAAGCTCTTCCAATCCTACACATCGATGAGCCAACTCTTCAAATGACTTTCTTGGTCAACAACTCACCATTTGCTGGTAAAGAAGGTAAATGGGTAACTTCTCGTAAGGTGGAAGAACGCTTGCAAGCAGAATTGCAAACAGACGTTTCCCTTCGTGTTGACCCAACCGATTCACCAGATAAATGGACGGTCTCAGGACGTGGAGAATTGCACTTGTCAATCCTTATCGAAACAATGCGTCGTGAGGGCTATGAACTTCAAGTATCTCGTCCAGAAGTTATCGTAAAAGAAATTGATGGTGTTAAATGTGAGCCATTTGAACGTGTTCAAATCGACACTCCAGAAGAATACCAAGGATCTGTTATCCAAAGCCTTTCTGAACGTAAGGGTGAAATGTTGGATATGATTTCAACTGGTAATGGTCAAACTCGTTTGGTCTTCCTTGTTCCAGCGCGTGGGTTGATCGGATACTCAACTGAGTTCTTGTCAATGACTCGTGGTTACGGTATCATGAACCATACCTTTGACCAATACTTGCCATTGATTCCAGGTGAAATTGGTGGTCGTCACCGTGGTGCCCTTGTTTCTATCGATGCTGGTAAGGCTACAACTTACTCAATCATGTCTATCGAAGAACGTGGTACAATCTTTGTTAACCCAGGTACTGAGGTTTATGAAGGAATGATCATCGGTGAAAACTCTCGTGAAAATGACTTGACAGTTAACATCACTAAGGCCAAACAAATGACTAACGTTCGTTCAGCTACTAAGGACCAAACAGCTGTTATCAAGACACCTCGTATCTTGACACTTGAAGAGTCTCTTGAGTTCTTGAACGACGATGAGTACATGGAAGTAACGCCCGAGTCTATCCGTTTGCGTAAACAAATCCTTAACAAGGCAGAGCGTGAGAAAGCTAACAAGAAGAAAAAATCAGCTGAATAAGAGCTAGAAAGAGATAAAGATGGTTTATTTAATCATAGGACTCCTCTTATTACTACTCTACGTATTTGCGACACCACAAAGCATTAAAGGGACAGTCAATATCGTCCTTGTCGTCTTTGCTTTCGTAGCACTCTTGATTTTGCTGATGTTGTCTGTCCTGCAAATCTTTCAGCTACCGACAGAATTCTTCATCGCAGTCGCTATGCTCTTCCTAGCATACTTTAGCTTGCGAGATATTACCCTCATGTCGGTCCATAAAAGTAAAAGAAGATAAAAGAGAGTTTCGGCTCTCTTTTTTGCTAGGAATTTTACAGTAGTTCGAATTGCTTTTTAGTTAATATCATCTCTTTTGCTTGGATAATATGAATGGGAAAAACTGAACTTAAATTCTTTCCCAACATCTATTTCTAAGGAAACTTTAAAATTCTATTACTAATGATATCTTAGTAAAATATGTTGATAGATTATATAGAAAGTGATATAATTACGGTATAAGAAACCGTTTTCAAAACAAGAAAGGATTAAATTTATACTCAATGAAAATCAAAGAGCAAACTAGGAAACTAGCCGCAGGTTGCTCAAAGCACTGCTTTGAGGTTGTAGATAAGACTGACGAAGTCAGTTACATATATCTACGGCAAGGCGACGTTGACGCGGTTTGAAGAGATTTTTGAAGAGTATTGTTGTCTTGTTGCTCAGGGTGTGATTGATTAAACTAGGAGAATAATTCTAAGAATTTATAAAATGTAAAATTTCTTTCTATAGAGTTATTCTCTTATACAAGGAGTCTACTATGAAGAAACTATTCATATTATTATCAACTTTTTTTCTCAGCTTCTTCCTTGCTTGGATTATTATCTTACGTGCGCCACAATATTTATATGCAAGCTATGATTCCGTCTCCTTACTTCGTGTCAAAAAGGATACTCAGGAACCGACGCGTGAGGTATTTGAAAAGGAATTGGAGAATTTTGCAAACTCAGAACAGAGTTTAATAGCTAGAAGAATCGTAGAGCCGAGTAAGGATGGGACGACTCACTTTGCTTATGCAACTTATGGTCAGGGAACTTTACCAAAAGAATTCCAAGAAGCTAGTCAAGAAAGTCGTGAACGTAGTGATCCACTAAATAGTTATCTCCTTTTATCAGGCTCCTTGACAAAAGAAAAGCTTGCCGATAAATTAGGAGATTTGGGTTATAAAGCAATTGCTGACCGAAAGACACCTCCCTATTCTCTTGCTTTTCGAATGTTACTAAATCCACTTATCTTAATTAGTTTAGCAATATTTGGCTTATCTTTCTTTGCTCTAGTGATTATCACTCGGATTAAGGAAATGAGAGCTGCAGGTATAAAACTCTTTTCTGGTCAGACTCTCTTATCCATAATGGGGCATTCTTTATCTACTGATATCAAATGGCTCCTTCTATCAGCCCTCCTTTCCTTCCTAGGTGGGGGAGTCGTTCTTTTTAGTCAAGGTTTGTTTTATCCTATCTTGTTAGCCACCTATGGTTTTGGGATTAGTTTCTATCTTTTGTTTTTATTGGGGATTTCAATTTTACTAATGCTCCTTTATCTAATGAGTTTGAGTTATAAAGCATTAGTTCCCGTTATTAAGGGAAGATTACCCCTTAAACGCCTGATGGCTTTAACCCTATTGTGTCAGTTAGTAGCTGTTTTTACAGTAGGCTACGCTGTTAAGACAGGTTTGACGTCTTACCAACGATTGAAAGAACTTGAAATTTCAAAACAAGCATGGCAGGACAGAGCAGACTATTACCAGATTTTCTTTGGCTTAGGTGATAGAGTAAAAGATACAGAAAATCAGAATAAGTGGTATGCCTTTGCCAAGGAAGCAATCGAAGAAGAACAGGCTCTATTTGTAAAAGATAATCTCATTCATTTTGCAAATCCTCAAGGAAAAAATAAAAACGGAGAGACACTGGATACCTATAGTCCAGATGCTAATGTTCTCTATGTCAGTCCAAGTTATTTGGACAAGGAAAATGTATCTGTAAATGGTGAGACTAGACAGAAACTAGCCCATCTTCAAAAAGGGGAATTTGGACTCTTATTACCAGAATCTCTTCGTTCACAGGAAGCAGAACTTAAGAAAACTTTTGAAGAGAGTTTGAAATATTATGGAAAATCAAGCGAGGATAAAAACGCTCCTTTAGAGTATGAAATGAGAGCGATTGTTAGCTATCTTCCAACTGGAGAAAAGCGATTTGTTTATAATAACGGTGAAAGTCCAGTATCCATCCAGTACTTAACTGATCCGATTTTAGTTGTATTTACTCCAACATCTATAGGTGATAGTATCATTTCCAAATCTAGTTGGTCTATCAATGCTGGTAAGAATATCTTTGTCAAAGGATATGAAGATGGGATTAAACTCTTGAAAAATGCAGGAATTTATGAGCAAGTATCCTATCTTAAAGAAGGAAGAAGTGTTTATCTAACTCGTTATAATGAAGTTCAAACTGAAACAGCAACTTTAATCTTAGGAGCTATTGTGGGGATAGCTAGTTCCTTGTTACTCTTTTATTCTGTCAATCTTCTATATTTCGAGCAATTCCGCCGAGATATCTTGATTAAACGAATTTCAGGTTTACGATTTTTTGAAACACATGCTCAGTATATGGTTAGCCAATTTGCCAGTTTTGTATTTGGTGCTAGTCTCTTTATTTTAAGCAGTCGAGACTTGGTGATTGGCTTGCTCACTTTATTAGTCTTTCTAGCTAGTGCAGTTTTGACGCTTTACCGTCAAGCTCATAAAGAATCTCGTGTTTCTATGACAATTATGAAAGGAAAATAGGATGATTGAACTAAAGAATATATCTAAAAAATTTGGAAGCCGTCAGCTATTTTCAGATACGAATCTTCATTTTGAAGGTGGGAAAATTTATGCCTTAATCGGTACAAGTGGCTGTGGTAAGACAACACTCTTGAATATGATTGGACGATTAGAGCCATATGACAAAGGACAAATCATCTATGATGGCACTTCTCTTAAGGACATTAGGCCTTCTGTTTTCTTTAGAGATTACTTGGGATACTTATTTCAAGATTTTGGCTTAATTGAAAGCCAAACCGTCAAAGAGAATCTCAATCTGGGTTTAGTTGGTAAAAAGTTGAAAGAGAAAGAGAAAATGTCTTTGATGAAACAAGCTCTAAATCGTGTTAACCTCTCTTATTTAGATTTAAAGCAACCTATCTTTGAATTATCAGGAGGAGAAGCACAACGTGTTGCACTAGCGAAGATAATTTTAAAGGATCCACCTTTGATCCTCGCAGATGAACCAACCGCTTCACTAGACCCCAAAAACTCTGAGGAATTACTTTCTATTCTAGAATCTTTAAAAAATCCGAATCGAACTATTATTATTGCGACCCACAATCCTCTGATTTGGGAGCAAGTGGACCAAGTCATTCGAGTTACCGATTTATCACATAGATGATATGGTAAGATTCATACTCAATGAAAATCAAAAAGCAAACTAGGAAGCTAGCCGCAGGCTGTACTTGAGTACGGCAAGGCGAAGCTGACGTGGTTTGAATTTGATTTTCGAAGAGTATCAGTTAGAAGAAAGAGTCACAAACACACTTTGTGGCTTTTTTATTTCCATAAAAATGGTAAAATAGTAAGAGTAGAAATGGAGTTTGAGACATGAAAGTAATAGATCAATTTAAAAATAAGAAAGTCCTTGTTTTAGGTTTGGCCAAGTCTGGTGAATCTGCAGCTCGTTTGTTGGACAAGCTAGGTGCAATTGTGACAGTAAATGACGGGAAACCATTCGAGGACAATCCAGCTGCTCAAAGTTTGTTGGAAGAAGGGATCAAGGTCATCACAGGCGGTCATCCTTTGGAACTCTTGGATGAAGAGTTTGCTCTGATGGTGAAAAATCCAGGTATCCCCTACAGCAATCCCATGATTGAAAAGGCTTTGGCCAAGGGTATTCCAGTCTTGACTGAGGTGGAATTGGCTTACTTGATTTCAGAAGCACCGATTGTTGGTATTACTGGTTCAAATGGTAAAACAACTACAACAACTATGATTGGGGAAGTTTTGACTGCTGCTGGCCAACATGGTCTTTTATCAGGAAATATCGGCTATCCTGCCAGTCAAGTGGCTCAAACTGCGACAGCCAAGGACACGCTTGTCATGGAACTTTCTTCTTTCCAACTCATGGGCGTTCAAGAATTTCATCCTGAGATTGCAGTTATTACCAACCTCATGCCAACTCATATCGACTATCATGGCTCTTTTGAAGAGTATGTGGCAGCCAAGTGGAATATCCAAAACAAGATGACAGCAGATGATTTCCTTGTTTTGAACTTTAACCAAGACTTGGCAAAAGAATTGGCTAGCAAAACACAAGCTACTGTTGTACCATTTTCAACACTTGAAAAGGTTGATGGAGCTTATCTGGAAGATGGTCAACTCTACTTCCGTGGAGAAGTGGTCATGGCAGCTAGTGAAATTGGAGTTCCAGGTAGCCACAATGTGGAAAATGCCCTTGCGACTATTGCAGTAGCCAAGCTCCGTGGCGTGGACAATCAAACCATCAAGGAAACTCTTTCAGCCTTTGGTGGTGTCAAACACCGTCTCCAATTTGTGGATGAAATTAAGGGTGTCAAATTCTATAATGATAGCAAGTCAACCAATATCTTGGCGACTCAAAAAGCCTTGTCAGGATTTGACAACAGCAAGGTCATCTTGATTGCAGGTGGTTTAGACCGTGGCAATGAGTTTGACGAATTGGTTCCAGACATTACTGGACTTAAGAAGATGGTCATCCTCGGTCAATCTGCTGAGCGTGTCAAACGGGCAGCGGATAAGGCTGGTGTCGCTTATGTGGATGCGACAGATATTGCTGATGCGACCCGCAAGGCCTATGAGTTTGCGACTCAAGGAGATGTGGTTCTTCTCAGTCCTGCCAATGCCAGCTGGGATATGTATGCTAACTTTGAAGTACGTGGCGACCTCTTTATCGACACAGTAGCGGAGTTAAAGGAATAATATGAAAAAAATTGTCTTTACAGGTGGGGGGACGGTTGGACACGTCACCCTCAATCTTTTGTTAATGCCCAAGTTCATCGAAGATGGCTGGGAAGTCCACTATATCGGGGACAAGCGTGGTATCGAACACCAGGAAATCCTCAAGTCAGGTTTGGATGTCACCTTCCATTCTATTGCGACTGGAAAATTGCGTCGCTATTTCTCTTGGCAAAATATGCTGGATGTCTTTAAAGTTGGTTGGGGAATTGTCCAATCCCTCTTTATCATGTTGCGACTTCGTCCACAGGCCCTTTTTTCAAAGGGAGGCTTTGTCTCAGTACCGCCTGTTATCGCTGCGCGTGTGTCAGGAGTGCCTGTCTTTATTCACGAATCTGACCTGTCTATGGGCTTGGCCAATAAAATCGCCTATAAATTTGCGACGAAGATGTATTCAACCTTTGAGCAAGCTTCAAGTTTGTCTAAGGTCGAGCATGTGGGAGCAGTGACCAAGGTTTCGGACAAAAACACTCCAGAACCAGATGAATTGGTGGATATCCAAACCCACTTTAATCCTAAATTGCCAACTGTATTGTTTGTCGGTGGTTCTGCAGGAGCTCGTGTCTTTAACCAATTGGTGACAGACCATAAGAAAGAACTGACAGAGTGCTACAATATTATCAATCTAACTGGAGACTCTAGCCTGAACGAATTGAGCCAAAATCTTTTTCGTGTTGACTATGTGACCAATCTCTATCAACCTTTGATGGAATTGGCTGATATTGTTGTGACACGAGGTGGTGCCAATACGATTTTTGAGCTCTTGGCCATGGCAAAATTGCATGTTATTGTGCCGCTTGGTCGTGAAGCTAGTCGTGGAGACCAGATTGAGAACGCAGCTTACTTTGTTAAGAAAGGCTATGCAGAAGAGCTTCAAGAAAGTGATTTGACCTTGGATAGTTTGGAAGAGAAGCTGTCTCACTTACTAAGCCACAAGGAAGACTACCAAGCTAAGATGAAGGCTTCTAAGGAATTGAAATCTCTAGCAGATTTTTATCAATTATTGAAAAAAGATTTATCATAAGGAAAGTAAATGTCAAAAGATAAGAAAAATGAGGGCAAAGAAATCCTCGAAGAATTTAAAGAGTTATCAGAATGGCAGAAACGGAACCAAGAATATCTAAAAAAGAAGGCTGAAGAAGAGGTGGCCCTAGCTGAGGAGAAGGAAAAGGAAAGACAAGCTCGAATGGGAGAAGAATCTGAGAAATCAGAGGACAAGCAGGACCAGGAAGATGAAGAATCAGCTAAGGAAAAGTCTGAAGAAAAAGTAGAATCCTCAGAGGGTGACAAAGAGGAAGAAGAGATAGAAGAATCAGGGTCTAAAGAGGGCGAGGAACAGGATAAAAAGGCTACAAAAGAAAAACCAGCCAAAGCAAAGATTCCTGGCCTCCATATCTTACGAGCCTTAACGATTTTATTTCCAAGTCTGCTTTTATTGATTGTCTCTGCCTACTTACTCAGTCCTTATGCGACCATGAAGGATATCCGTGTTGAGGGAACGGTGCAAACTACGGCTGATGATATTCTACAGGCTTCAGGCATTCAGGATTCGGATTATACGATTAACCTTCTGCTAGACAAGGCAAAATATGAAGAGCGGATCAAGTCTAATTATTGGGTTGAATCAGCTCAGCTTGTTTATCAATTTCCAACCAAGTTTACTATCAAGGTCAAGGAATATGATATTGTGGCCTACTATATTTCTGGTGAAAACCATTATCCTATTCTTTCCAGTGGTCAGCTTGAGACCAGTGCTGTGAGTTTGGTCAGTCTACCAGAAACTTATTTATCAGTTCTCTTTAATGATAGTGAACAAATCAAGGCTTTTGTCTCAGAACTTACTCAAATTAGCCCAGAACTCAAGGCTGCTATCCAAAAGGTGGAGCTAGCCCCAAGCAAGGTGACTTCCGATTTAATTCGATTGACCATGAATGATTCGGATGAAGTCTTGGTTCCCTTGTCTGAAATGAGTAAGAAATTGCCTTACTACAGTAAGATTAAGCCTCAATTGTCAGAACCAAGTGTGGTCGATATGGAAGCTGGAATTTACAGTTACACTGTAGCGGATAAATTAATTATGGAAGCAGAAGAAAAAGCCAAAAAAGAGGCTGAAGAAGCTAAGAAAAAGCAGGAAGAAGAACGTAAACGTTTAGAAGAAGAAAAGAAAAAACAAGAGGAAGAGAGCAATCGAAATCAAACAAGTCAGCGTTCACCGCGTCGTTAGGTTTACCTTTTCTCTTATAGTTCTTTAGTAACCATGGTAAGTGTCTAGAGTTTTGAGAAATACAAGAAACATATAAATATATGCAGAGGACGAGAAAATTCGTTCTCTTTTTTCGTTGCCAAAAATTAAGGAGAAAAAATGTCAGATAATATTGAAATTGTTATGGATATTGATTCGCTAGAAATTTTCGATGTAATAGATCTTGATAAGAATGAAAATATGGTTGATTGTATTCCTGAAGGAAATTCTGATGAAAAAGTATCTCCAGACAATGACCTTGCTAGAGTTTGGCTTGAAAACGATTATTATAAGCTCGCTAGTATTTTATGGAAAGTCATAAAAGATGATGTTATTCATGAATTATATCTTAGAATTAAGCTTGGTACTTATCCGTATTTCAGAAGAGCTAGAGATGGAACATGAGGAATGGGGATAAACCAGCCAACTGACTTATGATGAAGGCCTGCAGACGACGATGGAATTTACTCCTGAGTTACTTGATTCTGTTTGAAACGAGAGAGGACGAGATAACATGACAAAACTAGAAAGAGAAATGTTGAATTATTATAAGCGTTCACTGGAGCTATATGAGGCAAGACTAGAAGTTTTAAAAAAACCTTACAAAAAAAGTGAGGTACAACTGATGAGTGCAGAACGTGATCTTGTGAGAAAGAAAATCAAGGAATTTAAGTCAAAGATAGGCGAATTAGCAGGAACATTGGAAGGGGGTTAATCCATGTGGTTGGAAACAATCGTTTGTTTTGATTGTGATTATGAGGAAAAATGGGAAGAAGATGATATTTTCAAGCCTATTCATTGTCCTGAATGTGGAGATGTATTAGATGTTGTAGAAAGAGATTGGTTAGGTGAAACAATACTTAGAAGCACAGTGCAGTGTGAGCGATGTAACTTTTTATTTGACCATTTGGATTTTCAGCTTGGTCTATCTGAATGTCCAAGTTGCTTTTCAAAGGAACTTAAATTAGTGAGACAGATAAAGGAGATAGTAGAATGACTAAAGAAATGTTTGTGCAATTTTCAAAAAAAGCAGCTGTTAACGAAGTGATGAGAAAAACAGGAATGAGTAAAAAACGGGCTGTTAAGGCTGTTGAAGAATTAGAGAGAGAGGGAGTTCTGTTCTCTATGGGAAATGGTACTGTGATGATGGGGGTGTGATAACATGGCTGATATTACAGTAAATCAAGTAGCAACACAGACCTTCTATCAAATCCCACAAATTTTCATGGTAAATGTTAAGAAGAAATTTTCTGCTGAAGGGAAACCTACTGGGAAAATCAAGATGACGAGTCTCTATGCCAAGAAATTATCAAATGATGGCAAGATTGCTTATGGAGTACTCTATGATCGATGTATGTTGAGTATTCATTCTTACAGAAACGGTGAACTGACTTATGTTGATGAGAATGGTTCAGTATTTCTTGTCTATACGGTTGAGGACTTAATGGAAATTTTAGATCGCAGTAAGCCAACTGTATTGAAAATCAAGAAAGAATTGAAAGAGCTTGGATTGCTTCGTGAAGTGAAACAAGGGAAGAATCGTCCGAATCGTTTGTATCTTCAAAATGTGAATGCTGAATTACAAGAATATGAACACTATGATGCTAAAATCGTAGAAAAAGGACGTGACAAAGGAACTGTAGTCTACCACCATGTAAAAACTTTAGATTACAAAGGTTGTGTCTTATTTGAAATTGAACGTCCAGGCAGTGAAGAAGAATCTTCTATTTTGAAAGATGAAAACTCTGTTTTAGAAAAGCCTATCAAATCAATAAATTATGGAAGTCAAAAATCTTTACCTCCAAAAAAAGCTGTTAAATCAACGAATTTTGGAAGTCAAAAATCTTTACCTCCGGAGGTAAAAAATTTTAACCCTATTAAGACTGAGAAGAGTCATACTGAGAATAATAGTACTAGACATAGTTCTAGAAAGCCTGCTTCCAATTCTAAGGAATTGGATCAGACTGCTGGAACTTGTGACACTCCTTCTCAAAAAACAAGTGGGAAGAAATTTATCAAACCTCAAGTCTATTCTCTCTTGCAGGAAATTGCAGATAGCTACCGAGATCATTTACCGTGGTACCAGCATTATAATATGACTCACCGCCAAAAGATGATTGTTGGCCAATACATTCAGACAGGATGGATAACAAGTAGTGAGGTTCTTCACTGTATCGAACGGATTCCTGAATGTGATAGTCCTTTTGCTTACTTGATTCAATCTATTGAAAATTTGATTGGCGAACGTAAGAGCGAGGCCAAGATGCAAGCTCATAGAGAAGCAGAGTATAGGTATCTGAGTAACTAAGCTATAGATGACATGAGATTAAATCTAGCTTTTTTGACCTGAGCAAGTCATAAAACTACTTTTGATCTTTGAAAATTGAATACCCCCACTGTCCTGATTAGCGGAACTAAGCATAAAAAGAAGAACAAGGGCGGTGTGTAGGCTAGAAAAGGATATCTAGTGCTGTTCCACCACGTAAAAGCAGGCAAAGCCTAAGCTGAAGGAGTTTGCGGTTTCTAGACTTAAAACCGTGTGTAAAAAATACAGCAGGTATGTACGTCATACCTCGGCATGGCTGTAAATCAGCCTTGATTCAGTAAGGAGGAAACAAGATGAATCAATCAAAATTAGTTACAGAGGTCACTTTAGCTGACCTTAGATGCTTAGGAAATCAAGGGAATGCAACCGCAAGACTTGATAATGGAGATGAAATCAAATTAACCAGCAGATATGGTTTGGTATCTAAAAAAGGATATCTAGCAGGTAAACTAGAGACAGT
This sequence comes from Streptococcus mitis, assembly GCF_946188695.1. GTDB lineage: Bacteria > Bacillota > Bacilli > Lactobacillales > Streptococcaceae > Streptococcus > Streptococcus mitis_DF. Next base: position 4,984 of record NZ_CAMHWI010000011.1, on the reverse strand, counting down.
TTGGATGATTGTAGAATATTCAAAAATTTATAAAGAGATTCGCACCATCAAACGAGGTGATGTTCTAGTGGCTAGACGCATTAAACAAGGAAATACCAATCGTTTACTGCTGACTGGTAAAGGATATCATCGTCCAACGAAGCATTAAACAGATAGAACCTCATCTATCTGTTTCATCAAGGAGAGGAGATTTTAGCTGTTCTAAACGTCCTATCTTTGATTAAGCGGATAGATGAATGGAAATCAAGAAAAAATTGAGAAAAAACTCTAAAAATGGTAAAATAAAAGCATAAAATAAATATTTTAAGAACGTTTTTAAACAAAAAGGAGATAAGATTATGAAATTGAGAACAACTATCTTGGCAACAACTGCCAGCGTAACGTTGCTTGGGTTAGTAAATAGTCAACCTGTGTATGCGAATAGTACAACGAGCAGTCAAGTAGAAAGTTTAAAAAGTGAATTGATTAAAGCTAAGAGAGAATATGAACAAGCTAAAAATATCTATGACAATGCTTTATCATCTTCACCTAGCAATACGATTACACTGAGCGATAAGTATATAAAGGCTTTGAAGACGGCTTTTTCTGATTTTAATATTAGTCAGACTGAACGTGATAGAGCGAAGTCTATCTTGCAGTCAGAAAGTTTGAGATTAAAGAATCAAAATAGTTTCCATAAAGATGTTGCTGATGAGGGAGAACGTCTGGTTGTTAATAATTTATCGCTAGAGGTTAGAACAGAGCTATCATTTTTTGCTCAAGATTTAATAAATCAAGTACGCTCACAAGTTGGGACTGGTAGTGTAACTGTTTCAATTTCGGCACTTGACTTCGCAGATAAGGTGGCAAAGGAGTATGTAAAAGATGATTGGGGATTATCTAAATTGAGCACATTAGGTGTATCAGGTCACAATGCCGGAGGTATCAACCGAGTTGCAAAAATCTATGGCTTGCCTACCTCAGATGCTGAATCTGAAAAAAGAGGAGGTCAACTGTATGAGAATTTATTCTTTCGACCTGTAGCGTTAAGAGAAGCTACCAAATCTCAGCTAAAAGAAGCTATTTATACTGGTATGGTTGAATTTATGTTAAACGATACTGAATGGGGACATGCTCAAGCAATTGCAGGATTGAACTGGGGGAATCCATCAAGTAAAGATTATTTTGGCTTATCATTTTCTAGTCTTTCCTCAGTAAGCTCTGCTCATTTCATCACTATTTCTCAGGAAAATATTAATCGAGCAACGAAATCTAATTTTAGTACAGCTTCAGTAACGGATCCAAGATCTTCAAATCGTTATCAGGTTGTAAAAAAATTAGAAAATGATTACAAAAATAAAGAGAGAATTTATCAAGATTTAAAAAGTAAGTTGGAGAACCAGACAGGTAAAAGTACTGTAGAAGAAAATAATTCTAAGAAAGCAGAACCTATTAAACCGATTGAAAACACATCTGATTGGCGCGACAAATGGAAACAAGAGGGAAGTCATTGGTATTATTTTGATCATGCAGGAAAAGCTCTTGTCAGTGGTTGGAAAGGGAACTATTATCTCAAATCAAATGGTGTGATGGCACGTAATGAATGGGTTTATGATACAAACTATAAAGCTTGGTACTACCTCAAATCAGATGGAAGCTATGCACAAAATAGTTGGCAAGGAAGCTACTACCTTAAGTCAGATGGGAAAATGGCACAAAGTGAGTGGTTATACGATTCCAGCTATGAAGCGTGGTACTATCTCAAATCAGATGGAAGCTATGCACAAAATAGCTGGCAAGGAAGCTACTACCTTAAGTCAGATGGGAAAATGGCACAAAGTGAGTGGTTATACGATTCTAGTTATAAAGCTTGGTACTATCTCAAATCAGATGGAAGTTATCTGAGAGATCAATGGTTCAAAGACGGAAGTGCTTGGTATTATTTGAAAGCAGATGGTAAGATGGCACAAAATGAGACGATTGGTGGTTATCGTTTAGATTATTCTGGTAAGTGGATTTCTTAAAATTCATTACAATATTGTATAGAAAAGTCAGTGAAAACTGGCTTTTTTCTTTTGGAAAGGAAAGAGATGATTTTATATTATAAGAGGCCTCGAGCGCCAACATTTGAGGTTTTATAACATTTGAGATTTTATATTAATTTATATTTTATATGAGGAGATAGAATGCACAAAGTAAGAGAAACAAAAACATATGGCTCTATTCGGAAATCAAAAATTTATGGAACTTGTGGAGTGATACTAGGTTTAGCAGCTTTAAGTATGATAAGTCCAGTTATGGCAGATGAACGAACTGAAAATCCAGCCACAAATGCGCCTTATGCCCAGACGAGTCCAAGCAGTATTTCTACTGAAAATCAAGGAAAGAGTGAAGAAAAAACAGGAACGTTAGAAGTTTCTATTTCTCATTCTAGTTTAGATGAAACTGTTAAAAAGGCACAAGAAGCTGGATTGAAGGTGGAATTTGATTCTGTAGTAGATAAAGGAATCGCAAGTACAGCCTCTGAGTTGGACAAAAAGCAAAAGGAAGTCGAAAGTGATTATCGCACACAAGCAGATAGTGTTGAGAAAGTTACTGAAAAATATATAGAAGAAAAGAAACAGAATCAAGCAGAACGAAAGAAAATCCAAGAAGAAAATGCTTCAAAGAAAGAAAAATATCAAAAGGATTTAGATTCTTATAAGGCTGAAGTTAATCGAATTAATCAGAAGAATACTAGTATTCGTGCAGAGAATGAAAAAAATCAACGAGAGAATCAGGCAGAAACAGATCGTATTAATCAAGAGAACGCAGAAATCCGAAAACGAAATGCAGCTAAGAAAGTAGCTTATGAAAACTCTTTGACAGACTATACAAAGAAGCTAGCAACTATTAAAGCTGAGCGAGAGGCAATTCAAACAAGCAAGCCTTTATTTGGATCTGATACAGGTTTTAAAGTCTATGGAGAATTTAATACATTTGGTCAAGGGATGGAGTATTATGTTGACTTTACAGTTGTACCAGATGATGATCTCCAAGTCGAGAGCATGGACGGATTTTTAGGCTATCATGCAGATACTTATGTAACAGGGAGTGAAGGAACTCAAGTTGGCAAAGATCGTACAGGAGTCTACGATGTAATTAAAGCTCCAAAAGTTGGAGATACATTTTATATTCATAATATTGGAACGTTGACAGATGGTAGAAAGATTATGGCAAAAGTCATGGTTTCTGATTTAGGAGACTACCAAGGAGAAGTTCAAAATGGTGTTCCTGTGACAGATCCGGATATTTATCTTAAGGGAGGAGATGGAGGAAGTTTCTACTTTGTCTATAATAATCATACCCGTTTGGAAATGGTTTTTGATTTTTATATTGAAGGTACGACAACACCAGCTTCTTTATTAATTGGTACAGTGATTACAGATGTCGATTGGGGGCAAGGCTCAAATTTGAGTTATGGTTCATCTGGTCGTGGAATGGTTATTAATCCAAGTGGCTCTGGTTTAAATTTTGATGGTCGTGTTATGAAGGGAGTAGAATATGGTGTTAATGATACCTCGGATATCCCTAAGGGTTCTTTTGCTTCAGTAGGATATGGCTCTAGTCTAACGTACCTTCACACCTCATCTCCTGGTTCGACAGAGGGAAGAACTCGCGCTGAATGGGATGCAGAGAATGCGAGTGGAAATGCTCAAAATGTCGTGTTTACAATTTTGGGATCTGGTGCAGAATTGAAAAAGGCACCTTTCTTAACAAAACCATTTGAGCCAACCTATGAGAAGGAAACTACTCCACCAAGTTCTCCAAAAGGGAAAGAAGAGGAAACACTACCACCAAAACCAGAGGAGCCAAAGGAGAAAGAAATTCCATCTTTGTTGTCAGCTCCAACAGTTAGAGTTAGATATGCACGTTTACAGGCTACACCTGATCTTGAAAAGTTTGTAAAGAATTCTACAGGTGAATCTATTGATAAAAGCTATGTGCCTAAGCTTTCAACAGTACAGTGGGAATTAACAACTAAGCCTCTTCCAGCTAATCGTGAAGCTATTACAGACTTTGAGATTGTAGATGCCTTGCCTTCAGGTTTTGTACTAGATGTAGAAGCTTCAAAGAACGCTAGCTCAGATTTTGAATTAACTTATGACGAGTCGAGTCATGTTGTTCGAATGAAAGGCTTAGAAAGTTTGAAATCTAAGCTTAATCAAGATTTAAGTAAGGAAGTACAAGTACCAGCTCCAGTTTTAGTAGGAAAAGTTATAAATGATGGTGCAACCTACAAGAATAATTTCCAATTAAAAATTAATAATAAGTACGAAAGTTATTCAAATATTGTTCAGGTTTCAACCCCAGGTAAACCGAACGATCCAGACAATCCGAATAACAACTTGATCACACCTCTCAAACACAATCATAATAAGGATGGTGTTATTATTGATGGTAAAACAGTTCTAGCTGGTTCAACGAATTACTATCATATAACCTTGGATTATGATCAATATAAGGGGATGAAGGCAGATTCATCTACTATTCTAAAAGGATTTGGTGCGATTGATGATTATCCAGAAGAGGCTGTTACGATTAATCAATCGGATATTCGTTATATTGACAGTGAAGGACAAGAAGTTGCTGGTATCTCAGTGTATCAGTATGATTCTATAGATGCCGTTGATAATGATAAGGTAAAAGCTTTTCTTGCTAGTTCTGAAATTAAGCCCAAGGGTGCTTTCCAAGTATTTTTAGTGGATGATCCAGAAGCCTATTTTAACCAGTATATCAAAGCAGGGAAATCGGTTACAATTATTGATCCAATGGTAACTAAGGAAGAACTGCGAAATACAGGGAAATCATTTGAAAATACAGCTTATCAAGTTGATTTTGGTAACGGTTATCAAACAGATACAGTTGTAAATAATGTTCCTACTGTTAAACCTACCAAGAAGAATCTGAATAAAGCAGGTGTTAACATCGATGGGAAACAGGTCTTGGCAGGTTCTGTCAACTA
>NZ_CAMHWI010000010.1 GCF_946188695.1 Streptococcus mitis | reverse complement strand
AATTCTAGCATAATTCGTCGTCTGAGACTAACTTCCAGTTTTGGGAGAGAGATGGAAGTTACTTTGAGAAGTTACGTAAAAATCCAATAGCAACAGGTTTTTTGTTAGATTTATTTTGAAAAAGGCCGATTTTGTAGTATAATAGTACGGTGTGAAAAAATCTGAAAAATGAGAAAGGATAAGGGATATGAAACAAGTTTTTCTCTCTACAACAACTGAATTTAAAGAGATCGATACACTTGAACCGGGTACTTGGATCAATCTCGTCAATCCGACTCAAAATGAATCACTCGAAATCGCTAATGCCTTCGATATTGACATTGCCGACCTTCGTGCACCGCTCGATGCGGAAGAAATGTCTCGTATTACCATTGAAGACGAGTATACCCTGATTATCGTAGACGTGCCGGTCACAGAGGAAAGAAATAACCGCACCTACTACGTAACTATCCCGCTTGGTATTATCATCACCGAGGAAACCATTATCACTACGTGTTTGGAACCATTACCGGTCCTCGATGTCTTTATCAACCGTCGATTGCGTAATTTCTATACCTTCATGCGCTCACGTTTTATCTTCCAGATTCTTTATCGCAATGCAGAGCTTTACCTAACAGCCCTTCGTTCAATTGACCGCAAGAGTGAACAAATCGAAAGTCAACTGCATCAATCAACTCGTAATGAAGAATTGATTGAGCTCATGGAATTGGAAAAAACCATTGTCTATTTCAAGGCCTCCCTCAAAACAAATGAGCGTGTGATTAAGAAATTGACCAGCTCAACCAGTAATATCAAAAAATACCTTGAGGACGAAGACCTGCTTGAAGATACCTTGATTGAAACCCAACAGGCCATCGAGATGGCAGACATCTATGGAAACGTCTTGCATTCTATGACAGAGACCTTTGCCTCTATCATTTCTAACAACCAGAACAACATTATGAAGACCTTGGCCCTTGTGACCATTGTCATGTCCATCCCAACCATGGTCTTCTCTGCCTACGGGATGAACTTTAAGGATAATGAAATCCCCCTAAACGGCGAGCCAAATGCCTTCTGGTTAATCGTCTTTATCGCCTTTGCTATGAGTGTCTCGCTCACTCTCTATCTCATCCATAAAAAATGGTTCTAAGAGGAGTTCCTATGTCTCAGATTGATCTACAAAAATTAACTAAGAAAAACCAAGAATTTATCCATATCGCTACCCAACAATTCATCAAGGATGGAAAAACAGACGCTGAAATTAAGGCTATTTTTGAGGAAGTTATTCCCCAAATCCTTGAAGAGCAAGCCAAGGGTACGACTGCTCGTTCCCTCTATGGCGCACCAACTCACTGGGCCCATAGCTTCACTGTCAAAGAGCAGTACGAAAAAGAGCATCCAAAAGAAAATGATGACCCAAAACTCATGATTATGGATTCAGCCCTTTTCATCACTAGCCTCTTTGCCCTCGTCAGCGCCCTCACAACCTTCTTCTCAGCAGATCAGGCTATCGGTTACGGTTTGATTACCCTCCTGCTAGTTGGACTGGTTGGTGGATTTGCCTTCTACTTGATGTACTACTTTGTTTACCAATACTACGGACCAGATATTGACCGCAGTCAACGTCCACCTTTCTGGAAATCTGTACTGGTTATCCTAGCCTCTATGTTCCTTTGGTTACTTGTCTTCTTTGCAACAAGCTTCCTACCAGCTAACCTTAACCCAGTACTTGCTCCATTGCCACTAGCTATTATCGGAGCAGTTCTCCTAGCCCTTCGCTTCTATCTCAAGAAACGCTTGAACATCCGCAGCGCAAGTGCAGGACCAACACGTTATTAAGAGAACGATAAAAGCAACTGCAAGTGCGGTTGCTTTTTTACTACTTTCTTGATTTAAAAGCATTCTTCTGACATCCCACATAGCTTTCTCTTATCTTTTGTGATAAAATAGGCTCAATCTATTTCTAGGAGGATGAGATATGGCTTCTACTATTGGTATTGTTAGTTTATCTAGTGGCATTATCGGAGAAGACTTTGTCAAACACGAAGTGGACTTGGGTGTCCAACGTCTCAAGAATCTGGGACTCAATCCTATCTTTTTGCCCCATTCGTTAAAAGGATTAGACTTTATCAAGGACCATCCTGAAGCCCGTGCGGAGGATTTGATGCAAGCCTTTTCTGATGATAGCATCGACATGATCCTATGCGCCATCGGTGGAGACGATACCTATCGTTTGTTGCCCTACCTCTTTGAAAATGACCAACTAGAAAAGGTTATCAAACAAAAGATTTTTCTTGGCTTCTCAGATACAACCATGAACCATCTCATGTTGCATAAACTAGGTGTTAAAACTTTTTATGGGCAATCCTTTTTAGCGGACATTTGTGAATTGGACAAGGAAATGTTAGCCTATAGCCTTCACTACTTTAAAGAATTGATTGAGACGGGAAGAATCTCAGAAATCCGCCCTAGTGACGTTTGGTATGATGAAAGGACTGACTTCAGTCCCAAGGCTCTGGGGACACCTCGTGTCAGTCATGCAAATACCGGTTTTGAATTATTGCAAGGAAATGCCCAGTTCGAGGGAAAAATTCTCGGTGGTTGCCTCGAATCCCTCTACGATATCTTTGACAACTCTCGATACGCAGATAGCACTGAGCTCTGCCAAAAGTACAAACTCTTCCCTGACTTGTCAGACTGGGAAGGAAAAATCCTCTTGCTAGAAACAAGCGAAGAAAAGCCTGAGTCCGAAGACTTCAAAAAAATGTTGCGAACTTTAAAGGATACTGGCATATTCGAGGTCATCAGTGGACTCTTGGTCGGAAAACCTATGGATGAAACTTTCTATGACGACTATAAAGAGGCACTATTGGATATCATTGATAGCAATATCCCAATTGTCTATAATCTGAATGTCGGCCACGCAACTCCAAGAGCAATTGTACCCTTTGGGATCCATGCTCATGTAGATGCACAGGAACAAGTCATTCGCTTTGACTATAACAAAAAATAAATAGTTTCTCTATTTTTGTGCTTTTGTATTCGTTTTCGTTACAATTTGTATCTGAATTTATTGCATTTCGCTAATTTCTATGTTATCCTTTTGAAGGAGGTGTATATGACAAAACAAAAAATTAATCGAATCGTAGGTTCTATTGGTGCCTTTATTGGAATTATAGTATTTATTGCCTACATACCTCAAATTATCGCTAATTTACAGGGAAATAAAGCTCAACCATTTCAACCTTTATCAGCTGCTATATCTTGCTTAATCTGGGTTATTTATGGATGGACAAAGGAACCTAAGAAGGATTGGATACTAATCATTCCAAATTCAGCTGGTGTTATTTTAGGTGGAATCACTTTTTTGACTTCACTCTAACAAATCTAATAGTATATATAAAAAGCTGGGAAGAATTTCTCAGCTTTTTTCTATATTCTCAGATAGTTAGACGCTTGAACTCACTAACTTCCGCTTTTCCACTCACAATCATTCTCATGGTCATCGACTAGGCCTGCTGCTTGTAGAAAAGACAAGACGGCGACTGGGCCTGTGAACTTGAAACCTCGTTTTTTGAGTTCTTTAGCCAATTTCTCAGACAGAGGTGTTTTAGCTGGGGCTTGGCGATAATCGGGAACATCGTTAACGATGGTTTTCCCCTCAACAAAAGACCAAAGATAGGCATCAAAAGAGCCGTACTCTGCCTGTAGTCGTAGAAAGGCTTGGGCGTTAGCGCGTGTAGCAAAAATCTTGGCTCTATTTCGGATGATAGCTGGATTCTCCAGCAAAGCTTCCAATTCGGCATCTGTCATCTCTGCGACCGCTTGAATTTGATAGCCATGAAAGGCTTCTCGGAAAGCTTGGCGTTTGTTTAGTACCGTTTCCCAAGACAGACCTGCCTGATAGGTTTCCATACACAATAACTCAAACAATGCTTGGTCATCATGGAGGGGTTGGCCCCACTCCTCATCATGATAGGCAATGTAGAGCTGATTGGTCATCTTGACCCACGAACAACGTTTTGTCATGCTCTGCTCCTATTTGACCAACATTTTAAGGGCCGACTTGATATAGTTCTCAGCTGTATCTGTCGTTCCTTCGAAGAATTTCTTGATTTTCTTGAGTTCGGTCGCCTTGTAGCCCAGAGCTAGCATGGCTTCCATAGCTTCTTCCAGTTCTTTGTTTTCAGCGCTTGCTTGCACTGCCACCTTAGCAGGAAGGTCATCTCCTGCAACTACTACCTTGCCTTCCAAGTCCAGCACCATCTGCTGGGCTGTTTTCTTGCCAATTTTAGGGAATTTGGTCAAGTAGGTGATATTCTTGGTTTCAATGGCTTGAACCAAGCCAGCATTGTCATCAGCAGCGATAATAGCAAGAGCTGATACAGGACCAATCCCAGAGACCGAAATCAGACTGAGAAAGAGCTTTTTCTCGTCTTCTGAGCGAAATCCATAAAGTAGATGGGCATCCTCACGTACAACTTGATGCACATAAATTTGGGCTTCTTGTTTAACCTGATCTGAATAAGCATAAGGATTGGCCACATGCAAAATATAACCGATACCGTTGACTTCAAGAACAATGTATTTAGCAGTAATTTTGGTAATGATTCCTTTTAAATATTCGTACATAGTTTTCCTTTTAGTTTAATATTTCCCCAACTCACGAAGACTGGTGTGATTTTCCTGAATACGTCGGAACATCTTTTCCATATCCGACTTGGTAAAATGCACCAAAACAGGACGTCCATGAGGACAGTTATAGGGATTGTCACACTGAGAGAGCTGATAAAGGAGCTGTCTGGCTGAGTGGTCATCGATACGATGATTGGCCTTGATAGATCTCTTGCAGGACATCATGATAGCTAGCTCTGCTCGATATTTCTTGATAGAAACTTCCTTGGTTAAAAGGAGCATGTCGCACATTTCATAGATGCCTGACTCAATCTCTTCTTCTGCCATCCAAATAGGATGTTCGCGTAGGATAAATTGATTTTCTCCGTACTCTGCTAGAAAGACGCCCACTTCCTCTAAGAGAGGCATTCTTTCCTTGAGACGCAGGGCATCATCCGCTGGAAATTCAAAGATGTAAGGAACTAGGAGTTGCTGCTGGCTCTGGTCAACATCGCCAATGCTTTCACGATACTCCTCGTACTTGACCCGTTCCTGCGCCGCATGTTGGTCTATGATGTAGAGCCCATCTCGCCCTTGGGCAAAGAGATAGGTTCCATGCATTTGCCCGAAAAATTCCAACTCTGGAAAGCTTGAAGATTCTTCTCGCTCCAGCTTGTCATAGGCCTTATCAAGACTTGCTAAGTCTAACTCTGGGTGATCTAATTGGTCATAGTTAGCTGGCTTTCTCTCTGCAAAATGCAGTTTTGCTGGCTTGGTCAGCTGATCCAAGGTTTCCTTGGCAAATAAAGTTAAATCCTGTCCCTCATTAGTCAATTCTACCTGATAATCAGCTACTTCAGCTTGACTAGGTCTTGTCGGCTCAGTTTTCTCATAGTAGAGCGTATTTTCTTTGAGTGGGAGAATAGTTTGCTCCACCTTCTCACGATTGCGCACAGTCGATTTGGCAAGATTTTCCAAGGCATCTGGTATCAAGGTTTGTTCCTTGAGACTGTTGGAAATAGCTTCTGAGACCAGCGTCATCAGTTCTTTTTCCTTAGAAATCCGCACCTCTTGCTTGGTTGGATGCACATTGACATCAGCTAGATAAGGGTCTATATGGATATGAATGACAGCCAGTGGAAAACGGCCTACCATGAGCTTACTGCCATAACCGTCAAGAATAGCACGATTGAGTAAAAAGTTCTTGATATAACGACCATTGATGAAGAGACTGATATAATTGCGATTGGCCCGAGTTAACTCAGGCAAGGATACAAAGCCAGAAATTTCGAAATCAAGGTCAGAATTCTCAATTTCAATCATCTTCTTGGCGCTAGCTAAACCGTAAATCCCTGCGATAGCTTGGCGCAATTGACCTGTTCCCGCTGTTCGCGTCATCTCCTTACCATCACTAATCAAGCTAAAAGAAATCTCAGGATGGGCCAAACCCAGACGATTGACAATATCAATGATATGAGACAACTCTGCTTGCTGGCTCTTCATATACTTGAGGCGGGCAGGCGTGTTGAAAAAGAGGTCCTCCACACAAACCTTGGTTCCCACAGGGCTAGTCGCTGGGATGACTTCCTCAACTTCGCCCCCACGCGCAACTAATTTGGTTCCATGACTTGCGCCCTCAACTGCTGTCAAAAGAGTTAAAACGCTGACGGATGCGATAGAAGGCAAGGCTTCACCACGAAAACCAAGCGTCCGAATCCGAAAGAGGTCTGCTTGATTTTTTATCTTACTGGTCGCATGGCGACGCAAAGCCAGCTCTACCTCATCGTGGGCAATTCCATGACCATTATCTGTAATTTGAATCTTCTTGAGACCAGCCTCCTCAATCTCAATGATAATCTGACTAGAGCCCGCGTCAATAGCATTTTCTACCAACTCCTTAACAACGCTAGCTGGACGCTCGATAACCTCTCCAGCTGCAATCTGGTTTGCCAGCACCTCTGGCAATTCAATAATATGAGACATTTTTCAACCCCTTTCTGTTTTCCTAGAAATTGATTAGTGCTATTATACCATATTTCAGATAGGACAGAAAAGCTCCACCACATAGGAGCCAAATCCCTCCACATAGACAAAGGCCCTTGCCATAGGATATAAAATAGTGTTTAATAAAGGTGTACAAGAAGTGATCACAATTTTGTATGAAAAACAAGGAGAGAAATTTATGAAAGTAGAACTACAGATTAGTGAAACTTACGAAGAGGAAAAGCTGATTGTTCAAGCACCTCAGCCGACAGATAAAGTCCAAAAAGTCATCGAGTTTGCAGAAAATCTGGACCAAAAAGAAACAATCAAAGGAAAGATTGATAATCAGGTCTATCTCGTTGAGATTGGCAAGATTCAACGCTTCTATATCGAGAATCGGAAGGTTCTAGCAGAAACCGCGAGTCAGACCTACAGCATTGATTTGCGACTCTATCAGGTCCTTGAAATTCTGCCAACCAATTTTATCCAAATTTCCCAATCAGAAATCATCAATATCGACTCCATCTCCCATCTCAAGCTCACCCCCAACGGCCTAGTAGAAATTTTCTTGAAAAATGAAAGCTTCACCTACTCTTCACGCCGTTATCTAAAAACCATCAAGGAGAAATTAGAACTATGAAAAAACAAATCTTCCACGACGCAGCTACTGGTGTCCTCATCGGTCTCATCCTCTCTATCATCTTTTCACTCATTTATGCACCAAGTACCTACGCCCCGTTAAGTCCCGACTCTCTCATCGGACAAATGATGGCTCAACATCAGGTTCACGGTGCCTTGGTCTTGCTCTACTGCACACTGATCTGGGCAGCCATTGGTATTCTCTTCAACTTTGGCAAGCAATTATTCAGCCGTGACTGGAGCTTACTCCGTGTGACTCTGACTCATTTTTTCCTCATGCTAGTAGGCTTTATCCCACTAGCAACCCTAGCAGGTTGGTTCCCCTTCCACTGGATCTTCTATCTCCAGCTCATTATCGAGTTTGCGATTGTCTACCTCATCATTTGGACTATTTCCTATAAAAGAACATCAAAAAAAGTAAACCATATCAATCAACTCTTGGAGCATAGAAAGTAAGAACCTCATAATAAGTAAATCCGAGAAAGAAACTTCTCGGTTTTGCTTTATCTTGCTACACCTTGCTATCATAGCAGTTATTTTCAGATCTTCTTTGTAAATTTTCTGTAATTTTCTATCTTTTTTCAAAATATTCTTGCATTTTCCCAAAATTTTTTGTAGAATATAGATTACATATCCAGATTATTCTGAAAATTCAAAAAGGAGTATCTATCATGTCACAATCTATTTCGTTAAATCAATCAACCTGGACAAGTAAACTAAAAGCAATGGGACCTGGAATCCTAATGGCTTCTGCCGCTGTTGGAGGTTCTCACATTGTATCTTCCACTCAAGCTGGTGGTTCTTACGGTTGGTCTCTACTTCTCTTGGTCATCTTAGCCAATGTCTTTAAATATCCATTTTTCCGTTTTGGTGCTGAATACACAGCTGATACTGGAAAGACTTTGGTTGAAGGTTATGCCGAAAAAGGAAAACTCTATCTCTGGATTTTCTTTATCCTCAATGTCTTTTCTGCTATGGTCAACACAGCTGGTGTCGCCATTCTGTGCTCAGCTATCATCGCCAGCGCCTTCCCAATGATTGGTCTTAGCATTACTCAATGGTCCCTCATTCTCGTTGCCATCATTTGGGCTATGTTACTCTTTGGAGGCTACAAACTCTTAGACGGTATGGCAAAATGGATCATGTCAGCTTTGACCATTGCAACTGTTCTTGCAGTTATCATCGCGGCGGTCAAGCATCCAGAATACAGTTCTAATTTTGTCGAGAAAACACCTTGGCAAATGGCAGCTCTACCCTTCATCGTCTCCCTCCTAGGATGGATGCCTGCTCCTATTGAAATTTCAGCCATCAACTCACTTTGGTCTGCTGAAAAGAAAAAGACCGTCAACTTTAACACAGAGGACGCTCTATTCGACTTTAACGTTGGTTATATTGGAACAGCTATCCTAGCTGTGTTCTTTGTAGCACTGGGAGCACTGATTCAGTATCCTACAGGACAGGCAGTTGAAGCCGCTTCAGCCAAATACATCTCTCAATTCGTGGGCATGTATGCGTCTGTTCTTGGCGAATGGTCCCGTTATTTAATTACATTTATTGCTTTCCTGTGTATCTTTGGAACAGTTATCACTGTTATCGATGGCTATTCTCGTGTCAATCAGGAATCTCTACGACTGCTAATCCGTCAAAAAGAAGACAATCGTAAATCTTTGAACATCTGGATGACCATCACTGCTATCATCGGTATCGTCATTATCAAGTTCTTTGCTGGTCAGGTTTCAACCATGCTCCGCTTTGCTATGATTGGTTCTTTCCTGACAACACCATTCTTCGCTCTTTTGAATTACGCCTTGGTAACGCGTGAAAACAAAAATCTTCCTTCTTGGCTCAAACACCTTGCCATTGCAGGATTGATTTTCCTCTTTGGCTTTGCCATCTTCTTTATCTACGCACTCGCAATCGGAAAAGCAGGATAACTGACAAGCGCTAGATGAAGATAAGGTTCCATTTCAAGAGAACATTCAGCAAATATTTCTATGATAAAAAGCATAAGAACAAGGTTTTGAAGACCTGAACTTATGCTTTTTTACCTTCTTAAAGACTGCTTATAATCAAAAAGCAGTTAGCAAATCCCAACTGCCTCTTATAACTACCTTAATTTTCCTTTTCCAACTCATACAAATCCGCAATAATTGCAGCCACATGCTTGATATCTCCCAGCATGCCTCGCATTTCAAAGTCAGCCAAGACAGGGAAACCAAAACGTTGACTGTATTGCTTGGCTGTCAGGCAGTATTGGTTATTAAAGTTGCGATTTCCTGAACCAACTACGCCAAAACACTTACTAGCATTGTCACCATAGGCGATAAAATCCCCCACTGGTGTCGTCAAAATCTCTACATCTCCGTTATCCACGCCATTCCCACCTTCAAGGTAGGTCGGCAAAAAAGTGACATAGGGATGGTCCATTTCATAAAAATCTTGGCCTTCCTTGACCAAATCCTTGATATGAATCTTTTGAACTTCAATTCCCTCGTACTGGGACAAGAGATAGTCTTTCAAGCGTGTCACAAAACTCTCAGTATTCCCACTCAGACTGATATAAACTAAAGAAATTGTCTTCATATTTTCCTCCATGATTTTATTTTTAATCGAAAAAGAACTATCAAGATTGTATCTTGATAGTTCTTTTTTGTCAATACTTAAGCAAGTTCTTCTGTTTCTTCTTCAGCCAAGGCTTTTTGCTGACGCCATATCTTGTAGAAGACAAGGGCCAGGAAGAGAACATTGATGACGATATAGAAAATGCTAACGGCTTGTGAAATAACACTTATCCCTAAACGCATGGTCTCATCGTGAACTAACTGCACAGCGTCTTGTAAAGTCACATAGCTATAAATCGAACCAATAATGGCTAGCAAAACATAGCCGACATAAGTATAGTTTGCATATTGCAAATTCTTACGAACAAGGAACACAATCGCTACTGCAACTAAAATAGCAGATAGCACAATCAAGGCCATATTAAAAATAGAATGAGTTGATTCTGCTACTCTATAGGTGTAATTAAGCTGGTCTTCTAATTGCTGAGCACTGACCCCTGCAACTTGTTTCTGAGCGGCACGAAGGGCTTCTTTGCTAGGCAAGGGACTCAACATTCCAAACAGAGACGTAGCTGAAATAAGGGCAGACAAGATTAGCAAGACCCATAGATAAATCGGTTTCTTTTTCATGATAGAACCTCCTGATGTTATTATTGATATTATAGCACTTTTTGTAAAGGGATACAAATTTTATAGTATCGTTTCTACCTGTTTTCGGTAGGCTTTTGGTGATTTTCCGCACAATTTTCGGAAAACTTTATAGAAATATCCAACGTTACTGTAGCCAACAGCATAACAAATATCTTCGATACTGTCACTAGTTGAAAGTAAGAGTTGCTGGGCGGCCTTAATGCGTTGTTTGTTTAGTAATTCTGCGAAGGTCGAATTGGTTTCTCGCTTAATCAACTGACCTAGATAGACAGGATTGATAAAAAGATCCTTACTGATATCCTTGAGGGAAAGTTCTTTTTGATAATCACGCCCAATCACTTCCAGCACACTGACCACATTTTCATTCATACGATATTGGCCAAAGAATCGAGTCAGAGTTTCCTTGATATAAGGAACCAATTCATCGAAGGATTGAATAGCATGAATAGTTTTGACAATGTCCGTCATATCATCAGCTTTGAGATGCTCAAACAAGTGGAAAACATCCATGACAAACTGAATAAAAAGCTGTTTGGTAATCGGAACACGGGGTGTATTTTCAAGAACCACCTTCTCCAAGAGATTCAACTCTTCTACGATTTGATTGAGATTTCCCTGAATGATAACCCGATAAATTGGTTCATAGTAGGCAAAGAGGCTCTCCGACTGCTGCAGATTTACAGAGCCGTAAAAAAGGGCTTTCTCAGCATTCAGCTTCCAGCGGTCAAAGTGTTCTTGATAAGGAGCTTCAAAGGGTGTAACGACTAAACCATCTAGGGGTTGGTCAGAAATGAAAATCTGCCAGTCTTGCCCCAAGACATAGTAGGGAATGGTGAAGGAGCCTTGTTTTTCCTTAGATAGACCTATCCACCAATTCTCCTTACCTCCTAAATAACTGACAAACCCAGCCTCATCTAAATCTTGACTAAGAGTCTGACTTTTCTTTCCTCTCTCGCTAAGCTGATCTGCAATCTTCTCCAGCAGATTTCCCAACTCTACCTTATCAACAGGCTTGACCAGATAGTCCACAACACTAAGGTTCATGGCTCTTTTTACGTAATCAAACTCCTGATAACCTGAGAGCAAGATATAGGCAGCATCTGGTAAGATCTCTTTCATTTCCTTGATCATCTCAAGCCCTGTTTTGTCTGGCATATTGACATCGGAAATGACCACATCAACAGGATTTTCCTGAACATATTCTAGAGCTTCATCGGCATGACTGGCTGTTGCGACGACCTCCATATCCCACTTATCAAAGGGAATCAAACGCTTCAGACCTTCTGTCACCATGTACTCATCATCTACTAATAATACTTTATACATTTTCTCCCTTTCTACTCATCTTGAATTGTAATACGATACTGAACACCTGCTTGCTCTGCAGACTCTATAGTAATGCCATAGCGGTCCCCAAAATAGAGCACAAAACGCTCGTGTACATTGGCAATCCCGATAGACTGTTTTTGACCACTGTAGCTGGCCTGGTGTTCAAACTGTCTCTGACTTAGTTTTTCTCGGAGATTTGCCAGCTTTTCAGCCGTCATTCCTCTACCATTATCGACCACTAAAATTTCCACAAAACCATCCTGTTTGAGAGCTTTAATGCTAATCACATTATCTGTCCGTCTGTGGTCAACACCATGTGCGAAATAATTTTCTACTAACGGTTGCAAGGTGAACTTAGGAATCTTCATATTCTCTAACTCTGGGTCTATCTTGAAACCATAGGCAATAGACTTAGGATAGCGAACCATGCAGAGATAGCTGTATTTACGGCAAAATTCTAATTCCTGTTTGAGAAGAGTTTCTCTTTCGCCAGAAATATTGTTCCGCAAGAGACTACTGAACTCATAAATGATATCTGCCAACTCATCTTGACTCTGCATAACTGCGTACATACGCAAAAACTCCAGCGTATTATACATAAAATGAGGATTGATTTGAGCCTGCAGGGCTCGCATATTGGCATCTTTCTGACTAAGCTCTAGCTGATAAATATCATGGATATTCTTTTCCAAACGATCCAACATATCATTAGTGGTCTCTGCTATTAGGAGCAATTCCTGGTCCTTTTCAAGAGTATCGATGCGTAGACCTTCCTCACCTTGGGCAATAGCTTGGATAGAATCCACCAAATCCACTACCTGCTTTTGATAATTGGCAAAAGTCTGCCTCAAAGTCAGATAGAGAATGACAATAAAGAGAAGGCTCAAGCCTACAATCAAAGCAGAGCTAGTCACTGTTCCTTGCAAAACAAAGTTTTTGGGAACTGCCACCTGAACCTGATAGCCATGAGAGGTGAAGCCGACAAACCAGTTCTCATGCTCCCTATTGACCCTCTCACCAATATGGAAAATTTCCGTATCAAAAGGCGATGTCACGGTAACAGCCATCGGGATATGACCTCGGGTATTGTCTACAGCATGGTATAAGATTTCTGGATCCAAGGATATATAAACAACCCCTATGGATTGATCCGTCGCTGGGTCTAAAATAGGAACTCCAAAACTATTGGCCTCCGGTTTAAAGCCTTCCGCAAGTACCGTATGACCACCTCTCTCGTTTCTGCTCGAAACATACACTTCTTTAAAGTCCTGTAAGACGATTGCAACACCCGTTATATAGTCATTTTGGACATAAAGATCATCAATATTTTCATACAGAGAAATAGAAGTTGACGAAGCAGCTTGATGCTCCAACAGCCAATAAAAATACTCAGAAGTTGACAGGCTAAAGTACTTATAAACCCCTTGTATCCGGTCTTGATTGGCTACTAAATCTTGAGCTAGCTGGGCTGACTCGCGATAATAATACTCCACCTCTTCGACTGTTCGAGTGGTTACACGTTGGGCTACTCTTTGAGCTTCCTTTTCCCGTGAATCCCAGTCAGCGTAAGAGAGTAAGATTGCAAAACTCGCAATAATAATCATCATAACTGAACTGTAGGTTCGCAGAAGCGTATGTAGCCAAAACTGCTTCATCCTACTTTGTCGCCAATTTTTCATGGATACTTTCATAGACCGGTTCCAACATATCACTGATAAAGAAATGCCACATCCCAATTCCTACAAAGAAGAGAAGAGCAGGCATATAGTAACCAATTGCCACAAGTAGCACAGTTCCAAGGAGAATCTTGGCCACAGCTGCTAGACTCATAAAGATGCCAATCAAGGATAGTTTGAGACTATTTCGATAGGACAAGTCAAAATAAACTTGTAATTTCAAAGATACTGTATAAGCCAAAAAGATCAGAGCAACTACTAGAACATTCAAAAATGTCGCAATCAAATGAATAATAGTCTGATGAGGCAATTGTACCAAGAGATACAGGCCATAGACCAAAACTAGATCCACTCCTAGAAAGCTATAGAAAATCAGGTTGCTTGAGACAAAATTTTGCTTATAAAGAGACCAAGCCTCCTTCAAACTGTATTCCCGAAAGCTATAACCATGTTCTGCATATAAGCTCATCAAGGTGGCACTAGCCGGCGCTAGACCAAGGATAATCCCTCCTGCCAATGTTAATAGCCAAAAGAAGGCTGTCGCAATCATCCCTAAAAAGAAACGATTAAAGACAAAGTCTAAAAATCTACCCATGATATCCCCCTAAAAATAACTATGAAACTATTATATCATATTTCAAGCGTTTTCAAAAAATTCTAGTGCCCATTTACAATCCCATCAAACCGTGATACAATGAGAATTGTGAAAAAATGATCAGGAGACAATTCATGAAGAAATCTATCTTAACTACACTGCTTTTTGCAGTTCTTTACTTCCTCTGCATGGGGATTGGTGTCCTTTTGGGCAATCTCTTTGACCAAACTGGAAACATGTTTTATGCGCCTGCCTTTACTGCCCTTGTCGGCGGTAGCGTCTATATGATCCTAGTCGCAAAAGTTCCGCGCTTTGGAGCTATTACCACTATCGGCCTTGTCATCGCCCTCTTTTTCTTGGGAACTAAACACGGTGCTGGTGCCTTCCTTCCTGGAATTATCTGTGGTCTGCTAGCAGATGGAGTAGCTAACCTAGGAAAATACAAGGACCAAACAAAGAACTTCCTTTCTTTCATTCTCTTTGCCTTTAGCTCAACAGGTCCAATCTTGCTTATGTGGATTGCGCCCAAAGCCTATATGGCTACCCTTCTGGCAAGAGGAAAATCCCAAGAATATATCGACCGTATCATGGTTGCGCCAAATCCTGGAACCATCCTTTTATTTATCGCAAGTGTTGTCATCGGAGCCCTAGTTGGTGCCTTGATTGGACAAGCCTTGAGTAAAAAATTTGCGCAAAAAATCTGATTACTAAAAAAGAGCCAGGTGGCTCTTTTTATTTATGGCTCAATTTCTTGGTCAAGAAATCTCCCAAGAATTGGATTGCAAAGATAATCAAAATGATAATGATGGTTGCCAAGATGGTCACATCGTGATTGTAGCGGTTAAATCCATAAGCGATGGCCACGTTACCAATACCACCAGCTCCAACCGCACCGGCCATAGCTGTTTCACCAACAAGTGAAATCAAGGTCACAGTCGTCACACGGATCAAATCTGGAAGACCTTCTGATAGGTAAACACCTACGATATCCCAGAATGTCGCTCCACTCGCTTGAGCCGCCTCAATGACACCACCATCTAGCTCAGCCAAGACAACCTGCACCTGACGAGCAAAAAAGGCAAAGACTGCAAAAGATAGGGGTACAATAGCCGCATTTGGTCCGATACTTGTTCCTACGATTAGATGAGAGAAGGGTGACAAGACTGCCAAGAGAATAATAAATGGCACCGCACGGAAAATAGAGGTGATTTTATCCAAAATCCAGAAAACGACCTTATTTTCCAAGACACCACCTGGCGCTGTCAAGACAAGGAAGAGCCCTGCAACAAGCCCCAAGAAACCTCCGATGATGAAAGAAAGAACTGTCATATAAAGGGTTAGGTAGATGGCTGTTCCCCAGCCTGCTTGACCAGCCCAGCCCATCTTATAGACATTTGGCAAATAGGTTTGAATCAATGATTCCATCTTACTGTCCTCCCTTCAATACTTTTAGCTGTACGCCTGCTTGACGAATGGCTTCTTGGGCACCTGCCAACGCTACTTTTTCACCTGATAAGACCACCACCAATTCTCCAACAGGAGTTCCATCGAGGATTTCAATATTTCCATAGAGAATATTAGCCGTTACTTGGTAACGCTTGTACAATTCATTCAAAAGCGGCTCGTCTGTTGAAGCTCCAGCGTACTTGAGTTGCACTAAAAGACTGTTTTCAGACAGATGTTGCACAATTTCTTGCTTCTCAATCTTGACCATGGCTTCGTCAATACCTGTAGCTGTTGAGATAAAGTCTTGAGTCAAAGGTTGTTTAGGATCTGAGAAAATTTCAAGGACACTGCCCTCCTCAATCAAATGACCATCCTGCATAACTGCCACACGATTGGCGATGTCTTTGACAATCTGCATTTCATGCGTAATCAAGACAACGGTCAAGCCTAATTTTTGGTTCAAATCTTGCAACAAGGCCAAAATCTGCTTGGTTGTCTTAGGGTCAAGGGCAGAAGTTGACTCATCTGAAATCAAGATTTTTGGATCATTTGCCAAGGCACGCGCAATGGCCACACGCTGTTTTTGCCCTCCAGATAATTGTGAAGGGTAGTTTTCAGCACGGTCTGCCAAGCCAACCAAGTCCAACAATTTAGCTACTTTAGCCTTCTTTTCTTCCTTGCTGAGTCCAGAGTGTTTAAGGGCAAAGGCCACATTCTCCTCTGCTGTCTTTTGGCTCATCAGGTTAAAATGCTGGAAAATCATCCCGATATCTTGACGTTTACGACGCAACTGCTCTGCCGTCAAGGTAACTTTGCCATCAAAAATCACATCGTCGTCAATGGTAATTTTCCCTGCAGATGGCTTTTGCAAGAGATTAATCACCCGTACAAGGGTTGATTTACCTGCTCCAGAATATCCAACGATTCCATAGATATCCCCTTCTTGGATGTGAATAGTCACATCCTTGACCGCTGTGATGGTTCTCTTCTTTTGGTGAAAAGTCACATCGATCTGATCTAACTTGATAATATCTCTACTCATAGCTTCTAATCAGCTCCTCTACTAATTCAATATGGGTGTAATAATCGGCGATTCGCACATTTTCATCTCCACCGTGGTCTCGGCTGTTGGCATTTCCTAAACCGAAGGCCACCATTGGCACCTCTAGGGCATCAAAGACCGTATGCATAGGCCCTGTCCCCGCTGTCGTCGGCAAGACTGAAACGCCCTGTGGATAGAATTTCTTGGCCAACTCAATAACATTGAGAATGGCTGGTACGCTCATATCGCTTCGATAGCTCATCTCTCCCAAGGTATAGTATAATTCTACCTTATCAAAGCCATTTTTGTCTAGCTGTTTCCGAATTTTTTCCAGAACATCATGCGGTTCTAGGCCAGGAACCAAACGAACCTCTAACTTAGCACTGGCTTCTGCTGGCAAAATCGTTTTAACTCCTTGTCCTTGATAACCTGACTGAATCCCTTCGATATTGAGAGCAGGTTCAAAAAAGAAACGTTTTAGAAAGGCTGCGCGGTCCTCTTGTAAGAGAGGCAATTCCAAACCATAAATCTGGCTGATTTCCCCTGGATTGCGTTGGGCATAGGTATCCACCAAGGCCAATTCTCGTTCATTTGGCTCTTGTACTTCTTCGTACAAGCCTTCAACCAAGATACGGCCATCTGCGGCACGAAGAGACTGTAGGGCTTGAAGGAGGTACCAGGGAGCTGATTCTACAACCCCACCATAACTAGAATGGATATCGACATCAGCGCTTTTTACCTTGGCATCAAAGGTCACAATCCCCTTATTTCCACCAGAAATTTCCAGCTGTTCCAAGGCATTTTTGGTTCCTTGTTCCCAGACCAACAAATCTGCACCACGGAGTTTATCCGCATGTTTTTCCAGATACTTATCTAGGTCTGTCGAAGCTGATTCCTCCGCTCCCTCCATGATAAAACTGATATTGACAGGCAGGTCATCATGGTGCTGCATGTATTTTCTCAAAGCACTCAAACGAGCTGTGATATGACCCTTGTCGTCATCAACCCCACGCCCATACATGAAGCCATTGCGGACCGAAAGCGTAAAGGGCTCCTCTGTCCAGACCTGATCCCCATCCGCTGGCACAGTGTCATAGTGGTTATAGAAAATCAAGGTCTTGGCATCTGGACGCGAACTCTTGAAATGCGCCATGACAAAAGGCGCCGTGTAAGTCTCATCAATCTCCACTTCAGCCCCAACACGCTTGAAAATCTCACCCAGATAGTTGGCAACTTCTTTGAGACCCACCTGTTGGGCAAAGACCGACTTCTTAGAAATCAAGGTACGCAAAACCTCAAAATAATGCTGGGCCACATGATCCTTTTCAAATTTTTCAATCTGTTCTTGTTCGCTAGGAAAAACCATATTCTCTCTACCTTTCTATGAACTACTCTTCCTGACAATCCATGCTCTATACAAAAGCAAGAGGTGGAATTTTCTCTCCCACCTCCCTGTTTCTTATTACCAAACTGGTTGATCCAAACCGTCTGATGTTTCTTCGATAACTTTTTTCACCTCATCTGTGTGGTAAGCTGCGATCACTTTCTTGATAGCATCAGCTTTTGGTGATGTTTCCCAATCTTTTTTCGCAACGATGATGTTGTACCATTGTTTTGAGTTTTCATCAGCTTGTTCTTTGAAAAGTGCTTTCTTGTAGTCCAATTTTGCTTCTGTAACGAAGGTATTGTTTACAACGGCAGCGTCAACTGATGACAATGAACGAGCTGTTTGGCTAGCGTCCAATTCAGTGATTTTCAAGTTCTTTGGATTTTCTTTGATGTTAGCAACTGTTGCAAGAGCAGTTCCTGAAACGTCCAATTTAATCAAGCCAGCTGATTGAAGCAAGTAAAGCGCACGGCTTTCGTTTGTAGCATCGTTCGGTACAGCGATTTCTCCGTTTGCTGGGATGTCTTCTACTTTAGTGTACTTGTTGTCACTTCCATTCAAACCTGAGTAAAGGCGGATTGGAGAGATGTAAGTATCTGCAATCGCTACAAGGTCTTTCCCATTTTCTTTGTTCCAGTTGTTCAAGAAGTTATAGTGTTGGAAAGCGTTCAAGTCTACTTCGCCATCAGCAGTTGCCTTGTTTGGTTGTGAGTAGTCTGTGAACTCTGTAAATTCCAAAGTGATACCGTCTTTTTTTACCAATTCTTGGATTTTGTCCCAACGTTTTTCTTCAGAACCGCTACGGTTAACAGTTGCGATTTTGATAGTTGTTGCATTGTCTGCTTTCTTTTCTGAGTTTCCGCAAGCTGCAAGAGCCAAACCTGCGACTGTAGCAAGAGCTGCTACACCAAGCCATTTTTTGATTTTCATGATTCTTTCTCCTTAAAAATAATACCGTACTAGTATCTCACAATTTGTTTGATTTCACAAATTGTTATTAGATAGTCAGATATATAGTTTAAAACTATATCCTTAAAAACTGAGAAATCACCCATCTTGTTCAGAATGGATGATTTCAAGAAATTATTTAATATCAGCTTCTGCTGGTAGATAAGTGTCTCCAAAGAATTGTTTAGACAACTTTTCAAGAGTTCCGTCTTTGTAGAGTTCTTGGATACGTTTGTCTACAAATGTTTTCAACTCATCTTGACCTTTAGCAAGAAGTGGGTAAACGTAAGGTTGTTGGTCGCTTGGAAGTTCAATGACTTTCAAGTTATCCAAGCCCTGGTTCTTGATGACTGTTTCAACACCGATTTTATCAAAAATCTTGTAGTCAAATTGCCCATCGCTCAAGCGTCCCATGATTTGTTGGAAGTCTGCTCTAGTGTAGTTAAGGACAGTTGGATTATCTGAGTGTTGTTTGTTGTAGTCTTCTAACTGTTTAGCAGATGTTGTCCCTTGAACAACTTCTGTTGATTTTCCACCGATATCATCAAGTGATTTGATGCTAGAGTCGTCCTTCTTCACTACAAGAACGTTAGGGTTTTTAGCTGTTGGAGCTGCATAAAGGTATTTTTCAGCACGTTCTTTGGTGTAGCTGATGTTGTTAACTGCCATTTGGTAACGGTCAGCGTCAAGACCCGCAAAGACACCTGACCACTCTGTCTTCTCAAACTTGACATCATACTTGTCAGAGTCTTTAAAGATAGCGCGAACCACTTCAATTTCATAACCAGTCAATTCACCATTTTCTTCATAGTTGAATGGTTTTGGTGAAGCATTGGTTGCAACGATAATTTCTTTCTTGCTAACTGCTTCTCCTTCTTTCTTAGCACCACCTGAGCAAGCTGCTAGTACACCTGCAGCAACAAGCCCTAGAGCAGCAAGAGATGAGTATTTAACGATTTTTTTCATTTCATTTCCTCCAAAATAGAATACCTTATAATCTTAACAGAAAAAGACCATTTGCGCCATTATATGATATCTATCTCTGTGATAGGTTTTCTTTATGACTGATTTATACTCAATGAAAATCAAAGAGCAAACTAGAAAGCTAGCCGCAGGCTGTACTTGAGTACGGCAAGGTGAAGCTGACGTGGTTTGAATTTGATTTTCGAAGAGTATTAAAAGACCAAACGTAAAACTGCAATCAAGACCACTCCAAAGAGAACTGTTCCGACTAGATTGCGGTAACGAAAGGCCACCCAAGCTGTTGGAAAAACTGCTAAGAAGTCCAGCCATTTAATTTGAGGAAGGCTCCCAACCTTGCCTGTCACTACGCTTGACAGAATCAAGGCAAAGATAATGGAAACGGGCAAGAACTTCAAAAAGCGCTCAACGATAGCAGGCAAGCCCTTATACTTGACCAAGATGAAGGGAATCATACGGGGAATCCACGTCACCAAGCCAGAGAAAATAACTGCTAATAAAAGATACTTACTGACCATCTAAAACCACCCCCATTGTACAACCAAGTAGCGTCGCAAACAGAACAGCTAGCGACTGAGACACCACTGTCAAGAGTAAAAAGAAGGATACCGCAACAACTGCTAGGATAATGAGCAGATTGCGGACTGGAATCCGTCTTTGCATAATCTGGAATTGCGAAGCAAAAATTCCGATAAACATCCCCACCAGAGCAAAATCTAAACCAAAGATTTCTGGATTTGGTAGCAGGCCACCTAGAGCCGTTCCAACCACTGTCCCCACAAACCAAGCCACATAGCTGTTGATATTGTTCCCGTGCATCCACATCGGATTGACCTTGTCTGTATGGGCCAATTCACCCATCAAAACGCCGTAAGTCTCATCCGTCAAGAGACTAGACATACCGATATTTTGCCAGAGACTGGTATGACGGAAATAGGTCGACGCATGCAAACTCAACAAAAAGAGACGCAAATTAATCAAAAAGACCGTCATGGCAATAGCTGCCACAGGCGCTTGAACCGCAATCAAGGCCAACATGGCAAACTGGGCACTCCCAGCATAAACAAAGAGGCTCATCAAGCCCATCTCAACAGGTGTCACATAGGGCGCACCAATAATCCCACAGGCCAGTCCGATACTGATATAACCAAGGGCCGTTGGCATGGCTGCCTGCGCCCCCTCCCAAAATCCTTTTTCTTTCATCTTTCTCCTCGTATTGTCTTAATAAATGGGCTGAATCAGTTCCAGCCACAGCATGGACTATTATAACACATTCAGGAAAGAGAAAAAAGTCTGCTGATTTTGACCATCATAAAAAGACTGGCAATTCAGTCTCAAACACATATTATATAAATTCTCCGCTAAACACTTTCACGGATATTCAGGAGCATGAAAAAGGCGACTAGAAGAAATAGCAATAAAACAAAGCTAGTAGCAATAGTTACTAAAACTAAGATCATTTTTATGAAAAGGATACCTAAAAATGCGATTACAAACAAATATAAGAGTATTCAGCAAGGAAATAAACTAGATGGGTAGAATACCTAGGAACACTCTTCCTAAAATATTACTAAGCAAATGAAATTACAGCAACGGTAAAATTTGACCAATACCATTGTAGACTATATGCAGTCCAATAGGCCAATAAATTGACTTTGTCATTCTAAATAAGACTGCAAATATAAGACCTCCACCCATATAGAAGACAAAGTCTGTCAAGACCCAACCGTGATTACTAATGTGCGAGACCCCAAATAAAACAGCGGAACCAAGTACATCTAGCCCCCATTTCTTTCCTTTTTCCAGAGCAGTCATCACTAATCCACGATAAATCATGTCTTCAAAAATGGGACCTGCAATCACAGGATAAAAAAAATACATCAAAAATGCCGTAGCTCCTGTAAAAGTAGGAGCAGCATGTTGATAAGAAATTTCATTTCGAGTAGGTGGGAAAAGAAAAAAGGTGACAAAATTCCAAGCAACAAAAGCAAGCAGAGCTAGGAAGGAATAGAAAAGATAGGATCTTTTAAACTTTCTATTGTTGATTTTCTGCCACTTCCCCGACCAAATCATAACAATAAGAGCAAATAAAACCACAAGAAAATTCAACATCATATCCGACAGATAATAGGTAAAGTCAGATAGACCAAGAGCAAAGTCGCTAGATAAAACCAGACCACTGAACTTCTGGTCAGCAATAACTAGTAGAGCAGCTATAATAAAGTAGTAGCGTGAGATTATCTTTTTCATCCTATTTTCTCCTATGTTACGAAATAAAGAAAGCCCTAACCCAAACAAAGGCAAGGGCTTTAAATATCAATGACGACGATTAACAGTGGAAGAATCATGGTTAAAATATTTCTTCCAGAAATTAGTGATTGACCAAGGTGCTCCTAAGCCTACTCCAATTCCACCGCCTGGGTTAACCACAGTGTTGCCTCCTCTAACATCTTGCAACTCATCTTCTGTCAATTCCATCGTTTCTGCAAATTGTAAATTTAACATCTTTTATACTCCTTCAATTGTTTTCTTCTTGTAAACCACTTATGCGACCTAGGATTTGCTTTAAGTACTTTACAAGGACAGTATAACACGGAAATTGGGTTATTTTAGAAAATCGCATATTTGATATTTTTTCTTATAGAAATTTCACATTTGCGATTTTAGTAGATTTGATTATTTCACTGGTATAATAAAGTTACTACTAACAAGGAGGGATATAATGATGAAGAAAAGAAAAATCCAACTGATACTCCTGCTTATTTCGGAGTGGGTTATCGTCTTCCCGTTTCTAATTAATCGATAAGTTCTTTGTATTGCTGAAAACGCAATTCGAAGAGGGCTAGCAATTGTGGATTTTCTAATACTTGCAGAGATTGGATAAAGTATTCAATCTCTTTTTGATTGCTTCCTTTGGTTTGAAGAAAGACACTCATCTTCTTTAAAAACTGCCACGATACTTTTTCAAAAACATCGTATGGACGAAGCATGCTCTCCAACTCGGCCTCAAAGATTGGAATATAAGAAAATAGCTTACGCTCCATGAGTTCTGATATAATATTCAGAAATCCACTTTTCATATACAGTCTATTATGTACTAACTCTTTAAATTCCTTGGATTTTTCAAGTAACGAGGTTGATAAAAATATCAAATCTTGGTTGCTCAAGAAGGGCATGGTATTGCAAAAGAGATAGAGTTCAAACCAGGTCCAAGACTCAATAGCATAGAGGTAGGTGGTCAAAAATTCGCTATCCTCCTCTGCTAGCGGATAGCTTTTATCTAAGGAATGGATGGCATCTTTGATTACAATAGCATTCAAACGACGATAGGTCTCTGCCATCTGTTCTTGCTCAACTTCCTCCAACAGTTGCTCTAAACCAGCTATATCTTGGTGGGCAAAGCGATCCACAACCTTTCTACCAATTTGCATATGTAGGGATTCTTGATAATTGTTGAGCTTATGACCAAACTCATCAAAATTCATATTGATCCCTTGGATGGCTAGGATCAACTTATCCGCAGATAGCATAGACTGCCCTAGCTCAAACTTTGACAACTGAGAGGCTGTTAGTCCAGCACAAGCCACATCTGACTGCTTGAGCTTTCTAGCCAAGCGCAATTCCTTGTAAAATTCCCCCAATTCCATTCTCTCAATCATCTTGCCACCTCCTAGATTTTGCATATTATATCATTATTTTTATAGTTTTGTCAAAATATTCTGACACTTTAAAGAGCGAAAAAGCCAGCTCTAAGCTGACTCTTTATTCCATGGTATCAAAAGCGAGGCTTGGTTTGGCATTGAGGTCCAAGCTTGCAAAATTTTCTTTGTTCCACTCGCTGACGCTAGCATAGGCAATCATACCTGCATTGTCTCCGCAGAGGCGCAGTGGTGGGATGATAACCTTGACATCTGTGATTTCAGCTGCTAGGCGTTCTCTGAGGCCTTTATTGGCTGCCACGCCACCAGCTACGACTAGGGTTTTAACAGGATATTTCTCCAAAGCCTTCTTGGTTTTTGCCATGAGAATATCCAGGACAGCTGCTTGGAAAGATGCACACAAGTCCTCTGTTGACAAGCTCTCTCCCTTTTGCTCGGCATTGTGGTGAAGGTTGATAAAGGCAGATTTCAAACCTGAGAATGAAAACTCCAGATTATCTTCCTTAATCATGGCACGAGGAAAATCATAAATATCCTGTCCCTGATGAGCTAGCTCATCAATCTCGCGACCTGCTGGATAGGTCAAGCCCATGACACGGCCGACCTTATCATAGGCCTCACCAACCGCATCATCTCGCGTTTCCCCAACAATCTTGTAATCCCCAGCCTCAGAAACATAAACCAACTCTGTGTGTCCACCGCTGACCAAGAGAGCTAGCAGGGGAAACTCCAAAGGCTCGACGCTCTGAGCTGCCATGAGGTGGCCAGCCATGTGGTTAACGGGAATCAGCGGAAGTCCATGTGCCCAAGCAAAGGCCTTGGCAGCTGACAAACCAACTAACAGCGCTCCAACCAAGCCTGGTCCATAGGTAACCGCGACAGCCGTTACGTCCTCTTCGGTAATCCCTGCTTCTGCCAACGCCTCCTCGATACAGGCTGTAATGACCTCGACATGGTGACGACTAGCTACTTCTGGCACTACGCCCCCAAAACGTTTGTGACTCTCAATTTGACTAGCAATGACATTGGACAAGAGCTCATCGTCGTTTTTCAAGACGGCAACACTAGTCTCATCACAGGATGTCTCAAATGCTAAAATATATCTATCCTTCATCTATTTCTCTCTTCATGATGATGGCATCCTCGACTGGGTCATGGTAGTAGGCCTTTCGCTCAGCGATGACCACCATCTTTTCTTTCTTGTAAAATGCTTGCGCTCGTTGATTTGACTTTCTAACTTCGAGAAAAATCTCCTTGTCTATCGGCAATCGAGCAAACAAGGCTGACGCAATGCCCTGACCCTGATAGGCTCCTTTAACAGCGATTTGCAGGACTTCTGCCTCAAAGATATTTTCCTGCACAGCTAGAAATCCAATCACTTCTGCCCCATCATAAGCCAGAGCATACCAAGTCTGGTCTTGGGACAGGTCTGCTTGGATTTGTTCCAGCCTCCAAGGACTGACTGGGTAAACAGCTGCCATGACAGCGTAGATGGCTTGAGCCAAGTCAGGCTGTCTTTGGATTTGTTTGATTTCTATCATAGGCGTTTAATGTAAGACTCGCCAGACTCAGTATGGTTCTTGAGCCAGTTTTCCTCAGCTTCAACTCGTTTGAGGTAATTCGGCACAAAATCATGCAAGGAATCAGCTTCCTTATCCAAGGCCAAAAGAGCTAGATTGGCTGCATTTGGCAAGGTTTCTTTGAAATTAGTCCTTGGCAAGTGTTCTTGAATCTGCTCCACAAAGGGGCCAACTTCTCCGACAAAGGTTACCTGACTAGCACCCTTGATTAGCTCGATGACTCGCTCAAAAGGCAGGTGTGCTTCTGGCATGACAGATTTGGCATTTTCATAAAATCCTGCATAAACATTGTTACGACGCGCATCCATCAAAGGAACGAACAAGCCTTCTTGCTGGTATGGCACCAGAGCTAAGAGACTCGACATACCAACCAACTCGATGTTCAGAGTGTGAGCTAAGGTTTTGGCAGTCGCTACCGCAATTCGCAAACCTGTGTAGCTACCCGGCCCTTCAGCCACCACGATTCGGTCCAAATCCTTGGGTGTCCAGTCCAAACTTGCCATCAAAAAATCGATGGCAGGCATGAGGGTAATACTGTGATTTTTCTTGATATTAATCGTCGTCTCGGCAAGAACCTGCTTGTCCTCTAAAATAGCCAGAGAAAGAGCCTTGCTGGACGTATCAAAAGCTAATACTTTCATAACACATTCCTATCTTTTTGTCTGCTTACTATTATACTACAAAAGCTGGCACATGGGAATTTTCTTTGCCCCAAAACAAAAAGGCCCTAGCATCAGCAGGGCATCTAAGCATTTAATCCAAAGTAAAATACAAACCAAACGACATAGGTTACGAGGAGGAGAAAAAGCGAGTAGATAGTCACAAAGGTAATCTTCCACAAGAACTTGCTTTGTCGTTGTTCCAGTTTGGCAAACAGAAGATTCCCCGCATAAACGCAAGCAACAAAAACAATAAAAGCTACCAAGCGAGCTCCGATAGCAAAAGCAAATAAGTTATACATAGGGCAACCTCCTTGACTTAAAATCTATATGGAATTATGACAAGCAATAAATTTCACTTCCATTATCAATATAACACATTTTCTTTATTTTTGCAAACGCTTACCTTTTAGTGCTTATGTGACTTTCTCGTTTCCGTCTTTTACTAATTTTTCATTTTATGTTATAATTGAAATAATTGTAACGAATCAAGGTCAATCTAGACACAAAATGGAATGAAATCAAGCAAATATCTGCTAAAAGTTTGGAATAAGCTGACCTGTAAATAGAAAGGAACTATATGATTTACAAAGTTTTTTATCAAGAAACAAAAGAACGTAGCCCACGTCGTGAAACAACACGCGCACTTTACCTAGACATCGATGCCAGCTCAGAACTTGAGGGTCGCATCGCTGCTCGTCAACTTGTCGAAGAAAATCGCCCAGAGTACAATATCGAGTATATCGAACTCTTGTCTGACAAATTGCTAGATTACGAAAAAGAAACTGGCGCCTTCGAAATTACGGAGTTCTAATATGGCCTATACTCTTAAACCTGAAGAAGTTGGCGTTTTTGCCATCGGTGGTCTGGGAGAAATCGGGAAAAACACATACGGGATTGAATACCAAGATGAGATTATCATCGTCGATGCTGGGATTAAATTCCCAGAAGATGACTTGCTTGGTATCGACTATGTCATTCCTGACTACTCTTACATCGTAGACAATATCGACCGCGTCAAGGCTGTTTTGATTACACACGGACACGAGGACCACATCGGTGGGATTCCATTCCTACTCAAGCAAGCAAATGTCCCAATCTATGCTGGACCACTTGCCTTGGCTTTGATCCGTGGGAAACTCGAAGAACACGGTCTCTTGCGCAACGCCAAACTTTACGAAATCAACCACAATACTGAGCTGACCTTTAAAAATCTCAAGGCAACTTTCTTTAGAACGACTCACTCTATTCCAGAACCTTTGGGGATTGTCATTCATACTCCTCAAGGGAAAATTGTCTGTACGGGTGACTTCAAGTTTGACTTAACACCAGTTGGTGAACCAGCAGATTTGCACCGTATGGCTGCGCTTGGTGAAGAAGGCGTGCTCTGTCTCCTGTCTGACTCGACAAATGCGGAAGTGCCAACCTTTACCAACTCTGAAAAAGTCGTTGGCCAGTCCATCATGAAGATTATCCAAGGTATTGAAGGACGTATCATCTTTGCATCCTTTGCCTCAAATATCTTCCGTCTCCAACAAGCAACAGAAGCTGCTGTTAAGACTGGACGTAAGATTGCGGTCTTTGGCCGTTCGATGGAAAAGGCCATTGTCAACGGAATCGATCTTGGCTACATCAAAGCTCCTAAGGGAACCTTTATCGAGCCAAATGAAATCAAAGACTACCCTGCAGGAGAAATTCTGATCCTCTGTACAGGTAGTCAGGGTGAACCTATGGCAGCCCTCTCTCGTATCGCCAACGGAACCCACCGTCAGGTGCAACTCCAACCAGGTGATACCGTTATCTTCTCTTCAAGTCCAATCCCTGGAAACACTACTAGCGTCAACAAGCTGATTAACATCATTTCAGAAGCTGGTGTCGAAGTTATCCACGGTAAGGTTAACAATATCCATACATCTGGACACGGTGGTCAGCAAGAGCAAAAACTTATGCTCCGCTTGATTAAGCCAAAATACTTCATGCCTGTCCACGGTGAATACCGCATGCAAAAAGTCCACGCTGGACTAGCGGTGGATACTGGTGTTGAAAAGGACAATATCTTTATCATGAGCAATGGTGATGTGCTTGCCCTTACTGCTGACTCAGCTCGTATCGCAGGTCATTTCAACGCCCAAGATATCTATGTCGATGGAAATCGTATCGGTGAAATCGGCGCAGCTGTCCTCAAAGATCGTCGTGATCTATCTGAAGACGGTGTCGTTCTGGCAGTCGCAACTGTTGACTTCAAATCGCAGATGATTCTGTCTGGACCAGACATCCTCAGTCGAGGCTTTGTCTACATGAGAGAGTCTGGCGACTTGATTCGCCAAAGCCAGCGTATCCTCTTCAATGCAATTCGTATCGCACTGAAAAACAAGGATGCTAGCGTGCAATCAGTCAATGGTGCCATTGTCAACGCCATTCGCCCCTTCCTTTATGAAAATACAGAACGTGAACCAATCATTATCCCTATGATCCTCACACCAGATGAAGAATAAATTATAAAACAGCCCCGTCTTCGGAGCTGTTTTTCTCTACGCTTTCTTTTGAGGTTAAAACTCAATAAAAATCAAAATCAGACTAGAAGGCTAGGCGAAAGCATAACTTGAGTTAGGTGAGCCGAAGCCGACGACGTATCATTTTGATTTTTGAAGAGTTTTAGAAATACTACGATTTTTACCTTCCAAATACACCATCAAAATAGAAATATCTGCTGGGTTTACTCCCGAAATACGGCTGGCTTGTCCGATGGTTTCTGGATTGATCAGTTTGAACTTCTGACGGGCTTCTGTCGCAATAGAATCAATATCATCCCAATCAATATTGGCTGGAATGCGTTTTTCTTCCATGCGTTTCATCTTGGCAACCTGATCCATGGCTTTGGAAATATAGCCTTCGTACTTGATTTCTGTTTCAATCAATTCGATAATCTTGTCATCCAAGTCCTCTGCAGCTGGTCCGATGAAAGCCACCACATCTTGATAAGAAACTTCTGGACGGCGAAGGAATTCCTTGGCTGTCACTGCATCTGTCAACGGCTTGAAGCCCATCTCCTCAACCTTGGCATTGGTTTCCTTAACTGGTTTGAGTTTGATGCTGTCTAGGCGTTTCATCTCATTTTCAAATTGATTTTTCTTGATTTCAAAGCGATCCCAACGTTCATCATCAACAAGGCCAATCTCACGTCCCATCTCGGTCAAACGCATATCAGCATTGTCATGGCGGAGAATGAGGCGATATTCAGCACGACTGGTCAAAAGGCGATAAGGCTCAATCGTTCCCTTGGTCACCAAGTCATCAATCATGACCCCAATATAACCGTCACTGCGCTTCAAAATAAACTCAGGCTTGCCTTGGACTTTCAAAGCCGCATTGATCCCAGCGATAATCCCTTGGCCAGCAGCTTCTTCATAACCTGATGTTCCATTTGTCTGACCAGCAGTGAAAAGTCCTGAGATTTTCTTGGTTTCCAGAGTTGCACGCAACTGGTGAGGCAAGACCATGTCATACTCAATAGCATAACCTGTTCGCATCATTTCAGCATTTTCCAAACCTTTGATGGAATGAACCAAGTCACGCTGGACATCCTCAGGCAGACTGGTTGAAAGTCCTTGAACATAGACTTCCTCTGTATTGCGCCCTTCTGGCTCAAGGAAGAGTTGGTGACGTTCCTTGTCCGCAAAGCGCACAATCTTGTCCTCAATCGATGGACAGTAACGAGGCCCCACTCCCTTAACCACACCTGTAAACATAGGCGCACGGTGGAGATTGTTTTGAATAATCTCATGACTGGTACCGTTAGTATAGGTCAACCAGCATGGCACCTGATCTTTGACATAATCCTCATCACGTGAAGTATATGAGAAATGATTAGGCGCTTCGTCTCCTGGCTGAATCTCGGTCACATCGTAGTTGATTGAAGAAGCCTTGACACGTGGAGGGGTTCCCGTCTTGAAACGACCGATTTCGAGGCCCAGTTCCTTGAGATTGTCAGCTAGGTTAATAGAAGCTAGGCTGTGGTTAGGACCTGATGAATACTTAAGGTCTCCGATGATAATTTCCCCACGGAGGGCTGTTCCTGTCGTCACGATAACAGCCTTGGCAGCATACTCTTGATGGGTCGCTGTACGCACACCGACAACTTTGCCGTCTTCCACCAAAATCTCATCGATCATGGTCTGACGAAGGGTCAGATTTTCTTGATTTTCAACTGTCTTGCGCATCTCCTTAGAGTAAAGCTCCTTGTCAGCCTGCGCACGAAGGGCACGGACAGCAGGCCCCTTCCCTGTGTTGAGCATCTTCATCTGGATGTAAGTCTTGTCAATGGTCTTAGCCATCTCGCCACCGAGGGCATCGACTTCACGCACAACAATCCCCTTGGCAGAACCACCGATAGAGGGATTACAAGGCATGAAAGCCAGCATTTCAATGTTGATGGTCGCAAGCAGGACCTTACAGCCCATACGGCTAGCGGCCAAAGAAGCCTCAACCCCAGCGTGTCCCGCACCGATTACAATAATATCGTATTCTTCAGTAAAATGATAAGTCATATTTCTCTCCTATTCCTCAAGATGAATGTGTCTTAGTTGGCCGTCCCAATCGAGTAGGGCTATTTTTAAAAAGGCTGGAACTAGATTGATACCCTCAAGCTGGTCCAAGTCAATCCACTCACAGGGCTGCCTTTTCTCATCTTCCTGCATGGTCAATGGGGCATCTTCAAGCAAATCTACCAGATAATGAAACTCGATATTGTGATAGGAAACACCGTCCTGTTCAAAACGATTTTCAACCACGAAAGCTAGTTGCCCAGCTTGAGCTTTGACACCCAGTTCTTCCCTCACTTCACGGACTACCGCGTCTTCCGTGCTTTCATTGACTTGAATCGCACCGCCAATAGTGTAATACTTGCCCTTATCTTTGGTAACTAGGAGCTTACGCTTTTGGACAATCAAGGCTGTCGCCCGAACTCCAAAAACTGTATTTCCTACTCTTGTCCGAAAGTCTTGTTGAGTCATTCCTATCCTTTCCCTTAAACGACACAAAAACAGTCAAAACTCCAAAGAAGTGCAGGACAAAAAAGCCTGCAACATCCATGAGCTTTGACCATCATTTCTATTGCTTTTATTATTGTAGCAAATTGAGAAAATTTGTCAATCTAAATGTACTGACAAACTTGTCCATCGCGGTAAGCATTGTCAATCAAACCGCCACCTAGACACTCTTCGCCATCGTAAAAGACAACTGCCTGTCCTGGTGTAATCGCGCGTTGCGGTTCTGCAAAGATAACCTCTGCCTTATCTCCTTTGACATGGACGGTCACCTTAGAATCAGGCTGACGGTAGCGGAATTTAGCCGTACATTCTAGTGTAAATTCCTCTGGCATGTCACGAGTAAAGTGGACTTGACTAGCTTCTAAACTTGTTGACATGAGCGAATCATGGTAGAAACCTTGGCCTACATAGAGGATATTCTTGCTTAGGTCTTTTCCGACAACGAACCAAGGGGCATTGTCACCACCGTGTTGCCCACCGATACCAAGTCCGCCACGCTGACCAATCGTATAGTACATAAGACCTGCATGCTCGCCCATATCGCGACCATCCACAGTCATCATGCGACCAGACTGAGCCGGCAGGTAGTTGCTGAGGAAGTTTTTAAAGTTCTTTTCTCCGATAAAGCAAATCCCTGTCGAGTCTTTCTTCTTGGCAGTCGCAAGGCCTGCTTCTTCTGCTAGTTTTCGTACTTCAGGCTTTTCCAAATGTCCCAACGGGAACATGGTTTTTTGAAGTTGTTCTTGCGAAAGTTGGCTGAGGAAATAGGTTTGGTCCTTGCCATTGTCCACGCCACGAAGCATGTGAACAATACCATCCTCATCACGCGCCACTCGGGCATAGTGCCCAGTCGCTACATAGTCTGCCCCCAAGGTCATGGCATAGTCCAAAAAGGCCTTGAACTTGATTTCCTTGTTGCACATAACATCTGGATTTGGCGTGCGTCCTGCACGGTATTCCGCTAGGAAATACTCGAAAACGCGGTCCCAGTACTCTTTTTCAAAATTGACAGAGTAGTAAGGAATACCAATCTGGTCTGCCACCGCAGCCACATCCTTGTAATCTTCGGTCGCCGTACAGACGCCGTTTTCATCTGTGTCATCCCAGTTCTTCATGAAGATACCGATCACATCGTAACCCTGCTCCTTGAGAAGAAGAGCCGTCACCGACGAATCGACACCACCACTCATCCCCACAACAACACGTGTTTTAGAGTTCTCACTCATGGTAAATCTCCCATCTATTCGTTTATTCACGATTGAAGGTCGTGTGTGCTTCACGATTGAAGGTCGCTTGAGCAGTATTCATTATAACATGCTTGGTTAGAGAAGACAAGAAAGAGGCTGATAATCTACCAACCTCTTATTCTGAACCTATCAATCTAGCACTTTCTAGCTTCATTCGCTTTCTTAGCGACTGCAATCTGGTATTTCACTTGGTCAAATCCTGTACCTCCCAAGGAATTTCGTCTTTGAACAGCAGTTTTAGGTTGCAAGTAGACATAGATATCCTCGGCAATGAGGGAATGATAGGTTTGCAATTCCTCCAAAGTCCAATCTTGAATATTTTTAGCAGACTTGATAGAGTCTAGCACTAATCTTCCCACAACCTCATGAGCTTCTCTAAATGGCAAGCCTTTCCCTGCCAAATAATCTGCCAACTCAGTCGCATTTGAAAAGTCCTTCTCTGTCGACTCTTGCATTTTTTCCTTGTTTACCTGCAAGCTAGATAACATACCTGCTAACACATCAAGGGAATTTAAAATCGTTTCGACTGTGTCAAACATCCCTTCCTTATCCTCTTGCAGATCCTTATTATAAGCTAAAGGCAAGGACTTCATGACTGTCAATAGTCCAAACAGATTCCCATAAACTCTACCAGTCTTTCCTCGAATCAACTCAGCCATATCTGGATTTTTCTTTTGGGGCATAATAGAGGAACCTGTTGTAAATGTATCTGACAAGGTAATGAATTGGTACTCAAAACTACACCAATTGATCATTTCTTCGCAAAAACGGCTCATATGCATCATGAGTATGCTGGCATTGGATAGAAATTCTAAGATAAAATCGCGGTCACTAACAGCATCTAAAGAATTTGTATATGGTTGCTTAAACTCCAGCAAATCGCTAGACAATTGGCGATCAATGGGGAAAGTCGTTCCTGCCAAAGCTGCCGCACCTAGAGGGCATAGGTCTGTATGCTGCTGGTTAAATTCAAAACGTTCACTGTCTCTTTGAAACATATTGTAGTAAGCCATCAGGTGGTGAGCAAAACTAATCGGCTGGGCATGTTGCAGATGGGTATAGCCCGGCATGATCGTCTCCACATGATTTTCCGCCAAATCTAATAAAACACCTTTGAGATGAGCCAGTTTATCTAGGACATGGCCTAGTTGTTCCTTGAGATACAAGTGCATATCTGTCGCAACTTGGTCATTTCGAGAACGAGCCGTATGTAGTTTCCCTGCAAGGGGACCAATTTTTTCTGTCAGCAACACTTCCATATTCATATGAATATCTTCGTTTGTAATATCAAAATCAAGTTGACCTGCCTCTAGCTCTTCTAAAAGCTCTTTCAAGCCTGCTTGAATCTTTTCTGACTCCTCCAAACTCAAAATGCCCGTCTGACCCAGCATCTGAACGTGGGCTAAGGAACCAATCACATCAAATTTAGCTAATTTTTGGTCAAAAGATATACTCGCACCAAAGCGCTCTACCCAGTCTTCGACAGTACCTTCAAAGCGACCACCCCATAATTTTGTATTCTTAGCCATATCACATCCACCTCTCTAGTCAATCACCCTATTTGGCGCTTTTTTGAACCTCAGAATGAACCTTGGTTGGAAGTCCCCACAACTTAATAAAGCCAACAGCCGCATCTTGGTCAAAGGTATCTGCACTAGTATAAGTCGCCAAATTTTCATCATAAAGTGAATTTGGTGATTTCCGAGCCACGACCTGAGCGCTCCCCTTATAGAGTTTAACTTTTGCAGTCCCGTTGACAACTTTTTGGGTCTCTTTAATATAAGCAATCAAGGCTTGTGTAGCCGGATTAAACCACAAAGCATTATAAATGAGATTTGATAATTCATTTTCTATAATTGGTTTAAAATGCGCCACTTCTCTCACAAGCGTCAAATCCTCAATTTCCTTATGAGCTGTCAGCAAGGTCACTGCACCTGGACACTCATAGATTTCTCTTGATTTAATCCCCACCAAGCGATTTTCCACGTGATCAATCCGTCCGACCCCATGTTTTCCAGCTATTTCATTGAGTTTTTGAATCAAATCTGCCAATTTTAACCCTTCTCCATTGAGGGAAACTGGAACACCTTCACTAAACTCAATTTCAATGTATTCTGGCGTATCTGGAGCTTCCTCTGGGGAAGATGTAATACCAAAGGCTTCTTCTGGAGCCTGATTCCATGGATTTTCTAAAATACCACACTCATTGGCACGTCCCCAAAGATTTTGGTCAACAGAGTAAGGATTGTCAAGGTCAGCAGGAACAGGTACCCCATTTTCCTTGGCATAATGAATTTCTTCCTCCCGAGACCATTTCCATTCACGAACGGGCGCAATCACTTTTAAATTGGGATCCAAGGCTGCAATCGATACTTCAAAACGTACTTGGTCATTCCCCTTACCGGTACAACCATGAGCAATTGTAGTCGCTCCTGTCTGATGCGCGATTTCAACCAATTTTTTAGAAATAAGAGGGCGACTCAAGGCAGATACCAAGGGGTACTTTTGTTCATAGTAGGCATGTGACTGGAGAGCCACTAGCACATAATCTGTAGCAAATTCGTCCTTAACATCAATGACATAAGATTCTACTGCCCCAACCTTAAGAGCCTTATCATGGATGAAATCTAAGTCTTTCCCTTCACCCACATCCATACAAACTGCAACAACATCATAGTCTTTCTTTAACCAGGTAATAGCAACTGATGTGTCCAAACCGCCAGAATAGGCCAAAATTACTTTTTCTTTACTCATGTTCTTTTCCTTCTTTCTATTTTTCAATGGACGCTTTAAAGGCATCCTCAATGAGTTTGTCTAATTCTCCAGACTCCTTCAACTTTTGAATGGTTTTATCAACTGCCTCTTTTAATTCCTTGCTATCTTTTTTCATGGCAACCGCATAGGAATCATCTTGTTCTTTTTCAAAATTGAGGTCTGCGATTGCTAAATCAGGATTATTTTCCACAAATCCCTTGGCAACTGGTTCTTCAAAGATAACGGCATCCACTTGTCCTGATTTTAAATCTGTAATTAAATTCCCATTTTTAGGCAGAGATACGAGGGAAGAATTTTGAAGCAAATCTTTCGCCATCGTCTCTTGAATCGAACCTTTCTGCGCTCCGACCTTTTTCTGCGCCAAGTCGTTTACAGACTGATAAGTGGCTAAATCAGATTTTTTGACAATGAGCTTATTTTTTGAAGTATAGTAGGGAGTTGAAAAATCGAATACCTTACTCCGTTCATCTGTCTTAGAAACACCAGATATGGCAAGATCGGCTTTTCCTGATTGAACACTAGCCAGTACATTGTAAAAACTCATGGGAGATAGTTCCAATTCGACACCTAGTTCTGTTGCGATAGCCTTGGCTAATTCGATATCTGAACCCACAATCTGATTTTTCCCATCAACAACTTTTTGATATTCAAATGGAGCAAAATCTGGATTGAGGGCTACAACCAATTTTCCTTTGGACTTGATAGCTTCAATTCCAGCCGATTGATTGTTACTACAAGCAAATAGTAGGGGGAGCATCACTAAACCAAACATCGTCATCAACACCTTCTTCATCTTATTCATAACAAAGCCTCCTTTATGTTTATTCTTTTTGGTTGTATAAATAATACTCCTATGCTCATCATTTGTCAAGTCTAAATTGAAAAAATTTTCAATTCGAAACAAAAAAACCTAGAAATACTACATAAAAATGTCATTCCTAGGCGTATTTATGCTATTTCTCTCTAAAAAACATGAGTATTCAGTCAGTCAAAAGTAGCTGAACAAACTCATTTCCCCTCGCCCAATTCAATGATCCGATGACATTGTTGGGCTACATAAGCATCGTGGGTCACAATAATAACTGTTTTCCCCTCGCGATTCATCTCTAAGAGAAACTTCAAGACCAAATCTCTATTTTCAGGATCCAGAGAACCTGTTGGTTCATCGGCTAAAATCAGCTGACTGGGTTTTAAGATGGCTCTAGCAACTGCAATTCGTTGTTGTTCGCCACCAGACAACTCGGAGACCTTTTGATGCAAAGTAGCTGACAAACCTACTCTCTCTAAAATCTCTTCCACCTTTTTGAGCTGGTCTTTCTTGGACAATTTCACATATTTCAGCGCCAGCATGAGATTGTACTCGACCGTTTCATCATCAATCAGGGCAAAATTTTGAAACAGATAAGAGATATGTTCACGGATTATTGTTTGTGACTTGGCAGAATTAACCGCTAGATTTGTCTGGCCAAAAATCTCATACCGTCCGCTATAATCACCATCTATCAAACCTAATAAATTTAACAAGGTTGACTTACCACTACCACTCTTGCCAACAATGGCTACCAAATCCCCCTGATCAATCCTGAGAGACAAGTGATCCAAAATCACTTTTCCCCCAATGGTTTTCGTAATATTTTCCAACTCAATCATAAGATGCCCCCTTTTAATAACTCTACTAGACTTCTTTTCTCCATCCTAGAAGCCAAGCCTAGCACAAATAGTATATCCAAACATGTAAAGCCTGCAAACAGCAGAAGTGGCAAGAGCGCATGGGCAAAGAAAATCAAGACTAGAAGAGGGAGACTATAGCCCAACAAAAGAAGAACGAGGAGAGGGCGGTAGCGATCGACCAGTTTCCACCCCATAAACTTCTTGGTAATGATATCCCTGCGCTTCAACAAGAAAGTAGTAACGAGTAAAAAGTAGGAGACAATCATACTGAGAAGAGCAAATAAGGCAAAAAGAACGTTAAAATTACGAACAGAATCCCGATAGGTATCAACCATACCCTCTTGAATTGCTTGAATCGATGAAAATTTTAAATAAGTCCCATCTGATAAGTTATCGACTAACTCTGTAATCACTTTTTGATTTTGTTCTGTATTTTCAACTTTCATCGGATTGTTTAAACCTGTCGTTGACAAGTGAGTCTTTTCTTCCCACATCATGTCTTGATCATTTACCAGACTAATGATTGGATTGTGGAGATTTTCCTTTCGCTCATTATTATAAGGGAAGAAAGACCAATCTCCTTCATAGTAGGCAATTTCTACATCCATATCTTCTATTGTTTGCTTTTGCTGATCTTCATACCTCATAGAAAGATAGGCGATGGATTTTCCCAAGAACTGATTCTTGCCTTCTTGTCCTTTGTCACTGACTGGCATCAAAATAACTTTTTTAGTGCTGGTATCTGGTAACTTGAATCCCTTGCTCTTTAGAAAATTGCTATTAGCATAGTAAACATCTACCTTATCAGGCAGTTGGTAGTTCTGCACTTGTTCAGCTTTGATGACTGGTTTGATAGGAAGACTCGTACTTCGCACATAGTTTACTTGTGTTTTTGCTAGCAAGTCTTGATAAAATTGGTAGAAATAATCTGTAGATTTCCCTGACCCTGCTAGCTCTTCTTGCCACAGATTATCATTGAGTTTGAAGGTTTCTAAGGTCAGGTAATTACCTTGACTTACCCACTGTTGCTGATAAGCAAGTTCTTTGTTTTCTTGTTCTAAACTTCTGCCCACCCCAATCAGTAAGGCCGTCAGTAAAATAGTTGTCCCTATTTTCATCACATAATTGAAGATGAGACCAAGTTTGACAGATGAAAAACCTTTCAACATGGAGCTGACTGTCATTTTCTGAATCATCAGGTAGGTCAGCCAACTGATGAACAAATACAACTGTAAAAGCAGAAATTGGGATAAGAGTAAACTTGGGAACAGAAGTTTTGGTCTGTAGTCCAGCACTAAAAATAGTCCCAAGTCAATGATAAGACTTCCACCCAAGAGAAGATAAAAATTAGTCTTTACAAAACCAGCTAAAATCGCTCTACTTTGGAAACCAAGTAACTTTTGAACCCCCACTCGTTTCATCTCCATCATCGGCTGATAAACTGTCATTAAAATCACAAGCAAGATTGCCAAGATAAAGATAATGATAGATAGTAACAACTCTTGATTTAGCACTCCAACCTGACTTCGGTAAGTGGGTTCTAATAAAATCGTCTTATCTATCTGGAAAAAATCACTCCACTTTTGTAGAATGGTATCGCGATCTATCTCTTTGCTGGAGGTAATCATGTAGCGCCCATTTACAGTATGGGATTTATCCTCAATATAGGATTGGAAGGTCTGGAGTCGAATGAGTTTCACCTTTAAAAAGGTGGGAATGGTTCCTAGATTATTGGGAAGATCCTGGTTGCTGTAGACCCCCTTCTCATTCTTTGAAAAATCAAGAGAAGTCAGACCGAACTCCTGATAGGGGAAGGTTTCCTTATTAAAAACACCAGCCTTGACGGCTTCATCGCCATTATCTACTTTGATAATAGAGACCTTGTCTTGATTTGCAACCTCTTCAAAAAATTGGAGAATCGTTTCTGTCGGTTTAGTGACATCTTTCAAGTACAAGTCAAATGAATAGGTTGTCTTGCCCATCTCCTGAATCCGCACTATTTCACGTGTAACATTTACATTCAGGACAAAAAACGTAGTACACAGCAAAAGCAGGAGCATACAAAGATGACTGATTTTTTTCATAGAGATACCTCCCGTGAAGAAACGAAAGCGAGATAGGTGCAGGTACTTTTTATTTTTTGCTAGACCTTAAGTAGGTGTAAATAAATCCTGCACTTATAGCCAGAGTTGTCCACCATTTAAAATCAATATGCAAAAGTGAAAAGATTATAAAACTGATGATTAGCGAGGCTAAAATATAAACAATGATTAAAATTTTATTTTTCATAGGAATTGCCTTTCTGAATGAATTCTAGTGTTTACAGCTCATTTGTAAAGTTTACAATAAGCCACTAGGGCAATTGTCAATCAGAATGTCCGTTTATCTGTCAATAATCCGAGAAAATCTTGTCGTTTCAAGTCGGAGAAATGTTTGGTAGAAAGACTTCCTTTTTGAAGTCCATCATCTCTAACCTGCAAATAATAGCTATGTTGGCTTGTTTTAATTGTCAAAAAATCGCCAAATACAAAAAATTTTTTCCAGTTACGAATCTCAAATTCTTTCATCTCTGATTTTGGA
Source organism: Streptococcus mitis (assembly GCF_946188695.1). Classification (GTDB taxonomy): domain Bacteria; phylum Bacillota; class Bacilli; order Lactobacillales; family Streptococcaceae; genus Streptococcus; species Streptococcus mitis_DF. Next base: position 32,151 of record NZ_CAMHWI010000010.1, on the reverse strand, counting down.
ATGCGGATAAGTCCTTGTCTCAAATCACGATGATGCTCACTTGTGAAAGTCATCCCATTCCCAAGATTTCTTATCAGTAGTTCATCTGGAGTTACCGTCACCAGCGCTATTTTAGTTAAGAAAATTTCAACTGTTGGTGGTAAAATCGCCAAATTAAACCAGGGATGTAGGTAACGATAAGCTAAGAAATAGTGAGGCTCCTCACCCAATCCTAGTTGTTTATATAAGGTCTTGACCTCACTATCTAACCTCGCTTCAAAAGACACATCCGAATGCTCTTCTTCCTTCTTCTGATTAAAATAACGCATCCAGACTAGGAAACCTATAAAAATTATGATAAATATTACTGATAAGATATATTTTAAATTATAGTTCATTACTTAACCTCCTGATTAACTTTTCCGCCTAGAGGCCTATCTATTTTGAAAATAGTTCCATAACAACTTTAAATAAAACTGGTGACATTGTATCAAGCTAGAATTCTTTCTTTTCTAGCTGCATCATAATTCTTTGCTGAATACAAAGTTAAGGGCACTGTATTTGTTAACGCTTACACAATCCCTATTTTACCCATATTATAAATCAACATATATAACCTGTCAAGTAATTAAAGAAAAATATTAAATATTTTCAAGTAGTTTCAGTCTTGAATACAATCAAGTTGAAAGGAATACCGTGTGGTTTTTGAATTTTTGAAGTTTCATAGGTCAGTTTGTTGGATAATGTTATAAGAAAATTCATGCTCATCAATAGAAGGCTTAATTCCCCTACAATTATCTGTTTACCTCTGTTATACATTCTAATTTTCTTTAGTCAGCGCAACATCTTTTTATTTTTTGCTGGATTTTAAGTCTGCAAAATAATTCTAAATAAAACTAAAATGAATACTCCTTGCTTTTCTTGAGAGTGAAAAAATACAATAAAATGATTGTAGTGATTACCACAAGATACTGACTAATAGACATCGTATTTGAAGCCACAAATACAGGTAAGGAATAAAAAGGAAGAAGTTCAATTACTTTGATAAACAAATCATTACTAGTATTCATCATAATCGTATTTAATATATTAGGGATAAAAAGTAGTAAAGCTACTAAAATACCAAATACCAAGCCACTTTTCAATTTGTATAAATAGAAAATATAAGATAATAAAAAATAAAATAGGACTAACAAAATTGTATTGACTACAATGGCTACTATAAAATCTAATCCTAAATCACCTGGAACACCCAATTTACTTACAATGACTAGTAGCACAATGCCATTCAAAGCATAAATAATGGAAACTGAGATGGCATATAGAAAATTAGACAAGACGTAAATCATCCGATTCTTCTGTTGATTATAAAATAAACTGATCGTATTGTGGGAAAAATCCCTGCTAATAATTCGGTTAGCATGTATAACAGCCATTAACATACCGAGCATAGCATAAAAATTTGAAATATGCTTAATACCAAGTGATGTCCCTTGAGTCTTTAGAATAAAGAATGTAACCAGTATCGGCGGTATAAACGAGATAATCAAACCGAGATATATTACGCCTGATGAATATAAATCTCTTATATTTTCCTTAAGAAAATTCAATTTATTTAATTTCATGATTGTAACCTTCCTTTATTTTGAACGATTTAGATAAATATCTTTAAGCGTCTCTTTTTTAGTTTCAAAATCAACTACTTTAATAGAGTTTTCGTTAAAAAATTTAAAAAGCTCACTACTTTGAATATTCCCAGACATAGTAACTCTCAGTCCCTCTTCCTGAACAATATCCCCAAATTCTTGTTTGGTAATGAAAATGTCTCTATCTGTAGCTGATGAGAAAGCTATCTCAAACAAGTAATTATGACTATCTTTTCCTACTTTTTGAAATGTCAAAAGCCCGTTCTCCAAGAAAAGAACTCTCTCACAAATTTCTTCAATATCTTCTAATTTATGACTCGATATTAAAATTCCCACATTTTCATGTAAAGCTAAGTTTTTTAGAACCGCTAAAACTATTTGTGATGATTCAATATCTAAACCATTAGTCGGTTCATCTAAAATCAATATATCGGGTTCCGTAACAAGAGTTAGAAGCAAAGCTAATTTTTGTTTTGTACCCAAAGAATAGGTCTTTACTTTTTTATTAATAGACTGAGTCAAATCTAACTCTTGAATCAAACTCCCAAATCTTTCTTGATTGTAGTCAACACCATATAAGTTTGCCAGATATTTTAAATTCTCTAAACCTGTTTTAGATAAAAATAATTTTGGTTCTTCAATTAAATACCCAACATTATCACTACTTATAATATTCCCTGAAGTCGGTTGATTATTCTGAACAAGAATTTTCATCAATGTACTCTTGCCAACTCCGTTTCTCCCTACTAGACCAACAATTTCACCCTTATTAAGTTCAAAATTTATATCTTTGAGAATGATTGAATGACCATAATGCTTACTTACATTTATAACTTCCATTTTTTATTCCTCCCTGTATTTTGTATCTACAGTATACCTCTTCTTTACTCTATTTTAAAATTAGTTAACTTTTTTCACACATTATTTTAGTTTTCTTTTTTACTATTCCTGTTACTATGATACAATATTTTTAATAGGATTTTATTGTTTGTTAACTTTTTTCACAAAAAGGAGAACGCCCATGCGTTATGATTTCGGAAAAGTCTATAAAGAAATACGTGAGTCAAAAGGATTGACCCAAGAAGAGGTCTGTGGGGAGGCTCTCTCAAGAACCAGCTTATCAAAAATTGAAAGTGGTAAAGTAACTCCCAAATATGAAAATATGGAGTTTCTTCTCCGGCAAATCAATATGAGTTTTGAAGAGTTTGACTATATCTGCCACCTCTATCAACCGAGCCAACGAACAGAAATCATGCAAATCTATCTCAATATGAGCTCAACCCTAGGGACTAGTGAACTCGAAAAACTATTTCAAAAATGCCAAGACTATCTCAAAACCCACCACGACCTGCCCATAGAAGAAATCAGAGATATGTTGGAAATTGTCATTCATATCCGTCAACATGGTACAGAGCAACTGTCAGACCAAGTGAAACAGACTGTCAAAAAACTTTGGGAAAAAATTGAAAAACAAGATACATGGTATGAAAATGACCTAAAAATCCTCAATACCATCCTTTTCAGCTTTCCCATTGATCACCTCCATCTCATTACTGGAAAAATCTTGCAACGCTTGGAAGTCTATAAAAACTACCAACATTTATATGACTTACGAATGGCAATCCTACTCAATCTGTCCACCATTTACTTATACCATCAAGACAAAAACATGTGTCAACAAATCTGCTATACTTTACTAGAGGATGCCAAGAAAAAGAAGCACTACGATAGACTTGCTATCTGCTATGTCCGTATCGGGATTTGTAGGGATGACGCTAGACTTATCCAAAAAGGTTTCTCACTTCTGGAGCTGACCGAGGAAACTTCTATGCTGTCTCATCTCAAAAAAGAAGTAGAGATCTATTTTCAACCGAAGGAAAGATAAAAAAGTCGAGGGATTTCCTCGACCTTTTCATATTATTCTATTCATTATTTCTTAATACCAGCCGTTGTTAAGCCAGAAGTTTTTAGCGGCTGTCCATGAACCGTAACGTCCTGCAACGTAGGCATCTGCTACACGTTCTTGGTTTTCAGCTGAGTAGTCACCGTTCAAGTATGAATCTGTCAATTGGTAACGTCCGATATAACGTCCGTTTGTAGCTGTGTAGCTACCGCCTGATTCTTTTTGAGCGATCCATTCTTTGGCTTCTGCTTCAGATCCGCTTACAGTTGAAGCAACAGTTTCTTCTGCTACTGTTTCGCTTGCTACTGGAGTTTCTTCCTCTACCTCTGTAGTTTCTGCCACTGGAGCTGAAACAGCCTCATCTTGGGCAGCTGGAGCTTCATAAGTCGTTGAAGCTGATGCTACTGGCGCTGCTGGACCATCGATAACCAACTCTTGACCAACATAAATCAAATGAACGTTGTCGATGTGGTTGTTTTCTGCCAATTTCTCAACAGTTGTGTTGTGAGTTTCAGCGATTTCTGAAAGTGTATCACCTTCTTTAACTGTGTAAGTTGATGATTCTTGAGCAGATACAAATGATGGAGCAAATACTGCAAACAAGGCAGCTACTCCTGCAAGAGTTGTTTTAATCTTTTTAGTTGTTGATTTCATATTTGAAAATTCTCCTTCTTTCTATAGTTCTATCATACCCTTTAAATATTACCGTTTCTTGACACTTTTATGTAGAAATATTACAAAATTATTTTTTATTTCCCTAAATAAGGTATTTTTTGTCATAAAAGATACTATTTTTATGCTATTTGAGGTATTAGAAAGGTTTTCATCCACAATTAAAGTCAAGACCTTTATTCTTTGATATAATAGAGATAAGAATTTTTATAAGGGGAAACTGATGAAATCACTTCGTTTTCAATCTGTCTTTGATATCATCGGACCAGTTATGATTGGCCCATCTAGTAGCCATACCGCTGGTGCTGTTCGTATTGGGAAGATTGTCTCTTCCATTTTTGATGATACTCCGACAGAAGTCGAATTCCAACTTTTTAACTCATTTGCCAAGACCTATCGTGGTCACGGAACAGACCTAGCCCTTGTTGCAGGTATTTTAGGCATGGATACAGATGATCCTGAAATCCCAAACAGCCTGGAGATTGCCCACAAGCGTGGCATCAAGATTGTCTGGACTATTCAAAAAGACAGCAATGCCCCTCACCCAAACACCACTAAAATTACCGTCAAAAATGCCCATAAAACCATCAGCGTGACTGGTATTTCTATCGGTGGAGGGAATATCCAGGTAACCGAACTCAATGGCTTTGCCGTCTCCCTCAATATGAATACACCGACTATCATCATCGTTCATCAAGATATTCCAGGTATGATTGCCCTCGTAACAGAGGCCCTTTCCCGCTATGGTATCAATATCGCCCAGATGAATGTTACTCGTGAAAAAGCTGGTGAAAAAGCTATTATGATTATCGAAGTTGACAGTCGCAACTGTGATGAGGCCATCGAAGAAATTCGAAAAATCCCTCATCTCCACAATGTCAATTTCTTTAAATAGGAGGAAACATGTTTTATTCTATCAAAGAATTGGTCGAGCAAGCAGATCTGGACTTTCAAGGAAATGTCGCAGAACTCATGATTACAACAGAGTTTGAATTGACCGGTCGCGAACGTGAAGAAGTCCTCCTTCTCATGGAACGCAATCTGGAGGTCATGAAAGCCTCTGTCCAACTTGGCCTCAATGAAAATAAATCTCGTAGTGGCCTGACAGGTGGAGATGCTGCCAAACTGGATCACTACATTAAAAACGGAAAAACTCTGTCAGATTACACGATTCTCTCTGCTGCCCGAAATGCCATCGCAGTCAATGAACACAATGCTAAAATGGGCTTGGTCTGCGCTACTCCGACCGCAGGAAGTGCTGGCTGTCTGCCTTCCGTTCTCACTGCTGCTATTGAAAAGTTAGACCTCAGCCACGAGCAACAACTGGATTTCCTCTTTGCTGCCGGTGCCTTTGGACTAGTCATCGCAAATAATGCCTCTATCTCAGGTGCTGAAGGTGGTTGTCAGGCCGAGGTTGGTTCGGCCTCTGCTATGAGTGCTGCAGCCTTGACTCTGGCTGCAGGTGGAACACCTTATCAGGCCAGTCAAGCCATTGCCTTTGTCATTAAAAATATGCTGGGCCTCATCTGTGACCCTGTTGCCGGCTTGGTCGAAGTTCCCTGCGTCAAGCGCAATGCTATGGGAGCTAGCTTTGCCTTCATCGCAGCAGACATGGCCTTGGCAGGTATCGAATCTAAAATTCCTGTGGATGAAGTTATCGATGCCATGTACCAAGTAGGAGCAAGCATGCCAACTGCCTTTCGTGAAACAGCTGAAGGTGGACTCGCTGCCACACCAACTGGTCGTCGCCTCCAAAAAGAAATTTTCGGAGAATAAGCTTATCAAATAGGAGAAACCATGACCTCTATCACAGCGATTTTTTTCGATCTGGACGGAACCCTCGTTGATAGTTCTATCGGGATTCACAATGCCTTTACCCATACCTTTAAGGAGCTCGGAGTGCCTAGCCCTGATGCCAAAACTATTCGTGGTTTTATGGGACCGCCTCTCGAAAGTAGTTTTGCGACCTGCCTTCCCAAAGACCAAATTTCTGAGGCTATCCAGATATACCGTTCTTACTACAAAGCAAAAGGCATCCATGAAGCTCAACTCTTTCCTCAGATTGTAGACTTGCTTGAGAAGTTATCGAGCAATTACCCTCTTTATATCACCACTACAAAGAATACTCCAACCGCTCAAGACATGACTAAAAACTTGGGAATCCATCATTTCTTTGATGGCATTTATGGTTCCAGCCCTGAAGCACCCCATAAGGCAGATGTCATTCGCCAAGCCTTACAGATACATCAACTAACACCGGAACAAGCCATCATCATCGGAGATACCAAGTTTGATATGCTGGGAGCTCAAGAAACAGGCATTCAGAAATTGGCCGTCACTTGGGGATTTGGAGAGCAAGCAGATTTACTAGACTATCAACCTGATTATATCGCTCACAAACCCTTAGAAGTTTTGGAGTATTTTCAATAACATAGACTGGGCGACAACCCCATTTCAGAAGAAAATAAAGTAAGTCTCTACATAACAAAATGCATATTACCAAGGTTCTTCAGACCTGATAATATGCATTTTTCTTTTTTATTCAACGTGGGTTGTTTGATTGGCAAAGGCGATAATAGCTTGCTTCAACTCATCTCCACTGAGAGTGCGGAACTCTTCAATCTTTTGATCGATGGCTTCTAGAGGCATGACATTAACCTTACCAACGAAAATCTTATCCATAACTTGGTTATCAACAAGTTCGGTTGATACCAAGAGTTCTTCGTAAAGTTTTTCGCCTGGGCGGATTCCAACTTCAACAATTGGAATTTCGCTCTCAGTGTGTCCACTTAGAAGGACCATTTTCTTAGCCAAGTCATAAATCTTGACTGGTTTGCCCATATCAAGGATAAAGACTTCTCCATCTTTAGCATAAGCACCAGCATGGATAACCAAACGGCTAGCTTCTGGAATGGTCATAAAGTAACGGGTCATGCGGAAGTCTGTCACCGTTACAGGACCACCTTCAGCAATCTGACGCTCAAAGACTGGAATGACACTGCCACGACTACCAAGAACATTCCCAAAACGAACCGCACAGTAGGTCGATTGGCTACGTTGGTTAAATCCAGTGACAATCAACTCAGCCACGCGCTTGGTTGCTCCCATAACATTTGGTGGATTAACCGCCTTATCTGTCGAAATCATAACCATCTTAGGTACTTTGGCTTCATCAACAGCCTTAGCAACATTGTAAGTTCCACGAATATTGTTTTTGAAGGCTTCTTTTGGATTGCGCTCCATCATAGGAACATGCTTGTGGGCTGCCGCATGATAAACAATAGCTGGCTTGTACTGTTCAAAGACTTGCAACAGACGGTCATAGTCTTGAATGTCCGCAATCACAGGTACATAATCAATCCCTTGGAACTTACGAATCAATTCATGATACACAAGGTAGATTGAATTTTCCCCGTGACCGAGCAAGACGATACGTTCAGGATTGAAACGGCTAACTTGGCGACAGATTTCAGAACCGATTGAGCCACCAGCACCTGTAACCAAGATAGTTTTTCCAGTAAGTTCTGCGCCCAGACGCGATTCGTCAAGACGAATTTCCTGACGGCCCAAAAGGTCTGTAATATCAATTTTTTGGAAGCCAGTACCTGCTTGGTGAAGTCCCTGAACAACGGTTTCAACCTTAGGCATCTTGTAACATTTGACACCCAGCTTATTACACATCTGCAAGATACGCTCATATTCTGACGGGTCAAGCGACGGAATCGCAACGATAACACGCTCGATTTGATGGCGTTTGGCTAATTCAGGCAATTCATCATATGAACCCAAAACAGGAATCCCACCAAGTTTTTGTCCCTTTTTCTTCGCATCCTTATCCAAAATACCAACAAGTTCCAAATCACTGGTTGGATGTTGGTAACTATCCATAAAGAGGGCTCCGCCATCACCAGCACCAATCAAGAAGGTTCGACGGTGTTCCCCATCACCACTTCCTTTTTTGCGTCTAGAGTAGATTAACTGCCAAGTAATCCGTGGCAACAAAATCAAGAAGGTACTCAACAAGATAAAGAGAATGATGAAACGGATTGAAAAGAGTGGCAAGAAGGCATAGCAGATACTATATGACAAGACACTGCTGGCAGTCACACCAAAAAAGATTTTCATGAAATCCGTAATCTTGCTGTAACGACTGATACTAGCGTTCAATCCCCAAAATCCAATCATCAATTGATAGAACAGGAAGGCCAAACTCGTATAGATGATGTAGTCAACAGGTGCTGGATTAATCAAGCCGTAGAATAAGATATAAGATACAATGATGGAAACCACCATACTCAAAATATCAAATATTCCCCAGAAAACCTGCTTTTGTTGTTTATTTAAAATTTCCACCAGATCAATCACATAATCTGTGAGTTTTTTATTCATAGAAATTTACTCCTCCTTAAAAGAGTTTTACTATATTGTTATTGTAGCACATTTTAATTTATTTGGCTTATTTTTCCAAATAAATTACTGTTCCCTTGTACTCTTTCTTCCATTTAAATCCTCTAATTAAACCTACAACCGTTCCAAGGCCATAAGCAAAGTGAATGGAAAATAAAAGAAAGGGCATCACAATTAGAAATCCATTTTTATGTTTTAATAAAGTCAGCAAAGTGAGTAATGACAAAAGTAGAAAATAAGCACCTAATAGTAAAGTTATGAATACAAATGTGATCGGTAACAATGCTAGACTAAACACAAGACTCAAAACAAATAAACAAGGAACATAGTGAAATAATGATAAACACTTAGGCTGAACATGACTTGTCAAGCCAATCCACAAACCATTTGAATACTTTTGATGCAGCATTTTCTTGAATGTTGGTCGAATATACTGATAAGATAGAATACTTGGGCTATAGCGGATTTTATAACCATGTTCTCGAACTCTATAATGAATATCATTATCTTCAGTTCGGCCAAGTTGCTCATTTACTAAACCAACCTTCTGGAAAACCTCTCGTTTATACATCCCATGAAAAATAGAAGAAACATATCTATCCTCGGAACTATTTCGATAATTGGCAATGCTACTGCCAAACATATTTTCCTCAACAAGATGCAAGGTCTCTGCCCATTTTCCCTTTCCTTCAACAATCGTCGGTCTAGGTCCCCCACAGACAGATTCACCTTGTTGAATAACAGCCACATTATTCATTACAAAACTCTCAGTAACTTTTGAATGAGCATCAATTTTTAAAATAAGGTCCCCTACAGAATGTTTAACTCCCAGGTTAAAACCACTAGCTTGATTTTTCTTAGGATTGTTATACAATCTAATTGAGTTAAACTCTGTGTCTTCTTTTATAAATTGCTGAATGATGGCTGTTGTCCCATCTGTAGACATAGCATTTATAAATAGAATTTCAATATTTTCTTTAGGATAGGTTTGATTTTTTAAGTCGTCAATTAGACCAGGCAGGTATTTTTCTTCATTGTATGCACTGATTACAATGGATACGAGAAGACTTTCAACATTTTGAGTCACTACTACTCTCCTGAATTTTTCCTTCCACTATTTTATCATAATTTTCAAGACTTTCCCATTTTTATCTTGAAAGCCAGAAACCTTACTTGACATTATAGGGAAAAAGCCTTAAAATAAGCTGTTATTAAAATCAGCTAGAAGAGGTATTATATGAAAAAGCAATCACTCTTTTTTGTTCCAGGTATTATCCTGATTGGTGTTTCCTTGCGGACTCCTTTTACTGTTTTACCCATTATTTTGGGAGATATTTCGCAAGGGCTGGGAGTCGAAGTTAGTTCGCTTGGTGTCTTGACCAGCCTTCCTCTCCTCATGTTTACCCTCTTCTCACTCTTTTCTACCCGACTGGCTCAGAAAATTGGCTTAGAACATCTCTTTACCTATAGTCTCTTCTTCTTGACCATTGGCTCACTTATTCGACTAATCAATCTGCCCCTGCTCTATCTAGGAACCTTGATGGTTGGGGCAAGTATCGCAGTCATCAATGTTCTGCTTCCTAGTCTTATCCAAGCCAATCAACCAAAGAAGATTGGTTTTCTGACCACCTTATATGTAACGTCTATGGGGATTGCGACGGCTCTGGCCTCCTATCTGGCTGTACCTATTACACAAGCCAGTTCTTGGAAAGGACTTATCATCCTCCTCACCCTGCTCTGCCTAGCAACTTTTTTGGTCTGGCTCCCAAATCACCGCTATAATCACAGACTGGCTCCACAAACCAAACAAAAAAGCAAAGCAAAGGTCATGCATAATAAACAGGTCTGGGCAGTGATTGTCTTTGCAGGTTTTCAATCCTTGCTCTTTTACACAGCTATGACCTGGCTACCTACCATGGCTATCCACGCAGGCCTATCCAGTCACGAAGCTGGCTTGCTGACTTCTATCTTCTCGCTGATTAGCATTCCTTTTTCAATGACCATCCCAAGCCTGACAACCAGCTTGTCAACTCGCAACCGTCAGCTCATGCTCACTTTGGTTTCACTAGCTGGTGTGGTCGGCATTTCCATGCTCTTCTTCCCAGTCGGTAATTTCTTTTACTGGCTTGCCATCCATCTCCTCATCGGAACCGCAACCAGCGCCCTCTTCCCCTATCTCATGGTCAACTTTTCACTCAAGACAAGCGCCCCTGAAAAGACAGCCCAATTGTCCGGTCTATCTCAAACAGGAGGCTATATCCTGGCAGCCTTTGGACCGACTCTCTTTGGTTACAGTTTTGATTTTTTCCACTCTTGGGTGCCAGCTGTAGCTGCCCTCTTACTCGTCGATATCCTGATGACTGTGGCCCTCTTTACAGTGGACAGAGCCGATAAAATCCTCTAAACTTCTAGTTTTGTCTAGAAGTTTTTTTATATATAAAAATTTTACACATTTTTCTTGACAGGGCTTTCTTTTAGATGTACAATGTATGTATAGAAAAATTATATATAAAAATCTTACACATTAGAAAAGGAGGTTCCCCATGTACTTTCCAACATCCTCTGCCTTGATTGAATTTCTCATCTTGGCCGTACTGGAGCAGGATGATTCTTATGGTTATGAGATTAGCCAAACCATTAAGCTGATCGCTAATATCAAAGAATCTACACTCTATCCCATTCTCAAAAAATTGGAAGGCAATAGCTTTCTGACAACCTATTCTAGAGAGTTCCAAGGTCGCATGCGCAAATACTACTCCTTGACAAATGGTGGTATAGAACAGCTCGTGACCCTAAAAGATGAATGGGCACTCTATACAGACACCATCAATGGCATCATAGAAGGGAGTATCCGCCATGACAAGAACTGAATACCTGACTCAGCTAGAACTCTATCTCAAAAAACTGCCTCAGGCTGACCAAATTGAAGCCATGGACTATTTCAGGGAACTCTTTGACGATGCTGGAGTCGATGGAGAAGAAGAACTCATCGCTAGCTTAGGAACTCCCAAAGAAGCGGCCCACGAAGTTCTCTCCAATCTTCTCGATAAAAAAATCAATGAAGCACCTGCTCAAAAGAATAACCGACAAATTTTGCATATCGCCTTGTTAGCTCTCCTTGCAGCACCCATCGGTATTCCTCTGGGAATCGCCATCCTCGTGTCCCTGTTCGCAATCCTTGTGGCAGCCTTGACTGTCATTCTAGCTTTCTTTGCGATTTCCATACTTGGTATCATTGGCGGATTCCTATTTTTAGTTGAAAGTTTCACTGTCCTAACCCAAGCTAAATCAGCCTTTATCTTGATTTTCGGTTCTGGTTTACTAGCTATCGGTGCTTCTTCACTAGTTTTACTAGGTATTTCCTATGTAGCTCGCTTCTTCGGCCTACTCATTGTTCGCCTGGTGCAATTTGTTCTTAAAAAGGGAAAGAGAGGTGACCAGCATGCGTAAATTGACAAAAGGATTTCTCATTTTTGGTGTGGTGACTACCGTTATCGGCTTTGTCCTGCTCTTTGTAGGCATCCAATCTGACGGAATTAAGAGCCTACTGGCCATGTCCAAAGAACCTGTCTATGATAGCCGGATGGAAGAGCTAACCTTTGGCAAGGAAGTCGAAAACCTAGAAATTACTCTCCACCAACACGCGCTCACCATCACAGACTCTTTGGATGATCAAATCCACATTTCTTACCATCCATCACTCTCTGCTCACCATGATCTTGTTACGAATCAAAACGACAAAACTCTAAGCCTCACTGATAAGAAACTGTCTGAAACCCCATTTCTCTCTTCTGGAATTGGCGGGATTCTCCATATCGCAAGTAGCTACTCTCGTCGTTTTGAAGAAGTTATTCTCCAAGTTCCAAAAGGAAGAAGTCTAAAAGGGATCAACGTGTCAGCCAATCGTGGACAAACCACCATCATAAATGCTAGCCTTGAAAATGCGACCCTCAATACAAACAGCTATCTCCTCCGAATTGAAGGAAGTCGTATCAAAAACAGTAAACTCACAACACCAAATATCATCAATATCTTTAGCACAGAACTGACAGATAGTCAGCTAGAGTCAACAGAAAATCACTTCCACGCTGAAAAAATCCAAGTACACGGTAAGGTGGAATTGATGGCGAAAACAGACCTACAACTGCTACTTTCCGAAGAAGAAAAACAAAGAATCAACTTAGATCTTTCAACAAAACATGGTTCTATTCTTCATTTTTTAAGAGAAGGAAGACGTTCGTTTAAAAACAAAGAAAACAAAGATGAACGATTAAGCAATCCTTATAAAACAGAAAAAGCAGATGCAAAAGATCAACTCATGGCAAGAGCAGAACAGGATATCTATCTACTCAAATCAGAGGAACACGAGTCTTCTTCTAGAAATCGTTGACAAAAGCGCTTACATCTGCTAATGTAAAATAAAAAAACAACCAAAAAGGAGGTTCCTCATGAAACAAGAATGGTTTGAAAGTAATGATTTTGTAAAAACAACAAGCAAGAACAAGCCTGATGAACAGTCCCAAAATGTTACAGACAAGGCTGAAGAAACGATAGCCGATCTCGATACACCAATTGAAAAAAATACTCAAGTAGAGGAGGAAGTTTCTCAAGCTGAAGCCGAACTAGAAAGCCAGCAAGAAGAGAAAATTGAAACTCCTGAAGACAGTGAAGCGAGAACAGAAATAGAAGAAAAGAAAGCATTAGATTCTACGGAGGAAGAGCAAGACCTTTCTAAAGAAACAGAAAAAGTCACTATAGCTGAAGAGAGTCAAGAAGCACTTCCTCAGCAAAAACCAACCACGAAAGAGCCCCTTCTTCTCAGTCAATCCTTAGAAAGTCCCTATATTCCCGACCAAGCTCCAAAATCTACGGATAGATGGAAAGAGCAAGCGCTTGATTTTTGGTCTTGGCTAGTGGAAGCTCTCAAATCTCCTACGAGCAATATTGAAACAAGTAGCACACACAGTTACACAGCCTTTCTCTTGCTCATTCTGTTTTCTGCGTCTTCCTTTTTCTTTAGTATCTACCACATCAAACATGCTTACTATGGACATATAGCAACTATGCATAATCACTTCCCTGAACAATTTGCTTCATTAAATCTATTTTCGATTATCTCTATCCTAGTAGCAACAACACTCTTCTTCTTTTCATTCATCTTGGGTAGTTTCGTTGTGAGACGATTTATCCACCAAGAAAAAAACTGGACGCTAGAAAAGGTTCTCCAACAATATAGTCAACTCTTGGCAATTCCAATCTTCCTCACTGCCACTGCTAGTTTCTTTGCCTTCTTTGACAGCCTGCGATTTACAGCCCTCTTGTGTGTGATTAGCATTGGAATCATTCTGCTTGCCAGTCTCCATATCATTACAAGACCAAGTCAAGCAAGTGAAACCGACTCCTTCTATCAATTATTCTTGTCTGTCCTTGTGAACGGAGTCATTATCCTCCTCTTCTTTGTAGCTGAAGTCGCACTGATTGGGGATTATCTTCGTATCTTGGCCTTTCTTTAAACTTCAATCCTGTCTTTTATGGCAGGATTTTTTATATGCTAAAAAGCAAGTCGATTGACCTGCTTCTACTTTACTTTTCTTGTGCTAATGCTTTAAAATCTTTGTCTAAGATGGGTTGCACTTCTAATTGATTAGCATCTAGTTGGTGGTAAGATGCTGATGGTAGTGACTCTAGGAATTTTGCATAGTCCAAGCGAGCGATAGCTTCATAGTCTTCTGGTTTAGAGCCGTCTCCTGTGATTTGAACCAAGTCAATCTCCCACTGCACTTCCTTATTCACCAATTGCTCAATATAGGCAGCAGGAACAAATGGTTCTCTCGGTAATACTGTCTTGACACCTTGAGCCAGATGGTAAACACCGTGCACTTGGTCTTCTCCATCCTGATAGAAGGAAACTCTTGCAAAGTAAGCATCCGTCTCTTGAACCGCACGCACACGCGCTTCAAACTGAGCCAAGCCATCTGCCTCTAAAAAGCTTTTCAAATCCTCATGACTAAAGAAAATAGGATTAAAAATTCCTTGGCAAATCGTAAAACGGGCTACAGTGTCTGTCAGATAGGCTTGAATACTTGCTTGGAAATAAGCTTCAAAGTCAAAACCATCTAGCCCTTCAATCTCAGTTCCTGTATAAGCAAGCAAAGCATCTAAAAATGACTTGATGATCTCCCAGTCTGTCTGCGTTAGTAGGTCAGGAAGATCGACACGGTAAGCCTTTTGACCATCAGCATAACTAACCTTAAAAAGAAATTGTGATTGCCCCACTATCGCACACTCGATATACTCGAGACGATTAAGAGGCTGACGGAGATAGACAGCATCATAGCTATGTGACTCCAAACCGTCTACCAAGGACAAGATAGACTTGGCAGTCAAAATCTCCTGTTCTCCTAAAATGCTCTGTTTATTTGGAATAAAAAATGTTTTCGTCATAACTGAACTCCTTTTGAAATCGTTTACATATAGTATACCTTATTTTTCTGAAAGATACAGAAACAAACTTTAGATTTTTGAGTAAAAAGCATAGAAAAACAGCCCCTAAGGACTGTTTGATCTTATACTGTAGCTGCTTGATCCAAGCTTTCACCAATAGCGGCTAGGCGCTCGACAACTTCTGCTTGTGTCAATTCATTTTCTGAAACATAGCGGTTACGTGGGTGAACACGGCACTCGTGTGAGCATCCACGAAGGTACTTGTCTTCATTTTTTTCTGATGTCAAGATACGACGGTTACAGAATGGATTTCCACAGTTGACATAACGTTCACATGGTGTTCCATCAAACCAGTCTTTTCCTACGATAGTTGGGTTGACATGGTTAACATCTACGGCAATACGCTCGTCAAAGACGTACATTTTCCCATCCCAAAGCTCACCTTGGACTTCTGGGTCTTTACCGTAAGTTGCGATTCCTCCGTGCAATTGGCCGACATCTTTGTAGCCTTCACGGACCATCCAGCCTGAGAATTTCTCACAGCGAACGCCACCTGTACAGTAAACCACGACGCGCTTGTCCATGAATTTTTCTTTGTTGTCACGAACCCACTGTGGCAACTCACGGAAGTTGCGGATATCTGGGCGGATAGCCCCACGGAAATGTCCTAGGTCGTACTCGTAATCGTTACGTGTGTCAAGGACAACTGTATCTTCGTCAAGAAGGGCTTCTTTGAACTCTTTTGGAGACAAGTAAGCACCTGTTGTTTCAAGTGGGTTGATGTCATTGTCAAAGTCGTTGTCTTCCAAACCAAGGTGGACAATTTCTTTCTTGTAGCGAACGAACATCTTCTTGAAGGCTTGTTCATTTTCTTCATCAATCTTGAACCAGAGATCTTCCATGCCTGGGAGGCTGTGAACGTAGTCCATGTATTTTTGAGTTGTTTCATAATCACCTGAAACTGTTCCGTTAATTCCCTCGTCAGCAACTAGGATACGACCTTTAAGGCCGATTGATTTACAGAAAGCCAAGTGGTCTGCAGCAAATTGCTCTGCATTTTCAATTGGAGTGTAAAGGTAGTAAAGTAAGACACGAATATCTTTTGCCATAAGATTTGTTCTCTTTTCTATTCTTAAATTTTCAGAATTTTTCATCTAACTATACTAGTATACCTGCTTGAGAAAGCGAATGCAATTTATTTGACTGGAAATTGTAGAAAGGGATTTATCCCTGCACTTCATCAGTAACCATAGCGAATCGCAGATAGTTCTCTCAATTTTTTGATCTGCTCAGCTTGACTTTCTGACAGAATCAGCTTATTGTCAATTAACATACGTGAGATGTCAACATTCATTTGACTCAATATAAATGGGGTAGAGGTCCCATCGTCCTCTAATCGTCTTTTATAAATCACTAATTGATTTTTCAAGGGAGGCAATTGAGGCGCATCCTTTATATCTTCTACTAGATAGTCTATGATAGTCATAGCTTCACAACGCCTTTCACTTCCTCCAGCAAACCATTTTAATGGTGTTATTCTTATTTCCCTCCTTAAATTGAATAACTATCATTCCTAACGCTCGTGCCAGTATTTACCCAAATACCCTGTGTAAAAAAGTCAGCAAAAATGGTAATGTTGCGAAAATATTATTGATCACATGCACCGCATAGGATGGATAAATACTCTTGGTATAGCGGGTCAAACCAGCAAAGATGATTCCAACTGTTGCAAAGACCAAAATATCTAACAGACTAGGCAGGCTTGAAAAATGAGGAAGAGCAAATAAAATTGACGGAAGAAGCAAATCAAGGCCAAATCTCGAATGCTTAAAAAAGGCGTGTTGCAGTAATCCTCTATAGATCAGCTCTTCCATAAGTGGAGTCAGAAAGAACAAAGTTATATAGATACCTAGCTCAGCAAAGTTGGTCCCACTATAACCGATCAATACAGCCCAACCTTCAGCAGTTGACTGAACATATTTAGCTGTCTGAACGTTAAAAGAAATCTGGAGCACTACCACTAATACTGTCAAAATCGAATACCAAAGCCATTTTTTTCTTGGAATGCGAAAGAGATAACCATGGCCTGTCTTAACCAGAATCCAAATCATGACTCCACTAAATAGCAAACTCAAGATATTTTGAATCCAGACGAAATTGCCAATCTGGGAAGAAAATTGCCAATAATTTTGAACAATAAGCGTCAGCTTAGCAAGTCCAAATACGAAAAACAGGTAAGAGAAGACTGCACTTATTTTGAGTAGAAGCTGATACTTTTTCATTTGAACCCTCCTTTGTAAACTCGAGACATCTCTAATATAAGCCATATTTGCCCAAATCCTTACTCCAAATCCTAAATGGTTCTTGAGATTTCCTGAATGGTTAAATAGGGATAAGAGAAAACATGGATATATATGTTATTGTTTCAAAAAATCACTGCCTCCCCCAGATAAGCCTGAGGAAAACAGTGATTCAGTTTTTAGGAATTAGGAATGAATACACGAAATCAATTGATCTTATGATTTTTTGTTTTTCAAGAATTCATCGTATTGTTTTTGCATTTCGTTCAATACTTTATCGTAGGCACCTTCAGATTTCAATTTTTCCATCAATTCTGGAATAGCTTTGTCTGGGTCTACAGTACCAGTGTTGATAGCTGTATCGAATTGTTGCATTGTGTTAGATATTGCTGAGATTTCAGATTTCACATTGTCAGTGTTAAAGATGAATCCAAGCGCTGGAGATTCTTTAGCTTCAGCCAATTGTTTCTTAGAGTCTGCGATTTGTTGGTCTGTAACGTTTTCGTTGATGTAAAGGATCCAGTTGTTACCAGTGTTCCATCCACCCATGTGAGTGTTTCCTTTGTAGCCATCAAGGACTTTAACACGGTTTTCTTTACCTGCAAGTTTTTCCCAGTTCTTGCCTTCTGGACCGTAAACAAGACCGTTCAAGAGTTCTGGGTTAGTGTTCAAGAGATTCAACACTTCCATTGATTTTTCTTTGTTCTTAGAGTTGTTTGAGATAACAAAGTTAGCAACTTGTGTTGTTTGGTTTTTCTTAATGAAGTTAGTGATTGGTTTGATTTGGATATCTTTGTTGGCAACACGTGAAAGCAAGCTGTTACCGTAGTCAGCTGGTCCTACTGTTTCTTCACGAACGAACCAAGTATCTTGTTGAAGGTCAAATGAAGTATCACTTGTTGCTACGTCTTTTGGAATATAGCCAGCTTCATAGAATTTATGAAGAGTCTTCAAGTGTTCTTTGAAACGAGGTACTTCGTAACGGTTTACAATCTTAGTAGTGTCCCCTTCAAGGTCAATAACGAATGGAAGTCCATTTGGAACTGGGTAGTCAAAGTTATCAGATGGAATGAAGTTCTTAGTAACTGCAAATGGCACTACATCTGGAGCTTTTTCTTTGATTTGTTTCAAGACTGGTTCAAGTGTTTCGTATGAAGTGACACCTGAAATATCGATACCGTATTTAGCAATGAGAGTTCCGTTGAAGGCAAAGTTTTGAGATGATGCAACGTTGGCTGCAACTGGAACTGCGTAAATTTTACCGTTAATGCTGTTACCTTTGATGTAAGCTGGGTCAAGTGCTTTGTAAAGTTCTGCCCCTTCTTTCTTGTACAAGTCAGTCAAGTCAGCATAGGCACCTTTTTGAGCATTTACAACATAGTTAGATGCAAAGGCGATATCGTAGTTTTCACCAGATGATGTGATAACTGACATTTTCTTATCATAGTCACCCCATCCAAGATATTGGATATCCAATTTAGCACCAACTTTTTCACCGATGATTTTGTTAGCATTTTCTAGCAATTCATCCAAGTTATCTGGTTTGTCACCGATTTGGTACATTTTGATAACAGTTTTTTCACCTGAAGCTGAGTCAGCAGCTTTTTTGCTGTTACCTGAAAGGTTTCCACAAGCAGCGAGACCAGCAGCCAAAGCGACTACGCTAGCAGATGCAAAAGCATATTTTTTCCAGTTTTTCATGACAAAAACTCCTTTTTTTATTTTTAAACTTATAAACAATGTAATGATCTTATACTCAATGAAAATCAAAGAGCAAACTAGGAAACTAGTCGCAGGCTGCTCAAAACACTGTTTTGAGGTTGTAGATGAAACTGACGAAGTCAGGAACATATATCTACGGCAAGGCGACGTTGACGCGGTTTGAAGAGATTTTCGAAGAGTATTAACTTCACACAAGGGAAGTTGGGAACTGAGAAATATTTTTCTCAACAAGCACTATTCTTTCACACCACCGATAGTCAAACCTTTTACAAAGTAGCGTTGGAAGAATGGATACAAGATTGCGATTGGAAGGGTTGCGACCACAACCATGGCCATACGGCCTGTTTCTTTCGGTAGAGCAACTCCCAGTTGACCTGAAAGGCCGACTGCTTTGGCGATGTAGTCCATATTTTGTTGGATTTGCATGAGCAAATATTGCAATGGATACAAGTTATCACTCTTGATATAAAGAAGGGCGTTGAACCAGTCATTCCAGAAACCAAGAGCTGTCAAGAGCGTGATGGTTGCGATACCTGGTAATGACAATGGCAAACAGATTTGGAAGAAGATCCGGGCTTCACTGGCACCATCGATACGAGCAGATTCTAGAATGGCTTCTGGAATGGTCTTCTTGAAGAAGGAACGCATCAAGATGATGTTAAATGGTGAGAGAAGCATTGGAACAATCAAGGCCCAAACTGTATCACCGAGTTGAAGTAAACGAGTCACCACAATATAGCCTGGTACCAAACCAGCGTTGAACAACATACTAAGAAGGGCAAAAATCGTAAAGAATCTGCGATACTTAAAGGTTGTCCGTGAGATGGCGTAGGCATAGGTTGTTGTGATAAAAACGTTTGTGATAGTCCCCACCACTGTTACAAATACTGAGATGAAGAGGGCTTGTAGGATTTTATCCTTAAACTGTGCCAAGAACTCAAAACCGTCTAAGCCAAATTGAGATGGGAAGAAGCTATATCCATTTTGCAGGATACTCTTTTCATCTGTCACCGAAATCACGATAACGAATACAAAGGGTAGGATACAAGATAGGGCGATCAAACCCGAAATGATACTGAAGAAGATATCCGCTTTCTTACTGAAGGAGTGAATGCCGACATTATCAATTTTTTCTTTTTTAATTTTCTTTTCTGCCATATTCTCCTCCTTTCTAGAACAAGGCTGAGTTTGGATCAACTCGTCTTGCAAGTAAGTTTGATAGGATAACCAGAATCAAACCGACAACTGATTGGTAAAGACCTGCCGCTGAAGCCATCCCGATATCCGCTGTCTGAGTCAAACCGTTATAAACATATACGTCCAAGACGTTGGTTACGTTATAAAGCTGACCAGCATTATGTGGGATTTGGTAGAAGAGACCAAAGTCTGCACGGAAGATATTTCCGACTGCAAGGATAGTCAATACGGTTACCAATGGTGTCAACTGCGGAATGGTTACATTACGAATTCGTTGCCATTTGCTGGCCCCGTCCACTGTTGCTGCTTCGTAGTAGGTTGGATCAATTCCCATGATTGTCGCATAGTACATGACACTGCTATATCCAAAGCCTTTCCAAATACCTAGGAAAAGTAGGAGATATGGCCAGATACCCAAGTCAGCATAGAAATTGATTTCTTTGAGACCAAGAGTTTCCAATAAATGGTTGAACACCCCTTTATCAATGTTTAGGAAGGCATCTGTAAAGAAACTGATGATAACCCAAGACAAGAAGTAAGGGAACAACATGGAAGTTTGGAAGATTTTAACCATTCTCTTAGAACGGAGCTCACTGAGGATAATGGCAATCCCTACTGATACAATCAAGCCAATAAAGATAAAGCCAAGATTGTAGAGGACAGTATTTCGTGTGATAATAAAGGCGTCTCTTGAACTAAATAAGAATCTGAAGTTATCTAGTCCAACCCATTTACTATTCATGATACTATCTATGAATCCATTACTGGTCATGTGGTAGTCTTTAAAGGCAACCACGTTCCCAAATACTGGAATGTAGAAGAATAGAATCAACCAGAGTGCCCCTGGTAAAACCATCAAGAGAAAGATCCAGTTGTCTCTCAAGGTTTTTGAAAACTTATTCATAATTTCCTCCCTTTTTTATTTTGATATCCATCTAAAAATTCCTTTTTAGACTTTTGATAACGATTACATTATTAGTATACTCCTATTTGCAGGTTAGGTTAAACTACTAATTATAGAAAAAACTCCACAAATTATTTTATGTGGAGTACTTTTGAAGAAAGGGATGTTTCACGGGAAACACTCTGAACAAGGGACACTGTTCTTGTTTTTAAGTCGTGTAAATCGTTGAAGCTGTCGCAATGGTATGCCACTGGTTGGCTGTTGTAGCTGCGAAATCCTTGTCTGCGTAGAAGTCAGTAAATGGTAAGATTTCCACTTCTAGCTCATCGATACGGTTCAGCTGACCTGCCAGATAAGCCTCGATGCGACTTTCTGCTCGCTTGATGCGTTGCAAGAGTCCTCCCATACGGATATCAACCGTATCCAAGCCAAAGACCTTGTTTTCCTTCAACCATTGATGGCTAAAGAGGGCATGGAAGTCTTCAATTTGGCTTCTAAGTTTTGGTAATTCTTGTCTGGCAATTTCTTGCAGACTTTCTTTATCGTTTACTTGATAGGCCTGACGAATGCGTCGTCCCACATCCACTTTGCTACTTAAAATCTGGTTCAACTGGGCCTGCGTTTCAAAGAGGTAGGCATAGTTGCCAGCTTTTTCTTTAATGTCAGCAAGCGTCTCAGCAGCTTGAGCGAAGTGCGGTTTGTCCTGTTCAGGTGTCATGTGCTGGTCAAGGATCGGACAGAGAATATCCTGATAAAAGACATAGCGGTTGGGGTTGATGCCGCTGAGGTTGCCTGGTAGATCTGGCAAGAGGTTAGCAAGGTCAATCTGCATAAAATCCTCAACTGATAGGCCTGTATTGGTCTGGAAGTGAGCAGACAAACGGTCTAGGTCATTGCGATAGCTGAGTTCTGCCCAGATTTGCAAGCTTGGTAGGATAGAAAACTGAGCGGTCTCACCACCATTGTCCCCCCAACCCGTCACGATGACTTCTTTGATATCATTGACACGGCAGGCTTTATTGGCTTCAAGAGCAATGAGACGGCTGAAATGGTTGTTGGGTGTGAAACCAATCCACTTCCAAGCTCCCCCTGCAAAGGCAAGATCATGGCTAATCTTATGATGATTGCGGAAATTGCGGTTGTATT
This sequence comes from Streptococcus mitis, assembly GCF_946188695.1. GTDB lineage: Bacteria > Bacillota > Bacilli > Lactobacillales > Streptococcaceae > Streptococcus > Streptococcus mitis_DF. The sequence goes on along the minus strand of NZ_CAMHWI010000010.1, from coordinate 9,831 downwards.
TTTCCTCGCTATCCTGATAATAGTCCCAGTAAACCAAGGTCACACGATCTTTGAGACGGTCGAGGTAGACACGCGTTTCCTCTGGAATTTCCACATCACGGTCGTACTGGCCATCTGCTGACATAAGTTTAAAGAACATATCGCTCCACATCTGGCAGTGGAAACCATATTTGTCAGCAATATCCAGCACGCGCTCCAAGTGTTGGCACATGAGGAGACTACGATCCACAACACCGTTCAGAATCAAGTAGCGTCCCAAACCAACCAAGTGGGCTTCGTCCATCCCGATATTGACCTTACGAGTCTTCAATTTAGATAGAGTAGCAAACATGCCATCAATCAGGTTATAAACCTTTTCTTCGCCAATGAGAAGAATGTCCTCTACATCACGGAGTTCCTGCACTTCCTTGACACCCCATTTGACGAAGGCTGACAAGTGAGCCAAGGTCTGGATACAGGGCACAAAGGTCATGTCAAACTGCTGGGCATAAGTTTCGATTTCCTGCAATTCCTCAGCTGAGTAGGCTCCACGGAAATAGCCAAAGTAAGGCTGCCCTTCAATCTGGTAGGTGTCTTCCATGTAAAGCTCAAAGGTTGAGTAGCCCATGAGAGCCAAGACCTCAATCATCTGCTTGGCAGAAGCCACATTCAGCACCGCATTTCGCGAACAGTCTGCCATATAGGCTAAATCTTTATAAGCCGCCTGCTCCTCAATCTCTACTTTATCACCTTCTGCTAGAGCTGTTACCAACAAGGACAAGGCACGATAAAGTTGGTGAGGTTTGCGGTAGGTCAATTGATAGTGACCATCCTCACCCTTGATAGAGATAGAGGCTTGGTCAGACTGAAAAACTGCCACTTCCACATCTGGTAAAGAGATATGCTTTGTTAGCAAGTCGATTGCCTGAGTTTGTTTGTCACTAATTCCTGTAAATCTTACCATTGGTTTTCCTCCTGTAGCCAGTTGACAAGGGCACCGTAGAGATTGGCATCTGCATGATAGGTGCAGGCTTGGATAACTGGTGCGACCGTGTATTCTTCGTAGGTATCAACAAAGTCATCTACAGCCTTCTTGACACCTTGAATAAAATCTGGATTTTGACTGATAGAGCCTCCCAGACTGATGACATCTGGATCAATCAGATACTGGATATTGAGCAAGCCTTGCGCCAGATTGCGGTTCATGCGCTCAATGGCTTCTTGGCAAAGGGCATTTCCTGCTTCGGCCTCTTGGTAAATCTTGCGACCGTCCCAGTCAGTCTGACCAGATTTTTCAATCACGTAGCGCACCATATTTCCAGTTGACGCTAGTTGCGACCAGTTGTTGAGCTTTTCAGCAGGGGCAAGGGTGGTCATGTAGCCAAATTCCCCACCCAGACCGTGGCGACCGCGATGAAGTCTGCCATTGATAATCATAGCTCCGCCAATCCCTGTCCCAATCACGACACAAGCTGCATTTTCAAGTTCTGGATGAGCTAGTAATTCACTGAGTCCAACGCAGTTGGCATCATTTTCCAGATGGACAGGAATCTGATAAGAGCTAAGCACCTCATACCAAGAAAAACCGTGGATATAAGGGACGGCACTGAAGCCATCAATCACACCAGTTTTTTGATTGACCGCGCCCGGAACGCTCATAGCAATCCCGCTGTAATCCTGCTCTGACAAGCGCTGGTCTAGCCAAGCTAGTAAGTCCTCCAAGTTTTCAGGCGTTGGAATGCTTGTCTTATTCAGTATTTTCCCATCAGGAGTCAGACTGGCAAACTTAATCCCAGTCCCTCCGATATCAATTGTTGCAATGGTCATTGTTTTTACCATAAAAAGGGGCGAATCAGCAGTTAGTTCTTACCTTTTCGCCCCTCCTTTCTTTTTATGTTTACTTTTTGAAATTAAATTTCTTCTTTTTTGATGAATTCTGTACGAATCTCTTGTGGTGAAATGAGGCCTCTATGAACTGGATATGGTCGTTCAAGCAGGTCAAGGAAGAGATGTTGACTTTCCGGTACACGTACATTTTCACTACACATATTGTAGTAACGAAGGACATAGCCTTCTTCATTTTCAGCTACCTTAAAGGCTGTTGGACAGATTTGCGGTATGCTGAGAACAGAATGGCTCAAGAGGCTACCAGTCGCAGCCACGCTTCCTTCCTGTCTAGCAAGCTGAAGGCTGGTAAACGGTGTCTGCAAGGCTTTAGCTCGACGATAGGCTGAGAAGCGTTCTTGGGCTTGGTGGCATTCAAGCGCAAACTCGACTTCAAACTCACGCAAGCATTGAGCTTCTGGTGTTGGGAAGTAGCCCCAGTCACCCAACTCACCTGATGCACGCAGAATAGTCACGGCAATGGTGTCGTCTCCAAGGATTTCGTATTCATTCAATCCCTTGTTGGATACAGTCACACCTTTTTCATCATCATACAGGCTGACAAAGGCTTGTTGGTGTTGAGGATTTTCAGGATTTTCCCATGAAGCAGCTGGTTTGTTTGGTCGTGTCACCACCTCATAAATGCTTTCAGAATCATTGCTTGGACGCGTATTATGAGTCTTGACCAAGAGACGGATACGGTGGTCTTTAGCGGTATTAGTAAAGCGAGTCTTAAAGCGGATTTGTGGATTGTCAACAAAGACAGTCAACTCAGTTTCAAGAGAAATGCTTGTCAATTCTTCTGATCGTCCAGCCTCACGCTTCATAAACTCGATGATGCCTTTTTGCTCTTCTTCTAGCTTTTCATCTGCACTGACAGGCACGGTCAATTCATGTTTGAGCAAAATCTTAGCGTAGCGAGCTGTGTTTTCCAAGACCTCGTAGCCCTTAAGCTCTGCATAGATTGGCTCTGTTCCTTTTGGTTGGAAATAGATATACTCGTTTCCGATGTCCCCACGGTCTTCGAAGCGGATAAAATCTTCATAGGCTTCGTGAGTTGTCTTGTCATAAACTGTGATATTGTCATCCACACTCACCGTTACAAATGGCGTATCAATCACTCCGTTTTGGTAAATACCGTCGCGGTGTTCTTGCTCTCCTTCCAGCAATTGGAAAGTTGTCCAAGAAAGTGGCGCTAGGTGAACTGGAATGGTCACGCGCACTTGACGAGCAATACGAGCTTGGCGGAACTTATCTTTTGGTAAATCGTACTCAAAATTAGCTCCGAGATCTTCGATTTTAGCCTCTACAGGACGACCATCCAAATCCTCCACACGGTAGCTTGGCAAGGTTAAAGCAGCCATCTTATTGTAACCTTCTGTTGGGTGCAATTCCTTAAAATCACAAGTCGCAACATCAATCACTGTGCTGACAGTATCGACCTTATCATGCAAGCCTGTGTTAATGACAGTAAAGAGATAATCACTTTGAGCCTTAGCTGTAGCGATTTTACCCTTCCATTCATTAAGAAGATTGCTCTTAACAAAGGTTCCGACTTGGTTAACCTTGGCAAAACGTGTCTCCATCTCACGATGAACTTCGTCCACGCTACAGCCACAGATACTATCATGCGGCGCATTCTGCAAAAGTGTTTTCCAAGCATAGGTCAACTGATCCTTGTGGTTGTGGCCCCCAGTGATAATCGTCAAGGGTTCTACAACTTGCTCTAGGAGGTTGCTATTTTCTTGGAAGGCTTGTTTGAGATAAATACGAGATGAAGAAGTGTTGGCAAGTGTGTACCAGCCGTCTGTTTCCTGACTGGTCAACTCACCTGTAACCGTTGATAATTGCTCTGGTAGGGCACTTTCCACGGCTTGGACATATTCATCAAAAGAACTATGAACAAAGGTTACATCTGGGAAGAGTTCATTTGCCACACGAATGGCTTCACTCAAATTTTTCTGGACGGGCTGATGGTCACAGCCGTTCATCATCAACCACTGGTTGGTTGAAGCATAGTCACGCACGTCTGCCAGTTTTTGTTTCCAGAAGGTCAAGGCCTCGTCTTTATCAACTGGAATTTCATTCCCATTACTGTACCAGTTGGCAAAGAGAATCCCGAGGACACGACTTCCGTCCGCACCCTGCCAATACATTTCTGAAAACTGAGAAGTAAACTGCTCATCTTCGAGGACTTGGTTGTCAAATCCAATCGGCTTCACACCACGACCAAAAGCTGCCACATGAATGCCTGATTTTTGAAGAATTTGAGGCGCTTGTCCCATATTTCCAAAGGTATCTGGAAAGTAACCAATCTGGGTTGATTTGCCCCATTTTGCACATTCTGCTTGACCAATCAAGGTATTGCGGACATTGGCTTCACTTGAAATCAAATAATCATCCTGCAAGATGTAAAAGGGACCTATTTTAAGTTTGCCTTGGTCGATGTATCGTTGGACTTTGTCGCGATTTTCAGGGCGAATTTGCAAGTAGTCATCAAGGACAATAGTTTGACCATCCAAGTGGAAGCTCTTGAACTCAGGGTCATTTTCAAAGAGATCAAAGAGATTGTCAAATAATTCCACCAACTGCATACGGTGGCTTTCAAAAGGCAAGTACCACTCACGGTCCCAGTGACTATGTGAGATAATATGTACAACAACATTTTCCATGAAGTAAAACCTCATTCTAAATTTAAATTTTAACGTTTTAAATGTAAATTTGTGATTCTAACAAGAATCAGTTGCGCTAAAGCGTGTTCCTTAGCGGATATCCAAGTAATCCAAGACCAATTCACAGAACATCATATTGGCCCAAGAGAACCATTCACGTGAGTAGAGGGTCGGATCATCTACGTGGAAGCTTTCGTGCATAACGCCTGTCCCACCATCACAAGCAACTAGCTGATCTAGCAAGAATTTTTTCTCAGCTTTATCTGTAGCTGTCAAGCCTTGGATAGAAAGGGCGATTGGCCAGATATAGCGATAGAAGGTATGAGAACTTCCGAGACCGCTAGCGTATTCTCCTTGGTAGAAGTAGGGATTTTCAGGGCTCAGAATGGTGCGACGAGTTGCTTGATACACTTCATCATCGACCGAACAGTAGCCCAGATAAGGCGCCGCCAACAAACTTGGTACGTTTGGATCATCCATGATGCTAGCATTTCCTAGACCATCCACTTCAAAGGCATAAATCTTTTCGCCCTTGCTGTTGGTGGTGTAAGCGTAGTTTTCGATTCCTTCTTGGATTTCAGACTGGAGGCGCTTAGCATCAGCAATAATACTCTCGCTATCAGCTAGGTCTAGTTCTGCAAAGATTTCTTGCACGTAACCCAAGACTACTACAGCAAACATATTGGACGGAATCAAGTAACTATACTGGCAACAGTCATCACTCGGACGGAAGGCTGACCAGGTCATGCCTGTCACTGCAAAATCAGGGCCAAATCCATCATTTACCAGAGTATCTTCCTTGCGGTCTGTATCTCGAACAAAACGATAAGGTGAGTTCTTGTGGTCTTGTTCCACCGTCCACAGATGAAGAATTTCCTTAGTCGCTTTGACAAAAGTCTCATCAAACTGACTAGTCTCGCCAGTCTCTTTCCAGAGGAGATAAGCCAGCTGCAAAGGATAGCAAAGCGAGTCTACCTCGTACTTGCGCTCCCAAATCCAGCCATTAAGGTCGGTATGGTCAGTCTCGTGGTGACCCTTCCAGTTCTCCTCAATGTTAAAGGAATTGGCATAAGGATCCTTGAGAATCAAGGTCATCTGACGCTTAACCAAACCAGCAACGGTCTGGCGCAAGAGAGGGTCTCTTTTAGCAACATGCAGGTAGGGTCTGAGTTGGGCTGTTGAATCCCGAAGCCACATAGCAGGAATATCCCCAGTCAAGACAAAAGTTGAACCATCTTCTAGGATTTCAACCGTATTGTCCAAGGTGTCTGTATAGCAACGCTCGAAAACATCCACCCACTCCGGATGGTCCTTGGCCCGCTCTGCTACTTCATCCAGCCATTCTCTAACAATTTCTTTCGAATAAATCATCGTGCAATTTCCTCTTTCAAACAAGTTTCATTTTCAGTATATAGCTTTTGGGACAGAAAATACATACACAAATGATAGTCATTTTTCTACAAAATAGTTATCTTTAAAACTCCTTTTCTAAAGGTCCTCTTTTTCTGATATAATGTAGAAAAACAGCTAAAGGAAAGACTATGAAACCACTACTTGAAACCATCGATACCCGCCTTGGAACTGTCAGCAAACATGCCTTTTCTCGAGGAAATACCCTGCCTTACACAGGCGTACCTTTTGGGATGAATTACTTTGTGCCCCAGGCCAGTGACCAGGAGGGAGCTTGGTTTTTCGATCCACATTTGCCCATCTTTCAGGGGATTCGATTAACCCACCAGCCTAGTCCTTGGATTGGGGACTACTCTTGGCTCCTCCTGACACCTGTCACAGGCCAACTAGGTGGAGACAGCCTCTTCCACCGCCAGTCTTCCTATGATAGGGATAAGGCCTCTTTCCAACCTCATTATCTGAAGATTTTCTCCCTGCGCTATCAGATTGAAAGCCAGCTTACACCGACTTGCTATGGCGCTTCTATTCATTTAGAGCAAAAGCAAGGCAAAGCCCTCTCCCTCTATCTTCACGCGGTAGATGAACTGACAGTAGAGCAAGTAAATAAGAGAACTCTTGCCCTGCGACAAGAAGGTAAAACTGAAACCAACAAAAATCCGCTAAAACTATTCACTGTCCTGCAAATGAATACGGATATTCTTGCTGTCAGCCCAGAAGGTGGTGACTGGCGAATTGACCTAGCAAGCAACCATGCTGAGATTCAGCTAGCCACTTCTTTCATCTCGCCTTCTCAAGCACTGCTTAATCTACCTCAAAAAGATTTTGATAGCTGTAAAGCAAGTGCACAAGCGGATTGGGAAAATCTCCTCCATCGTTTTGACGTTATAGAGACAGGAGAAGCTGACCGAACCTTCTTTGATCACTGTCTCTACAGACTCTTCCTCTTCCCACAGATTTTTTATGAGGTTGACGAATCAGGGCAAGCCATCCACAAAGATCTGGCTACTGGCACTGTCAAGCCCGGTGTTCTCTTCAGTAACAATGGTTTCTGGGATACCTTCCGGACCACCTTCCCCCTCTTTGCCCTTATCATACCTGAACACTATCACTGCTTTTTAGAAGGCTTTCTCAATAGCTACCGCGATACTGGTTTCCTCCCAAAATGGCTAGCCCCAGATGAACGGGGCATGATGCCAGGTACCCTTTTAGACGGCATTATCGCAGATAGCGCCTGCAAGGACATGGCTCCCGACTTGGAAGAAGAACTCCTCCAAGCTATGCTCGAAACAGCCAGCAAGGCCGATCCTCTCGGCATCAATGGCCGCCACGGACTAGCCCAATACCAAGAACTGGGCTACCTCTCTACCGACCACCACGAAAGCGTCAGCCACACTCTTGACTATGCCTATAGCGACTTTTGTATCGCCAGCTGTGCCGAAAAACTTGGTCAGAATGACATCGCGGAAACTTATAGAACTGCGTCACAAAATTACCGCCATCTATTTGACGCTGAAACAGGTTACATGCGAGCGCGAGACAATCGAGGCAACTTCCGCCCTGACTTCTCTCCCTATAGTTGGGGGCGAGACTATGCCGAATGCTCTGCCATTCAAGCAACCCTAGGTGTCCTCCACGATATCCCAGGCTTGATCCAGCTTATGGGTGGAAAAGAAGCCTTTAGTCTCTACCTTTTAAAAGCCTGTCAAGATGCTCCCCTCTTTGAGACAACAGGCTATGGTTACGAAATTCACGAAATGAGCGAAATGGCTACTGCTCCTTTTGGACAACTCGCTATTTCCAACCAACCAAGCTTCCACATTCCTTATCTCTTCCGCTACAGCGATTACCCTGACTACACTGCCCTTCTCATCAAGACTCTCCGTCAGAAGGCCTTTCACTCAAGTTGGGAAGCCTATCCTGGCGATGAAGACAATGGTAGTCTCTCGGCCTGGTACATCTGGTCAGCTCTCGGATTTTATCCGACCTGTCCAGGAAAACCAAGCTATGATCTCGGAATCCCTCTCTTTGACCACCTCCGAATCTATCTCGCTAAAGAAGATAAATGGCTAGATATTCATACTGAGCAAAACCACAACCATTTTAACTTTGTCAAAGAATGCCGACTGGACACAACTCTAGTATCAACTATTCAACACCAAGACCTCCTAAAAGCTGATCAGCTAACCTTCACCCTCAGCTGGTTACCAAGTCAGCCGTCCACTTCCTGAAATACAAAAATCTCCTAGCAGACTTTCCTGCTAGGAGATTTTCTTATGAGAGGTACTTGCTTAAGCTTTGAAAATCGGATTTATCATCTGATGTTTATCAAACAATCTACCAATTAAGCTTCTTCGTCTTCTTTACGACGACGGCCTGCAAGACCAAGACCAAGTAATGCACTTGCGGCAGCTGCTACCATAGCTACAGTAGAATCTGCTGTACCTGTATTTGGCAATTCTTTAGCTGCTTTACGCGCGTTTGTTGCTGCTTCTTGGCTAGCATTAGCTGCTGCTTGAGCAGTAGCTGGGGCTACAGCTGGTTTTTGAGCAGCTTGGTCGTTAGCTGGAGTTGCATGATCAGTTGATGAAGCAACTTTTGCCATGAAGTCTTCGATACGTTTAACCATTGCATCCACTTCTGCTTGACTTGCGTCTGCATTAGCAAATACTTTCTTAGCATCTGCTGATAATGCATTCGCTTCTTTTGCAGTTTCTGCATCAAACTTAGCTGATTCTTTGATGATCAATTCATCTAATTGACGAATAGCACCTTCTAACTTAGCTTTATCCACTTTTGCGTCAGTGTTAGTAGCTCCGTTATTGCCTCCACCATTTGATGGTACATATGGACGTTGTTTAAAGATATCTTTAGCTACGATTGTGTAAACTTTACCATCTTTAGTAATTACAGTTGCGTTTCCTGCTTTGTCGAAGATAACTTCTACTACATCAGCATTTGCTCCTTTAATCTTAGCTTTTGCAGCTTCTTTTTCTGCATCTGTTAAGTTATTGAAGTCTGCTACTGTTTCTTTTTCGAAGTCAACGTTGATGTTTTCACCATTGTTCTTAGCTGCAACATCTTTAGCATCTTTAACTAATTGAGCTGCTGGAATTGTTGCTGTATTTCCTTCTGGAGTTGTTACTGTCGCATTTCCGTTTTCGTCTACTACTACAGTTGATCCTGGGTTGACTGCTTTAATTGATTCTTTAACTTTTTCAATTTCATCAGCTGTTAATTTAGCTTTATCTCCAACTAACACTCTAGTTGCTGGTGTATTTACACCATTTTGTTGAGTTGGATCAGTTAATTTATCTTCTGGAATTACTAAGTCAAGTTCTGGGATTACTAATACTGTTCCATCTCCTTTAGTAACGATTACATCACCTTTATCATTTACTACTACAGTTGATCCTGGGTTTACATCCTCTACTGCTTTCTTAACTTTTGCTTTTTCTTCATCTGTTAAGTTAGCTGGATCTTTAACTACTGTCTTAGTTGCTGGTGTATTTGCTCCATTTCCTGCATTTGCTTTACCTGCGTCTGATGCTGACTTAGTTAAGTCTGCTGCTGGAATTGTTGCTGTATTTCCTTCTGGTGTTGTTACTGTTGCGTTTCCTTTATCGTCTACTACAACTTTAGATCCTGGGTTGACTGCTTTAACTTTATCTTCGATCGCTTTCTTCTCAGCGTCTGTTAAGTTAGCTGGATCTTTAACTTCTACCTTAGCTGCTGGTGTGTTTACTGCATTTCCTGCATTTGCTTTTCCTGCATCTGCTGCTGACTTAGTTACGTCTGCTGCTGGAATTACGGCTGTATTTCCTTCTGGTGTTGTTACTGTTGCGTTTCCTTTATCGTCTACTACAACTTTAGATCCTGGGTTGACTGC
>NZ_CAMHWI010000009.1 GCF_946188695.1 Streptococcus mitis | reverse complement strand
TTCTACTGATTTCACGCGTTTTTCTCATACTGAAGGCTAGGTTGGGGGAAACTGGAAGTTAGTTTTAGAAGTTACCTTTAATTTTTAGATATCTTCACATCCCCACAACATTCTTAAACTCTTCCTGTATCATATCTTCACCCCAGGTTGTTGAGATTTTGTGTCTTTCTGCAAACTGGAGCCAGTTGAAGTCTGATACTTCATACTGAGCGAGTTCTTCAGAGATGAGATGTCGAATCATGAAGCGGTCTGCTTCGTTTTCGTATTTGTAAAGCAGTCGTTTGTAATGTGCTGGGTTGTGGTTTATATGCCCTAATTCGTGCAGGATAACCTTTTCTCGCTCTTCTCGGGATAAATCCCCATTGACGTAAATAATGCGCTCATCGGGGAAATAGAAGCCTTTTCGCTCCCACATGGTTTCTGGGAAGAGATAGAGTGTGACCTGGTATTCATCTAGTAGTTCATTTGCTTTCAATATCCGATACCCCCAAAGAGAGTTTAATGATTTGAGTGATTTTATCTACATCGTCGTCTGATAACGGCTTACCATCGAACAGGACGACACGTTCACGAAGATTTGACAAGTCGACCACACGGCCGTCTGGTGTAGTTACTGTTTCCTTTGCGATAGCAGGATTATCTGTCCGACCAAGTAAATAATCTGTGGACACGTTGAAGTAGTCGGCGATTTCTGCAATTCTCTCAGCGTTTGGTTTTTGAGTTTTCAACTTATAGAGTGTATTTCTGCTATAACCAAGTGATTCTTCTAGCTGAGTGAGTGTCATTTTACGATTTTTTGCCAGTTCTTTTATTTTTTCAAATGTCGGAAACATTGATTTTTCAACCTTTCTAAGACATTACAAAAAATATTTCAACTTTTTGGGTGTAAAATATTGACAGCACTCCCAAAAAGGTGTATTATTATTTTGTAAGCTAAAGAGTTAGCGAACAAGACAACTAAAAAATAAAGCCTAATGAAACTGATTGGCGTCCGTTTTCTAGGTAGAACCTTACTTTTAGTAAGTCTTTTCTCTATGGTTTGATTTTAACTTATTGGGTGATAAATGTCAAGTGGTTCGCTAACTTTTTAGGTAATTTTTTAAAAAGAAAGGAGAGGAAGAGATGAATGCAAATGTAAATGTACTTTATGAATTAACTTGTAAAGACTTGAACGAAGCGATTGACGCAAAAAATAAAATCATCGCCAATACACTTGACGATGAAACTGTTGAGATAAAAATTGAATGCTTACGTGATGTTTGAACTGTAAAATCGCTCGGAGATGGTTCTATCGTAAATCGCGTAATAGAGCCATGGTCGATTGTCTGATAGCTGTAGCTGGAGAATCGCTTTTATTGCTCTCGTTTACAGTGTAGAACATTGCAGATGCCAATGTAGCATCAAGTACAAACTTGTCTATATATTTGTGTTTCTTGCTATCGGAGTAAGTAATTGTCAGTGTAATTCGACCTTTATAATCTGGGTCTATTGATGATGTAAATTTTTGTCCTGGGGCAATCATATTTCCGATAAGTGAGTTGAAGCGGTGTACAGAATTCAATGGATCCAATTCTCCAGCTATCTGAATATTATCTATATATGCTGGAGTTTGGCCAAAGTTTTTAAAAACATAGGTACGTTGTTGATTTTTAACTGCATAGACATCTACATAGACATTAATATAAGGCTTTGCCATATCCTCTGTTGCTTTCTTCGTTTGCCAGAGCGAAATGGTATTTAATATAAAACCTATTATAGCAATAATCACTGTGACATAGAGTGTCCAGATTTGGACATTTTCATTAGTAATTGGCGACATGAAATTCACCTCCTTTCTGCTTTTATTATAGCAAAAAGGAGAGAGAAATAGAGAGGAGAGAATATGAGCCAACAACATCAAAAATGGATTCAACTTGTCAAAGACAAATTGAATTTAGAAGGAATGACACAAACACACCTTGCTCGTGCTTGTGGAGTGAAGAAATCTACCATTTCAGAATTATTGAAATACGGTAAAGGTAGCGACAAATTAAAGAACCGAGTTTGCGACGTTTTAAGAATTGACGAAACTTGGGTTGAGTTAGGAGAGTAGTATATGAACAACGCAGCGCAAAAAGTAACACGGATTGACAAAGATGCCTGGGATATTGCTACGGAGCTTGCGAACGAGTACGGCGTATCTATTTGTCACATCATCAGCGAGAGCGTCCGCTACTGTGCAGAGAATGCCGAATTTAAGGAGATGGACGTTGTCGTTAAACGATTGGTAGTCGGCAGTAAGGTGATTGAGTAGGAGGGGAAGATGAATGAACTCAAAATAAGAGAAGATGGTATTTATTTGAATGATCAAAAATTAAAAGGGGTGCAAGCAATCAAAACAAAAAGCACGGCCGAAAGATGCCATGCTACCGTCTACTTAAAATTTATTGCCAAGCTGATTTGAAATGAGGTTGCTAATAACTTGTGATGAAATATCTTTAAGGACATCAAGCGAAAAAGAACCAACATTCTTTGCTATATCTTTTGTTCGATTCCAATTGTTATCTTGGCGAATATTATTGATGAACTGATGACCATAAGGAGATAAATCTTGAATTGAGAAACCACCGAAATAGTGTTGAACTTGGAGAAATAAACCACTATGTTCACATTGTCGAACATGGTAGAGGATTTCCTCTTGTGAATATTTTGGAATAAGTTTTTCATAGAGTTTATCCTCTGAGACATCATTGGAGTACGTTGAAAACTCTTCAATAACAAAAAGGATATCACGAATACAATCAGGATTTAATTTCATCAGAATTACCTCGTTTTTAATTTCATTATACCAAATTTAGAAAGGAATATTATGAAGGAAATTTTTAATTTTCACGGGCAGGAAGTCCGTACTTTGACAATTGATGACGAGCCTTGGTTCGTTGGGAAGGATGTTGCGGATATCTTGGGATATGCTAAACCTCTGGACGCAATTTCTCGGCACGTTGATGAAGATGACTCCGTGAAATACGGACTCACCGACAATTTAGGTCGAACACAAAACACTATCATCATCAACGAATCTGGTCTCTACTCTCTTATTTTATCCAGCAAGTTGCCTCAGGCTAAGGAGTTCAAGCGCTGGGTGACCTCAGAGGTCTTGCCAGCTATTCGCAAGCAGGGTGGTTTCATCCGCGAGGATTTGGACGAGGATGACTTTATCGCTCTCTTTACTGGACAGAAGAAATTGCGTGAGCAACAGGCGACCATGCTGAAAGATATTGACTATCTGAAGAGTGAGCAACCGATTCATCCAAGCTATGCTCAGTCGCTTCTGAAGAAGCGTAAGGCTAGGGTTGTGGCATGCCTGGGTGGTATTGATAGCCCAGCTTATGCGGATAAGATTTTCGCTCAGTCGGTATTTAGACAAGCTGAGATTGATTTCAAGGATCATTTTAATATCAGTCGCTATGACTTGCTACCGAAAAAGTTTGCAGAAGCTGCTCTTGCTTACTGGATGACGTGGGAGCCAAGCACTAATACCAAAATGAAGATTATGGAACTGAACTCTTTTAGTCAAGCGTAGGGCAAAAAAGCACCTGACGGAAATCAGGCGCATACTTAAATATTCAATATGATTATAACACGAAAGAGGGGAAATTGCCAATGGCTTTGGAATTGTTTGGAGAAGATTTCAAAAATGAACTGCTGGAAGAACTTGTCCAGTTGAATGTGAAAGCTATAACTGAAGCTAAATTACGAGTATCAAGAGGTACGAACTGGGCTTCAATCAAAGATGTCCAAGAGAAAACAGGTTGGGGTCGTAAGAAAATTGAAGATTTCAGAGACGCAGGGAAATTCCGCTACCAGCAAAATGCTAAAGGCGGTAAATATTTATATGACATGAACGATGTACTTCGGTTTCAAAGTCAGTTAGCACAATAAAGGAGATAGAAAAATGTTTGAACCACCGATTTTAGATCAGTTAATGGGCGTTGGAGCTCTGCTGATTGGATTTGCAGGGGCTTGCCGTCATATCAAACTGCAAGAACAACGAGAGGAAGAAGAGAGACGAGAAGAGCAAGAATTTGCGTCTATGATTATCCAAGGTTATAACCATGCATACGAACGTGGTAGAGAGGCACAGCGTCAAGAAATTCGTGAGAATATTCGTCGTCCGTTCAAGGGCTTTACCTACGACAACGAACCGCCTCAAGGCTTGCGTCCTGAGCCTCTAGCCTTGCCAGAGCCGAAACAGTCTGCAATCAGATTTTTGTAATGAGGAGGTCAGGAAATGGAAGAATTGATCGAATGGCTTGAAACCAAAGAAAAATTAAACAGGGAAATGATTTCTGACGATGAAACATCGGACTTTAACCTATATCTAGAAAATGATAATGATACCATGTTCATGATCAAGGAATACTTGAATGATTATGACAAGCTAGCCAAAGAATATCGAATTCTATCGTCTGAAAATCGTCTACTTAAGCTTGAAAAAATGGAGTTAGAGGGTAGGCACATCTATGAGGATATGCGGATGAAGTACCGTGCCAACCGTAGGAAGTGGGGTGCTCGGTATGTCTGAAGAATTTAGAATACTACCTCATGATTTAGTTGCAGAACAGTCTGTTCTGGGTGCAGTCTTTATCGCACCTGACACAATCATTTCGCTGGCAGATGAATTGGTTCCTGATGATTTTTATAAACCAGCCAACAAGATTGTATTTAAGACTATGTTGTCTCTCTTTAAAAAAGGAGAGCCAATCGATGCCACTACTATGGTGTCAGCTCTTACCAATCAAGGGCGGATTAAAGAAATTGGCGGCTTAAACTATGTTGTCGAGTTAGTGAACTCCACACCAACTTCCAAAAACGTGGAGCATTATGCAAAGTTAGTAAAAGAGAAGTCAACTCTAAGAAGAGTAATCGCTGATTTGTCAGAGTCTCTTTCTAGCGCATATCAAGGAGATGTATCAATCAGTGACATTATCTCAAAGACTGAAAAGTCAATGCTTGATATCAGCAATCAGAATACAGGCACAGGATTTCGTAATGTGGCCGATATCCTTGATACACACATGCAGATAGTCGAAACTCGCTCACAGACAGATGGATTCGTGACTGGTCTATCTACTGGTTTTGTCGGATTGGATAAGATTACAACAGGCCTTCATGAAGGGAATCTTATCATTCTTGCTGCTCGTCCAGCTATGGGGAAGACGGCATTGGCTCTTAATATCGCTAAGCATGTGGCTACGATGGAAAGAAAGCCTGCTGTCATCTTTTCACTTGAAATGGGAGCAGAGGAATTGATTGAGCGTATGGTGGCATCTGAGGGTATGGTTCCAGGTTATCATTTGAAGACTGGGAATCTTAGTACCGATGAGTGGAAAAGACTTGTACATGCACAAAATAATCTCTATGATGCGCCTATTTTCGTGAATGATACTGCTGGTATTCGGATTTCAGAGATACGGTCAAAGGCTCGAAAGCTTTCTCAAGAAATGGGTGGTCTAGGCATTATCATCATTGACTACTTGCAGTTGATTACTGGTTCAAAAGGTGAGAATCGCCAGCAGATTGTTTCTGAAATTTCAAGGGAATTGAAGATACTAGCAAAGGATTTGAGGGTTCCTGTCATAGCCTTATCACAGTTGAGTCGGTCAGTTGAGCAGAGACAGGATAAGCGCCCAATGTTATCAGATTTGCGAGAATCTGGTTCGATTGAGCAAGATGCAGATATTGTAGCTTTCTTGTATCGTGATGCCTACTACCAGAAGGAACATGCAGACAGTAAAGAAGCGAATAACGTGACCGATCTGATCCTAGAAAAGAATAGACATGGGAGTCTAGGGACAGTGAAGTTGTATTTTCATAAGGAATACACAAAATTTTCAAGTGTGGAGGAGTAGATGGCAAATTGGTTTGTGAGAATCAATCACAGAAAAGAAAACAAAGATAGTTACTACTCTCAGCAAGTAGAACGAAGGCTCTACTTTGATTTAGAAACTAAGAAGGACGTTTTGAAAAAAATCAAAGAAGATTATCCAGAATATTTTTCAGAAAAGATACCTCAAAGAACTTCGAAAGGGGAATTCTTTTTTGTCAATGTTTATGAATTGAGTGAAAACTGGGAAAGTTTTTGGACAGAAAATATTCCGTGTAAATTTTGTGGAGAAAATCCTGTCAATAGAATTGACATAAAGAACAATAATTATAGCGGTTATTATTTTTGTTGTCTAGAACATGAAGAACAATTTTATGCAAATAGGCTTGCTGAAGATGTCAGAACATATAGAAGTAGCAGTGTAGTTGGTTTCATCTATAAAATCACTCATAAACAGACGGGTAAGGTTTATATTGGAAAAACTGTTAATCATCCTATTTTTCGTTGGTTCCAACATTTTAAAGCACAATCAGGAAGTTACTTTCATGAAGTGATGAAAAAAAGCGATATCACAGACTGGACCTATGAGGTTATTGACAAGTTAAAAGATGGCACAGAAAATGAACTACTTGCGTTAGAAAGTAAATACATAGCTGATTTTAAAGCAACAAATCCTGAATATGGATATAACACTAAAAATTAGAAGAAAGGAGTAGTGCAATGATTAAAAAAAGTGAAGTCACTGGTTTCTTATCGTTTTTCAAATTTCCAAAGCCATTCATCTATGATGAAAAATATAAGTCATTGAGCAACCATGCGAAACTCTTGTATATGCTCTTATTTGGAAGGTTAGAACTTTCAATAAAAAATGGCTGGCATGACAGAGATGGGAATGTATTTCAATACTACACAAATGAGCAACTTATGGTTGATTTGAATAGTAGCGAAAAGACGATTATCAAATTCAAAAAAGAATTGAAGAATGTTGGACTGTTAAAAGAAGTTAGACAAGGGAATAACCTACCTAACAGAATCTATATAAGTGCCGTTGATGGTACTGTAAATAGTACAGTTTCGGAACTGGAAATTTTACAGTCTGGAACTGTAAATAATACAGTATCGGAACTGGAAATTTTACAGACAAACAAGACTAATAATAACGAGATAGATAATAACAATAAATTATCTATTTGTAGTGAAGTGATCAATTATCTAAATTCTAAAGCAAAAAAGAATTTCAAGGTAAATACTGCTAGTCATCAAAAATTTATCAAGGCAAGGTTAAAAGAGGGCTATGTCCTTGAAGATTTTAAAAAGGTTGTGGACATCATGGTCGCTAAGTGGAAAGGTACAGAGTATGAGCAGTATCTTCAACCACAAACGCTCTTCGGAAATAAGATGGATAATTATCTAAATCAACCGATGCCAAAACGTTCTACAATTTTAACCAGTACGGTTGACGAAAGGTTAGGGTTTTAGATGAAACAGTTTAAACAATTCAGAACCAGAACAGTTCTTGATGATATCTGTGAAATCCATGGATGCCATCTTTGGTCTGTTAAGATTCCTATCAAGGGCAAGGTTGAGGAAGTCAGTCAATGTCCTGAGTGCGAGAAAGAGAACATTCGACGTTTTGAAAAGCAACTGAACATGGAATCTGAAGTTAAAAGCAAGCTATCGGACACTTATGAGGTCTTTGCTCGTGACAGTATCGTTTCAAGCAAGCTGGCTAGCAAGTCGCTACATGACTATGAAATTCGAGTTGACATCGATGAAAATGCTATTAATTTTGTGAAGCGGTTGGAACGTGAATATGCCAAAGGTACGGTTGGAAATGCCATCATCACTGGTCCGTCTGGTGTTGGTAAGAGTCATCTTACTTATGGATTGGCTCGGTTTCTTAATGAGCAATTTAAGTCTTATGATGAACCGAAAAGTGTACTATTCGTTTCAGTTGTGACTTTGTTTGACAAGATTCGAGAAAGCTTTGAGTTTGACAATGGTTATTCAGAAGCTAAGATGGTCAAGCTATTGTCTGAGGTTGATTTCCTCTTCTTGGATGACCTTGGGAAAGAGAGTCGTAAGGCCGACACGAAGCGTAACGAGTGGGCGCATCAGATATTGTTCAAGATCCTGGATAATCGGACCAATACGATTATCAACACGAATTTGAGTAGCGAAGAGATTAAAGAACTTTACTCGGACGATTTCGGGAATGGTGCTTTATCAAGTCGCATTTTCGAGGGAGCGACAGGCAGGTGCTTTGTGTATCCGTCTGGGATGAAGGATAGGAGGTATTGATTATCAAAAAAATGGTAGTCTGGGCACTTTTTGATAGTGGGAATGGTTCTTACTTCAAGGGTGCTAACTCTCTGAATAGTTCGGGGGGGGCGAATATTGAAATCTATTCAATCGGAATGGATATAGAAAACAAGAACAATCATTTTACAAATCTGGACCTTGCTGATTACAAACGTTTATTTGGAGATAACACGCTCTTTGACGTGTTAGACAAATTACCAAAACCTGATCTTATAATAGCTAGTCCACCATGCGAAAGTTGGTCAAATGCTTCTGCGATGGAAAACGGAAATGCGTGTTGGAAACGCAATGATGTTTCTGACAACCTGTTTGCTCCCCAAGTAAGACCTTCACCATTCACAATCCGTTCAAAACAGGATTACGAATCAGCCTATATAAATTATCAGTATGACAGACAATTTCTAAAAAGGGTCAATGGTGAGCTAACAGCTTTCAACACAATAGAAATCATAAAAAGATATAGACCACAATTTTGGGTTATTGAGAATCCAGCGGCTGACAGACTGTGGCCTTACATTGAGGATATTATTGGATTCAGAATTCCATACAAAAATCTAGCTAGATACAATAATTATGATTATCCTTTACAAAAACGGACGATTTTTGGAAGCAATATTGAACTTAATCTTAAAAATAAAATTATCAAGCAGGACATCGAGTGGAAAAACTTCTCAAAATCATACAACGAGAGATCTAATATACCTGAAAAATTGGTGTCAGAAATATTCAAAAAAATTTATGAGGAGTTTAGTAAAGATGATTGAACTCTACTTCGTCTACAACGGGGACTGCAAGTTTTTTCTTGGAAGTTTTAACAATGTGGATGAACTTATTGAACAGATGAAAGACCATCAATGGGCATTCTCTGGCATTACTAGACCAAGATTTAAAAAATATATCGGAAGAAACGATGTACGTTTTGATTATGGTGCGGTAGATTGCTATTACTTAGCAACAAAATCAACGTGCCGCGAACCACGTTAAAAGCGAGCTAGAATATGCGTTAGACTTGGACAATGACGTATAAATAATTTGCGAGCTCTTGTGTCTTTGAGCCATGAGGGGCAAGAGCTGGATTTTTTAAAAACAAGTTGGAGGAAGCGAAGATGAATAAGCAGGAATTGATTGATTATTGTAATGTCTTAAAAGAAAGTAAAAATAGAATTATCAATTGTATTGATGTAGACGAAATTATCGATAAAATCAAACAACTAGACGAACCAGAAAAAGTCAAAGTTCCACCGTTTGTGGCGTTAATTATCGAGTATTACAAGAAACAGAACGCTACATTATATGATGCGCTCAGAGAAAAGAACTTTAATAAACAATACGCTGATTGGTTACTGAACGAACAGGGTGCTTACGACAAAGTCGCTCGAGCGTGGCTGGACGGCTACGAGGTCGAGAAAGAGAAGAAATTTTTCGTGAAAATAAAATGTTTAAGCGAAGAATATAAGTATCTTAACTACTTTAAGTCTTGTCGTGAATGGCTTTTTAGTGAAAAGGAAGAAACTAAAGAATACCGTACAGTACACACCCGAAAAGAACTTGAAGAAGCTGGATTCAGCGAAGTATTCAACAGTCCTTTATTTGAAGTTGTGGAGGCGGAGTGATGCCTAGAAAGATACAAGCAACGATTACACAAGATCTATATGACCATGTCGAAGCCATTAAAGAATATGGTAGTTATAGAAGCGTGTCTGAAGTAGTCAATAAAGCACTTGAAAAGTTAGTAAATGACTATGGTAGCAGTGAAATATATAAATATTATTTGCAAAAAGTAAGAGATGGAAGAAATGAGGACACAGAATGAGACGTTTTATCGTAATTTGGATATTATTGTCTGCTGGATTGAATATCTGGCAGAGTATCCACATTAAAAAACTAGAAGCAAAGCGTCCGATTGTCGTTTATAAAGCTGATAATCAAGGTGCAGAAATCAAAGGCAGAGTTTTACAAAAGGAGAAGATTGGCGACATGTACACTATCACAGTACAAAATTACGGAATATTCGTAGTTACTAAAACAAGCTATGAATCTCTAAAAATAGGAGATGAGGTAATATTGTAATGACAAAGTACAAGAAACCAACTTACATCATCATTCAGGAAGCAATGGCAGAGCGCATTAGATTTCTGGAAGATGAACTGTATGAAAGGGCCTATAAGGATATTGAGAAACTAGAAGCTCAAAATGATTTCTTAAAAGGTCTTTGTAACAACCAGCTTGATATCATCATGGATTATGAATGGAAGCAGATGCAAGAGCAGGCTACATTCATAAAAGCTAATACTAGAAAGTGGAGAGCAAGATGCAGCTAAGACTGAAAGAACTTAGAGAGGACTTGTGTATTTCTGTCAAAGATATGGCTAGAGATACAGGTGTTTCCCAAAATACAATTCATTTGTACGAACGGGGTGGATATCCATCCATTAAGCAAATAGAAATGATTGCCAAAACCTATGATGTGAATCCTGCTTGGCTAGTTGGATGGATAGATGATGAAATGATGCCTGGAGTCCAGGTCGTTGAAAAAGTGGTCTATAAAGAAAGTCCAACGGCAAGATTGCCGGATTATTTCAATAATAACAACGATGGTAAGATTATCAAGTGGAAGCAATCACGAAGATTTCGACGGAAGAATTACTTGAGATAGAAACGAGGTGAGCGATGCCCTTCTTTCCTGATATAAACGAAACTAAAACAAAAGAAAATGCCAAGAAAATTTTAGAAGGATATCCTCGCTGGCGTCGTGTGGCCAATGACACCGAAGGTCAGAGAGTAACGACAACCTACTCATTTATGCCGAGAAATCCGTCAAGTGGAAGAAATAGTCAAGTCGAGAAGTTAGCTATACGGAAAGTTGATGCAGAGCTTGAGCTGGATGCAATTGAGCAAGCGGTTAGCGGCTTACACGATCCTCTATATCGTAGGATACTTTTCGAAAAGTACCTTCAGTGGGATTGCAAGAAGAATGAAACAATCGCAATGGACTTGTCTCTTTCAGAAAGTTCATATTACGAAATTTTGGAGAAGGCTTTGATGGCATTTGCAGAGCTATACCGCAATGGAGAACAGATTGAAATTTTGGAGTAAACTTGGAGTTTTTTTGGAGTAAACTCGGAGTAAGTCCGGAGTAAATATATGATTTTATGTGCTAAAATTATATTATGAAGTAATTGTAAAGGCAGGCACACCCTGTCTTTTTCTTTGAGTTTGGAGGTGATATCGTGAAAAAAGTAGAACCTATTCGTGAACTTGATGACATTGAACGGATGAAAGACTTTTTAAAATCAAAGAGTGAGCGAAACTATGTCCTAATCATGTGCGGTCTGTATTCTGGAATGCGCATCAGCGATATTATACCTCTCCAAGTGAAACAAGTGACAGGCGATAGAATCGAGGTTACTGAAAAGAAAACTGGTAAGGTCAAGCGATTTGCTATCAACCCTGAATTAAGAAAAGCTTTAAGTCACTACATTAAAACAAATGACCTTAAAGGTTATGATTACCTATTTCCAAGTAAGAAAAAAGTTAGGACAGACGGAGTAAGAATCGTTCATATTGGAAGAGTTGCAGCTTATCAAATATTAAAGCAAGCAGCTGAACATGTTGGCCTTAAAAACATTGGGACTCACTCAATGAGAAAATCATTTGGTTATCATCATTACAGAAAAAATCAAAATGTAGCGATCTTGATGGAATTATTTAATCATTCATCTCCAGATATCACACTTGATTATATAGGTATTAAGCAGGATGAATTGGATGATTCAATGATGAATTTTAGCTATTAAATGACTATTTATTTTACATATTGAGAAAAAGTAAATCAGTTTTTAATGAAACAGATGTAAGCACTTGCTACAGTTGACTTTTAAGAATGTTAGTTTTATTTAACAGAATATAAGATATGTTAAATATACGAGGGTGCCAGAGATTAAAAAACACCCCCCTCCTAGACTAAAAAATCTCCCCCACATCATAAAAATTTACCCCCCTACCTCTTAAAAAGAAAGGCCCCTCCTTAGATGAATACCCCCCATGAAAGACCGGACCGGAGCGGTCCTCACAGAGTTGCTTTTGAAAAGAATAAAAATATTATTCTCAAAACAAGAAATACTTGTGGAATTTGTGGACTACCAGTTGACAAATCCTTGAGGTACCCACATCCATTAAGTCCGGTCATTGACCACATTATTCCAATCAATCGTAACGGTCATCCATCAGATATTCAAAACTTGCAGTTAGCCCACTGGCAATGCAACAGACAGAAGTCTGATAAGTTATATGCTGACGATAGGTCAGCCAATGCTACTGTTGTAGGTAATCGCAACCTGCCACAGTCAAGAGATTGGACAAAGTACAGAGCTTGAAGAAGCCAAAAAAGAAAAATTATATTATTTTTTAAAAATATCAAAAATAATAATGAATGCTTAGAATTTGAAAAAATAACAGATATGTGTGAAATAAGTCCTAGCAGAGGATAGGGGGGTATCCCCCTCCCACTAGGCGCTCGAGAGCTTCACGCCGTCACTGTACATTTTTTCTCGCGCCAAATCATCACAATGAAAGGAGAACGGTTTGGAATTAAGAGGAATTGACTATCTCAGGAGAAAGTTGAATCTCTATCAGAGCAGAGTCAATCTGAGGTACAAACATTATGCGATGCAACACTATGAAGCGCCGACAGGAATCACAATTCCTGCACATATCAGGGTAAAGTATCAAGCTGTTCTTGGTTGGGCTGCAAAGGGAGTTGATAGTCTTGCAGATCGTTTGATTTTCAGGGCATTTGCTAATGATGATTTTAATGTTACAGAAATCTTTAATCGGAACAATCCTGATATCTTCTTTGATAGTGCTATTTTAGCTGCGCTGATTGGTTCGTGTAGCTTTGTATACATTTCGAAGGGTGAAGATGATGAGGTGAGGTTGCAAGTCATTGAATCAAGCAATGCGACGGGTGTTATTGATCCTATCACTGGTTTGCTTGTGGAAGGTTATGCGGTGTTGGCTCGTGATGATTACAATCGTCCAACGCTTGAAGCCTACTTCGAGCCTAATGCTACTCACTTCATTCCGAAAGATGGGGAGCCTTACTCAGTTACGAATGAGACAGGTATTCCTTTGCTGGTTCCGGTCATTCATCGTCCTGATGCGGTCCGCCCGTTTGGTCGGTCTCGTATTACCAGGGCGGGGATGTATTATCAAAAATACGCTAAGCGAACTTTAGAACGGGCTGATATCACTGCTGAGTTCTACTCATGGCCACAGAAATATATTCTTGGGCTTGATCCTGATGCGGAACCTATGGAGAAATGGAAAGCTACTGTATCAAGCTTGTTGACGATTTCTTCAAGCGATAAAGGTGAGAAGCCGAGCGTTGGACAGTTTACTACAGCTAGCATGTCACCGTTTACTGAGCAACTGAGAACAGCCGCTGCTGGATTTGCTGGGGAAATGGGGCTGACATTGGATGATCTTGGTTTCGTTTCAGATAATCCATCATCTGTGGAAGCTATCAAGGCTAGTCATGAGAACTTGCGCCTGGCTGGTCGCAAGGCTCAGAGGTCGCTTGGAGCAGGTTTGCTTAATGTGGCTTATGTTGCAGCTTGTTTGCGTGATGAATTTCGCTATACTAGAAGCCAATTTGTGAGAACCACTGTTAAGTGGGAACCATTGTTTGAAGCGGATGCGAATACAATGACTATGATTGGTGATGGTGTTGTGAAGTTGAATCAGGCATTGCCTGGTTACATCAATGCGGAGACAATTCGAGACCTTACTGGTATCGCTGGAGACATGTCTGCTAAACCAGTGCTGAGTGAGGATGGTTCAGATGGAGAATGATGTTTTACCTGGTATCTTGCAAGAGGTTCAGGAGAGGTTTGAGAGAGATTTCGGTAAGAGTGAGATTGTCAGAAATGCTTTTGCTGCATTAAAGGGGAAAAAAGCTACTTACAAAACTGCAAATGAGTTTGCGATTGAAATTGGCGATATTCTCTCTAAGGCTCTGGGAGCCTCTCTGACGAACGAAACGCTACCAGACGGTAAAATGTATTACAATATCGCTCAGCGCGTGCTGACGGACGTTCTGGGGCGAAATTATGAGCTTGTGAGTGATTATGCTGAACAAGTTCAGAAGAATTTGAACTCTGAGGCTAAAATCGGGTTAGCTGCTCAGGTTCCTGAACTCAATCAAGACCGAATTGATGGCCTGGTCAATCGTTTAGCTAGTGAGGAAAGTTTTGATGATGTAAAATGGTTACTTGATGACCCGATTGTAAATTTTAGTCAGAGCATTGTGGATGATAGCATTCGAAAAAATGTGGAGTTTCAGCATAAAGTGGGATTGAGTCCGAAAATCGTTCGAAGAGTTGTCGGTCATCCATGTAAATGGTGCAAGAGTTTAGAGGGTTCATACAATTATCCAGAAGTTCCCAAGGATATATATAGACGGCATGGCAAGTGTAGGTGTATTGTTGACTATCATCCTGGTAATGGGAAGAAACAGAATGTTCATACTAAACGTTGGGCAGAATCTCAAAAAAGTGCTAAAATAGAAGTATTAAAAGGTGTAGGCTTACCTGTTCAATCTGGTGCAAGAAATTATTTTCGTGATGAATCGAATGATGATATTTTGCCAAAAGATTTTATTAAAGCAGAAAAGCACGCTTATCTTACGTATGACAAAATAAAAAATAGTAATCAAGAATTAGAGAAGCGAAAAATTTACTCGAACATTGGAAAGTTTAAGGAAATGAAAGACTTTACCAAGGAAGATGTTGATATTGCTTTTAATCATGTTTTTAATGATATCCATATTTTAAAAGACGGGGAAAGCTTATTTCATCCAGAAGTCAATATGGCAGAGTCGTGGGATCGTCTGATTACTGGTAAGGATATCCAATCACATGACTTGATATTATTGAAACATGAGCGCTTAGAGCATGATTATATGTACGTCAGAGGGAATATGGATTATGATACTGCTCATGCTAAAACAGATGAAACCTATAATTATGGTAAAGCTTTGACTCGATATTTGGAAAGGAAGAATAATGTTAAAATTTAATTTGATTGAAGTTGTGAATGGTTTTTACCGTTACGAGGTCTTTCCTGAAGGCGATGTGAGTAGAAGGGAGATATTTGAATTCAATCCCTCTACCCGTGAGGTAAAGCGAAATGATCCCCCAAGATATGGTTTTGATTATGTGTCAAAATGTATCATAAATCTAAAAAATGAAGACGGCAGCTTGAAAGAATCAGGGCAAGTTGCTTGGTATTAAGCACCTAGAGAAATCTAAGTGCTTTTCTTATTTTTAATTTTTTTCAAAAAACCTCTTGACTTTTTGTGGCACAAGTTGTAATATATTGTTGTGGCACAGAAAGTAGGTGATGAAATGAGTCCACGAACCGGAAGACCAAAAAGCGAAAAACCGTTGAATGTCGAAGTTAAAGCAAGAATCGACTCAGAGTTGAATAAACATTTGGAAGATTATTGCTTACAAAAAAAGACCACTCGTACAGAAGTGGTTAGAAAAGGCATAAAATTAGTTCTAGGTCTTGAAAAAAATAAATAACGCATAATCCTCCCTCGCCAAAGTTGAGATTATACGTTATCGCTCGAAAGAAACTCTTTCTGAAATCATTATATCAGAAAAGAGCTTCTTTGTCATACCCAAAGGAGTTTTTATTATGGCAAAAAATGAACTTTTAGATAGCTACGAAGAATTGGTAAACTATACTGCTGAGATTAGAGAAAGCTTGGATATATTGCATGAATGGTTAGCCAAGAAACCTAATTTTGAGGATTATCATTCTTATTATGATTTGATTTCAAATCATGGTCAGCACTTTGCCTTACTGAATCTGATCCTACATCGTATGGACTGCTTAATCGAAGAACATACTCAGAAAATAAATAATGGATTAAAAGGAGAAATAAAATGAATCAACTTATTACTGTAAACTTAAATGATAATCAAGAACCAGTTGTATCTGGTCGTCAATTACACGAAGCATTAGGAGTTAATTCAAACTATACAACATGGTTTGATAGAATGACCGAATACGGTTTTACAGAAAATGAAGATTATGTTTTGCTTTCCAATTTTGGAAACCAAACAGGTCGAGGTGGACACAACAAAGTAGACCACATTATTAAACTAGACATGGCTAAGGAAATTGCCATGATTCAACGAACTGACAAAGGAAAAGAAGTCCGTCAGTATTTCATACAAGTTGAGAAAGACTTCAATAGTCCTGAAAAGATTATGGCTCGTGCTTTGAAGATTGCGGATAATAAAATCCATAAACTGGAAGCGCAGATGGAAGCTGACAAGCCAAAAGTTCTCTTTGCTAATGCGGTGTCAGCTAGTCAGACATCTATTTTGATTGGAGATTTTGCTAAGTTGCTCCGTCAGAATGGTCTGGAAATTGGTCAGAATCGTTTGTTCATTTGGTTACGTGAAAATGGATTTCTAATTAACCGCAAAGGAGACTCTTGGAATATGCCGACTCAGCGTAGTATGGATAGGGGATTGTTTGAAATTAAAGAACGAACACACCATGAACCTAATGGAACAATTCGTATCAGTAAAACTACAAAAATTACTGGAAAAGGTCAAGTCTATTTCATGGAAAAACTATTAGCAGAAGTAGCCTAATATAAGCACTCGAAAGGGTGCTTTTATTGTGCATTAGTTTAGGAGGTGATCCGATATCTCCCAGCGACAGGGTTATCATGCGATGACGATTGAAAGGAAAGTGGAATGGCGAGGAAGAAACTTGGCAATCAGAATCCTACTCAATCGGTGATTTTAAAATACGTCAAGAAAAATTCAAAAGCCAAAGAAGCGATTGAACTTTACGAGCGGACAGGGCTTTCTTGCTATGCCTGGCAGAAGAATCTATTGCTGCCTTTGATGGCAGTTGATAAAAATGATCTTTGGGTGCATCAGAAGTTTGGTTACTCTATTCCTCGACGAAACGGAAAGACTGAAATCCTATATATCGGTGAAATTTGGGGGCTACATGAAGGATTGAATATCCTACATACTTCTCACAGGATTTCTACCTCTCACGCCTCTTTTGAAAAGGTAAAACGATACCTTGAAAAAATGGGGTATGTTGATGGTGAGGATTTCAATTCCATTCGAGCGAAGGGGCAGGAACGGATTGAGCTTTATTCAACAGGTGGTATTGTCCAATTCCGTACCAGAACATCAAATGGTGGTCTTGGTGAAGGTTTTGATATGCTGATTATTGACGAGGCCCAGGAGTACACGACCGAGCAAGAATCTGCTTTGAAGTACACGGTTACGGATAGTGAGAATCCTATCACAATTATGTGTGGGACACCTCCAACACCAGTATCAAGCGGAACAGTCTTTACTAAGTATCGTGAGGCTTGTCTTTTTGGGAAAGGGAAGTATTCTGGCTGGGCTGAGTGGTCGGTTTCTGATGAAAAGGAAATCGACGATGTGGAAGCTTGGTATAATTCAAATCCGTCTATGGGTTATCATTTAAATGAGCGTAAGATTGAAGCAGAGCTTGGTGAGGATAAGCTGGACCATAATATCCAACGTTTGGGATTTTGGCCGACTTACAACCAGAAATCTGCTATTTCTGAAACTGAGTGGAATGAGCTCAAGGTGGATGATGTCCCAGAGTTATCTGGTAAGTTATCTGTTGGTATTAAGTATGGTCAAGATGGAACGAATGTAGCGATGAGTATTGCTGCACGTACCAAAGATGGTCGTTTCTTTGTTGAAACTGTCGATTGTCAATCTGTTCGTAATGGTAATGAGTGGATGGTAGCTTTTCTGAGACAAGCTGATGTAGCTCAGATTGTAGTGGATGGTGCAAGTGGTCAAAAGATCCTTGATGAAGAGTTGAAAGATTATAGAATTAAGAATGTGATTCTTCCTACGGTGAAAGAAATCATCGTAGCAAATTCTCTTTGGGAACAAGGTATTTACCAAAAAACCATCTGTCACTCAGGTCAACCATCATTGACTAAAGTAGCCACTAACTGCGATAAGCGGAATATTGGCTCAAATGGTGGATTTGGTTATCGATCGCATTTTGAAGATATGGATATTTCTTTGATGGATAGCGCTCTGCTTGCGCATTGGGCTTGTGCTACGACTAAGCCTAAGAAAAAGCAAAAAATCAGTTATTAAAATCAGCGGTCTAGTGACTGCTTTTTTTGATACCCAAAAATTACCGAACTGCCGGGGAAGCAGGAGAAAGGAGACATGAGAATGTCAGAATTTAAACCAATCACTACACAAGAAGAATTTGATGCTGCTATTAAGGGGCGCTTATCTCGAGAGAAAGAGAAGTATGGCGACTATGATCAGATCAAGTCTCGTATTGCAGAATTGGAAGAAGAAAATGTTGGCTTGAAGTCAACAATCGAAGCCAACAATCAAAGTAAGTCAGATGCTGACAAGCAAATTGAAGAGATGCAGAATCAAATCTCTAATTATGAGACAGCTAGTCTGCGAACTCGTGTGGCTTTGCAACATGGATTGCCTTACGACCTTGCAGATCGTTTGCAGGGAACTGATGAAGAAAGCTTCAAAGCTGATGCAGAGCGCTTGGCATCTTTCGTAAAACCTACTGAACATTTCGCACCAATGCGAAATCTAGAGCCTACTCTAGAAAAAACTGAAAATACATCTTATAAAAAACTAGTACAAGGTTTAGTTTTTGAAGATTAAAGGAGTAAAAATATATGACAGATCAACTATCAAGAGGAACATTATTTGACCCAATGCTTGTGACAGACCTTATCAACAAAGTTAAGGGGCACAGTTCACTGGCTAAATTGTCTAATCAACAAGCGATTCCTTTCAATGGATTAAAAGAATTCACATTCTCGTTAGATGCTGATGTAGACATCGTTGCAGAAAACGGGAAGAAAACGCATGGTGGTGCAAGTCTAGAACCAGTAACTATTGTACCTATCAAAATCGAGTATGGTGCTCGTGTATCTGATGAGTTCATTTATGCATCAGATGAAGCTAAAATTGACATTTTGAAGTCATTTAATGAAGGGTTTGCTAATAAAGTAGCTCGTGGTATTGATATTATGTCTTTCCATGGGGTTAATCCACGTACTAAACAAGAATCAACCGTTATTGGGGATAACTGTTTTGACAAGGCGGTCACTCAGACAGTGAATTTCACAACAAGCGATCCAGATGCTAATGTCGAAGAAGCAGTGAAGATGATTCAAGGGGCTGATAATATCGTTAGCGGTATGGCTATTGATACTACATTTGCAAGTGCACTTGCTAGTATGAAGAACTCAGCTAATGAGCGCCTTTACCCTGAATTGGCATGGGGAGCAAATCCAGGAGCTATTAATGGTCTACCTGTAGACGTGAATACTACAGTTGGTCTTAATGTTGGAACCAATAAGGATGTTGCTATTGTTGGTGACTTTGCTAACATGGTTAAATGGGGATATGCTAAGCAGATTCCACTCGAAGTCATTCGATATGGTGATCCAGACAATTCTGGAAAAGACTTGAAAGGTTATAACCAAGTCTATCTTCGTGCAGAAATTTATCTCGGATGGGGAATTTTGGACAAAAACAGCTTTGCTCGTATTGTGAAAGCGGGGTAGTATATGGAATACATTAATGTAAAAACAGGGGCTACTATCGTTACTGAAAATGCAATTAGTGGAGGCGATTGGGTTCCAAGTGAAGCATACAAACCTTTGGACTCATTGACTAATGCAGCATTGAAAAAAATCCTTGATGAAAAAGGTATTATTTATGATAACCGTGCCACAAAACCTGAATTGATTTCGCTGATCGAACAAGCTGACACTGAAGTTCAGTAGTCGCTTGGCTGGAGGTAGAGATGGAAAACTTTGCAACAGTAGAAGATTTGAAAAAATTGTGGCGAGCGTTGAAATTCGATGAGGAAAAACGAGCCGAAGCGCTGTTGGAAGTTGTTTCTCATTCTCTTCGTGTTGAAGCTAAAAAAGTTGGCAAGGATTTAGATGGGTTGGTGGCTACTGACCCATCTTTTGCTATGGTCGTTAAGTCCGTCACTGTTGATGTGGTAGCTCGCACGTTGATGACCTCAACTGACCAGGAGCCAATGACTCAGGTGGCTGAGTCTGCTTTAGGTTATTCCTTCAGTGGTTCTTATCTAGTGCCTGGCGGTGGTCTCTTTATCAAAGATTCAGAATTGAAACGTCTAGGTCTCAAAAAACAAAGATATGGGGTGATTGATATCTATGGGACGGATTAAAGGAATTACTGTAATTTTAGTAGACAAGGTAGAGTCTGGTGAAGATGATTTTGGTCATCCTATTTTTGAAAATAAAGAGATTGTGATTGAAAATGTGTTAGTTGCGCCAACGTCTACTCAAGACGTTTTGAATAAGTTGAGTATTACAGGCAAAAAGGCTGTCTACACAATTGCCATTCCAAAAGGCGACCAAAACAACTGGGAAAACCGTGAAGTCAAGTTTTTCGGACGGAAATGGCGCACCATTGGCTTGCCAGAAGAGGGGATTGAATCCATGATTCCTTTGGCTTGGAATAGAAAGGTTATGGTGGAAGCATTTGAGTAATATGAAATTTAAACTTAACGGGGCAGGCGTGTCGGAGCTTTTAAGGTCGCCAGAAATGCAAGCTATCCTTGAAGAGAAAGGGAAAGTGGTTGCAGATGGTGCAGGAGAAGGCTTTGAGCTTAAGATGTCTCCAGGTCAAACGCGTGCAAGTGCAACGATTAGTACGACGGATATCAAGAGTATGGCGAGAAACAACAAGCACAATATTTTATTGAATGCACTAGGAGGCGCTAAATGATTGAGTTAATCGTAAGGAAGTTCTTGAGCAAGGAGCTGCAAGTGCCTTGCTATTTGGAGCACCGAAAAGACTTGCCAGAGAGCTACGTGATGATTGAAAAGACAGGGGCTGGTGGAAGTGATTTCACGCACTCAGCCACATTTGCTTTTCAGAGTTATGCGCCATCTTTGCAGAAGGCCGCTGAATTAAATGAAGTTGTAAAGAAGGCTGTAGAAAATCTCATCACACTTGATGAGATTTGTGGCGTCCATCACAATAGCGACTACAATTTTACGGACACAGAAACCAAGAAATATCGCTACCAAGCGGTATATGATATTAACTATTTTTAAGGAGGTACTGAATGGCGCAGGAAGATAGCGTAACAGAAGTACGAACAGCTACAGAAAGTACAACAGGAGGAAATAAAATGAGTACTGCAACAGCATCAAACGTAACCGCTGCAAAACCAAAGATTGGCGGAGCAGTCGCAACAGCCCCAGCAGGTACAACTTTGCCTACAAACGCAAAAGAAGAACTTAACGTCGCATTTAAAAAGCTAGGCTACATTTCAGAAGATGGTTTGACAAATGAAAACTCTCCAGAGTCAGAAGAAGTCAAAGCGTGGGGCGGACAAACTGTCTTGTCTTCTCAAACTGAAAAGAAAGACACCTTCAAATACAAATTGATTGAAAGTTTGAACATCGAGGTTTTGAAAGAGACCTATGGCCCAGAAAACGTTACTGGAACTCTTGAAACTGGTATCATTATCAAGGCAAATGGTAAAGAGTTGCCAGAGCATTGCCTTGTAATTGAAACGTTGTTGAAGAGCGGATATATTAAACGTATCGTTATTCCTCGTGGTAAAGTCAGCGAAATCGGTGAAATCAGCTACAAAGACGGTGAGCCTATCGGTTATGAGTTGACTATCACAGCATTGCCAGATTCAAACGAAAACACCCACTACGAATACATCCAAGGAGCGTAATAGATGACGAAGCAGATTGAGTTTCCAAAAATGAATGACAAAATTGAGGGCAAAACAGATGGTGGTTTTGCCTTTTCGATTGAAACGAGAAGACTAGACAACTACCTTTTGTTACGCTATATCGGTAAAGCAGATAGTGGTGACGTGCAAGCCGTAGATAAAGTTCTAGACCTTCTTTTTGGTCCAGAGCAAGCTGAAAAATTCATTGATTTTTTGGTTGAAGAAGATGGAATCCTTCCAAATGAAAAACTTTTTGGAGAAATCAAGAGCGTATTTGCACAGGTAGAAAAGTTAAAAAAATAACGATACTGGCGCATATGATAGATCTAGATGAAGACGCTTTGATATGTGATTTAGCGGAAACATATCAAGTATATGACTACAAACAGCTACCACTATCAACGGTAGCTGTTTTTGCTTATGGCTTGAAAGATGATTCACGTATCAAGCAACTTCTATCGGATCAGATAGCGCCAGTAGAAAGACTTTTGCTGGCAAGTATGGTTGACAGACTATCCATGCTTTTGTGGATTCAGTCAAAAGATGGACAGAAAGGAGTAAACAGACCGACATCTTTGACAGACTTCTTTATCAAGAAAGAAAAAGAAGATACAAGAGAGTTCATGACTTTTGAAAGTCCTGAAGATTACGAAGCCTATAGAAAACAACTATTTTCTGGAAATGGAGGTGAGAGCTAGTGGCAACTCAGCTCGGAAAAGCTTATGTACAAATCATTCCGTCCGCTCAAGGAATTAGCGGAATGATTCAGAAAGAACTTGGTGGCGAAGTTGCCTCAGCAGGAAACCTCGCTGGAGAGTCATTAGGTTCTAACTTAGTTGGAACGTTTAAAAAGGTAATTGCAGCGGCAGGGATTGGGAAAGCCTTTAGCGCTGCATTGAGTGAAGGGGCAGCACTTCAACAATCCATTGGTGGTGTTGAAACCCTCTTTAAAACATCAGCAGGAAAAGTAAGGGCATATGCAGAAGACGCATATAAAACTACTGGACTTTCTGCAAATAAATACATGGAGACCGTGACGGGCTTCTCAGCTAGCTTGCTACAATCTCTTGGTGGAGATACAGACAAAGCGGCAGAAACAGCTAACATGGCCATGGTGGATATGTCGGATAATGCCAATAAGATGGGGACATCTATGGAGAGCATTCAGATGGCATATCAAGGGTTTGCTAAGCAAAATTATACGATGTTGGATAACCTAAAATTGGGTTATGGTGGTACAAAGCAAGAAATGCAACGGCTCTTAGCTGACGCAGAAAAATTGACAGGTGTTAAATATGACCTAAATAACTTATCAGACGTTTATAGCGCTATTCACGCTATCCAAGAGAATTTGGACATCACTGGTACAACAGCGAGAGAGGCGGCAACCACTTTTACAGGTTCATTTGAATCTATGAAATCAGCTGCTCAAAACGTACTTGGTAAAATTGCGATTGGCGAAAATGTTACTCCAGCTTTGCAGGCATTGCTGGAAACAACTAGAACATTCCTTTTTAATAACTTCTTCCCTATGATTGGGAATATCCTATCTGGCTTGGGAGTAGTTTTGACCGAAGGGCTCAGCTCTTTAGCTTCTCAACTTTTTGGAGACGCTTTTGGAAGTGCAGTATATGACCAAATCGGGCGTGTAACAGGGATTTTCCAGACCTTTTTTGACATGATCTTCGGGTCAATGGATAAACAAGGAAACATAGATATCCTTAACACGTTAGGGTTCAGCGAAGATGCCGCAATCCAAATTGTTAATATCGGAGAGAATATCCGAACAACATTCGAGAATATCGGGACAATCATTGGGAATGTTATAGGCTTTGTTGGAGATTTCGTAGGAGACCTTCTAGGCATTGAAGGCGGAGAGCAAGGTGTGACCCTTCTAGGGACAGCTTTTGAAATTCTGATCTCAGCCATAAGCGGAGTTTCAGGAATTATTAAAGACATAACACAATTTTTCAAGGATAATCAAATCGCGGCTGACTTGTTGAAAACAGCTATCATTGCCCTAGGCTTTGCATTTACAACAATAAAAATCGTATCGTTTATGAAAGATATCGGTGGCATTGGCGGAGCTTTTGAAACAGCAAAAACGGCAGTAATGACTTTCGCGACAAGTGCAACAACAGCCATTTCTTCAATACCAATTGTAGGGTGGATTGCGATTGCAGTTGCGGCTCTAGCGTGGTTCTTTACCCAAACCGAAACGGGCAGACAAATTTTGTCAGCTTTTGTAGATTGGGTTAAACAGGCTTGGCAGGGAATTTCCGATTTCTTTGTCGGCATTTGGTCTGGTATCTCTGAAGGTGCAAGCACGTTGTGGACTACAGTTGTAACATTCTTTTCTGACTCGTGGGCAAGTATTCAAGAAACTGCATCTACTGCTTGGACAGCAATCACCACAGCAATCATAACGGTTGTTCAGCCGTTCATAGATGGATTTATGAACATTTGGAACAATATTTCAGATGGTCTTACTCAAATTTGGGAAGGAATTAAGATGATTTTTCAAGGTGCTTGGGACTTCATCAAATCTATTTTCTTGGGTGCTATTCTCATCATCATCGACCTTGTGACAGGGAACTTTAACCAGCTGGGGGCTGATCTTTCTCTAATCTGGGAAGGGATTAAAAATAGTATCTCTACGATTTGGGAAGGGATTAAGACATACTTCTCTGGAGTCGTGGATGTTATCGTAGGTTATGCTACTGCTATTTTTGAAAACTTTTCTACCACTCTTAGTACAATTTGGAAAGGGTTGTCCGCTGCAGGTAAGGCTATCTTTGATGGTTTTGCTCAGATATTATCGAATATCTGGAACACTATCAAATCTGTCGCAAGCAGTGCCTGGGAAGGCTTGAAATCAACTGTCTTAGGTCTGATTGATGGACTGGTCCAAGGCGCTCAGAGAGCATGGGAAAGTATGAAGCAAGGTGTTAGTGACCTTGTAAGTAATGTTACGAGTATCTTCGATGGTATTCGTAATATCGACCTATGGTCAGCAGGTAAGGCTATTCTTGATGGATTTCTAGGCGGTTTGAAGTCTGCTTGGGGAGCAGTAACTGACTTCGTTGGCGGTATTGCTAGCTGGATTCGTGATCACAAAGGTCCGATTGAATACGACCGCAAGCTCTTGATTCCTGCTGGTAATGCAATTATGCAAGGTTTGAATAGCGGGTTGCAAGACCGTTTCAAAGATGTTAAGAAATCGGTCGGTGGAATGGCTGGCGAAATTTCAAACGCATTTTCAAACGATGATTTTGGTTTGAGTGGAACACCGACCATTGCCAAGAATCTTGAAGCAAGTTTGGCCATGCCAAGTGCTCAAATCGAGGCAAAAGACAGTCAAACCGTGTCTGAGATAGCGATTCTGAGAGCAAGTATGGAAAAGATCCTTACTGCTATCCTTGAAAAGCCGTCAGATACTTACCTGGATGCTGATAAAATTTCAATGAGCGTCTATCAACGCCAAGGTGCGATTTATGCTAGGGAGGGAATTTAATGGAATACATGATTATCAACGGTTTCAATACTTCAACCATTCCTAAATGTGTCGTGACTGATTTTGGCGAGGTGGAGGCTGCTAAGCCTAAAGTTTCAGAAACAGCTACCCTATTTGGGGTTAATGGGAATTACCGTGTCTTGGATGGTGCTTATGAGAGTTATGAACGAACATTTGCATTTTACCTTCCAAGGACGGTAGATCCGTCTAAAATCGTTGAGAGATTCCAACCAAATGATAATACGCTAGAGTTTAGCTACCAGCTAGGCTCTTTATTTTATGCTGATTTTGTAAGCGCAAAATACAAACCTCAAGGTATGCACGGTTGGAAACTTGAAATCAAGCTGAGTATGCAACCGTTTCGCTATCAGAAAAGTGTTGCTCCTCTTGTCTTTACCGCAAGCGGCAATGTTAACAATCCAGGTTCTGTCTATAGCGAGCCTGTGATTGAGATTGAAGGGGACGGAGATATTTCTTTGACTATCGGACGGACAACTATGCACTTGACGATTAGACGAAAAGTGACCATTGATTGTAGGCATAAGAAACAGAATATCTATAATGCAGATGGAGCGGTTCAAAATACTTTACGGAAGCGTGGAGGATTCTTTGAATTGGCAGTAGGTAATAACGGTCTTGTCTTTACTGGAGCCGTTCGTAAAGTCACGGTTCGGCCAAATTGGAGGTATATCTTATGATTTATCTTACAGAAGGCAACACGCCTTTAAATGAGGCTTACAACGATGAAATTGTTCAGGAGCGAAACAATACCTATCAACTGACCTTTCGTTTTCCTACATCGGATCCCAAGTGGGAATTGCTGAGAGAGGAAACTTTCTTGACTGCAGATGACCTGCATGGCGAGCAAGATTTTTATATTTTTGAGGTTGAAAAACAGCAAGGATATATCCAAGTCTATGCTAATCAGGTTATCAGCTTGTTAAATAACTACATCGTCAGCTCTATTGATGTTGACCGTGTCAGTGGTACAAGGGCACTGAGCGCATTGGCTGGCAGCATTACCAGAGCCAATCCGTTTTCTTTTTTCTCGGATATTGACGATAGGCATACGCTTAACATCAAGGATAAGAATGCTATGGAGGTCTTGGCCAAAGACAAGCACTCTATCCTTGGTCAATGGGGCGGAGATATGGTGCGTAATGGCTACAATTTGCGCTTGTTGAAAAATGGCGGTTCAGAGAATGAATCGCTTTTCATGTACAAGAAAAACCTGTCTAGCTACCAGCACAAGACTTCTACCAAATCCCTGAAAACTCGGATAACCTTTAAAACGACTGTTAAAGGCGAGGGAGAGAAGGCGCCTGACGTTGACTATGTGGTGGTGATTGATAGCCCCTTACTCGGAAAATACAGCCAAATCTATGAAGCAGTTGTTGAGGTCAATGACCAGAATGTCAAAGACAAAGCCAGCTTGATCGAATACGGTAAGCAGTATTTTCGTACGAGCATGTGCGATATGCTGGAAGATAACCTTGAAATCTCGGTTGTCGGCCAGAGTGATGTAGCCGTTCGGATGTTCGATGTAGTCAGTATCTACCATGAATGGTATGGTCTTGATGTTCGTAAGAAAATCACGAAATACACCTATTCGCCAATGGCTAAACGTCTGAAATCAATAGGTTTTGGGACATTCCAGTCCAGTCTGGCGAATGCGATCGGTGGGATTGTAAATGATGCCGTTTTGAATGAAAGTCGAAATCTGCATCAGATTTTTGAAGAACGTTTGAAAAAGGAAATCGCCAACGCTGACCGCGCCTTTGATGCTGAATTTGCCAAGCGTGAGAAGGATATCACGGACGCTATTGAACTTGCCAAGGCTAAGGCGGAAGAAGTCAAGCAAGATATTTCAAACGAAATCGATAAACGATTCCAAAACTTCGATAATGCTTCTATCCAGGAAGCTAGACGAAAGGCTGAGGAAGCCTTGAAAAACGCTGGTGCAAGTAGTTTGCTTGCACAGGAAGCCAAGCGGATTGGTCTAGATTCTGTTGCCAAACTTGAAGAATTCAAGAGACAGGCTATGAGCGCTCAGACGGCTTTGTTGGGCGATTTGGATGTCTTGAAACGGACGGTCGCGAGTGATATTCGACCGAAGCAAGCACAGGCTGAAGCTGAGATTGCCAAGCAAGTTGAAGCACTTGTTCAGACAAAAAAAGAACTGGCTGGTGTGAAGTCAGCGCAAGCGACGTATGAGGAGACGACGACTCGCAGACTGTCAGAACTGGCCAACGTAGCCGACGGCAAGGCAAGCAAGTCAGAACTCACACAGACAGCTGAGGAGCTAGCTAGTAAGATAGCGAATGTTAAAGTTGGTGGTAGAAACTATTATCGAGACTCTGAGAAGGTTCGAACAAGTACGCGTTTCTTCCCGTTTCCTTTACATCCATATCTTTCACAAGAAAATGTCGGAGAAATTTGGACTCTCTCGTTTGATTTAAAAATCAATGAAGGGGGTGAGATTCGTCCTCTACATTTTTATCACTATCAAACAAATCGCTTTGGTCTGAAAGCTAGTGCTGACATCACTCCAAGCAAGGACTGGCAACGGTTCACATTCACAGGTCCAGTTATCTTTCCGAACGATGACCCTCGTTATTCGAGGGGAGAGATGGCCTTGTATGACTACGGTGGAAATAATAACTATTCCGTTCGTAGAATTAAACTTGAGAAAGGCACTCTAGCTACTGACTGGAGTCCAGCAATCGAAGACACTGATGGTCAGATTTCAGCCGTCGAATCCAACTTCAAACAGCGCGCTGATGCGCTTGATGCTGGAGTGAGGCGTTTGACTGAAGGTCTAAGAACCAAAGCGGATATCAGCTCACTAAATGTGACTGCTGAGAATATCCGGCAGTCTGTGAAGAGTCTTGAGACAGACACACAAGACAAGCTGAATCAGAAGTTGAGTCTTGCTGAATTTGAGGTGCGAGCTGGTTCTATTCGTCAAGAAATCCTGAACGCAACCAAGGACAAGGCAGACAAGACCTTGGTTGTGGCTGAAGCTGGGAAATTGCGAGAAGAATTTTCAAACTTGAGAGTCGGTGGTAGAAACTATTATCGAGATTCTGAGAAGGTTCGAACAAGTACACGGTTCTTCTCGTTCCCTCTACATCTATACCTTACTCAAGAAAATGTCGGGGAAACTTGGACTTTATCGTTTGATTTAAAAATTAATGAAGGTGGCGAGATTCGTCCTCTACTTTTCTATCACTATCAAACGAATCGCTTTGGTCTGAAAGCTAGTGCAAATATTACTCCAAGCAAAGAATGGCAACGTTTCACGTTCACAGGTCCAGTTATCTTTCCGAACGATGACCCTCGTTATTCAAGGGGAGAAATGGCCTTGTATGACTACGGTGGAAATAATAACTATTCTGTGCGTAGGATTAAACTTGAAAAAGGCACTCTAGCTACTGACTGGAGCCCAGCAATCGAAGACACTGATGGTCTCATCACTGAAGCTAAGGCTATCTTTGAGCGGACAGCTCAGGGGTTGCGAACTGATTTATCAGCTATTCAGGAATATGTCAATAAAGATGGTCAGCGACAGGAAGCTCTACAGCGTTATACTCGCGAGGAGAGTGCGAAACAAGCGACGGCTGTACGTGAGCTAGTTGAGAAGGACTATGTAGGCAAAGCGACTTATCAAGAAACTGTAAAAGCTATTGAACACAAGTTCGAAGCTATCACGAACCCACAAAATGGCTCGATTGCCACTCAGATTGCGACCTACAAAAATGCAGTAGATGGCCGATTTGCAGACATCACTTCATTGATTGCTGGTAAGGCTAATCAGACGGACTTCCAGCGTGTGAAGGAAACTAGCCAACTCTATGAGCGTATCATTGGTAGCAATGAAAACGACATCTCTAACAAGGTCGCACGTATGGCCATGACCAATCAGCTATTCCAGGTTGAAGTTGGGAAGGCCTTTGCGGAACATCAGAATTTATTCTTAACCTCAACGCTCACTAAAGGATTTTTAGGGAATAATGGAATCATTAGCGTAGCGAATGCCACACAAAAGGAGGTTACATCCGATTTCATTTCAGTGAACCCAAATGAAAAAATTATCTTCCAGCACTGGGTAACTCTTCCTGAGAATGGAATGGCTTGGACCGCCTGGCAATTTTTCGATAAAAATAAAAATCCTATTGATAACCGCAAACCAGGATTAAATGCTTATAAAACAACTGTAGGCAAACAACACAACATCAATCAAATCACTGTACCAGCGAACGCTTATTTCGTCAGATTCTCAGCTCGTATGTACGATGATGGTTTGATAAAAGTAGAAAAGGGCTCAACTCCATCTGATTACTCAGTAGCACCAAATGATGCTCTTGAAGCTGTGAAAACCGTCCAAACACAATTAGCTGGTTCATGGGCTGTCCAGAACATCAACAGTGCAGGAGATATCATTTCTGGCATCAACCTGGGCGCTAACGGTCATAATCGATTTGATGGGAAACTAACTCATATCACGGGTGAAACCTTGATTGATAAAGCGGTTATCAAGTCTGCTATGATTGACAAGCTGAAGACGGCCAATTTTGAAGCTGGTTCGGTCACGACTGCGATATTAGACGCTGAAGCTGTTACTGCGGAAAAAATAAAAGTTGACCAGGCTTTCTTTAATAAATTTGTCGCAAACGAAGCTTACTTGAAACAACTATTTGCCAAGCAAGCCTTTATCAACCGCGTTCAGAGTGTCGCGATTGATGCAAGTCAGGTTAGCTCAGGTGTTTTAAGTGGTGATAGGATTTACGGTGGAACGATTAGAGGTTCTAATATTTATGGAGGAACCTTAACAGGGCACACCCAAATTCAACTAGGCTCTTACGGTTCATTTGATACTGTAAATGGTGGCCTACAGATTAATGTTCCACGAAACTATAATGCAAAAGATGGATTGGGTGTCCAGTTCATTGGCTCTTATGGTCGTGGCGAGAATGTCCCTTACGGTCTTTTTGTCTATAAAGATTCTGATTTTACAAGAGGAAATACCGCAACTCCAACAACTGAATTTCTTTTAACAGTTGAAGGTTATATTAAAGCGAATGGAATTGGTTGGATGAGGACTGGGAAAGGGAGTATCAACGGTGGAACAACAGCTACTATTGGTTTTTGGAATTCAAACAATGTCTCTCTTGATTTTGGTGGCTCAGGAAATGATATTTATTATAGTTATAACGGTACAGCGTACAGTTTGTGGACTATAGTCAATAAGCATTTCTCAGATAGACGTCTGAAAGAGAATATTGTGGATTGCAAGCACAAGGCTCTTGACTATATCCATCAATTCCAATTCAAGGAATACGATTGGAAGAAACAAGAGGATAGACAGAAACAAGCACACACGAAGATTGGGTTGATTGCCCAAGAGGTCCAAGTAGTAGATCCTACGCTCGTCTATGAGAACGGAGACACGTTGAATCTGGACAATCTCAGACTAACAAACATCGCACTTAAAGCTATTCAGGAGCTTGCTCTTGAAAATAGAAAACTAACACACAGATTGGAGAAATTAGAAAATGAATACAGAACAGCTTAACCGCGCACTTCGGATGACAATCAATGACTTATCCGATACATCAAACGGTACAATGATTGCAAATAATATCTTGAGCATTCAGCTGGAAGAACAATTGGCTGAAAATCAAAGACTTCAAGCACGAGTGGATGAGCTGGAAGCTCTGCTTGATGAAGAAACTAAACCAGCAGACAAAGGAGAATAGACATGGCAATCAATGGTTATAACTTATCAACAAAACCATACTTAAGAATTTCTGGTTCTAATGTTGAGACCGTGGTAGAAATTCAATTATCAGAAGGAAATCGCTACAGCACTAACTCACGATCATTCCCTGGAGATCGTACAAATGAACCAGAAGATGTTTTGATTCAAGATGTGCTGGATATCCTAAAAGCTGAGCTAGATCCAGGAAGCGCCATCGTAAAAACACAGGCGCAGCTTGAACAGGCTAACCAGAAGATTGCGCAAAACGAGAGTGAACAGAACAAGCTTGTAGCTCTTGCAAATAAAATCGATAAAGTAGTGCGTGTCATGGCTCAAGATTCCATCATGGGCGAGAAAGTTTCTTACGGTACGACGTACAAAGAAATGGTCGAACTCTTCCCTCTTGCTGAAGTTGGTAAAGTTTATGAACCTGGTGCAATTTTTGTGGTGGAAGACCCAAATCACGTTGAAATCAATGGAGAAGGTAAACGCATCCTGATTCAAACCAATCAGTCATTTACTTATCAAGGAGAAACACTTGCTCAACTTGAAGGGGCACCATCTCAAAATGGTTTACTTGCCGTCTGGAAATGGGATGGAACAAAAAACGACAAACAGACTCAAACATCTAATGAGTTAGAGACAAAACCTGTTCAGTAAAGGAGAATATATGAAAATCGAATTGTTTAACTTTTTTAGAAGTCTAATCCAAACAGAAGATGGTTTGGTATTGTATGCTCTAGGCTTAATTGTGATTCTAGAAATCGTAGATTTTGCATCAGGGACGTTTGCAGCAATTGCAAATCCAGAAATTGAATACAAGAGTAAGATTGGTATTAACGGCTTGATTCGAAAGATTCTAGGTGTCCTCTTGTTGATGGTATTGATTCCGATGTCTGTCTTGCTACCTGAGAAGACAGGTTTCGCATTTCTATACTCGATTTACCTGGGATATTTGCTTTTCACATTCCAGTCACTCATCGAAAATTACCGTAAGTTAAAAGGTAACGTGACCATCTTCCAACCTATCATCAAGGCATTTGAGCGCTTATCTGGTGACAAAAACGACAAGAACGAAGGAGAACAATAATGGATATTGATACAAGTAGACTAAGAACTGATTTGCCACAGGTTGGAGAGCAACCCTATCGTCAGATTCATGCTCATTCAACTGGTAATCCCAACTCAACAGCTCAAAATGAAGCAGACTACCATATGCGTCGTCCTGTTGATTCAGGCTTTTTCTCGCACGTTGTCGGCAACGGCCGTGTGATGCAGACCTGGTACACAGACATGGGAGCCTACGATGTGGGAGGTGGCTGGAACGTTGAAGGCTACGGACAAGTAGAATTGATTGAGAGTCACTCAACTAAGGAAGAGTTCATGCGCGATTACAAGCTCTATGTTGAGCTTTTGCGCAACCTTGCTGATGAAGCAGGGATTCCGAAAACGCTAGATTCTGACAGCCTAGCAGGAATCAAGACACATCAGTATTGCACATACAATCAACCTCGAAACTACTCAGACCATATGGATCCATACCCTTATTTAGCCAAATGGGGTATCAGTCGTGAGCAATTCAAGAAAGACATCGAAGGCGGTCTATCTGAAGCTGGCTGGAAACGTAATGAAACTGGCTGGTGGTGGGAGGAGTCAGATGGTTCTTATCCTACAAACTCATGGAAGCAAATCAACAACGAATGGTTCTA
Source organism: Streptococcus mitis (assembly GCF_946188695.1). Lineage (GTDB taxonomy): Bacteria > Bacillota > Bacilli > Lactobacillales > Streptococcaceae > Streptococcus > Streptococcus mitis_DF. The sequence goes on along the minus strand of NZ_CAMHWI010000009.1, from coordinate 43,322 downwards.
CTTTGATGATCGTGGTTATTGCCTAATCAATCGATGGTTCAATGATGGAAAAGATTGGTTCTATCTTGATAAGCGTGGGGCAATGGTTACAGGTTGGATGTTCCTTAACCATCGCTGGTATTTCTTCAAGTCAGATGGACGTATGGCCACTGGATGGGTAAAATACCGAGAAACTTGGTATTTTATGGAAGACAAAGATGGTTATATGCTATCTAAACAGTTCATTAAGTCAGGCGATGGCTGGTACTATTTGAAGGCGAACGGTGAACTTCACACAGACCCAGCATTCAAAACAGAACCAGACGGGCTTATCACTATAGTTGATAAACCAAAAGAAGAAAAATAAAAACAGAAAGACTTTCAAATTAGATTACACCAACCGCAGGCAATAGCTTGCGGTTTTTTGTTTGCTTAAAAAGGTTGGATTTAAAATCCAAGCAACGTAAATCGAATAAACGGATTTCAAATCCATAAAATCATCTGTTTGGGGGAGTAGTGGTTTTGTAAAAATAAAAACAGTGAGCAATCGCGTTTTTTTGTTCAAGAGTTATAAAAGGAGTTATAAAATTAAATATAGCTTGATTTAATAATGTACCAGAGACTCCCACCGGCTCCATTATTCCTTTGCATTCTTTTGCATTCCTTGGTAAAACGTTGTTAAATCAACGTTTTTTATTTTTGTCTTTGGTATTCCTTGGTATTCTTTTGCGAAAAAGGGAGTCACAAACAGACCTTAAAGCAGACCCTGTTTTTAAAAAAGGGATACAAAAAAGGATACAACATTTTTGTAGTATCCTAAAAATCTATGTACTTCACAAAGCGTTCTTTGACTCCATTATGCGTTTTTGTGATTTTAAAACTTGTTAGCTGATTTTTTACAATCCTGCAAAATCTTTGATTTCTTGTGCTGACATTGAAGAGTCGCAACGGACATTGATTTGTCCATCTGCAATGTGAACGAAGCCTGGTACAGTTGGAATTCCGTAGCGTGAGCGGAATGCTTGCAACTCATTGAGTTGGCTTGGTTCTTCACTGTTGATGAAGTAGATGTGAGCTTTGGTTTCAGCTACGACACCTGCCAATGTACCTGCAAATTTACGGCAGTAAGGGCAAGTTTTACGACCGATAAAGAAGGTTGCAGTTTCTTTTTTATCAAGAGCTTCTTGCGCACGCGCAACTGTAGTGACTTCAAGGTCTTTGATATTATCTAAAAATTGTTCCATGAGATTACCTCGCTTTCATTGATATGTCTAGTATGCCATAAAGTTTCTAAAATTGCTTAGATTTGATACGAAAAAAAGATGAGATTGGTTGGTCTCATCTTTTATAGGACTTTATTTTACAAAAGCATTGATTTCTGCTTCGATGTTAGCAATTTTAGCTTGTGATTCTTCGTTGGTTTCACCTACAACTGCAATGTAGAACTTGATTTTTGGTTCTGTACCTGAAGGGCGAACGGCAATCCATGAACCGTCAGCAAGTGTATATTTCAACACATCACTTGGAGGAGTTGTCAAGTTTGTAACAGTACCGTCAGTAGCAGTAGCAGTTTGAGCCTTGAAGTCTTCTACGACAGTGATAGCTGTTGTGTTCCATTCTTTTGGAGCGTTGTCACGGAATTTAGCCATAATCGCTTTGATTTGTTCAGCACCATCGACACCTGAAAGGGTAACAGAGATAGTCTTTTCTGCGTAGTAGCCGTACTCTTTGTAGATTTCTTCGATACCGTCAGCAAGTGTCAAACCACGTGAACGGTAGTAGGCAGCAAGTTCAGCAACGACAAGAACGGCTTGGATAGCATCTTTATCACGTACGAATGGTTTAATCAAGTAACCGAAGCTTTCTTCAAACCCCATCATGTAAGTGTGGTTGTGTTTTTCTTCGAATTCTTGAATTTTTTCAGCGATGAATTTGAAACCAGTCAAGACGTTGAACATAGTTGCGCCGTAGCTTTCAGCAATCTTCGTTACCAAGTCAGTTGATACGATAGATTTACATAGGGCTGCATTTTCAGGAAGAGTTCCAGCGTTTTTGTGGGCTTCCAAGATGTATTTAGCCATGATAGCACCGATTTGGTTACCTGAAAGGTTGAGGTAGCTACCATCTTTTTGAAGTACTTCAACACCAACACGGTCAGCGTCAGGGTCAGTTGCCACAAGAACATCTGCACCAACTTGAAGACCAAGTTCTTCAGCAAGTGCAAAGGCTGCTTGGCTTTCTGGGTTTGGAGATTTTACAGTTGAGAAGTCTGGGTCAGCAGTTGCTTGCGCTTCAACGACTTGAACAGAGTCAAATCCTGCTTGGGCAAGAGCACGACGAGCCAACATTTCACCAGTACCATGAAGTGGTGTGTAGACAATTTTCATGTCTTTACCGAATTCTTCAATCAAGGCTGGGTTGATGTTTACATCTTTGACTTCTTTGAGGTATTCTACATCGACAGCTTCGCCGATAACTTCAATCAAGCCAGAAGCTTTTTCAGCTTCCACATCAGCAACTTCAACTGCAAATGGGTTTTCGATAGCACGGATATAAGTAGTCAACGCGTCCGCATCGTGTGGAGGCATTTGTCCACCGTCTTCACCGTAAACCTTGTAACCGTTAAATGGAGCAGGGTTGTGGCTGGCTGTGACCATGATACCTGCGAAACAGTTGAGATGACGAACTGCAAATGAAAGTTCTGGAGTTGGACGAAGGCTTTCAAATACGTAAGATTTGATGCCGTGTTTAGCAAGAACTGCCGCAGATTCAAAGGCAAACTCAGGTGAGAAGTGACGGCTATCGTAGGCAATTGCCACACCACGTTCTTTTTCGTTTCCACCTTTTGACTCAATCAAACGAGCCAATCCTTCAGTAGCTTGGCGAACAACGTAGATGTTGATGCGGTTTGTACCAGCACCAATCAAGCCACGCATGCCTGCAGTACCAAATTCAAGATTTGTATAGAAGGCATCTTCCTTAGTTTTTTCGTCCATATTTTCCAAATCTTGACGAAGGTAGTCAGGAAGCTCCGCAAAATCAACCCATTTCTGGTAATTTTCTTGGTAAGACATTAAAATTCTCCTTTTTGTAAATTGTTTTAACCGTTCACATTATAGCACTTTTTAGCGTTTTAGTAAAACGGTAGCATAATTTTCAGAAAAGTAGTGACATATGCCTGTTTATCAAGTCTTGAATGCCTTAGAGAAACATGCTATACTACTTGTATGATTATTTTACAAGCTAATAAAATTGAACGATCTTTTGCTGGAGAGGTTCTTTTTGATAATATCAACCTGCAGGTTGATGAACGAGACCGGATTGCTCTTGTTGGGAAAAATGGAGCAGGTAAGTCTACTCTTTTGAAGATTTTGGTTGGAGAAGAGGAGCCAACTAGTGGAGAAATCAATAAGAAAAAAGATATTTCTCTGTCTTACCTAGCCCAAGATAGCCGTTTTGAGTCTGAAAATACCATCTACGATGAGATGCTTTATGTCTTTGATGACCTGCGTCAAACTGAGAAACAACTTCGTCAGATGGAATTGGAGATGGGTGAAAAGTCTGGTGAGGATTTGGATAAACTGATGTCAGATTATGACCGCTTATCTGAGAATTTCCGCCAAGCAGGTGGCTTTACCTATGAAGCTGATATTAGAGCGATTTTGAATGGATTCAAATTTGACGAGTCTATGTGGCAGATGAAAATTGCCGAGCTTTCTGGTGGTCAAAATACTCGTCTGGCGCTGGCCAAAATGCTTCTTGAAAAGCCCAATCTCTTGGTCTTGGACGAGCCAACCAACCACTTGGATATTGAAACCATTGCCTGGCTAGAGAATTACTTGGTAAATTATAGCGGTGCCCTCATTATTGTTAGTCACGACCGTTATTTCTTGGATAAGGTTGCGACGATTACACTGGATTTGACCAAGCATTCCTTGGATCGTTATGTGGGTAATTACTCTCGTTTTGTTGAGCTGAAGGAACAAAAGCTAGCTACTGAGGCAAAAAACTATGAAAAGCAGCAGAAGGAGATCGCTGCTCTGGAAGACTTTGTCAATCGCAATCTGGTCCGAGCTTCAACGACCAAACGAGCCCAATCTCGCCGTAAACAACTGGAAAAAATGGAGCGTTTGGACAAGCCGGAAGCTGGCAAGAAATCAGCCAACATGACTTTCCAGTCTGAAAAAACGTCAGGTAATGTTGTCCTAACTGTCGAAAATGCGGCTGTTGGCTACGATGGGGAAATATTGTCAGAGCCTATCAACCTAGACCTTCGTAAGATGAATGCTGTCGCTATTGTTGGACCAAACGGCATTGGAAAGTCAACCTTTATCAAGTCTATTGTGGAGCAGATTCCTTTTATCAAGGGGGAAAAGCGCTTTGGCGCTAATGTTGAGGTGGGTTACTATGACCAAACCCAAAGTAAGCTAACACCAAGTAATACGGTGCTTGATGAACTTTGGAATGATTTTAAACTGACACCTGAAGTTGAAATCCGCAATCGTCTTGGCGCTTTCCTTTTCTCAGGAGATGATGTTAAAAAATCAGTTGGTATGCTGTCTGGAGGAGAGAAAGCTCGTTTGCTTTTGGCTAAATTGTCTATGGAAAACAACAACTTCTTGATTCTGGACGAGCCGACCAACCATCTGGATATTGATAGCAAGGAAGTGTTGGAAAATGCCTTGATTGATTTTGATGGGACCTTGCTCTTTGTCAGCCACGACCGTTACTTTATCAATCGTGTGGCAACTCATGTTTTAGAATTATCTGAAAATGGTTCGATTCTCTATCTTGGAGATTACGACTATTATGTCGATAAAAAGGCTGAAATGGAAGTCAGTCAGATAGAGGAAGATTCAACCAGCAATCAAGCAAAAGTAGCAAGTCCAGTCAATGATTATCAGGCACAGAAAGAAAGTCAAAAAGAAGTTCGCAAACTCATGCGACAAATCGAAAATCTAGAAGCTGAAATCGAAGAGTTAGAAAGTCAAAGTCAAGCCATTTCTGAACAAATGTTGGAAACCAACGATGCCGAAAAACTGATGGAATTGCAGACTGAACTGGACAAAATCAGCCACCGTCAGGAAGAAGCTATGCTTGAATGGGAAGAATTATCAGAGCAGGTGTAAAGATGGAACATCTTGGAAAAGTATTTCGTGAATTTCGGACAAGTGGAAATTATTCTTTAAAGGAGGCAGCAGGGGAGTCTTGCTCTACCTCTCAGTTATCTCGCTTTGAGCTTGGGGAGTCTGATCTAGCAGTCTCACGTTTCTTTGAGCTTTTGGATAACATTCATGTAACAATCGAAAATTTCATGGACAAGGCTAGGGATTTTCAAAATCATGAACATGTTGCTATGATGGCACAGATTATCCCGCTTTACTACTCAAATGATATTGCGGGTTTTCAAAAGCTTCAAGAAGAACAACTTGAAAAGGCTAAGAGTTCGACAAATCCTCTCTATTTTGAGCTGAACTGGATTTTGTTACAAGGTTTGATTTGTCAGAGAGATTCGAGTTATGAGATGAAGCAGGATGATTTGGATAAGGTAGCAGATTATCTCTTCAAAACGGAAGAATGGACCATGTATGAGTTGATTCTTTTCGGGAATCTCTATAGTTTCTACGATGTGGATTATGTCACTCGGATTGGTAGAGAAGTTATGGAGAGGGAGGAATTTTACCTAGAGATTGGTCGCCATAAGAGATTAGTGTTGATTTTGGCCCTCAATTGTTACCAGCATTGTTTAGAGCATTCTTCTTTTGACAATGCAAGCTATTTTGAGACTTATACAGAGAAGATTATTGGTAAAAACATTAGTCTGTATGAGCGTAATATTTTCCATTATCTAAAAGGCTTTGCCTTATACCAAAAAGGACAGTGTAAAGAAGGCTGTAAGCAGATGCAAGAGGCCATGCATATTTTTGATGTGCTAGGTCTTCCAGAGCAAGTAGCCTACTATCAGGAACACTACGAAAAATTTGTCAAAGATTAATTTTCCCAAATAAGGGAAAAAATAAAAAGCTCCTTTCGGTTTTGATACAATAGTTTCAAAATTTGAGAGGAGTTTTTATATGAATCGCTATGCCGTACAGTTGATTAGTCGTGGAGCTGTTAACAAGATAGGGAATATGCTCTATGATTATGGAAATAGTGTCTGGTTGGCGTCCATGGGGGCTATCGGCCAGACTGTTTTAGGAATGTATCAGATTTCTGAACTCGTCACATCCATTCTGATCAATCCCTTTGGCGGGGTTATTTCAGACCGTTTTTCTCGTCGTAAGATTTTAATGACGACAGACCTTGTTTGTGGGATTCTTTGTCTGGCTATTTCTTTCATAAGGAATGACAGCTGGATGATTGGGGCTTTGATTTTTGCCAATATTGTTCAGGCTATTGCTTTTGCCTTTTCTAGACCGGCAAATAAGGCCATTATCACAGAATTGGTAGAGAAGGATGAACTAGTCCTCTACAATTCTCGTTTGGAGTTGGTCTTGCAGGTTGTCAGTGTGAGTTCTCCTGTACTTTCTTTTCTGGTTTTACAATTTGCAAGTCTTCGCATTACCTTGGTATTAGATGCCCTTAGTTTTTTTCTCGCTTTTGGCTTGGTAGCCCTGCTTCCCAAAAAAGAAGAGAAGACTTTGGGGGAGAAGAAACTCACATTCAAAGTTATTTGTGCTGATATCAAGGAGGGAGTTCACTATATTGTGAAGCAAAGGGAAATCTTCTTTTTACTAGTCATGGCTTCAAGTGTCAATTTTTTCTTTGCAGCTTTTAATTACCTCCTTCCCTTTTCAAATCAGCTCTATGGAGTACAAGGTGCCTATGCCACTATTTTAACAATGGGTGCTATCGGATCTATTGTTGGGGCTTTGCTAGCTAGTAAGATTAAAGCCAGTATGGAAATGCTTCTGTTTTTGTTGGCTCTGACTGGACTTGGAGTGATGATAATGGGTTTCACCATCCCCTCCTATTTTGCTTTTTCAGGAAATTTCATTTGTGAACTATTTATGACGATGTTCAATATTCACTTTTTTACTCAAGTACAAACCAAGGTTGAAGGTGAATATCTTGGTAGAGTTCTCAGTTCGATTTATACCTTAGCTATACTATTTATGCCTATTGCAACAGGTTTAATGACCTTGCTTCCAAGTGTCCATCTTTATTCTTTCTTGATTATAGGACTTGGAGTTGTCATCTTATCCTTATTAGCTCTAGGCTATGTTCGAACTCATTTTAAAAAAGAGATATAAGTCTGCGTGGACTTCAAAAATAATTCCAATCTAAGTGTTTTTTTCCGCCCTTCTCGTTTGTGAGGAGGGCTTAGTTTATGGTAAAATGGTTTTATGAATAAAAGAATGAATGAGTTAGTAGCCTTGCTCAATCGCTATGCGACTGAGTACTACACCAGCGATAATCCGTCGGTTTCAGATAGTGAGTATGACCGCCTTTACCGTGAGTTGGTTGAGTTGGAGGCTGCCTATCCAGATCAAGTATTAGCAGACAGTCCGACCCATCGTGTTGGTGGTAAGGTTTTAGATGGTTTTGAAAAATACAGTCATCAGTATCCTCTTTATAGTTTGCAGGATGCTTTTTCACGTGAGGAGCTTGATGCTTTTGATGCGCGTGTTCGTAAGGAAGTGGCCCATCCAACCTATATTTGTGAGCTGAAAATTGATGGCTTATCTATCTCGCTGACTTATGAAAAGGGGATTTTAGTTGCTGGGTCAACGCGTGGAGATGGTTCTATTGGTGAAAATATCACAGAAAACCTCAAGCGTGTTAAGGACATTCCTTTGACCTTGCCAGAAGAGCTAGATATCACAGTTCGTGGGGAATGTTACATGCCACGCGCTTCTTTTGACCAGGTCAACCAAGCTCGCCAAGAAAATGGAGAGCCTGAATTTGCTAATCCTCGTAATGCGGCGGCAGGAACCCTGCGACAGCTGGATACAGCAGTAGTTGCCAAGCGTAACCTTGCGACATTCCTTTATCAAGAAGCCAGCCCTTCAACTCGTGATAGTCAAGAAAAGGTTTTGAAGCACCTAGAACAGCTCGGTTTTGTAGTCAATCCTAAGCGAATTTTGGCTGAAAGCATGGATGAGATTTGGGATTTTATCCAAGAAGTAGGACAAGAACGAGACAATCTGCCCTATGATATCGATGGGGTCGTGATTAAGGTCAATGACTTAGCAGATCAAGAAGAACTTGGCTTTACCGTTAAGGCTCCAAAGTGGGCAGTAGCCTACAAGTTTCCTGCAGAAGAAAAAGAAGCTCAGCTTCTGTCAGTTGACTGGACAGTAGGCCGTACGGGTGTTGTGACCCCAACTGCCAATCTGACACCAGTACAGCTAGCTGGAACAACTGTTAGCCGTGCGACCTTGCACAATGTAGATTATATTGCTGAAAAAGATATTCGCAAGGACGATACGGTTATCGTTTATAAGGCTGGTGACATCATCCCTGCAGTTTTACGTGTGGTAGAGTCCAAACGGATTTCTGAAGAGAAACTAGATATTCCTACAAACTGCCCAAGTTGTGACTCTGACTTGTTGCACTTTGAAGATGAAGTGGCTCTGCGTTGTATCAATCCGCGTTGTCCTGCTCAAATCATGGAAGGTTTGATTCACTTTGCTTCTCGAGACGCCATGAATATTACAGGTCTTGGTCCATCGGTAGTTGAAAAACTCTTTGATGCCAATCTGGTCAAGGATGTGGCGGATATTTACCGTTTGAAAGAGGAAGATTTCCTCCTTTTAGAGGGTGTTAAGGAAAAGTCAGCTGCTAAACTGTATCAGGCTATCCAAGCTTCAAAGGACAATTCTGCTGAGAAGCTCTTGTTTGGTTTGGGCATTCGTCATGTCGGAAGTAAGGCCAGTCAGCTCTTACTTCAACATTTTCACTCGATTGAAAATCTGGCTCAGGCAGATCCAGAGGAAGTGGCTAGTATTGAAAGTCTTGGTGGTGTGATTGCCAAGAGTCTTCAGACTTATTTTGCGACAGAGGGATCTGAAATTCTCCTAAGAGAATTGAAAGAAGCTGGAGTCAATCTGGGCTATAAAGGTCAGACTGTAGTAGCGGATGCAGCCTTGTCAGGTTTGACTGTGGTATTGACTGGAAAATTAGAACGTATCAAGCGCTCAGAAGCTAAAAGCAAACTCGAAAGTCTGGGTGCCAAGGTGACAGGCAGTGTTTCTAAAAAGACAGATCTTGTTGTTGCAGGAGCAGATGCTGGAAGTAAACTTCAAAAAGCACAAGAACTTGGTATCGAGGTTAGAGATGAAGCTTGGCTAGAAAGTTTATAATGATAGTTTAAAATCAGAGTTTAGATAGAATGACAATGTTTGTTAATCGGGACAAAATTAGTCAAAAAATTATTAGTAAAACAGGAACAAATAAAAAAAAGGAAAAATAAAAATGTATAACTACCCTATGCGCATTCATTACCATCGTAAGAATGGAGAATATGACACTTGCTCCTTTGTAAAAAGTCAGGACCAGCGAATTGATTTGCTAACCTACAAAGAAGATTATTTTGGTGCTTTATTTAGTTTCGAACACCCAAGCGCTCATCCCTTAGAAAGCTTGAATTTTGTGGTTCATACTGGCCAAACTAGTAAAGAGTATGCTATCCGTTTTAATCACTATCCTCTCTTAACAGAGGTCTGGATTTTAGAAGGGGATGATAGGATTTATTACTCTGAAAATCCTGCTATTGCTAGTCCTTTCTATAAAAATCAAAATCCTTTTGCCTTTGACAAGGCCATTAACAGTGCTAGTTTCGACCACCACTGGGGCTACCAAGGGGAATTGGGGTGCCGTGTAGAGGACAATCAGGCTCATTTTGCTCTTTGGGCTCCAACAGCGACAGAAGTACAGGTTGTCGTTTATGAATCAGCTACTAATGATGCACCTGTTTGGAAGACTTTTGAGATGGAGAGAGGCAATAGCTACTCTTATAATCATAAAGACAATACAATCGGTGTCTGGAGTTTGGATGTTGAGGAAGATTTGACTGGTAAGGCTTATCAGTATCAAGTCCAATTCCCTCATCACCAAACCTTGACACGCGATCCTTATACAATCGCGACCAGTCCTGATGGCAAACGTTCAGCTATTTTGAGTCATGAAGAAAAGCAAGTTGAAAACTTCGAGGTCAAGCATGGTTCTGAGGCTACTTGGCGTTTGACAAATCCATGTAAGGCAGTCATCTGTGAAATGCATATTCGTGATTTGACAAAATCACCGACCTCAGGTGTGGATGAACATCTTCGAGGAACTTTCTTGGGTGCTGCTCAGACTGGGACAGTTAACCAGTATGGCCAAGCAACTGCTTTTGATTACATCAAGAAGATAGGCTACAATTATGTTCAGTTGCAACCAATCGCAGATCGTCACAAAGAATACGATGAGGACGGGAATGTAACCTACAACTGGGGCTATGACCCACAAAACTACAACGCACCAGAGACGAGCCTTTCAACCAACCCAGATGATCCAGCTCAGGTTATTCGTGATTTGAAGACCATGGTTCAAGCTTACCACGATGCGGGTATTGGTGTTATTATGGATGTGGTTTATAACCATACTTTCTCAGTTGTTGATGCACCTTTCCAAACAACTGTCCCTGATTACTATTATCGTATGAATCCAGATGGTACCTTCCAGAATGGAACGGGTGTTGGAAATGAAACAGCCAGCGAACATGAAATGTTCCGCAAGTATATGATTGATTCTCTTCTATACTGGGTGCAGGAATACAATATTGACGGCTTCCGTTTTGACTTGATGGGGATTCATGATGTCAAGACCATGCAGATGATTCGTCAAAGTTTGGATGAAATCGACCCTAACATTATCCTCTATGGAGAAGGATGGGATATGGGGACAGGTCTTGCCCCTTATGATAAGGCTAAGAAAGACAATGCCTACGAAATGCCAAATATTGGTTTCTTTAATGACAATCAGCGAGATGCTGTTAAAGGTGGAGAAGTTTATGGTGCTATCAAATCAGGTTTTGTCAGTGGTGCTGCTACAGAGCCAATTCTAGCCAAAGCAATCCTAGGCAGTCGTGAACTAGGAACCTATACACATCCAAATCAAGTACTCAACTATGTGGAGGCCCATGACAATTACAATCTTCACGATTTGTTGGCAACCCTTCATCCAGACCAAAGTTCTGAGCAAATCATGCGTAAGGTTGAGACAGCCACAGCCATGAATCTGCTCATGCAGGGAATGGCCTTTATGGAAATCGGTCAAGAATTTGGTCGTACCAAACTAGTTGCGACTGGTGAAAATGGTGAGTTGACCCATGATGATAGAGAGCGTGCTATGAATAGCTATAATGCTCCAGACAGTGTCAACCAAGTAAACTGGGACTTGATTAATGAGCGTCAAGATAGTATTGAGTTTATACGTCAAATTATTCGATTGAAGACAGAAACCTGTGCCTTTTCTTACCCTACTTATGATGAAATTTACCATCATGTTTTTGTTCATTCAGCAAATGAACATAGTGGTTTGATTGTCTATGAGATTCAAGGGAAAGACCATTTACTGGTTGTATTTAATGCTAAAGGGCAAGACTTCCAGTTTGAAAATGCTGGAAATCTAGAACTATTAGTGACCAATAGCCATTTAAGTGATAAAGACATGGTTGGTGGTGTTAGTGCCAGCATCTTTAAAGTCTTGTAGAAAAAATCAAAAGTTTTCAATTATGTCGTATAATTTCTAGGATATCTTCTTGCTAAAAATTATAAAACTCAATGAAGAATAACATAGCATGAAAAAGGTTTAGTTCATCTAAGCCTTTTTTTCTTGTACTGACTTCTTAACAAAAGAGTTCAAATAGTTTGAAAAGTCAAGCTTGTGAAAATAATCTCAAAAATATTGTAAAAAGGGTTGTAATTTTCTGAAAATTTGGTAAAATATATCTAATCATTTTCAGGAGGACGAGAATTTGACAAGATATCAGAATTTAGTAAATGGAGAATGGAAATCATCTGAAAAAGAAATTACGATTTATTCACCAATCAATCAAGAAGAATTAGGGACAGTACCAGCTATGAGCCAAGCGGAAGTAGATGAGGCTATGCAAGCTGCGCGTGCAGCCTTGCCTGCATGGCGTGCTTTGTCAGCAGTTGAACGTGCGGCTTATTTGCATAAAACAGCAGCTATTTTAGAACGCGATAAAGAAAAAATTGGTACTATCCTTGCCAAAGAAGTAGCAAAAGGGATTAAAGCAGCCATTGGAGAAGTAGTGCGTACCGCAGACTTGATTCGTTATGCTGCTGAAGAAGGTCTCCGTATCACTGGACAAGCAATGGAAGGTGGCGGTTTTGAGGCAGCAAGCAAAAACAAACTGGCTGTTGTCCGCCGCGAGCCAGTTGGTGTTGTACTAGCTATTGCTCCCTTTAATTATCCAGTTAATTTATCTGCTTCTAAAATAGCACCTGCCTTGATTGCAGGGAACGTTGTCATGTTTAAGCCACCAACACAAGGTTCTATTTCTGGTCTCCTGTTGGCTAAAGCCTTTGAAGAAGCAGGGATTCCAGCAGGTGTTTTCAATACTATTACGGGACGTGGTTCAGAAATTGGGGATTATATCATTGAGCACAAAGAAGTCAACTTCATCAACTTTACAGGTTCAACTCCAATCGGAGAACGTATTGGTCGTTTAGCTGGTATGCGTTCTATCATGTTGGAACTTGGCGGAAAAGATGCGGCTCTTGTACTAGAAGATGCAGATTTGGAACACGCTGCCAAGCAAATCGTTGCAGGAGCCTTTAGCTATTCAGGTCAACGTTGCACGGCCATTAAACGTGTCATTGTTCTCGAAAGTGTAGCAGATCAATTAGCTACTTTGCTTCAGGAAGAAGTTTCTAAATTAACAGTTGGTGATCCATTTGACAATGCTGATATTACACCTGTTATTGACAATGTTTCAGCCGACTTCATTTGGGGCTTGATTGAGGATGCACAAGAAAAAGGTGCTCAGGCTCTTACACCAATCAAACGTGAAGGCAATCTTCTCTGGCCAGTGCTTTTTGACCAAGTTACCAAAGATATGAAAGTAGCATGGGAAGAGCCATTTGGTCCTGTTTTACCAATTATCCGTGTGGCTAGCGTAGAAGAAGCTATTACCTTTGCCAACGAATCTGAATTCGGACTTCAATCATCAGTCTTTACAAATGATTTCAAAAAGGCCTTTGAAATCGCTGAAAAACTTGAAGTGGGAACAGTCCATATTAATAATAAAACCCAGCGTGGTCCAGATAATTTCCCATTCCTTGGTGTCAAAGGTTCTGGTGCTGGTGTTCAAGGAATTAAATATAGCATTGAAGCGATGACAAATGTCAAATCCATTGTTTTTGATGTGAAATAAAATGTAAAATCAGGAAATTGTTTTCCTGGTTTTATTTTTCACATAAAAACAACACTTTTATTAGTAAAATAACGAACTTTATGATAGTATTGTAAAAAAAACAATTAGTTTTCATAATATGTTTGAAAATTTCTTGATTTACAAGTGAACACATCAGTGAATTTGTTGAAGACTTTCAAAAGAATTTTTAGCAAATTCCGTAATTTACTTGAATCTTCCCTAAAAAGGTAGTATAATAAATCTATAGAAAACGCTTACAGAAATAGGAGGGTGTATGGATAAGAAAAAAGCTTTAGAAACCTTTATGACAGGTGAAAATTTTAACCTCCAGCACTATCTGGGAGCACATAGGGAAGAAAAAGATGGAGAATCTGGATATACTTTTCGTGTGTGGGCACCCAATGCTCAGGCCGTTCATTTGGTAGGGGATTTCACCAATTGGGTTGAAAATCAAATTCCGATGGAACGGAATGAATTTGGGGTCTGGGAAGTCTTTACCAGCCTTGCTCATGAAGGCCAAATTTACAAGTATCATATCACACGTGCAAATGGTCATCAGCTGATGAAGATTGACCCTTTGGCTGTACGGTATGAGGCACGACCTGGGACTGGTGCTATTTTAACAGATATTCCAGAAAAGAAATGGAAGGATGGTCTCTGGCTAGCCCGTAGAAAACGCTTGAGTTTTGAAGAGCGTCCCGTCAATATTTACGAGGTTCATGCTGGATCGTGGAAGAGGAATCCAGATGGTAGTCCCTATAGTTTTGCTCAATTGAAGGATGAGCTGATTCCTTACTTGGTTGAGATGAACTATACTCACATTGAGTTTATGCCCCTGATGTCTCACCCACTAGGTTTGAGTTGGGGTTATCAGCTTATGGGTTACTTTGCTTTAGAGCATGCCTATGGTCGCCCTGAAGAGTTTCAAGATTTTGTTGAGGAATGTCACTTAAATAATATCGGGGTTATTGTGGACTGGGTACCTGGTCATTTCACTATTAATGATGATGCTTTGGCTTATTATGACGGGACACCGACTTTTGAGTACCAAGACCATAATAAGGCTCATAACTACGGTTGGGGAGCGCTCAATTTTGACCTTGGGAAAAACGAAGTCCAATCCTTCTTGATTTCTAGCATTAAGTTTTGGATTGACTTTTACCATTTGGACGGTATTCGTGTAGATGCAGTTAGCAACATGCTCTATCTTGATTATGATGATGCACCATGGACGCCTAATAAAGATGGCGGAAATCTCAACTACGAGGGCTATTATTTCCTTCAACGCTTGAATGATGTGATTAAACAAACTCATCCAGACGTTATGATGATAGCTGAGGAAAGTTCATCAGCTACTCAGATTACTGACACCAAGGATTCAGATGGTCTTGGCTTTGACTACAAATGGAATATGGGCTGGATGAATGATATCCTCCGTTTCTATGAAGAAGATCCGATTTATCGTAAGTATGACTTTAACCTAGTGACTTTCAGCTTTATGTATGTCTTCAAGGAGAATTATCTCTTACCATTCTCGCACGATGAGGTGGTTCATGGTAAGAAGAGTATGATGCATAAGATGTGGGGAGACCGTTACAATCAATTCGCAGGCTTACGCAATCTCTACACTTACCAAATTTGTCACCCTGGTAAGAAATTGCTCTTCATGGGTAGCGAATACGGTCAATTTCTAGAATGGAAATCTGAAGAGCAGTTGGAATGGTCTAATCTAGAAGACCCTATGAATGCTAAGATGAAGTATTTCACTTCTCAGCTAAACCAGTTTTACAAAGATCATCGCTGTCTGTGGGAAGTCGATACCAGCTATGATGGTATTGAAATCATTGATGCGGATAATCGAGACCAGAGTGTTCTTTCCTTCATCCGTAAGGGTAAGAAGGGCGACATGCTAGTCTGCGTCTTTAATATGGCACCTGTTGAACGAAAAGATTTTACAATCGGATTGCCTGTCGCAGGGATTTATGAAGAGGTCTGGAATACTGAGTTAGAAGAGTGGGGAGGCGTTTGGAAAGAACATAATCAAACTGTTCAAACGCAAGAAGGACTATGGAAAGATTATGAGCAGACCTTGACCTTTACCCTACCGGCTATGGGAGCAAGTGTTTGGAAAATCAAACGCCGCTTGAAATCTGCAAAAACCGTCACAAATAAAAACCAAAAAGGAGTAGAAAATGAAGAATGAAATGTTAGCTTTGATTCTTGCTGGTGGGCAAGGAACTCGTCTTGGAAAACTCACTCAAAACCTTGCAAAACCAGCTGTGCAATTTGGTGGGCGCTACCGTATCATTGACTTTGCTCTTTCAAACTGTGCCAACTCAGGGATTCACAATGTTGGAGTCATTACACAGTACCAACCTCTTGCTCTCAATAACCATATTGGGAATGGTTCAAGTTGGGGGTTAGACGGTATCAATTCTGGTGTCTCTATTCTTCAACCTTATTCTGCAAGTGAAGGAAATCGTTGGTTCGAAGGGACTAGTCACGCTATTTACCAAAATATCGACTATATCGACAGTGTCAATCCTGAGTATGTCTTGATTCTATCTGGAGACCACATCTACAAAATGGACTATGATGACATGCTTCAGTCTCACAAGGATAATAATGCTAGCTTGACAGTAGCAGTTCTTGATGTTCCTTTTAAAGAAGCTAGCCGTTTTGGTATCATGAATACAGATGCGAATAGTCGTATTGTAGAATTTGAAGAGAAACCAGCTCAACCTAAATCTACAAAGGCTTCTATGGGGATTTACATCTTTGATTGGCAACGTCTCCGTAATATGCTTGTTGCTGCTGAAAAGAGCAATGTCGATATGTCAGACTTCGGTAAGAATGTCATTCCAAATTACCTTGAGTCAGGTGAAAGTGTCTATGCCTATGAATTTAATGGCTACTGGAAAGACGTTGGTACGATTGAGTCGCTTTGGGAAGCCAACATGGAGTACATTTCTCCAGAAAATGCCTTGGATAGCCGTAACCGTCAATGGAAGATTTACTCTCGAAACTTAATTTCACCACCAAACTTCCTTGGTGCAAATGCTCACGTGGAAGATTCCTTAGTTGTCGATGGCTGTTTCGTAGATGGAACTGTCAAACATTCTATCCTTTCAACAGGTGCACAAGTTCGCGAAGGAGCAGAAGTTGTTGATTCAGTTATCATGAGTGGAGCAATTGTTGGTCAGGGAGCTAAAATCAAACGTGCCATTATTGGTGAAGGTGCAGTTATTTCTGATGGTGTCGAAATTGATGGAACAGAAGAAGTACAAGTTGTAGGATATGATGAAGTAGTGGGGGTAGCAACAGATGAAGATTGATAAATATTCTGCCATTTTAGGAAACACAGTTGGTTTTCATGATATGTCAACACTGACAGACCACCGTCCAGTAGCTAGTTTGCCATTTGGTGGTAAATATCGCTTGATTGACTTCCCGCTTTCAAGTCTTGCTAATGCAGGTGTTCGTAGTATCTTTGGTATTTTCCAACAAGACAATATCAGTTCTGTCTTTGACCATATCCGTTCAGGACGTGAGTGGGGCTTGTCAACTCTTC
The DNA here is from genome assembly GCF_946188695.1 of Streptococcus mitis. Lineage (GTDB taxonomy): Bacteria > Bacillota > Bacilli > Lactobacillales > Streptococcaceae > Streptococcus > Streptococcus mitis_DF. The sequence goes on along the minus strand of NZ_CAMHWI010000009.1, from coordinate 26,385 downwards.
TAAGTCACTATTATCTAGGTATTTACAATACCCGTGTGGAAAGTAGTACAGTTGGAAAAGAATACTACCAACAGCTTCTTACTTATTTGAAACGTTCTGGTTCAAACCAAACAGTTTCACTCAACTGTGATGTTCTGATTAACATCGATTTGAACCAAGTTTTCCACCTACACAGTACAACAAAAGGGCCTATCACTGTAGTTTATAAAAAACTAGCTAAGAAAGACATTTCAGAAGTAAATGCAATCTTGGAAGTGGATGAAACAGACCATGTTCGTTCTCATAAACTCTTTGATAGCAAGTTACCAGATCAAATCTATAACATGTCCACAGATATCTTTGTCGTTGATACACCTTGGTTGATTGAACGTTTGGAAGAAGAAGCTAAAAAAGAACATCCAGAGAAATTGCGCTATGTTTTACGAGATTTGGCTGCAAAAGAAGGGGCTTTTGCTTACGAATACACAGGTTATCTGGCAAATATTCATTCTGTAGAGTCTTATTACCAAGCTAACAAAGATATGCTTGAATCGCAAAAATTCTACTCTCTCTTCTCACCAAATCAAAAGATTTATACAAAGGTCAAAAACGAAGAGCCAACTTACTATGCTAATACATCTAAGGTAAGTACTTCTCAGTTTGCCTCTGGTAGTATCATTGAAGGTCAAGTGGCTAATTCCGTTCTATCACGTAATATTCATGTCCATAAGGATAGCCTGGTTAAAGATAGTCTGCTCTTCCCTCGTGTTGTTATTGGAGAAGGAGCTCAGGTAGAATATGCTATCTTAGACAAGGGTGTTGAAGTTGAGCCTGGTGTTGTGATTCGAGGAACGGCAGAACATCCAGTTGTCGTTAAGAAAGGTAGCAAAGTAACAGAGGATATTCATTCATGAAAATTTTATTTGTAGCAGCAGAGGGTGCACCCTTTTCAAAAACAGGTGGTTTGGGAGACGTTATTGGCGCTCTTCCAAAATCACTGGTAAAAGCTGGGCACGAAGTTGCAGTGATTTTACCCTACTATGACATGGTAGAGGCTAAATTTGGAAATCAAATTGAAGATGTGCTTCATTTTGAGGTGGGTGTTGGTTGGCGCAGACAGTATTGTGGAATTAAGAAAACAGTATTAAATGGTGTAACCTTCTACTTTATTGACAATCAATATTATTTCTTCCGTGGTCATGTTTACGGTGATTTTGATGACGGAGAACGCTTTGCTTTCTTCCAACTTGCTGCCATTGAGGCCATGGAAAGGATTGACTTTATTCCTGACCTTCTCCATGTTCATGATTACCATACAGCTATGATTCCTTTCTTGTTGAAGGAAAAATACCGTTGGATTCAAGCCTATCAAGGAATAAAAACTGTTTTAACCATTCATAATTTGGAATTCCAAGGACAATTCTCAGAAGGAATGTTATGGGATTTGTTTGGAGTTGGCTTTGAACGTTACGCTGATGGCACCCTTCGATGGAACAACTGTCTGAACTGGATGAAGGCAGGTATTCTCTATGCAGATCGTGTTTCAACCGTTTCACCTAGCTATGCTCATGAAATTATGACCAGTCAGTTCGGATGTAACTTGGATCAAATTCTTCGAATGGAGTCTGGCAAGGTGTCTGGTATCGTGAATGGGATTGATGCTGATCTTTATAATCCTCAGACGGATGCTCTTTTAGACTATCATTTCAATCAGGAAGATTTGTCTGGAAAAACCAAAAATAAGGCAAACTTGCAAGAAAGAGTTGGCTTGCCAGTTAGAGCTGACGTTCCACTGGTGGGAATTGTTTCTCGTTTGACACGTCAAAAAGGTTTTGATGTGGTGGTCGAAAGTCTTCACCATATCTTGCAAAATGATGTTCAGATTGTTCTTTTGGGAACTGGCGATCCAGCATTTGAAGGAGCTTTCTCATGGTTTGCTCAGATTTACCCAGACAAGCTATCAGCAAATATCACTTTTGATGTCAAACTAGCTCAAGAAATCTACGCTGCTTGTGACCTCTTCCTTATGCCGAGTCGTTTCGAACCGTGTGGCTTGTCTCAAATGATGGCTATGCGTTACGGAACCTTGCCATTGGTCCATGAAGTTGGAGGCTTGCGAGATACAGTTCGCGCTTTCAATCCAATCGAAGGAAGCGGTACTGGCTTTAGCTTTGACAATTTATCTCCTTATTGGTTAAATTGGACTTTCCAAACAGCTTTGGACTTGTATAGAAACCATCCTGATGTTTGGAGAAATCTACAAAAACAAGCTATGGAGTGTGATTTCTCATGGGATACAGCTTGCAAGTCATATCTAGACTTGTACCATAGTTTAGTTAATTAATAGATAAAATCGTATGATGATTTCATACGATTTTTGGGCTGTTTAGAGAGGAGAATTTATGTCTCAAGTAAAAGGCTTGTGTGTTATGGATGTTGATGGAACCTTAATCCTAGAAGAGGTGATTGATTTGTTGGGAAGAGAGGCAGGTCGTGAGGAGGAAATTTCGCAGATTACAAGTCGGACAATGCGAGGAGAGTTAGACTTTGAAAGCAGTTTAAGAAAAAGAGTGTCCTTGTTGGCAGGTCTTCCTGTTTCGGTCTTTGAGAAAGTCTTCAACTCTATTCATCTATCGCCAAATGCCCAGGAATTCGTTTCTATTCTCCAAAAGAATGCCATACTAGTTGGTCTGGTGTCCGGTGGTTTTACTCCAATAGTTGAGAGATTAGCTAAATCCCTTGGCATTGCCTATTTCTCTGCCAACCAACTTGAAGTCAAAGACGGTCTGTTAACAGGAAAATTAGTTGGACAAATTATCAGTCCCCAGGTCAAAAAAGAGACTCTGGAACAATGGAGAAAGGAACTAAAACTTCCTAAAGAAAGAACGATTGCAATCGGTGATGGGGCCAATGACTTATTAATGTTAAAGTCAGCAGGACTGGGAATTGCTTTTTGTGCCAAAGAGGTGCTGAAACAAGAAATACCACATCATGTTGACAAGAGGGATTTTTTAGAAGTTCTTCCTTTGATTAACTTTTTAGAATGAGGGAAAATATGAAGATTGTAATTGCGCCAGATTCGTTTAAAGAAAGCTTAAGCGCACAGAAAGTTGCTGAAGCTATTAAAAGAGGGTTTCAAGAATCGCTAGCAGATATCGACTGTCTCCTCTGTCCTGTTGGTGATGGGGGAGAAGGCACTGTAGATGCTATCCGACATTCTCTTAACCTAGAAGAAAAATGTCTCCAAGTGACAGGGCCTTTTGGTCAAGAAGAAGCCATGCGCTATTTTCAAAAAGAACAACTAGCCCTATTCGAAGTTGCAGATTTGGTTGGCCTTGGAAAAATTCCGCTGGAGAAACGAGATCCACTGACAATCCAAACTTGTGGTATTGGAGAGTTGATTCGTCATCTCATTGCTAAAGGGATTACAGAAATCTATATCGGCGTTGGTGGTACGGCTAGTAATGATGGAGGACTGGGAATTGCTGCTGGTTTAGGTTATCAATTTTATGATAGGGATGGAAATTCCTTGCCCGCTTGCGGTCAGTCCTTATTAAACTTAGCTTCTGTTTCAACTGAAAATCGCTATGAAATTCCTGAAGGTGTTCAAATTCATATTTTAGCAGATGTCGTGAGTCCCTTATGTGGTCATCAAGGTGCGACTTATACTTTTGGCAAACAAAAAGGTTTAGATCCTACTATGTTTGCAGTCGTAGATCAGGCAATACAAGATTTTTATGAAAAATTCTCACATGTAACATTGGAAATTAAAGGAGCAGGAGCTGGTGGAGGCATTGCTGGCGGTTTGTGTGCCTTTGCTCAAGCAAGTATCGCATCTGGAATTGACACCTGCCTAGACTTGATTGACTTTGATAAGAAAGTTTCTGATGCTGACTTGGTTGTTGTTGGAGAAGGAAGGCTAGATCGTCAAAGTTTAGCAGGGAAAGCGCCTATAGGCGTAGCAAAAAGAACCCCTGTTGGAGTTCCTGTTATTGCTATTTGCGGTAGTCTCGCTGAAGATTTACCTTCCCTACCATTTGAAAATATCCAAGCTGCCTTTTCTATTTTGGAGAAAAGTGAACCACTAGAAGATAGTTTGAAAAATGCCAGCCTCTATTTGGAGCACACGGCCGCCAATATTGGACAATTATTAAATATGCCTAAGATTTAGCCAAACCATTTTTTCCATAAGGATGTTTTGGATGGTTCTTCCTTTTTACCTTCCCAAAGTTTTGCAAAAGCAAGTCGAAGGTTCTTTTCTTCTATTTGAACGGGTGCATTGGTGTGGATAATCAGGCCAAAAGGAGAAGAAGTATGCTCTTCAGATACAATGGTAGCTTGACTATCAGTTTCTTTTGCTTCTTTTAAGTAGAAAACTTGTTTGTCAAATTCGATAGTTGGTGAAATCTTCACAAATAGTGGCTCTGCTTTTTCCTGAAGATTTTCTAAAATAGATAAAAAACCTTTTTCTAACTGAGGGCTATTTGCTGTGTCAATATCTGCATATCCAAGAACTCTTTCCTCAAAGGTACCAAGATAGCGTCTTTGCTCATCCGGATTTAATTTTGCTCCACCATGAGCTTTTTCAAGTAATTGTTTTGATAAATCTGTCATGAAAACAGTATATCATAAAAGTTAGAATAAAACAGACAAAAGAAAGCGATTACTTTATAAAGTTAAGGAAAATTTGCACAAAGATAACGTTTTTTCTTGAAAAAGGAGGGGTTTTAAGGTATTATAGAGGTGTAAAAAATTTAACTCATAAGGAGAGTAAAAAATGTCAATTATTACTGATGTTTACGCTCGCGAAGTCCTAGACTCACGCGGTAACCCAACACTTGAAGTAGAAGTTTATACTGAATCAGGTGCTTTCGGACGTGGTATGGTTCCATCAGGAGCTTCTACTGGTGAACACGAAGCAGTTGAACTTCGCGACGGTGACAAATCTCGTTACGGTGGTCTTGGTACACAAAAAGCTGTTGACAACGTAAACAACATCATTGCTGAAGCTATCATCGGCTACGATGTACGTGACCAACAAGCTATCGACCGTGCTATGATCGCTCTTGACGGTACTCCTAACAAAGGTAAATTGGGTGCAAACGCAATCCTTGGTGTGTCTATCGCTGTAGCTCGTGCTGCTGCTGACTACCTTGAAGTCCCACTTTACAGCTACCTTGGTGGATTCAACACTAAAGTTCTTCCAACTCCAATGATGAACATCATCAACGGTGGTTCTCACTCTGACGCTCCAATCGCTTTCCAAGAATTCATGATCGTACCTGCTGGTGCGCCATCATTCAAAGAAGCTCTTCGTTGGGGTGCTGAAATCTTCCATGCTCTTAAGAAAATCCTTAAATCTCGTGGTTTGGAAACAGCCGTAGGTGACGAAGGTGGATTTGCTCCTCGTTTTGAAGGAACTGAAGACGGAGTTGAAACTATCCTTGCTGCTATCGAAGCTGCTGGATATGTTCCTGGTAAAGACGTATTTATCGGATTTGACTGTGCTTCATCAGAATTCTACGATAAAGAACGTAAAGTTTACGACTACACTAAATTCGAAGGTGAAGGAGCAGCTGTACGTACTGCTGCAGAACAAATCGACTACCTTGAAGAATTGGTAAACAAATACCCAATCATCACTATCGAAGATGGTATGGATGAAAATGACTGGGACGGTTGGAAAGCTCTTACTGAACGTCTTGGTGGTAAAGTTCAATTGGTTGGTGACGACTTCTTCGTAACAAACACTTCTTACCTTGAAAAAGGTATTGCAGAAGGTGCTGCTAACTCAATCCTTATCAAAGTTAACCAAATCGGTACTCTTACTGAAACATTCGACGCTATCGAAATGGCGAAAGAAGCTGGTTACACTGCCGTTGTATCACACCGTTCAGGTGAAACTGAAGATTCAACAATCGCTGACATCGCAGTTGCAACTAACGCAGGACAAATCAAGACTGGTTCACTTTCACGTACAGACCGTATCGCTAAATACAACCAATTGCTTCGCATCGAAGACCAACTTGGTGAAGTAGCTGAATACCGTGGATTGAAATCATTCTACAACTTGAAAAAATAATCTAATTTCTAGATTAGAGGGCGTCAAGCCTTTAAACTAAGCACTTTGGGGCGCTTTCCCTTAGTGCTTTTTCTAATTTTACTACCCTTTTAGTTACCCTTAACTGATTTTAGGTATAGTAAGAGGGTAGTCACTAAACGTGACACCCTTTATAAATTATTGATGGCTGTTTCATAATTTGAGACAGCTTTTTTTGCATTCTCTTGGTTTGTATGCCAGTAAACATTTTCAGTCACTAATAAGTTAGAGTGTCCCAATCTATATTGGACATCTTTAGGGCTAGTCTGAGCGTACAACATCATAGTGGTATGTGTATGGCGGAAACCGTGGAATGATACATTCGTTACACCAGCGTTCTCAAAATGCTTATTTAGACGTTTGCGTAGGTTGCAAGCATAAGCATATTTTTCTGTAAAAACTGAGAATACAACTGTTTCAGTTCGGCCTAATTTCCAAGACTGAATTTGTTGACGATTCTTGTACTGTTTAAGTAAAAGCAGGGTGGCTTTGTCTATTGGTATATCACGATAACCAGCGCTTGATTTAGGCGAATTTATTTCTTGATAGCGGTTTAGTGTTTTAGTGATACTGATAACACCGCTTTCTAGATCAATATCAGACCACTCAAGGGATAAGGCTTCACCGATACGGCAACCAGTTGCCAATAAAGTTTTATACAGGACAACATCAAATAGGTTTTCATAATTTGATTGATCCAGAGTATCTAAATAATTCAGAAACTGTTTTAATTCTTTGTTGTCTAAGTATTTTACAGTAGACTTTTCTTTTTGCTGTTTGCGTGGAACGATGACATCGTTAGCTGGATTGTATTGTATTACCTGGATAGCTACGCCATACTTCAAAATACGCTTATTCATGTTATGGAGTAAGGAGTAGTTAGCAAACGCTCCTTTTTCGCCTTTATTGGCCTTGTCAGCCCATTTATTTACTTGCTGTTGAAGAATAGGCGTGGTCAGCTTATCTAGCTTGTAATCGCTAAATACAGGCAATAAATGCACTCTAACCAATCCATCCATAGATTGACGAGTATTGGGCTTAACTGTATTCTTGTAACTATCCCACCAAACTTTTACCAATTCTTCGTATGTTGTGATTGTTGGTTTATCTTTAACTGTATAGCCGTTTGAAGCAAAAGCATTGACAGCCTCTCTTGCTTTGATTTTAATCCCCTTTTTAGTGTTGGCCGTAACAGTAGTTCTAGCCTTTTTCCCTGTAAGTTTATCAACTCCAAGATACACGCTTGCTCGATATACGATAAATCCGTTTTTCTTTTTGTATTCTGTAATATTCATGGTTTACTCCTTTTCCATCAGCAGGCAAGCAATTAGAAAAGATTTTGAGTTTATACCATGCGAGGGGCTACGAGAAACCCCTTATTTTCGATTTTAAGCAGTCAGACGAATAATGCCAGAGCATGAAAAAATGCGGATATGGGGTTTATATAGGCTTGAAGCTTGTGCGAAGCCCGAGAATCCACGCGCCTTTGTTGGTATAATCGGACTTTTCGGCTACCCTAAAAGAAAAATATTAGGGATGAGGTTCCAGGGATTTTTAATAAACTAAAAGCCCAACTCATAAGAGCAGGGCTAGAGATGTCCTCTTGGGACAGTATCATCTATTTTGTCGTCAAGCGACTTTATGATTTAATTCTAACCCTAATTTTAAAAAAAGTCAATTTTTTATTTAATATAAATCTAGTCCAAGAACTTCTTTTATCTTGTCTAATAGTTTTTTATGGTCGTTTGTATCTAGCTTATAAGCTGGTCTATAAACTTTATCATATAACTCTTTTCCCGCTGCATCTAGCATTACTTGTCCATCACTATCAGTCTTTTTCTTTGTTTTATAGACGATTTTCCGTTTGTCTATTTCTTGGATTTTTCGGACATAAGCATAGGCTTTTGGCTTGGAAGGAGTGTTTTGATATTTACTATTTTCAATCGTGATACCACCACGATATTTCTTTCCTGATTTTTTACCAGTTAAAGGTGCTACTAGGAGTGTTCCATCAGCTTTGTCAGGAATTGTTAAGATGATAGCGTAGTGTTTTCCGTAAAATTCATTCCCACCTTTTTGTGGGAAGTTGATTAGATAAACTTCGCCTTGTTGAAATTTCATATAATGCTCCAGATAATAAAATAAGGTGTACCTCTTAGAAGCACACCAGACCGTTTTGTCCTTGACGAACAAGGCTTTATAAGTAAATATCGTATCCTTGACGAACAAGGCTTTTGACATTATCAGTGTACTGCTTTTTTAACTTTTTGTCAAGTTTTTTGTTAAATTTATTTTTATTATTGTCAACTATTTCATTTTGGAAACAGTTGTTTTTACTTGTTTATGTTATAATTATTTAAAAAGAGAGAGGAGAAAAAAATATGTTAAAAAAAGAGTTAAAAAATTTTATTGTATCGACATTTATATTTCTCTTAATTTTCAAGATTTTTTTCTCAATAACTACGATTTACATCACAAATAGCTATCTTTCAATAGCGATAACTACACTTGTCACATTTTTATTAAAAAAATTTATTTCTTTCGAGTCTAACTGATGTTAGACTTTTTTATTCCTCAAACTTACCTGGTGGATTACTAGTAGCCTGTTGTACAACTGATTTGTTTTCTATAGCAGCTGTTAGTTTTCTCGGAATACGAATTCCTAATTCAGATATTGGTACACCGAGTTCATCAGCTAGTTCTTTTGCTTGCTTAATCCGGTCGAGTTTGTTTTTTTGATAGTCTTGATACGTATTTATTAATCCCGGGACTTCAAGTTCTAATCCCATAACCTTTAGTTTCCCCCCACTTGTCAGAACAATTGCTCCACCAAGTATCATTGAAATTATAAGTCCATAGTTTACAGTATGCGTAATGTACATTTATTTTTGAATCTACTCGTGTTTCAGGGAAAAGCAACCTTGTTAATAGAGAATATTGATAAACAAATTGACCCAAATAAACCCCTTGAATATCTTTTTCTTCTGTTACATGGTAGCTAATATATAGTTTTTCGTCTTCAATATAGCAAGGGAAAAGTGCGCGGTTAATGAACGGTTTATAATCATTTATATTTGATAGTGTTGCATGAGAATAAATCATTTTATACAATGCGCTGTCTGCATCGGAACGATTAAACCATCCTAACCAATGGACTTTCCACCTTTTTGCAAAGTCAGATCGACTATGCGTCAACTCTTCACTTTTGTATTGTTCAAGCTCATATTGATCGAGTTCGTAAAGTGGTCCAATAACTTTACCGACTAAAAATCGTTCAGATCCTTCAGATGGGACAACAACTATATCGTTTTTCTTAATGTTATTTACAAAGCGAAGCAGTTGGCCTGCAGTGATACCATATTTGTTTTCAGATGGTTCTAAGTCATCTTGAAATGTTAGTTTTTCTTTTAAAATTTCTTTTAATACATTGGAGTTATTATCTGCTCGTCTAATATCTTCAAGGGTAATCTCATTCCATCCAATACCTATATAGCCATTTAGATTAAAATCCGTATAATATTCTCCAGAGTTAGCACGCACTAGCCAATAATCACTAGAAGAATCTAAAACAGGGATTTCTTTTTTTATATTTTCTATAATTTCTTTTAATTCCATTGTAATTATCTACTTTCTTTTTTATTTCCCTCTATACACGCTCAGACTGGCCAAACTTTGAGAGTGTGGGGATTTTTTTATTTATTCAAATCCTTTGAAACTATCTAAAATCTTATCTTTTGAGTCTGTAGCATTAAGCACTAAAATAACATAATTCCCGTAGATATAAGCAGGGTGTCCAATCAACTCTTTTTCTTTCTTAGCTTCTTCAAACATTGGGTTTTTATCGTAATATTCGTAAACCTCTACAGCAGTATCATCTTCTAAGATGAAACCTTTCCCTGATTCGGCTTGAATAAGACTAGCTTCTTTTGAGATTTCCTCTTTGATTGTGAAGCCATTACTTTCTAGCGCTTTTTTAAAATCGTCTAAGCTAGTAGCCTTTTTAGAAGCAGGTTTGTCATTTGCTTTAGTTTGCTCGGTTTTTGGTTTCTCCGAGCCATCTTTGGCAGCCGATTGGTTGTTAGAACATGCTACTAGAACTGTAGCACTAAGCAAGATAGCTGATGTTGTTAGTAGTTTTTTCATAGATAATCTCCTTTTTATATATACTGATAATTTCTCAAATAGATTAAAATTTTAGTTTAATTTGTTTCATCATCGTTGTGATTTGTTACTAGAATAGAATCAGCTTTTATTTGTGGTAATTTTTCAATAAGTTCGGTTATTATCCGTTTGCTATCATCATCTAAGATAATGTATTTATAAAGCAGATCAGCGGTATTAGTTCCGTCAATCGAATCAATATCAAGTAACCCGTCAAACCAACGTAGAAATTCATAATCGTGATCCCCAGCACCAACTGAAAATGCGAGAAATGCAGAATCTCCATGAACGTTCGTTCCGTATCGGCTATTAAGTCGATTCTGTATTTCTGTAATACTAGCAGGTTTGTGTTTCTTGTTTTCGATGGCGTTCATTTTTACTGTATACTTTTGCCAAGCCAAGTCTGATAATTCATTTGCCAATTGCGGGTTTTTTCTTAACTCTTCTTTTTCCTCCTCGGACAATTGGTTTTCTAAGAGCGGAGGAATAGAACTATAGCCTAGCAGGTATCCAACAGGTACGCCAAAAAAATCAGCTAGTTGTTTCGCTTTGTCTGTTTTTATTTGGCGCTCACCTTTTTCCCAATATATATAAGTTCGTTTTGTGACCCCTATTTCATTCGCTAACTCTTGCTGAGTTAGCTTTTTTTCTTGTCTTAGTTCTTTCAATCTATTCATTTATATAAACACCTTTCAAATGTATTATATCACGATTAATTTCAAAGGGTGCAAAAAAAGTGCAATTATTTTTAATAATTCTCTTGACATTGCACAATAATTGCAATATAATGAGTTTGTCAACTAAAGTTGAACAAAAATTACACCAATCTCCAGAGCAACACTTTTCAATCTATTCTACTGAAGGTCGATTTTAAAGATAATGGAAAGGGGTAAGGTATTTGAAAAATAATATGCGTGTTATTTTAGCAAAGAAGCGCTTGAAGGTGGCAGATGTTGCAAGAGAAACAGGGCTATCAAAAAGCACTTTAACGGCTTTGTACTATGAACGTGCAAAGAATCCAAGTCTTGATACATTGAAAAAAGTATCTAGTTACTTGGGAGTTACGCTGGATGAATTTCTAGATACGAAAGATTAGAAAGGAGCGACCCAATCGCAATACTTCAATACATTTACAAGTTTCTCATGTGGTGCTTTACCACTGGGGATTGACCTGCTCGGAAGAAATATCCGACCTAGAACATAAAGGAGAAAACAACATGAACAACACACAAGTATATCAAGCACAAACAACTAACCACGGTATCGCTAGAGCATTGGGCGAAGAAATTCGTATGATCACCGACGTTGAAGAGACAAATTACAATGGACACGGTGAAATCATTGTTGAGTACACCAGTGATGTTGCATTGACAAAACTATTTGACCGTATTAAATCACTTTACGAAAAAGGCGAAAGCTACGAAACAAAACCATTCTTACATTTTAAAGTATTGGAAGATGATTTGGAACCAAAACCAGGAGTTTTTACTGTTAAAGAGGTTATGGATTTTTTTGGGAATTTGAAACAACAAAAAAGGGGCAAAGAAATGAACTTTAAAGAATTTAAAACATGGCTAGATAATGCCGTGAGTGTGGCTGAAGCTATGGCATTACCTGAAAACAAAGGTGTGCTTGACGACTTGATAGAAAATACGGCCAATAACCTAGCTTTTATCTCTGAGTTAGTGGAAAGTCGCCAACTGATTTATAGAAAACCTAGACATGAAGATTAAAAACGACAACAAAAAAAGTCACTTGCTCAAATTTTGGTCGAGGAGAGCAAGCGACTGGATCAAGAGTATAGATATTTTTCTATATCTCAATTATAACAGAAATCAACTATTCAATCAATAACAACTAATGGCAGGCAAGCAATTAGAAAAGATTTTAAAAAGCATAGAGCGCCAACTCTTAAAACTGGTACTTTCTCACGCTCTCAAAACTTTGGCGAGTCTGAGCGTGAGGTATGTAACAGGAAAAAAAGCATTAAAAGCCATCGTGGCAAGTATAAAAAGATAGAAAAAGAGGTAAAAAACATGACAACAAAAAAAGCAACATCAAGCCAACAAGTTCTATTATCGGCTAAGAAACTAGCAGAATTAGGGAACGAATTAACCGACATCATGAATGTTTTAGAAATGAATAACCTAGCTCTTGAAGGGCTTGAGTTTGCACTACAGAAAGATACAACCACATTCTTATGGCTTGCTAAAAAATACACTGATACAGCATACGCCCAGAATGAAAAGCTATACGATCGTCTAAATGAAATAGCCTTTTTGCTTTTGAACAATGACGACGCTAAAGAGCTGGAGGCATACCATGACTAAAGATATTAAAGAAATGGCACAAGCCGAAGACGACTTGCTGTATATGGAACAACCTAAACAAGCGGAATTTATCAAGAACTATAAGGCGAGGGCATAACATGAACGAACTAGATTTAACCAACACACAGGCACTTATCTTTTCCGTGGTACTGATTGCCTTACTGGTCTATCTAAACCACCGAGACCGCAAAAAAAGCGCACAATTTGAGCGAGAAAACCAACAGACGATAGAAACACCTAGCGAGGATTTAAACCCTTACTACGGGCGTTATATCCAGCTTGCAGGTAAGATTCATAATTAGAAAGGGGTGTAATATGCAACTATTATCAAGAGAAGCAGAACTTGAATTACTGGAGAAAGTGGGAAATCACTTAGCTAAAAGGATGGAACTTGAAAAGCAACGTGATGATAACTGGGACTTGATTTCTAGGCCTGACTTACTCAAAAAACTTGGTATTAGTGGAACTACGTTAAATAATTGGGAAAAAGAAGGTTTGAAACCGCTACGTTCACCATTTGAAAGCAGTAAGAAAGTTTATTACCGCAAGAGTGATGTTTACAATTTTCTTGCAGTAGATTAGGAGGTGTAATGAGAATAATAGAGTTGACTATATCAGTTGAGAAAATGCCTCTATTTGGCTTTCTCAAGTCAAATCCTACTCAAGTATGGAAGAATGGGGAACACTACAAATTTACCTATTATGAGCCTGTAGATGAGGCTTTGACGGGTTTTCAATACAAAGGTTTATATGTGTCTATTAAAGACGAAAATGAGGTAGTAGAGGGCTGGGGATTGGTCAGAAATTTGGATATTGCTATGGCCAGCCCTGACTTGCTGACGATCCTGAAAGATTTAGAGGTAAACAAATTGACCGAGCAACGGCAGGGGCTTGGAGTGGAGTTAAAAGGTTGGATTTTCGACCTGATTTGTAATGGCATTTATACCAGATATGAGACTTCACTCTTTGTCCGACTGCTATTTGTGAATGGCTATAGTTTTAATCAGCTGGTGGATTTGTTTTCTGCAATCGTCAAGCGGAAAGACCTAGCAAGCTATTTTTTAGAAGTAGCAAGAATATTTTATAAGGAGGTGGCTTTTGAGTAGCAATGAAATTGTAAAAAAAATCATTGAAGAAGATAAGCAGAAAGTACCGCCTGAAGTGGTGGACTTGACTCAAGCAAGGGAGACCAACGAGGAACACAATAGCCTAGATTTAACTCCTAAAACAAAAGGAAAAGGCTTTGTAATCACCTTGGACAATCTCAAGAAGATTTTAAATGGAGATAGCAAGCTAAAAGGGGGCTATACAGTACAACGTCTTCACTTATGAAATCGACGTGACTAGACCAATGAAGCTAAACGGTAGAACCTTGAGCGGTGCAATCGATGACCTGATTATCAGAGAGATTAGGGCTTATATTGCTACCAAGTACAAGCTGGACTATAAAAAGTCTGATATAGCAGATATTCTGGAGGTGGTGGCTGGAGAGCATAGCTACAACCCCTTAAAAGACTATCTGGAATCATGCGAAAACGAGTATAAAGAGTTAGTGAATCAGCGTGATCCCTTTGATATTTTAAGGCATTATCTCAATATCAAGGATGATGAATATAACCGTATTATCGTGGACTTGTTTTTCCGTGGAGCAGTTGCCAAGGTATTTGACCCCTCTATCAAGTTTGACTTTGTGCTGGACTTGACTGGAAGGCAGGGAGTGGGGAAGACCCAATTTTTTGAGGGGCTATTCACTCATAAGTATTTTACAACCGTTGAGACCTTCACAGACAAAGACGACAAGGCTAGAATGGTGAGAAACTGGTGTGTATTTGATGATGAGATGGTGGCCAGTAAAAAGGCTAGTTTTTCAGAATTGAAGAAATTTATCACAGAAACCAAGCTAGAGTTTAGACCGCCTTACGCTTCAAGTGACAGACGATTGCCTAAGAGTTTTATTATCGTGAGGGCAACCAATGACCATGATTATTTAAATGACTTGACAGGAGAAAGGCGCTTTCTGGTTGCAGAAGTCTACAAGGACACCGCTTATAAGGGCAGGAAGTGGACGGAAAAAGACCGTAGAGCCTTTTGGGGTGCTATGGTGGTAGCTTGGAAGTCTAATAAATCTTTGACCTTGACAGACGAGCAAGAAAAGCTAGTAAACGAGGTTAGAAGCCGTTACAAGTTTGTAGATGAAATCCTTGAGGATGTTGAGCGTTATTTAGAAACTCCCTACCCTAAAAATATGTATCAATTCCCAACAACAGACAGTACAAGACACTACTATATTCATGACATGATGAACCACGGCTACCATATGGGCACTAATGGCGTAGAGGTTCATCTTGATACTGAAAAGTATGGGGAACTGGTGGAAAGGGATAAGGTGGTAGTTAATTTATTCTTTTCTGAGGTTTATTTGAACAATTCCCCTAATCCCAAAGATAAAAATAAGGTAAAGAAAATCATGCAAAACAAAGAAGGCTGGGAATATAGAGAATCTTTAAGGTTTGGTAAAAGCGTCAAGCGCGGATTTGCTAAAATAAAAAAATAAAGTGTAGACAGTGTAGCCAAAAGATAAAAAAACGGCTACACTGAAAACCTTTGATACTGTAAGGGTTTCAAAGAGGTGTAGACAAGACGAAAAAAATGGCTACACCCCTAAACCCTTGATATTACTGACTTTTTAATATAAATGTAGCCAAAATATATATTTTATAAAAGTATAGTTAATTAAATATCTAATGCGTTATATATTATTTTTTTCTGAGATGAAACGGCTACACGGCTACACAAGACCTAAACCCTTGGAGCTGTAGGGCGGAAGGCGTAGCCGCTAGATAGTCAAAAATGGCTACACTTTGCCCGAAACCTAAAATAAAATAGAAAATGAAATGAAGGAGCAAACCAGATGGCAATGAACATTTGTCAAAGAGTGACTAGACTAGAAGAAACTGTTGAGCGGATCAGTGAGGTGTTAGATGGATTTATTGAGAATGCGAACTATAATTCGTCGGTGAATAATGTGAACGTGATTAAAATAGCGGAAAAGTTTGAGCAGGTCTTTGAAGAACTTGATGAACTAAAAGCAGTACATGACAAACACTAAAACAAAATGGGGTAGATAGTACCGACCCCCTTGCGATGGTGTAACTACTAGTGACACCCTTAAAACAGAAAGAGGAAAAACAACATGACATTAAAAGCATTTTCAGAAACAGCACCAAAACATACATTTACTTATGAATTTGGAGACCTAGAAGACGCACAAATAGCAGGACTAGCGTTATTTGGATTTATGAGAGGTACTTATCTAGTGCCAGCTATTAAACTAAGATATAAGGAAAACGGAACGCTTATCGCTGAGTATTTGGAAGATAACAATCTAGATATCAACTTTAAACGTATTTGTGAAGTTTTCAAGAATGAAGAAAATCCAATAGATGAAGAAGTTGAGGAATAGAGTGGAGAGGATGTAAGCAGATGAACTACAATAGAGACCCCGTGACTGGATCTAGCACTCTAAACTTAATCAAACAATAGAAAAGGAAAAAATAAGATGGCAGACACACAAAACACAAACAACATTGAACAAGCGCAAAAACGCCAAGAACTAGCCCAAAAAATGGATAAAGCACTAGATAAAATCACTAAGGAAGTAAACGCATTGATCACACAGAATGAAAATGCGATTGCTGAGGCTGAACGAGAAAAAACACAATTGCTTCAAGATCAAGCGAACGCCCAACGTGAACACGATGAAGCGGTTGATGAAGTAGATAAAGACAAGCTACGCAATGCCAAGGATAATTTATGGATTGCTGAAAGTAAATTAAAAAAGAATGCTAAAAAGCTGGAAGACTTGCACAATGAAACACTTATGAGTCTTGAAGATTTTAAGGCAAAAATCGATGAACTAGATTCAACGGTTGACAAAAAGCATAAGGCGCTTTATGATAAAGCCGTGGATTTGCTACGAGAGATTGACCAGATCGATGACGAATTTAGAGCAGATTCAGATAAACTTCAAGCCCTTTACCATGCTATGGCTTACAAAGTTGGGAAAGGTAAGAGAGAGTTTACTTTCAGTACAGGGGGATCTATTATCTCTCCAGCCGATGGAAGGGTTAGATACGAACCAGTCTATCCAGTTGAACCATTCTTAAGAGATGTTTATGTGCGAGCTTTCGGAAATACTTACAACGATGTGAAGGGACATTTTTAAAAGATGAAGAGACAAATTAGACACAAAATTGAACCAGTACCAACGATTGTAGAACTCTTTAAACTAATGGAGGAGCACCAGCAAGCACATCCAGAGTACGAGCGTTATAATTTTAAATACATTGAAGATGGTGATGCTATTGGTGCAATCATTGACTACAACGTAGAAGAATCAGTATTAAAAGCTGAGAAAGAGCAAGATAACGCTTAAGACAAGGGGAGGTTTTTCCCTTTTTGTCGCTTAAGGAGGTGAACTAATGTGACAGATAAGTTAACGCAAAGACAAGAAAAATTTGTCCAAGGACTAGTGGCTGGACTATCTCAAAGAAAAGCATATAAAGAGGCATACAACGCCCAAAAGATGGCTGATAGTACGATAGATTCAAGGGCTAGTAAGTTGCTGAAAGAGTACAAGGTTAATACAAGGTACAGAGAGTTATTAAAAGAGTTTTCAAACCGTGCTTTGTGGTCAAGGGAGCAGGCTTTTAATGAGTATGAATGGCTAAAAAATAAAGCTAAATCTGAAATTATCGAAAGTGGATTGAAGCCTAGCAATTTCAATGCCTTTCTTTCTGCTTTGCATGGGATGAATAATAGCGCTTTTCGTGATTTGGAGTTGCTGGACGAGAAGTTGCGAGCAGAAATCAGTGTGATTAAGAGTAACATCCATCAAGAAACTCCAGTTAAGGATGATAAATTTATAGAGGCCATGAGCGCAATGGTTGAATCCGTCTGGGAAGATGAGATTCAAAAGGAATAGCCTTAGAATACGAAAAAAAGCCAAGGCGCTCCGCCTCAGCTATAATCTCAAATATTATTATATCACAAAGGAGCGAATTAATGGAGCTGGATAAGTTTAAAACGATGATGAACGTCAGAGAGCGGATGACTTACTTTCTACGTTTCCAGAGGATGGCAGGAAGTGAAAACCAAGTTACGATAGATGAAGAGGCTTGGGAACTTGTCTTACCTGATCAGTGGAATTTGAGTGGTGAACATGAAAAAGCAATCCGTGAGGGGTTGGAAATATTCGCCCAAGACATCAACAGTATAGAGAACAAACGAACCAGAAAATACTTTATTATCCATTATTGCTACATGAGAAAGAAAACAGTAAGT
This sequence comes from Streptococcus mitis, assembly GCF_946188695.1. Classification (GTDB taxonomy): domain Bacteria; phylum Bacillota; class Bacilli; order Lactobacillales; family Streptococcaceae; genus Streptococcus; species Streptococcus mitis_DF. The sequence continues at coordinate 8,472 of NZ_CAMHWI010000009.1, read as the reverse complement.
GAATGTTTAGAAATTGCTGGGACAAAATCCACTAGCTACCACCGATACAAACAGATAGCCATCTTAAACTTTGCGAGAATCCACCAGAACGGAGAGTTAGAAGTGTATAAGTAAGCTGAGATACTGCTAGATTTTGCTAAAAGCTATCGAGACGGTGTTTTAGTGGTGTATAAGCAAAACATATCTTAGGCTTAATTAAAAGCCCTTAGAAACGAATCTAAGGGTTTTTTGACTGGTTGATTTTATCAGTAATTTCAATTTCCTTGATTTCATTTTCAAAGAGTTTAATCCATCTGGTTCCAGAATTAACGGATAACCCATCAAATTCTTCATCGTGGACATCTTTGTCTTCGTAAAGAGCTACACCTTTAAATATTTGGCCATCAATATCGGTGATTCTGACAACCTTGTTATTAAATTCTTTAAGTTCCATAAGTCTCTCCTTTCGTGGTACTATAGTCTGTTATATTATTGGAATTCCCTTAACATACGCTTCTTTAGCCTCCGCAAGTGTCATTTTATTAGGACCGCCATCGATATTAAATGCTCCCGTATTTTGCCAATGACAAACATCACAAATATCATAAGTTTCTACTAAATTTCCACATACGGGGCAATGCACATGTTCCCATCCGTCAATCATTATTATATTCTTTTTTATAGTCTTATTCATTTAAGGTTACTCCCAACACTATACAAATATATTAGCTATTTCAATACACTACTTTTTCAATATCATTGATTGTAATTGTTATGGTATCCCAGTCTTTCGGGGAATCTCCTATGTCAGCAATAAAAGTATCTTCACTTAACTTTTCGACAATTGTCGCTGTTTGACCGTTTTTTAACAACACTGTATCAAATTCTCGAATTTTTACGATTTTTCTCCTTGCGTAAGCTTCTTTGGCTTCAGCTAGAGTCATCTTATTTGGACCACCGTCTATATTTATAATACCTGTATTTTGCCAACGACAGACGTCACAGATATCATAGTCCATAACTTCAGTTCCGCAAACAGGGCAATTTAACCATAAATATCCATCAATTTCCCATGTCTTTTGTGATCTATCCATATAAATACCTCCTCCATAAACTCGCCAAACCAGTCTTTTTGGTGAACCGTGAGTATCAACCCACCTTTCCATCATTATACTGCAAACCGAGGGGGATTACTAATAATTTAGTGTGTTTTCTAGATGTGGTATGATAGTATTATTAGGTAATAAAAAAAGCACGTTTGACCGTGCTAGTTTCTTGCCTGCTGAACTCATCATTTTAAGTTCCTTTTTGTTACCCTTTATGTTTTCTCAACTTATTCAAAATTAGTTGTTTTTGCAGAAATCAAGTTAGATTTAGAGCAGGCTTATGCCTGTTTTTTAGTATCTAACAATAGGAAGATAACCTTAAAAAATAAAATAGTTCAGTGAACTATTTTATCCCGAACCTTGAAATTAAAAAGTTCGGCAGTTGATTTAACAACGTTTCTAGCCCCTCGGATTTTATCCGAAGGGCTATTTTTGTGTTCAGGGGGCAAAAAAGGGGCATAACTTTTTAAAAAATATTTTTCATCACTTTGTCCAGTACATTGATCGCTTCGTCTTTCATGTTCTTTGTAACATGGGTGTAGATGGAGGTAGTGACCTCAGAATCAGAATGACCAACCCTGTCCGTGATTGTTTTTAAAGGAATTTTATTTTCTGATAAAATATTGGCCATCGCAGGCAGCATGTTTTTATAGGTGCTCAATTTAATTTATTTTTGTGGAATCCTCTCATTTTGAGATGAATATCAATTATAAGTGATTTGCATATCCAGGATACTACAAAGAAAGGCAAGCTAGTGGACACATAAATTTTATTTCATATTCTTTAAAACTATTTACTGGGTCAGATATTGCATGTGATTTTATCAAATAAGACTAATAGTTATTGAATTCCTTTTTAATTTGTTACATAATTTATTTTATGTATTTCACAAACTGTCCAAGGCATTCTTTTGTTCATCATTTATGATATGGGTATAGAGGTCAGTGACTTGTGTACTGGCGTGACCTAGCTGGTGACTGACCAAAACTTGCGATTTGGTAGCATCATAGAGCCTAGTTGCTAGGGTATGGCGCAGTTTGTGGGGGGTTACACGAACTTTGAAGTCTTCAGAGTATTTAGCAACCATTTTTTCAACGCTGGAAGCGTCAATACGATTGGGGACACCTCGATAGAGAGTTAGAAAGAGTGCAATGTCCGTTTTTTCAGTATTATAGCGTTGATTTCGAATGGCTAGATAATTCTCTAGATAAGGCTTAGCAAAGGCAGCGACATTGACCGAGTCACGTTTGCCACCTTTTCGAGTGACATCAATAATCATCATCTTGAGATTGAGATCTCTTAGATCCAGATTAACAGCTTCAGATAAGCGAACACCCGATGCCAAGAGAAGGGCAATAATGGCTAAATCACGTTCTTTATTTTTATTAAAGGAGGATAAGGCACGATTTGAGAGCTGTTGTGGGTACTCTTGGTCAATATAAGTTAGAAAACCTTCTGTTTCATCACCTAGAAAGAGCTTTTGCTTGATGTTTTCAGCTCTAGCAGCAAGTGTCTCTTTCTTTTTTTTGGTTGAAACTTTCTTCATTACATTTCGATAGAAATAAGGTTCTCCCTGATCGTTTTCAACTTCCTCGGTCAGATACTTGTAAAGACTAGAAAGTGCTGACAAGGTCCGATTGATAGTTGTCTGTGAAACACCTTGCTTGGTTGTATTAGCATTCAGTAAAGGACGTTCACGTAGGTAAAGGATAAAGGATTCCATGTCTTTCTTAGACATATTTTCCAAGACCGATAAAGGGATATCAGATATTTTATCGGCGTTTGAAATTCCAGACTCCAAAACCCAGCTGAAAAATCGATCGTATTCCTTGAGGTATTCATACAAGGTTGTAAAACTGTAGGGAACAGCAAGTTTAGATTGATAGTATTCCAGAACATACCAGGGCATGATTTGTTTGAATTTATCGATTCGTTCCAGTAAAATTTCACGCTTCATGTATTTTCTCCATATATAAGTCTACTAGTAGTATAGCATAGACTTATGCATTTTTCAAGAAAATTATAGTTTTTCGGAAAGATGTTATAGGAGTTTTTTTAAAGTGATAAAAAGACTTAGACCTCAAACAAAACAGATCTAAGTCTTCGGAGTTTCTATTGTGAATTATTAGCTAGTGCTTTTTCTAGTTTCCAAATACTAAACCAGAATGAAATAGTCAACAGAATAAGGAAAATGATAAAGAACTCACCCACTAAACTTCTCAACTGAAGAGCTATATAAGAAGCTATGAGATACAAAATACATTGTATAATTGCTATTGTTTTCTTTTTCATGATTTTAATCTTACTGTACAGATTTTATGCAGTAAACTTCTTTCTAGCTTTATCATTTCTAACTTAATTATAGTCTTATATTTGTATGTGAAATGTTTTATCAGTAAAAAAGAGGGGAAGTCCCCCTCTCAAGATTTTATTTGACTGCTTCTTTCAAAGCATCTACCTTGTCCAAACGTTCCCATGGAAGGTCAATATCTGTACGTCCCATGTGTCCATAAGCCGCTGTTTGACGGTAAATCGGGCGCTTGAGGTCCAGCATTTGGATAATTCCTGCAGGGCGAAGGTCAAAGATTTGACGGGCTGCTTTTTCAAGCTTGCTTTCGGCTACTGTTCCTGTACCAAAGGTATCGATACGAACAGAGACAGGCTGCGCAACGCCGATGGCATAGGCCAATTGCACTTCTGCCTTCTTAGCCAGACCTGCTGCAACAATATTCTTAGCAATATAACGAGCCGCATATGAAGCGGAACGGTCAACCTTAGTCGCATCCTTACCAGAGAAGGCACCACCACCGTGACGAGAGTAGCCACCATACGTATCTACGATAATCTTACGACCAGTCAAACCTGAGTCTCCTTGAGGTCCACCGATTACAAAACGACCAGTCGGATTGATGAAGAATTTTGTTTGCTCATCCAAGTAAGAGGCTGGAATAACTTCTTTGATAACCTTGTTGATGACATCATTGTGAATTTGTTCATTGCTGACTTCTGGATCGTGCTGAGTTGAAATAACGACTGTGTCCACACGTACCGGACGGTCATTTTCATCGTACTCAACCGTAACCTGTGATTTGGCATCTGGGCGAAGATAGCTGATTTCACCAGTCTTACGAAGTTCTGCCAGACGACGAACCAATTTATGGCTGAGTGAAATTGGCAATGGCATGAGCTCTTCTGTTTCATCCACTGCAAATCCAAACATGAGACCTTGGTCTCCAGCACCAATCAAGTCAAGTGGATCTTGGTCTGCATTCCCACGAACCTCCAAAGCTTCGTTAACACCTTGGGCAATATCGGGTGACTGCTCAACAAGTGACGGATGGACTCCCACTGTCTCAGCAGAAAATCCATATTCTGTATTGGTATAGCCAATCTCTGCAATGGTATCACGAACTACACGGTTAATATCCACATAGGCATTTGTAGAAATTTCACCAAAAACATGGACAGAACCAGTATATACAGCTGTCTCAGCAGCAACGTGCGCCTCTGAATCCTTAGCTAAAATAGCATCCAAAATCGCATCTGAAATTTGGTCTGCAATCTTATCAGGGTGCCCCTCAGATACAGATTCAGACGTGAATAATTTACGTTCTGACATAAAAATGTCCCCCCTTAAAAATAGTGTTATAGAGTTACAAAGTACTGATAGAAATCCCTATCATCTACGAGTTGCGACTCGAAAGAAAAAATAGAAATTTCTACCATCTTATCGGGACTATATAACTTTACCATTATACCATTTTTAAGCGTAATTTGCAGTCTATATACTCAATAAAAATCAAAGAACAGCTTTTTGATTGTAGATAAAATGGACTAAATTAGTAACATTTGCCTAATACAAGATAACGCTAACTTGTTTTGAAGAGTATTAATGTACTGTTTCAATTTTTACTAATCTATTTTCAATAGGTGTTTAACAACCTTAATATTATGCGTACTATTATTTTCAAACTATCGTGTCCTGAACAATAGTTTGAAAATGAAAAGGGACTTTATTCTTTTTGTAACCTTACTGTAATAATTATCCGATTAAAAAATGATAAAATAGGTATGTACAGTTAAGGAGAGAATAATGCCTGTAAGAAAATTACAATCCTATGAGGTAGACTATCAAGAAGAATTAAATCATCAGATTCCTCGTTATCAAGATTATACACCTGAAGCACAATCTGATGCCAATCTCAAGGAAATCCTATTTTTTGTTAATATTGCTGTTTTTTGTATCTGTATTGCTATCTTTAGTTTTATCTTTTTAGCATTAAAATTATCAACTGCTCTTGCATTTGTCGCAGCAATCGGATTTAGCTTACTTGTTTTAAAAGTCCAACGCTCTATTATCAAACGCAAATTTAGAAGATAAATCATACCCTACGTCTAATCAAGTTGATTTATAAAAAATTAAGGAGAATAGAGGATTTAAGATGAAAAATGTGTTATTCATCTTAAATCCTCTGTTTTTTTGACTAGCTTACCAAATATAATTATTTACTTAATTGAATAACGTGTAACCTTTCCTAATAAATGTTCTCCAAATATCCTAAACTGTAAAATCAATTAGTCTCGTTCCTTTTACCATTTTATTTTCTAAAATATGCTATAATAATACCAAAAGATAAAGAAGGAAGACCTATGATTAAACTACTAGCCTTGGATATGGATGGAACCCTCCTCAATGAAGCCAAGGAAATCCCACAAGCTCACATTACTGCTATTCACCAAGCTATTGAAAAAGGCTTCAAACTGGTACTTTGTACGGGCCGCCCCCTTTTCGGTGTCCTCCCCTACTACAAAAAACTGGGGCTTGACCTCCGGAACGAATATGTTATTGTTAACAACGGTTGTTCAACTCACCAGACCAGTGACTGGGGACTAGTTGACTGGCAAGAACTCAGTCCATCTGACATTGAATACCTCTATGATCTAGCTGAAAAAAGCGATGTTCAGTTGACTCTTTTTGATGAGGAACATTATTTTGTCCTCGGTGGCAAGCCTAATGAAATCATTCAAAATGATGCCGACCTAGTATTTTCAGACCTGACAGAAATTTCGTTAGAAGAAGCGACTAGTGGCAAGTATCGCATGTTCCAAGGTATGTTTTTAGGTACAGAGGAGCAAACAGACGATTTTGAGCAACGTTTTGCTACAGAACTCTGTCAACGATTCAGTGGCGTTCGTTCGCAGCCTGTCATTTATGAAGCTATGCCACTTGGTACGACAAAGGCTACTGCTCTTTCTCGACTAGCAGAGATTTTGAAGATTGATTCTTCAGAGATTATGGCTATGGGCGATGCTAATAACGATATCGAAATGCTCCAGTTTGCAGGACTTGGCATTGCAATGGGAAATGCCAGCGATTATGTCAAATCTCTTGCGGATGCTATTACAGCAAGCAACGAAGAAGACGGCGTTGCGCGTGCCATTGAGAAATATATTTTATAATTAAGAAGCCCAGTTCATGTCAACTGGGTTTTGATATTTAAGCATTCCTAAAACTTTAGAAACTCTTTAGAAATCCTTGAGCTTTCTTTGATTTCTATGCTTTATACTAAAGTTATCAAAATAAATCAAAAGGAGAGAATCATGAAAACAGTACTTGACATTCATGGATTGTCCAAAAACTTTGACAAACAAGCTATCCTTCAGGATCTTCATTTAACGATAAGAGAGGGAGATATTTATGGACTTATCGGAAAGAACGGAGCTGGGAAAACCACCTTAATAAAAATTATTACGCAACTACTGTTTGCGGATAAAGGGACTGTTTCCCTCTTCTCTAGCCATTCGGAAAATGAATGGAGCAAGTCTCTATCTCGAGTAGGTTCAGTTATCGAATCACCTGTAGCTCATAATCACTTAACAGCCTATCAAAACCTGAAATATTATTGCATGATTCGTCATATTCCAAATGCTGATCAAGTTATTCGAGAAACGCTGGACTATGTAGGTTTGGCAGATACAGGTAAGAAAGTCTTTCGTGATTTCTCGCTAGGAATGAAACAAAGACTTGGTATCGCCATTGCCCTCCTATCTAAACCAGACTTCCTAATCTTAGATGAACCTATCAACGGTCTTGACCCAATCGGTATCAAAGAATTTCGACTAATGATTCAACGGCTCAATCAAGAAAAAGGGATAACCATTCTCATCTCTAGCCATATCTTGTCAGAACTCTACCTCGTAGCTAATCGTTTTGGTATTTTAGATCAAGGCAAGATTATCCGTGAAATCAGCAAAGCTGAATTTGAAACACTAAGTGAAGATTACATTGTTCTTAAGACAGCTGATCAAGAGAAAGCTTGTCAAGTATTGAAAGAACAAATCCAGCTCCAGTTCAAGGTTGTTAATCCTGAAAACGAAATTCATATCTTTGGTCAGGAACAAGATGTCAAACAGATTCTTAAGGAGTTAACCTTGGCAGATGTTGCCATTGACGAGATTTACTATGCCCGTCAAAACCTAGAAGAATACTTCACTCAATTGGTCGAATAGGAGGAAAATCATGATACATACCATTCAAGCAGACTTTTACCGTCTTTTCCGTTCCAAAGGTTTTTGGATTACAGAATTCATTCTCTTTGTACTCATGTTAATGGGGGCTATTTTTGGGGCTACTGGCCATTTGATGGCAATCCAGACAGAAGAACCAGAAATTCCAACCCATGGTTGGGACGGTATTCAAGCTCTTATCAATGCGTCTAGCAATGATTCAAACCTTGTTTTTCTCTGCATTATTCTAACATGTTTAGTTCTTGGGGTCGATCTAATCGGCAAGCTTTATAAAAATAGTTTGACAGTTGACGTTTCTCGTACAGAGTTTTTCTTCGCTAAATCCTTTGTTCTAGCAAGTATCGTTCTCTTACAACTCATCGCCAGCCTTGTGATTGCTTTTGTTCCCTCAACTCTACTAAACGGACTTGGTACGATACCTGATGGTTTTGTTACTAATCTCCTCTTAATGATTTTCCTTCAATTTCTCTGCCTTCTCGCTTGGCTTTCCATTGTTTCCTTCATTCTCTATGTTAGTCATTCTTATCTTGCAGTATTTATTGGATATTTGGTCAGCTCTATCATCCTTTCTATGCCAATGATCATTTTTCCAAATATCAAATTTTTACCATATTTGTCCTTGCATTTTTCCTATGCTATGACTGCTAATAGTGAATCCATTTTCTACACACTTATAGTTACTTTAGCTGTTATTGCAATCTTTAATCTAAGTGGACTGGCAGTCTTCAAAAAGAAAAGTCTATAAAAAATGACCTCCTCTAGCCTACAGAGGAGGTTTCTTTGGCTCTATAATATTTGTAGTGGGTAAATCCCCTATGAATCTTATGGAGCCTATTTTTGTGTAGAAAAAAAGTCCCAT
>NZ_CAMHWI010000008.1 GCF_946188695.1 Streptococcus mitis | reverse complement strand
TTCTACTGATTTCACGCGTTTTTCTCATACTGAAGGCTAGGTTGGGGGAAACTGGAAGTTAGTTTTAGAAGTTACCAAATCTTTTCCTATAAGAAATACTGGCTAAATCGTAGCAAAACCTGTTGCGATTTTCTTTTGTCTTAATTTTGAGAAAACGCTTGCATATTGTTTTACTACATGCTATACTGATATAGAAATTTATTGATTGGAGAATCATCATGAGAAAAACACCAGCTCAAACTGAGAAAAAAATGGTCTACAGCATCCGTTCCCTCAAAAATGGAACTGGTTCTGTCCTTATCGGCGCAAGCCTTGTCCTACTTGCTATGGCTACCCCAACTATCTCAGCCAACGAAAGTACACCAACCACTAACGCAAGTAATAGTGAAACTACTACTGCCCTTGCCCAACCTCTTACTGATGCAACAAACATCGCTGGCAAGAACGAAAGCGATTTTTCTTCACCTGATAGTGCAAACGCTTCCCTAGAGAAAAAAGAAGAAAAACCTGCAACAGAGCCAACAACTCCTGCTGCAACTCCAGCCGATTCAGCACCACAAACTGGGCAAGATCGTTCAAGTGAATCAACTACTTCTACGAGTCCAGTAACAACTGAAACTAAGGCAGAAGAGCCAATCGAAGACAACTACTTCCGTATCCACGTCAAAAAACTTCCTGAAGAAAACAAGGATAGTCAAGGACTATGGACTTGGGATGATGTTGAAAAACCTTCTGAAAATTGGCCAAACGGAGCCCTGTCCTTTAAGGATGCCAAAAAAGATGACTACGGCTACTACATAGATGTCAAATTAAAGGGAGAACAAGCCAAGAAAATTAGCTTCCTCATCAACAATACAGCTGGGAAAAATCTAACCGGCGATAAATCGGTAGAAAAACTAGCACCAAAGATGAATGAGGCTTGGTTGGACCAAGATCACAAGGTTTTCTCTTACGAGCCACAACCTGCAGGAACTGTTCGCGTCAACTACTACCGCACTGACGGCAACTATGACAAGAAATCTCTTTGGTACTGGGGAGATGTAAAAAATCCAAGTAGCGCTCAATGGCCTGACGGAACAGACTTTACAGCTACAGGCAAATATGGCCGCTATATCGACATTCCTCTTAAGGACGCCGCCAAAGAATTCGGCTTTTTACTATTAGATGAGAGCAAACAAGGAGACGACGTGAAAATCCGTAAAGAAGATTATAAGTTCACAGATTTGAAAAATCATAGCCAAATTTTCCTAAAAGATGATGACGAAACGATTTACACAAATCCATACTATGTCCATGATATCCGCATGACAGGGGCTCAGCACGTAGGAACTTCTAGCATTGAAAGTAGTTTTTCAACACTAGTCGGTGCTAAAAAAGAAGATATCCTCAAGCACTCCAACATCACTAATCACCTGGGAAACAAGATAACTATTACCGATGTTGCAATCGACGAAGCTGGTAAGAAAGTGACTTACAGCGGAGATTTCTCTGACACAAAACATCCTTATACCGTTAGCTACAACTCTGACAAATTCACTACCAAAACAAGCTGGCGTCTTAAAGATGAGACTTACAGCTATGATGGTAAACTTGGAGCTGAACTCAAAGAAGAAGGAAAACAGGTTGATTTAACTCTCTGGTCACCAAGTGCTGATAAGGTTTCTGTCGTTGTCTACGACAAGAATGACCCTGAAAAAGTAGTTGGAACTGTCGCTCTTGAAAAAGGGGAAAGAGGAACTTGGAAACAAACTCTAGATAGCACAAACAAACTAGGAATCACAGATTTCACTGGCTACTATTATCAATACCAAATCGAGCGTCAAGGTAAAACTGTTCTTGCACTCGATCCTTACGCTAAATCCCTCGCTGCTTGGAATAGTGACGATGCTAAGATTGACGATGCCCATAAAGTGGCTAAAGCTGCCTTTGTAAATCCAGCTAAACTAGGACCTCAAGACTTGACTTATGGTAAGATTCGCAACTTCAAATCGCGCGAAGATGCCGTTATCTACGAAGCTCATGTGCGTGACTTCACTTCAGATCCCGCCATCTCAAAAGACTTGACCAAGCCATTTGGTACCTTTGAAGCTTTCATTGAAAAACTAGACTACCTCAAAGACTTGGGTGTAACCCACATCCAACTCCTTCCAGTCTTGTCTTACTACTTTGTCAACGAATTGAAAAACCATGAACGCTTGTCTGACTATGCTTCAAGCAACAGCAACTACAACTGGGGATATGACCCTCAAAACTACTTCTCCTTGACTGGTATGTACTCAAGCGATCCTAAAAATCCAGAAAAACGAATCGCAGAATTTAAAAACCTCATCAACGAGATCCACAAACGTGGCATGGGAGCTATCCTGGACGTAGTGTATAACCATACAGCCAAAGTCGATATCTTTGAAGACCTAGAGCCAAACTACTACCACTTTATGGATGCTGACGGAACACCTCGAACTAGCTTTGGTGGTGGACGTTTGGGGACAACTCACCATATGACCAAACGCCTCCTAGTTGATTCTATCAAATACCTAGTCGATACCTACAAAGTGGATGGATTCCGTTTCGATATGATGGGAGACCATGACGCCGCTTCTATCGAAGAAGCTTACAAGGCTGCACGCGCCCTCAATCCAAATCTAATTATGTTAGGCGAAGGTTGGAGAACCTATGCCGGTGATGAAAACATGCCTACTAAAGCTGCTGACCAAGATTGGATGAAACATACCGATACTGTCGCTGTCTTCTCAGATGACATCCGTAACAACCTCAAGTCTGGTTATCCAAATGAAGGTCAACCTGCCTTTATCACAGGTGGCAAGCGTGATATCAACACTATCTTCAAAAATCTCATTGCTCAACCAACCAACTTTGAAGCAGACAGTCCTGGAGATGTGATTCAATACATCGCAGCCCATGATAACTTGACCCTCTTTGACATCATTGCCCAGTCTATCAAAAAAGACCCAAGCAAGGCTAAGAACTATGCTGAAATCCACCGTCGTTTGCGACTTGGAAACCTCATGGTCTTGACAGCTCAAGGAACTCCATTTATCCACTCTGGTCAGGAATATGGTCGCACTAAACAATTCCGTGACCCAGCCTACAAGACTCCAGTAGCAGAGGATAAGGTTCCAAACAAATCTCACTTATTGCGTGATAAGGACGGCAATCCATTTGACTATCCTTACTTCATCCATGACTCTTACGATTCTAGCGATGCTATCAATAAGTTTGACTGGACTAAGGCCACAGATAGTAAAGCTTATCCTGAAAATGTCAAGAGTCGTGACTATATGAAAGGGTTGATTGCCCTTCGTCAATCTACAGATGCCTTCCGACTTAAGAGCCTCCAAGATATCAAAGATCGTGTCCGCCTCATCACTGTCCCAGGCCAAAATGGTGTGGAAAAAGAAGATGTAGTGATTGGCTACCAAATCACTGCTCCAAACGGAGATATCTACGCAGTCTTTGTCAATGCGGACGAAAAAGCTCGCGAATTTAACTTGGGAACTGCCTTTGCCCACCTCAGAAATGCTGAAGTTTTAGCAGATGAAAACCAAGCAGGGCCAGTCGGAATTGCCAACCCTCAAGGACTTGAATGGACTGAAAAAGGCTTGAAATTGAATGCTCTTACAGCTACTGTTCTTCGAGTCTCTCAAAGCCGTCCAGCTATGAAAGATAAACCAGAATTTGACCTTTCAAATTCTAGACAAGAACAAGGTCAAGGTCAAGGTCAAGAGCACAGTACAAGCGATATTCCAAATCGATTAAACAAACCTGAACATCAAAATACAGATCCAGCTCCACAAGCTAAACCTGATTCTACTAAACCAGATACAAAAGTAGCTGATGCAGAAAATAAACCTAGCCAAGCTACAACTGATTCACAAGCTGAACAACCAGCACAAGAAGCACAAGCATCATCTGTAAGTGAAGCTGTTCGAAACGAATCGGTAGATAACTCTAACAAGGAAAATATACCTGCAACTCCAGCTAAACAAGCTGAACTTCCAAATACAGGAACCAAAAACGATAACAAACTCCTGTTTGCAGGAATTAGTCTCCTTGCCCTTCTAGGTCTCGGGTTCTTGCTAAAAAACAAAAAAGAGAACTAAACTAGCCCTCCTATAGAAAAATCCCCCAAGCATTATAGCTCGGGGGATTAATTTTTGTACAATATTTGTTGTCCTAATAAACTTGATTAGGATTTTTTATTAAGCCTCTTTCATGGTAAAATAAGTCCGTACTTTGGGTGCAACTTGTGTTCCGAAGAGTTCAATAGCTCTCAGAACCTGGTCATGAGGCATAGAACCAAGCGGTAGATGGAGCATGAAGCGGTCCAAACCTAGATCCTCAATCATGCGAATCAATTTTTCGGCCACCTGATCTGGATTGCCCACAAACATAGCACCATTTGGCCCAACTTGCTCCAAATATTGCTCATAGGTCAACTCCTGCCAGTGCGGACGGTCTTTGGAAATAGCATCCACTACTTGCTTGGTCGGATGGAAATAATCTTTCACAGCCTGCTCGCCATCTTCAGCAATCCAACCCCAAGAATGGGCCCCGACCATTAGTTCATGACTGGCATGCCCCGCTTCACTCCCAATGTCACGATAAGCCTGAATCAATTTTTGAAAATAACGCGGATTGCCACCAATAATAGCATAGACAATCGGCAGCCCCGCCTGAGCAATCTTCACTGTTGATTCGACATGACCACCTGTAGCTATCCACAAGGGTAATTTGTCCTGAACTGGACGAGGATAGACTTCTTTGCCAGAAATTGTTTGGGTCAATCGACCTTTCCAGTCTAGCTTGGTCTTTTCATTGACTAACTGAAGCAAGTCTAATTTCTCATCAAAGAGAGCTTCGTAGTCTTTCAAGTCATAGCCGAACAGAGGGAAAGATTCCGTGAAAGAACCCCTTCCAGCCATAATCTCCGCACGTCCATTCGACAAAGCATCGATAGTGGCATACTGTTGGAACAAGCGAATCGGATCCATACTTGACAGAATGCTGACTGCACTGGTCAAACGGATTTTCTTGGTATTGACTGCCCCAGCTGCCAAAATAATCTCTGGGGCTGATACTGCAAAATCCTCTCGATGGTGCTCACCAATCCCATACACGTCCAAACCAACCTTATCAGCCAGTTCAATCTCTGCCACCAACTGGCGAATACGTTCGGCATGACTGTAAGTCTGTCCAGTCACTTCAAGCTCCGTTGTTTCCCCAAATGTTGAAATTCCCAATTCTACCATTGTGATTCTCCCTATCTATTTCTGTCCTTCAATTTGAAAAATTATTCTAATACTCAATGAAAATCAAAGAGCAAACTAGGAAGCTAGCCGCAGGCTGCTCAAAACAGTGTTTTGATGTTGCAGATGGAAGCTGACGTGGTTTGAAGAGACTTTCGAAGAGTATAACACGAAACTTGAGTACAAGCAACCGATTTGCTCACAAGAAAAAGCCTAGATAACTAGACTTTTTTAGCTTATTCTACCGTTACTGATTTAGCAAGGTTACGTGGTTTATCCACATCAAGACCACGGTGCAGAGTTGCAAAGTAAGCGACCAATTGCGTTGGCACAACCATTGAAATTGGTGAGAGGTATGGATGTACAGTCGTAAGAACGATGTCGTCTGTCTCTTTGGCAACATTTTCTTCTGCGATAGTGAGGACTTTGGCACCACGAGCTGCGACCTCTTGGATATTTCCACGAGTATGGTTGGCAAGGACTGGATCTGACAATAGGGCCAAAACAGGTGTTCCTTCTTCAATCAAGGCAATGGTTCCGTGCTTGAGTTCTCCTGCCGCAAAACCTTCACACTGGATGTAAGAAATCTCTTTGAGTTTGAGACTTGCTTCCATGGCTACGTAGTAATCTTGACCACGTCCAATGTAAAAGGCGTTGCGAGTTGTTTCAAGAAGCTCACGAACCTTGGCTTCGATGGTTTCTTTCTCTGAAAGAGTTGATTCGATAGACTGAGCTACGATTGACAATTCATGAACCAGGTCAAAGGCTTGCGCTTTGGCATTGCCATTTGCTTCTCCAACTGCTTTTGCAAGGAAGGCAAGGGCTGCGATTTGCGCTGTATAAGCCTTGGTTGAGGCTACGGCAATTTCAGGTCCTGCATGAAGAAGCATGGTATGGTTAGCTTCACGAGAAAGAGTTGAGCCTGGTACGTTTGTCACTGTCAAGCTTGGGATTCCCATTTCATTAGCCTTAACCAAAACCTGACGGCTATCCGCTGTTTCACCAGACTGACTGATAAAGATGAAGAGTGGTTTCTTGCTGAGAAGTGGCATACCGTAGCCCCACTCAGATGAGATTCCAAGTTCAACTGGCGTATCTGTCAATTCTTCCAGCATTTTCTTAGAAGCAAATCCTGCGTGGTAAGATGTCCCAGCTGCAAGGATGTAGATACGGTCTGCGTCTTGAACAGCCTTGATGATAGCTGGGTTTACTACTACTTGACCAGCCTCATCTGTGTAGGCTTGGATTAACTTACGCATCACTGTTGGTTGCTCATCGATTTCCTTGAGCATGTAGTAAGGATAAGTTCCCTTACCGATATCTGACAAATCAAGCTCAGCAGTGTAGCTAGCACGCTCACGACTGTTGCCATCATAGTCTTGAACTTCCACACTATCCGCCTTGACGATTACCAACTCTTGGTCATGAATTTCCATGTATTGATTGGTCTCACGAATCATAGCCATGGCGTCTGAGCAGACCATGTTATAGCCTTCTCCAAGACCAATCAAAAGTGGTGATTTATTCTTCGCTACGTAGATGACTTCAGGATCTTGTGAGTCAACCAAGGCAAAGGCATAAGAACCACGGATGATGTGAAGAGCTTTTTTGAAGGCTTCAAGAACTGATAAGCCATCTTCTTCCACAAATTTTCCAATCAAGTGAACGGCAATTTCAGTATCTGTTTGCCCCTTAAAGTGGTGACCTGCAAGGTATTCTTCCTTGATTTCAAGGTAGTTCTCAATCACCCCGTTATGCACCAAGACAAAACGTTCAGTCTCAGAGCGGTGTGGGTGAGCATTGTCTTCCGTTGGTTTCCCGTGAGTCGCCCAACGAGTATGTCCGATACCAGTTGTACCCTCAACACCAGCTGTCTTGGCAGATAATTCTGCGATACGACCGACAGCCTTGACTAGGTGATTTTCAGCACCACCTAGGACAAAAATCCCCGCAGAATCATAGCCACGGTATTCGAGCTTTTCAAGCCCTTGAATCAAAATATCAGTTGCATTTGTGTTTCCAACAACACCAACAATTCCACACATAGTATATACGACACAGACAAGCTGTGCTTTCTCCTTAAAATTGGTATAGTCTGATTTCTCTTTTATAGAACCAGCAAAAACAGTATATACTTGTTTCTTTCACTTGTCAAGAGTAAAAATTGGTATAGCTGAAATTAAGCTCCTGTAAGCAAAAAAACTCTGACCAATTAGGACAATCAGTCAGAGTCCTTTTTAAAATCCATTATTGTCGCTTAGTTCCTTGAACCAGTGCCCTGATTTCTTCAGACGACGTTCTTGCGTTTCCAAGTCTAATTCGACCAAACCATAGCGATTTTTATAGCTGTTAAGCCATGACCAGCAATCGATAAAGGTCCAAATCAAGTAGCCCTTACAATTGGCTCCGTCTTCAATGGCACGGTGAAGTTCACGCAGATGACCTTTTACAAAGTCAATACGGTAATCATCTTGAATCATTCCATTCTCACGGAATTTTTCCTCTCCTTCAACACCCATACCATTCTCTGTCAACATCCACTCGATATTGCCATAATTTTCCTTGATATTTTGAGCAATGTCATAAATCCCTTGCTCATAAATCTCCCAACCACGATGAGGATTAATTTTACGTCCAGGCATAACATAAGGTTCGTAAAAATGTTCTGGCAAGAGTGGACTCTCTGGATTCTTAGCAAATCGAGGTGCCATAACGCGCAAAGGTTGATAGTAGTTGACACCAAGGAAATCCACCGTATTGTCACGAATGAGCTCCAACTCCTCCTCTGTGGCATCAGGCAAGAGACCGTGTTCATGCAAGATTTCTACCAACTCTTGTGGATAAGTCCCCAAAACAGACGGATCTAAGAAAGATTGGGCCTGAAAAAGGTCCGCAATGCGAGCTGCCTTGACATCAGCAGGATGCTGGCTACGTGGATAAGCAGGGGTCAAGTTTAAGACAATCCCAATCTTAGAATCAGGCAAGAGTTCATGACAGGCCTTGACCACTCTACTACTAGCTAATTGTGTGTGATAGGCTACTTTAACCGCTGCCTCTGCATCGACCTTATGTGGATAATGGGCATCGTAAAAATAGCCAAATTCCACAGGAACGATGGGCTCGTTAAAGGTAATCCATTGATCCACTAAATCGCCATAAGTCTCAAAACAGAAACGAGCATAGTCTTCATAGGCTGAAACAGTCGCCTTATTTTCCCAACCATCACCAACTTCTTGAAGAGCAAAAGGCAAATCAAAGTGGTAGAGATTGACTAACAGACGAATCCCCTTAGCCTTAATAGCCTCAAAGACCTTACGATAAAAATCCACACCTTGAGAGTTGACTTTTCCACAGCCTTGTGGAAAAATCCGTGACCACTGAATAGAAGTCCGAAAGGCTGTGTGACCAGTCTCTAACAAAAGCTCAATATCCTGTTCCCAATTTTCATAAAAAGTCGATGTCTTATCTGGACCAATCCCATTATAGTAACGATTTGGCTCCACTTGGTACCAGTAATCCCAGAGATTATCTCCCTTGCCGTCACCAGCTACACGCCCTTCTGTTTGTGGTCCAGAAGTAGAGGATCCCCAGACAAAATCCTTTGGAAATCTTAGCATATATTTACCTCTTTATCTAGTCATTTTTCCCATTATACAGAAAAAACAAGGTAAAAACTAGTTACATTTTTTCCTTGTTTTTCTTCTGATTATAGTTTTTATTTCTTGCTGAGGATTTCAAGCGTTTCAAGCACGTTATCTGCATGAACCTCGATGGTGTCCCCAGTCGCTTTAATCTTCACTTCTACGATGCCATCGGCCGCTTTCTTCCCAACAGTGATACGGATTGGAAGACCAATCAAGTCACTATCGCTAAATTTAACACCGACACGTTCGTTACGGTCATCTGTCAAGACTTCGTAACCAGCTCCCATCAAGCTTGCTTCAAGTTTTTCTGTCAAAGCCTGGGCTTCTTCATCCTTGACATTGACAGTAATCAAGTGCACATCAAATGGTGCCAATTCTTTAGGGAAATTGATTCCCCAAGCGTAACGGTATTCACCTTTTGGTGTTTTGTTAACAAAGAGGCGAGCGTGTTGCTCCATCACTGCTGAAAGGAGACGGCTGACACCGATACCGTAACATCCCATGATAATTGGCACAGCACGGCCATTTTCATCCAAAACATCTGCTCCCATGCTTGCTGAATAGCGAGTACCAAGTTTGAAGATGTGACCAATTTCGATACCACGCGCAAAGTTAAGGACTCCTTGCCCGTCTGGGGAAATTTCACCCTCACGAACTTCACGGATATCCACATATTCTGCAGTAAAATCACGGCCTGGGTTCACACCAGTCAAGTGATAGCCATCTTCGTTAGCGCCGACCACTGCATTGCGAACATCTTGCACCTTACGGTCTGCAATGATTTTAACATTCTCTGGCAAACCAACTGGTCCAAGTGAACCGAACCCTGCTTGAATAAGATTCGCTACTTCTTCTTCGCTAGCAACGTCGAAGAAATCTGCTCCCAAGTGGTTTTTCAACTTAACTTCATTGAGCTGGTCATTTCCAACTAGAAGGGCTGCAACAAGCTCACCATCTGCCATATAGAAGAGAGTTTTAATCGTTTGTTCTTCTGGAACGTTTAGGAAGGCTGCAACTTCATCGATTGATTTAACATCTGGTGTTGCAACGCGAGTCACTTCTTCTTCAGCGACAACACGATTGCTTGGTTTGTACTCGTTTGTTGCCATTTCTAAGTTAGCCGCATAGTTAGATTCACTTGAGTAGGCGATGGTATCCTCACCAGAAACCATCCATTTAAGCAATTCTGCCTTGATTTCTTCTTGCACTTCTGCAGGAATTTCGTCAAATGAGGCAACTGACTTGTCCAAGACAACCCAGCGGTCAAGGTCTGTACGAGCAGGAGTAATGGCCATAAATTCTTGGCTGTCCTTACCACCCATGGCTCCACCGTCACCAATGATAGCCTTGAAGTCTAAACCACTACGAGTAAAAATACGCTCATAAGCAGCCTTGTACTCATCGTAAACACTGTCCAAGCTATCATAGTTAGCGTGGAAACTGTAAGCATCCTTCATGATGAACTCACGTGTACGGAGAAGTCCATTACGTGGGCGTTTTTCATCACGATACTTAGGCTGGATTTGGTAAAGGTTAAGTGGCAATTGCTTGTAAGACTTAACAGAATCACGAACAATAGCTGTAAAGGTTTCTTCGTGAGTTGGACCTAAGATAAAGTCTGATTTTTCACGGTTTTTGAGTTTGTAAAGGTCTTCACCATAAGTTTCATAACGACCTGATTCGCGCCACAATTCTGCACTGAGAAGGGCAGGAGCCAACATCTCAACGGCACCAATCTTATCAAATTCTTGGCGCATGATGTTTTTGGCTTTTTCAATCACACGGTTGGCAAGTGGTAGGTAAGAATAAACACCTGCAGAAACTTGGCGAACATAACCAGCTCGCAACATAAGAGCGTGACTGATAACTTGAGCATCGCTTGGCATTTCGCGAAGCGTTGGGATAGGCATTTTACTTTGTTTCATAATATTCCTCGATTATCTAAAAAAGAGTCGCATAATGTCATTCCAAGTCACAGCAATCATCAAGACAACCATGATGACCACTCCGGCCAAGGTGACATAGGTTTCAATTTCTTGTTTCAATGGTTTGCGGCGGATGGCTTCTAGGATATTGAGCACAATCTTACCACCATCCAGTGCTGGAATCGGAATAAGGTTAAAAATCCCGATATTGATGGAAATCATTGCCAAGAAGTCCAAAACATTCTCAATTCCATTTTTAGCAGCATCACTACTTGCCTTAAAGATGGCAACAGGTCCACCTAGCTTGTTCAAATCCGGTTGAAAAATCAGATTTTTCAGAGCTGATAGAATTCGGAGAGCCGAGTCAGCAGCGGTTGTGAAACCACCTACAAACATGGATAGAAAATCTGACTTAATCCCCGGTTGAACACCTAGAAGGTAACGACCTTGACTTTCTTCCGGACTAACAGTGACTTGTTTGTCACTCCCCTTTTCAGAAATAGTCACATCCAAGGTCGGGGCCGTCTTATCTTTGGTTTCTGCTTCCACAGCCTGGATCAAACTTTCCCAGTTGCTAATCTCATGTGAGCCAATCTTGGTAATCTGAGCCGTTTCTGGCACTCCTACCTTAGCCAAAGCCCCTTGGGGCATGACATGGAACTGGTTGGTTTCAACATCTCTGACACCACCCTGCATAAAAATTAAAATCCAGAAAACAACAACACCTAAGATAAAGTTGTTCATAGGACCTGCAAAGTTAGTAATCAGTTTTCCCCATATAGTTGCATTTTGATATTGTACATCCAAGGGGGCAATCCGAACCTCAGTTCCATCTGCTTCCACAACCGTTGCATCGTGATCCACTGCAAATGTTTTTTCTTCTTCTAGAACCAAGCCCTTGATAAAGAGCTTGTCTTCAAAGTCAAACTGGGTCACCTGCATAGGAAGAGCTGTTTGGTCCAATTTTTTACCTGAAAGATTGATGCGTTTAACCTTACCATCATCAGTAAGCGTCAAACTGACAGGTGTTCCTGTCTTGATTTCAGTGGTATCATCACCCCAACCGGCCATACGAACGTAGCCACCCAGAGGCAAGATTCGGATGGTATAGGCCGTTCCATCCTTGCCAATATGAGCAAAGATTTTGGGACCCATACCAATGGCAAATTCACGCACTAGAATTCCTGATTTCTTTGCAAAGTAGAAGTGCCCGAACTCGTGCACCACCACAATAATCCCAAAAACCAGAATAAAGGTTAAAATTCCGAGCATAGTATTTCCTCCGTCTTTTGATTAAAAGAGTCCAAACAAGTGCATGATTGGAAATACAAGCAACATGCTATCGAAACGATCCAAAACACCACCATGTCCAGGGATAAATTTCCCAGAATCCTTGACACCAAAGTGACGCTTGATCGAACTTTCTAGTAAATCACCAAATTGTCCAGCAATGCTAAAGAAAATAGCAAAGACTGACATCTTGTAAATTCCATACGGAAGAGCAACTGTTCTGTCAAACATCATAAAGATGATAGTTACTAAAATAGCACCTAAAATACCACCCAAGGCACCCTCAAAGGTTTTATTTGGAGAAACTGTCGGAGCTAATTTTCGTTTACCATAGTTCATCCCAACAAGATAGGCACCACTGTCTGTTGCCCAAACAATACACAAGGCTAAGAGTGCCTTATCTAAACCTGCAATTCTAGCATCTAATAGAGCATTAAAACCAAAGCCCACATAAAAGCTCATAGCAAGAGGGAAAACAGCATCCTCAATCGTATATGACTTGCTAAAAACAGTCGTTCCTAACATAATTGAAATCAAAACACTATAAGCAACCACATTCCCATCAACTGGTAAAAAAGTCAGGTAATTCTCCAAGGGAATGGTCAAGGCAAAGGTGGCAAAGAGGGTCAAGAGGCCCTCCATCGTCATGGTCTCTAGACCTCTCATCTTCAAAAGTTCATGCATGGCTAGCATGGCTATGATTCCAATTGCTATCTGCAGCAAGAGTCCCCCAATCATTAAAATTGGTAGGAAAATAGCCAGGGCAATCCCTGCAAACAAGGTTCTTTTCTGTAAATCCTGTGTCATATTTCCTCCTAAACTCCTCCAAATCGGCGGTGACGACGATTGTAGGCAAGAATGGCTTCCTGCAAGGCCGCCTCGTCAAAATCAGGCCACAAGGTATCCGTAAAATAGAGCTCACTATAGGCTCCCTGCCATGGAAGGAAATTGCTCAAACGCAATTCTCCACTAGTACGGATAATCAAGTCTGGGTCTCGTAACTCCTTAGGCAAATGCTGGGTGAAGAGATAGTTGCCAATCAATTCCTCTGTGATGTCACCTGGGTTAATTTTGGCATCTAACACATCCTGAGAAATCAACTTAAGAGCCTGTGTAATTTCAGCACGTCCACCATAGTTGAGGGCAAAATTAAGAATCAAACCTGTATTGTTCTTAGTCAATTCCTCAGCCTTAGTCAGAGCTTCAAAGGTTTGCTTAGGCAGGCGGTCCGTCTCCCCAATCATTTGAATCTTAACATTATTCGCATGCAGTTCAGGGACATAATTGTCATAAAACTCTACTGGCAAGTTCATGATAAACTTGACTTCCTGATCTGGACGGGTCCAGTTTTCTGTAGAAAAAGCATAGACCGTAATAACCTTAACGCCTAGTTTGTTGGCTGCCTTGGTCACAGTTTGCAATGCTTCCATGCCCGCCTTGTGTCCAAAAACTCGCGGTTGCATACGTTTTTTAGCCCAACGGCCATTGCCATCCATGATGATGCCGATATGAGCAGGAACCTGTGTCGGAACCTCTACTTCCACAGCCTTATCTTTCTTAAAAAATCCAAACATGATCTTATTCCTATTCAAAAATCTATCGTTTCATTATACCATATTTCCCTATTTTCTTCTATCACTAAGCTATTTATACTCTTCGAAAATCAAATTCAAACCACGTCAGCTCTATCTGCAACCTCAAAACAGTGTTTTGAGCAACCTGCGGCTAGCTTCCTAGTTTGCACTTTGATTTTCATTGAGTATTATTCTCAGGCACAAAGCCCATTTCCAAAAAAATAAGCCGCCTGATTGGGCGACTTTATTTTTTATAGGGAGATTATTATGAAAAAGTTTTAGGAGTTTAAGTTAAGGTCTTCTTAACTTATGAACTTAGTATACACTTCCTAGCTTAAAGTTTCCTTAAGTATTTTTAAAAATCAAATTTTTCCATTTCTCCTGCCAATTTTTCTTGGATAATCGTGTTTGATAGAGTTCCATTCGTTCTTGATTCTCTAAAAATTGAGGAGTTGGACGAACTTGAAAATTCAAAATATCCTCCAGACCGTATGGAGTAAAGAGTTCCAAAACGGATTCTTCATTCAAGCGCAGTCCAACTGCCGTACACCGTTCTGGATACTTACTCATAGCATCACGAGAACTGGTATAGGGAGCAGTATGAGGGCTGTGCTGGTGCATATAGACTTGATTTTTCAATTCCCACTGGTACTGAGGAAAGTCCTCTCTCAGCTTTTTCTCTAGGGACAAGGTTTCCTCATAAGAAATATCTGGATCAAAGAAAATTACATCTACATCTGTTTCACAGTCAAAAGGGGATTTGTCTGACAAGAAATTCCAGATAAAATTTCTGACAGAACCTGCTGCCAACCAGGAATCTGTTAACTCCAGGTTTCGGACGATCGTCAGAATAGCCATCATATCTGAATTTTTTCTAAAAGCCTCTAGAATTTCTTGCTTATTTTTCATTGTACTCATACCCCAAATGATCATATGCCTTAGCAGTCGCCACCCGTCCAGAACGTGTCCGCATGATAAAACCTTTTTGAATCAAGTAAGGCTCATACATGTCTTCGACAGTCTCGCGCTCCTCAGCAATATTAACAGAAAGAGTTCCTAAGCCGACAGGGCCACCACCGTACATCTCAATCATGGTCCGGAGAATTTTTTGGTCCACATAGTCCAAACCTTCATGGTCAACATCCAGCATAGTCAAAGCCTTATCCGTAATAAGATCATCGATAACCCCATCCCCCATAATCTGGGCAAAATCGCGCACGCGCTTGAGGAGACGATTGGCAATACGAGGGGTTCCACGGCTACGTAGAGCCAACTCAGACGCTGCCTCATGGGTGATTTCCATCTCAAAAATATCTGCCGTCCGCTCAACAATTTCCGTCAAATCAGCATGAGCATAATACTCCATATGACCTGTAATTCCAAAACGTGCCCGTAGCGGATTTGAGAGCATACCAGCCCGAGTCGTCGCACCAATCAAGGTAAAAGGTGGCAACTCCAAATGAACACTGCGACTACCTTCACCAGCCCCAATCATGATATCAATGTAGAAGTCCTCCATGGCACTATAAAGCACCTCTTCCACCGACATAGGCAAGCGATGAATCTCGTCAATAAAGAGGACATCCCCAGGCTCTAAGTCATTCAAAATCGCTACCAGATCTCCGGCTTTTTCAATGACTGGACCCGAAGTCTGCTTGAGATTGACACCTAGTTCGTTGGCAATAACAAAAGCCATGGTCGTTTTTCCCAAACCTGGAGGTCCAAATAAGAGCACATGATCCAGCGCCTCATCCCGCATTTTTGCTGCTTCGATAAATATTTGGAGCTGGTCCTTGACCTTGTCCTGCCCAATATATTCACGTAAGTACTGAGGACGGAGCGTGCGTTCTACTAACTCCTCATCCCCCATTATCTCGTTATCTAAAATTCTATTCATAGCTCTATTATATCAAAAAACAAAGCCACAAACAAAAAAGCCACTGGATTGGTGCCTCCCGAGTTTAACACTTATGTGGAATAATATTCTACGGCACTTCTACACCGCCTACGAAAGGAGGTGAGATAGCCTATGATGGAATTAGTACTCAAAACTATCATCGGACCAATTGTGGTCGGTGTCGTTCTTCGATTAGTCGATAAATGGCTAAACAAGGACAAATAGTGTCAAAAAAGACCCCAAGCCTATTTGGTCGTGAGCTTGGGGTCTTTTCTAGCCTATGATATAGAACTAGTACTCAATTCCTTTTTATTATCCCATAGTTCACGAATTTTGTCAAAGGTTTATATCCTCGGCTTTTCAAGCTTTAACCGCTGGCTAACAATATGATGACTCACTCCTTGACAACCAAGAGCATTATTACAGTAGTTCTAGTCCTTCAATTAACAGTCACTTAAATTCAAAGTGAGGTTGAACTTGCTGAAGCGACAACAGAGCTATTTCTTACTCATATTCGCTTAAAAAATCCCCGCCAAAATCTCAAAAAGTCCCCGCCAATTCCCCAACCAAAATCCGAAAAATATCGGAAAATGATTTTTAGAATAGTCCCAAAAAGCCTGAAATCGAGCCAAAAAACTTCACTTGATTAGGCGACTCCCGACTTTAGCACTTATGTGATATAATATTTTACGGCACTGCTACACCGCCTGCGAAAGGAGGTGAATTAGCCCATGATGGATACAATACTTAAAACTATCATCGGACCAATTGTGGTCGGTGTCGTTCTTCGATTAGTCGATAAATGGCTAAACAAGGACAAATAGTGTCAAAAAGACCCCAAGCTTATTTGGTCGTGAGCTTGGGGTCTTTTCTAGCCTATGATATAGACACAATACTTAATTCTCTTTTATTATCCCATAGTTCACAAAATTTGTCAAAACTTTACTCTTTAACCGCTGTACAACAAGACGTTCAAGATTAAGCGAAAGTTATCGGAAAATGATGTTTAGAAAACTCCCGAAAAGCCTGAAATAGAGCCAAAAAACTCCACCTGATTGGGTGCCTCCCGAGTTTAACATTTATGTGGTATAATATTATACGGCACTGCTACACCGCCTACGAAAGGAGGTGAGATAGCCCATGATGGAACTAATCCTTAAAACTATCATCGGACCGATTGTGGTCGGTGTCATCCTTCGCTTAGTCGATAAATGGCTAAACAAAGATAGATAGTGTCAAAAAAGACCCCAAGCTTAATGTGGAAGTTAGCTTGGGGTCTTTTCTAGTCCATGATATAGAACTAATCCTTAATTCCTCTCCATTATCCCATAGTTCACAAAATTTGTCAAAACTTTACAACCTCACCCATTTAGCTTCTTCAACTTTATAATCTGTCCAATAAAGTTTATAAGATTGGGAGAAAGTTATCGAAAAATGATTTTTAGAATAGTCCCGAAAAGCCTGAAATAGAGCCAAAAAACTCCACCTGATTGGGTGGAGTTAAGGGAGATTATTATGAAAAAGAAAAGTTTAGGATTTTATTAAATAAAGTTAGGAGGTCTTTATTTAATAACTATATGATACAAGACAAAGCTTAAAACTAGCTTAACTTTTCTCAAATTTTACTATTATGCAAAAAATTTCTATCACTAGCACTTCACCTCACAAAAAAGCCACCTGATTGGGTGACTTCATTAGGAGATTATGATGAAAAAAAGTTTTAGGATTTTATTAAATAAAGTTAGGAGGTCTTTATTTAATGACTATATGATACTAAACCAGCCTTAAACTTTGCTTAAGAAAAAACAAGTTTTATGATTTTTCTCGATTCATCCAAGTCATCCCTATACAATCATAGGTGGATAAGATTTCAAAGCCCATAGAACGATAGAAGCCCAAGGTTCTTTCTGTCTGTTCTGTTACCAGCTGGACTTGATAGGCATCTTTGTAATCCTCTAAAGCCTCTTTCATTAGGGCACTACCAATCCCTTGACGCTGATAGATGGGTAAAACGATTAAATCCTGAACCAATACTGATGAGAAACCATCTCCAACCAAACGAATCAAGCCCACCACAGTATCACCATCAAGCGCCACATAAATCGCTAATGAATGAGATAAGGCCTGCTCCAACATCTCTGGTTGATCGGTATAATTTGTCCAACCGACAGCCTGATAGAGATGCAAAACATCCTCTAGCTTAACAATTTCTTGCTTTTTAATAGCAATCATATCAACACCTCTTAGAATTCTCTCAAGCTCTTGTACTGTCGTCCTTTTTTATCAAAATTTTCAGGAGCCAACCATGTTTCTAAACGAGCCTTGACTTGTGACCAGTCCGTATCAATCATAGACAACCAATCCGTATCTCTCGTACGTCCCTTATAAACGACTGCCTGGCGGAAGGTCCCTTCATAGACAAATCCCAAACGCTCCGCAGCTCGTCTGGATGGCAGATTAAGAGAATCACATTTCCATTCGTAGCGACGATAGTTAAGCTCCTCAAAAACATAGCGCGCCAAGAGATAGTGAGCTTCTGTCCCTATTCGTGTTCCCCTGAGCTCTGGAGAAAAAGTGACCGCTCCCACTTCTATCACTCGGTTATTCTGGTCAATGCGCATGAGAGAAAATGTTCCCAAACCCTTACCAGTTTCCTTGTCTACAATCACATAGTAAAATCGATCCTTACGAGCCAACATCTGATTTAAAACGGCAACCAGCTCCTCCATATCCGTCACTGGTTCCTGAAAGAGGTAAGTCCACATCTCCCGCGGAGTATCTGGACCATAAACAGCTAATAAATCCTCCGCATGCTTTTCCACCGAAAGAGCCTCTATCCGAGCATAACGCCCTTCTAAGAGATCAATAGCAGGCAATTCACCTAGTGTATAACCTTCCATTGACTCCCCAATCATCTGACCATATTCATTTACTGGCATAGCTTTCTCCTTGTTTCGCTTTTCAAACTTTATAGTTGCCCATAGTATACCATACTTTCATAAGAAGATTCAAAAAATCCTCCAGATTCTACTCTGAAGGATTCCTATCTTATTTTTCTTCAACCCACTACAGTTGACAAAGAGCCTCTTATTTCACAACGATATTAACGAGTTTAGTTGGCTCAAACAGTTTGGGAAACTGTTTGAGGTTGGAAATCAGCAAATAAATTGGTTATTTCACAACAATATTAACCAATTTATTCGGTACCGCAATCACTTTCACGATTTCCTTACCATCAATTTCTGCTTTGACTTTTTCGTCAGCTAGAGCAATTTCTTGCAATTCTTCGCGTGATAGGTCTTTAGCGACCATCAATTTGGCACGGACTTTACCTTTGATTTGAACGACGATTTCGATTTCGTCTTCAACCAATTTGCTTTCGTCCCATGTTGGCCAAGCTACGTAAGAGATTGATTCACCTGTTGCCGCAACAGTTTGCCAGAGTTCTTCTGCCAAGTGAGGTGCAAATGGGGC
The DNA here is from genome assembly GCF_946188695.1 of Streptococcus mitis. Taxonomy (GTDB): domain Bacteria; phylum Bacillota; class Bacilli; order Lactobacillales; family Streptococcaceae; genus Streptococcus; species Streptococcus mitis_DF. The sequence continues at coordinate 58,003 of NZ_CAMHWI010000008.1, read as the reverse complement.
AATCAATTGGATAAAGCCTTTGGCGTAGTCCACATAGAGTTTGTCTTCCTTATTAGCAGCGTTAACAAAGACCATAAGTTGGGCAATGGCTGTGTTGAATTTCATAGACTCGATTTGCTCAGTGACAGCTTTAACGGTTTCGTTATAAACCTTGTCAAGAGCACCATTGTTTTCCGCAACGATTTCTTTACTTGTAATCAAACGGTAAACACGGTCAAGGAATTTACGACTTCCTTCCAGACCTTCTTCTGACCAAGCGATGGAAGCATCAAGTGGACCCATGAACATTTCATAGACACGAAGGGTATCGGCACCGTATTGTTCCACCACATCGTCTGGGTTAACAACGTTCTTGAGCGATTTAGACATCTTGGCTGGTGCTTGCTCCAACTCTTCTCCTGTTTCCACATGGAAGAAGGAACCATCACGTTTTTCAACCTTGTCGGTTGCCACAAGAGCCCCACGGTGGTCACGGTAGCTTGTTCCCAAGATCATTCCTTGGTTAAAGAGTTTTTGGAATGGTTCCTTAGTTGGAACAACACCGAGGTCATAGAGGAATTTGTGCCAGAAACGAGCATAAAGCAAGTGAAGTACAGCATGCTCTGCACCACCCACGTAGATATCTACTGGCAACCATTGTTTGAGGAGGTCCTCATCAGCCAATTTTTCAGTATTGTGTGGATCAATATAGCGAAGGTAGTACCAGCTTGAACCAGCCCATTGTGGCATGGTGTTTGTTTCACGACGACCTTTGACACCATCTTCACGAGTCACTTCAAGCCAGTCTGTCAAGTTAGCTAGTGGACTTTCACCAGTACCTGAAGGACGGATGTCCTTGGTTACAGGCAAGACAAGTGGCAATTCATTTTCAGGGACAGCTGTTGAAGTCCCGTCTTCCCAATGAATGATTGGGATTGGTTCACCCCAGTAACGTTGGCGGCTAAAGAGCCAGTCGCGGAGACGGTAGGTAACCTTCTCTTGTCCATAACCTTTCTCTTCCAACCAAGCCACAATCTTAGCAATAGCAGCTTCTTTGTTGAGTCCATCTAGGAAGTCAGAGTTGACGTGAAGACCGTCTTCTGTGTAGGCAGCTTCTTCTACGTTTCCACCTTCAAGTACTTCTACGATTGGAAGGACAAATTGTTTGGCAAATTCCCAGTCACGTTGGTCGTGGGCAGGAACAGCCATTACCGCACCTGTCCCGTAACTAGCAAGAACATAGTCTGCAATCCAGATTGGAATTTCCTTACCATTGACAGGATTGATGGCATAAGCACCAGTCCAAACCCCTGTTTTTTCCTTGGCAAGGTCAGTACGAGCCAAGTCAGACTTGAGACTAGCTTGGCGTTTGTAGTCCGCAACTGCATCAGCTTGCTCCGGACTTGTGATAGCGTTAACCAAGTCATGCTCAGGAGCCAATACAGTGAAAGTAGCACCGAAAAGGGTGTCAGGACGAGTCGTAAAGACGGTGAATTCCTTGTCTGTTCCCTTAACTTTAAAAGTTACATTAGCACCAGTTGATTTACCAATCCAGTTGCGTTGCATGTCCTTGATAGATTCTGGCCAATCCAACTCATCCAAGTCATTGAGCAAGCGTTCTGCATAGGCAGTGATTTTAAGCATCCATTGGCGCATTGGTTTGCGGACAACTGGATAGCCTCCCCGCTCAGAAGTTCCATCAGGAAGAACCTCTTCGTTGGCGATGGCTGTTCCCAACTCTTCAACCCAGTTTACTGGCACTTCCGCTTCATAGGCCAAGCCCTTTTCGTAAAGCTTGGTGAAGATCCACTGAGTCCACTTGTAGTAGTTTGGATCTGTTGTGTTAACTTCACGATCCCAGTCATAAGAAAATCCAAGCGCATTGATTTGGCGTTTGAAGTTGGCAATATTTTCCGCTGTAAATTCTGCTGGGTCATTACCTGTATCCATAGCGTATTGCTCTGCAGGCAAACCAAAAGCATCCCAACCCATTGGGTGAAGAACATTGTAGCCCTGCGCACGTTTGTAACGGCTGAGGATATCGGTTGCAGTATAACCTTCTGGGTGACCTACGTGCAGACCCGCTCCAGACGGATAAGGGAACATATCGAGAGCATAAAACTTAGGTTTTGATGCATCTGTTCCTGTCTTAAATGTATGATGTTCTGCCCAGTAGCCCTGCCACTTAGGCTCAATTTCTTTATGATTGTAAAAACTCATGGTCTCTCTCCAATTTTGTGATGTTACTATTATACCATTTTTGAGGGAATTTGAAAGACGAGAAATGTTCTTTTGGGCTTGGATGCCAAGAAAGACTGAATCGCAAATCCAGCTTATGTAGCAGTATAAAAAATTAGCCCTCATTTGGAGCTAACTTCTATCAATTATTTGTTTCTTGTATTTTCTTCCCCTAGCGTCTTTAACTCATATTTCTCGTTTTAGATTTCTTTAAGGTTTTTATTATATCCTGTAGAACTCTACAATTTAAAGACATTAACAATCTAGGTAGAGAAAATGTTCGTAAAAAAGGAGATACTTATGAAAAAAATACTATTCTTTCTCTCTTGTGGCTGGATATTCCTTTCTTTATCAGGATGTTCTTCACCTATAGAAGCGGAAACTAGCTCTGAAAAAGATTCAGATAACACTTTGGTTGTCTACTCGCCTAACCCTGAAGACCTTATCGAAGAGACAATCCCTGCCTTCGAAGAAAAATATGGTATTAAGGTTGATTTAGTACAAGCCAGCACGGGTGAATTGTTCAAAAAAGCTGAGGCTGAAAAAGAATCCCCTGTAGCCGATGTCATTTTCGGAGGCTCCTACGCCCTCTTCTCTTCTAACGAAAATCTTTTTGAACCTTATATTTCTCAAGAGAACGACCAGATAATCCCTGAATATCAAAATAAAACCGGATTCTACACGCCTTATACACTTGATGTCAGTGTCATCATTGCCAATTCAGCTCTTACAAAAGATATTAAAATTGAAGGCTACAATGATCTACTCAATCCTAAATTAAAAGGAAAAATCGCTACTGCTGATCCAAGTAATGCTTCTAGCGCCTTTGCACAATTAACAAACATGCTTGTCGATCAAGGTGGATACGAAAATGAACAAGCTTGGACCTATGTGAAAAATCTCTTTACCCTAGTAGATGGAAAGATTGCATCTAGTTCTTCAAATGTTTACAAAGCTGTCGCCGATGGAGAAATGGCCGTAGGACTCACCTATGAAGATCCTGCCTTAAAACTCTTAAATGATGGGGTTGATGTAAAAGTCATTTATCCAAAAGAAGGAACCGTCTTTTTACCTGGTAACGCGGCTATCGTTAAAAATGCCAAACACATGGAAAACGCCAAGAAATTTATCGATTTCCTCCTTTCTCAAGAAATCCAAGATAAGCTAGGAACTGAAACAACAATCAGACCCATTCGTAAAAATGCTAAAACCAATAAAAATATGAAGGCTATGACAGAAATCAATATTGCCACTGAAGACTCAGATTATGTCATTAAAAACAAATCTGCCATTCTTAAAAAGTACAATGATATTTTTACAGATATCCAATCTAAACAGTAAAAGAGGTTCACTATGAGTGAGATCAAAATTATTAGCGCCAAAAAAATCTACCACGATGTCCCTGTTATTGATAATTTAAATATTACAATTCCCAAAGGAAGTCTCTTTACCATCCTTGGTCCTTCAGGATGTGGGAAAACGACTCTTCTTCGTATGATTGCAGGTTTCAACAGTATCGAAGGCGGAGAATTTTACTTCGATGATACAAAAATCAATAATATGGAACCCAGCAAACGCAATATCGGGATGGTTTTCCAAAACTACGCTATTTTCCCACATTTGACTGTCCGAGATAATGTTGCTTTTGGTCTCAAGCAAAAGAAGGTTCCAAAAGAAGAATTGGTCCAACAGACCAATAAGTATCTTGAGCTCATGCAAATTGCTCAATATGCGGATCGAAAGCCCGATAAACTTAGTGGTGGACAACAACAACGTGTCGCCTTGGCACGCGCCTTAGCGGTTAATCCAAGTGTTCTCCTCATGGACGAGCCACTTAGTAACCTAGATGCCAAACTTCGCTTGGATATGCGTCAAGCCATTCGAGAAATCCAACACGAAGTGGGAATTACAACCGTCTATGTGACCCACGACCAAGAAGAAGCCATGGCTATTTCAGACCAAATTGCTGTTATGAAAGATGGGGTGATCCAACAAATCGGCCGACCAAAAGAACTCTATCATAAACCAGCTAATGAGTTTGTGGCCACCTTTATCGGACGCACAAATATTATCCCTGCCAATCTCGAAAAACGGAGCGACGGCGCTTATATCGTCTTTTCAGACGGCTATGCCCTTCGAATGCCAGCTCTTGATCAGGCTGAGGAACAAGCTATTCATGTAAGTATTCGTCCTGAAGAGTTTATCAAAGATGAATCTGGAGAGATTGAAGGCACTATTAGTGATAGCGTCTATCTTGGACTGAACACTGAATACTTCATCGAGACAGGCTTTGCCTCAAAAATTCAAGTTAGTGAAGAATCAACTTTTGAAGAAGATCTACAAAAAGGCGATCGTATTCGTCTACGAATCAATACTCAAAAATTAAACGTCTTTTCTGCAGATGGTTCTCAAAACCTGATAAAAGGAGTCAACCATGGAACGTAAAAAACTAAACATTTGGACAGCCTCCTCTTTCTTCATCTTTCTTACCTATCTTGTCTTTCTCGTTTATCCTATCGTTACTGTGCTCAAGCAAGCACTCATACATGAAGGACAATTCTCACTAGCTAATTTTGTCACTTTCTTTAGTAAAGCCTACTACTCTGAGACACTCGTCAATAGTTTCAAGGTTTCCATTACCGCTACTATCACTTCCTTGGTTGTAGGAACCTTATTAGCTTACCTCTTTTCCATGTATGACTTCAAGGGAAAGAAATTTCTACAAATATTGATTATCATTGCTTCCATGTCAGCTCCTTTCGTAGGAGCCTACTCCTGGATTCTCTTGCTGGGACGAAATGGGGTCATTACTAAATTCCTGACAAATTCCCTTCATCTTCCAGCTATCGATATTTATGGATTCAAAGGAATTGTGCTTGTCTTCACACTGCAACTATTCCCACTGGTATTTCTATACGTTGCTGGGACAATGAAAAGTATTGACAATTCTCTACTTGAAGCCGCTGAAAGCATGGGGTCCTTCGGATTTAAGCGTATCGTAACGGTTGTTTTACCTCTCCTCGTTCCAACCTTACTAGCGGCTGCCCTGCTTGTATTTATGAGAGCATTCTCAGACTTTGGAACACCGATGTTAATTGGTGAAGGATATCGGACTTTCCCGGTCTTGATTTATACACAATTTATTAGCGAGGTTGGAGGAAATTCTGCTTTTGCATCTGCTTTAGCAATTATGGCGATTATCATTGCCTTGGCAATTTTCCTTATCCAAAAATACATTTCAAATCGCTACAGTTTCAGTATGAATTCGCTCCATCCAATCGAGCCTAAAAAAACTACAAAAGGAAAAATGGTTGCCATTTATGCAACAGTCTACGGAATTATCTTGTTCTCTGTTCTACCTCAAGTCTACTTGATTTATACTTCTTTCCTAAAAACATCAGGTATGGTATTTGTCAAAGGTTATTCTCTAAACAGTTACAAGGTAGCTTTCAATCGTATGGGATCTGCTATTTTCAATACCATTCGTATCCCTTTGATTGCCTTAGTTCTAGTTGTCCTATTCGCAACATTTATCTCCTACCTAGCCGTTAGAAAACGGAATTTGTTTACAAACTTAATTGACAGCCTCAGTATGGTACCTTATATTGTACCAGGAACCGTTCTAGGGATTGCCTTCATTTCTTCCTTCAATACCGGTCTATTTGGAAGTGGATTCCTTATGATTACAGGGACAGCTTTCATCTTGATTATGTCCCTATCTGTCAGAAGATTGCCTTATACTATTCGCTCATCTGTTGCTAGCTTGCAACAAATTGCACCAAGTATTGAAGAAGCTGCTGAGAGCTTAGGAAGTAGTCGCCTCAATACCTTTGCCAAGATTACAACTCCAATGATGCTATCTGGTATTATCTCTGGAGCTATCCTATCTTGGGTTACAATGATTTCAGAACTTTCTACTTCTATCCTCCTCTACAATGTCAAAACAAGAACAATGACTGTAGCTATTTATACAGAGGTTCTCAGAGGAAATTACGGTGTAGCCGCAGCCTTGTCAACTATCCTGACTATTCTAACAGTAGGTTCCTTGCTCTTGTTTATGAAAATCTCTAAAAGCAACAGCATTACACTTTAGTTTTCCCCATCAAAAACAGCCGAAAGGATTACCCTCGGCTGTTTTTCTTATCTTGATATTCTTATCAAATCCCTAGTTCAGAGCAAGCAAGTCTAGACTGATTATACTCAATGAAAATCAAAGAGCAAACTAGGACACTAGTCGCAGGTTGCTCAAAGCACTGCTTTGAGGTTGTAGATAAGACTGACGAAGTCAGTTACATATATCTACGGCAAGACGACGTTGACGCGGTTTGAAGAGATTTTCGAAGAGTATTAAATAGAGGCTTCCTCCATCTTCTCACGTCCTAGTTCTCGGTAACTACGGTCGCCGACAACTTCTACGCTAAACTGGCCGTCCTCATATTCAAGGATCGTCACGCTACCATTATCGAGACCATGCGGATGCATGCCATTAATCAGATACACAATGGTTCCAATGGTCATTCCGTGGCTCACGACTAGGGCATTGCCCCCACCTTGCTCTTCCATTTCTTTGGCAATCGCTTCAAAACCTTCCTTGATTCGGCCACTGAGTTTTTCCCAGCCTTCAGCCCAACCAGCTGTATCGACCTCTACTAAGCCCTCAGCCAGTTCAGCATAAGATAATTGGTGAACATGGTCCACATTAAAGATACGAGGAATAATGCCCATGAAAAGATCGCCATCATAAGCTCCGTCAAAGCTACCAAAACACCATTCTCTGATACGCTTGTCCATGCGGTAAGGGATTTTCCCCTGCAAGCCAAGTTCATCAAGGATGATTCCCATTGTCTGAATGGTGCGCCCAGAATCACTCGAATAAGCGCGCTCAAACTGTAGACCAGATTCTCTCAAACCGATTCCTAATTCTTGAATCCCTCGCTCACCTTCAGCTGTTAAGGGAGTATCGCTCCAACCTTGCGCTCGACCAATCGTGTTAAACATAGTCTTGCCATGACGTACCAAATACAATCGTACTTTTACCATTTTCCGTCCTCCGTTTGCTTCTATTATATCATGGATGATAAAACAAAAGCCACCCAGACAGGTGACTTTTGCAGGAGATTATTATGAAAAAGTTTAGGAGGTCTATTAAATAAAGATATTAGATGAAAATCAAATTCAAACTAAATCAGAGTTATCTATTTCAAATAATATTAGGAGGTCTTTATTTAATGATTATAGTATACACACCTAACCTTAAATAGAACTTAAAAAATTAAACCCATTCACCTTTTTCATTTACTTTATAACCGTTAATAGTCATGTTTTTTGCCAATTTCCCATCAGATAACAAGTAATACCACTTATCTCCATCCTTGATCCATTGGTTACGAGCATACTTGCCATCTTGGTTCAGATAATACCAGCTATCATACTGAGAATCAAATACCCACTCGCTCTTAGCCATGTAACCGCCACGTTTTAGGTAGTATTCGCCCTGCCAAGCTTTCTCCACATAACTACCAGTTGAATCTACATAAAACCAGCTCTTATAATCTTCATCATAAATCCATTCACTTGCAGCCATTGAAGCATCTGCTTTTAGATAATAACGGCCTACCCAACGATTTCTTACAAGATTGCCAGAGAGGTCATTGTAGTACCATTTCCCAGACTCTTTAAACCACTTACTTGCTTGATGATCTTTCTTAGTCTCTCCATTAGAGGTAACGGTAGATTGAGTTGAAGTTGAAACTGAGGATGAAGTTCCAGTAGAAACTGCTTGAATAGCCTCTTCTTTTGTCACCTTAGGCTTAGCTTTGCCTTGGTAAACATCTTCGATACGCTTAGTAAAGACAGATAACTCTTCAGGGGATAACATTCGACTATTTTTGTAATTACCATCCTCATGTATATCCGCTTCTGTTTTGATCTTTTTAACAGCTTCTTCTACTATGTCATCAATCTTACTAAACATAGAAACTTTATCTGCTTTCGAAAGTGAATCGTCATTACTAATGGCCGTCTTCTCCATAAAGGCAACAGCATTAACTTCTCTGATATTCTTTTCAGTAGGTGCTAATGAAAATGCTTGAAAATCGTCTGATAGAAACGTTGGTAGTCTTTTTAAAAATATATCCAATTGTTCTTCATCATTAAATATTTTATATTTTTCGTTCCAACCAGATGTACTATGTCCTCCCCAGTTATCATAGCTATACAAAAGACGTAACATTTTTTCTCTTTCAAGATTTGTGTAATACGGATTTTTCTTAATTTGAGCAGTGACAAGTTCTTTCTTCTTATCTACTATTGCTCTAAAAATATAAGTTTTTAGTTCACTATCATAATTTCTATTATCATTTCGAGGTTCATGAAATTCAAATCTTTCTTTTCTATATTTCCAATCCCCAATATTTGCTATTAGATTCTTTTCTTCTTTATCAATGTAATCTATAAAATATTGAAGATTTTCATTAAAGCGTTCAGAAATACTATTATTAAGAAATTCGATATCATTTTGTGAGAAAGAAAGTACACTCCAGTCTATTTGCTTCACTAAATTAAGAAAGTGTTCTTCATTCTTCCTCATAAAATCTATCTGTGCTTTTTTATATTCTGCAATTACTTTCTTAATCTCTTCTGGTGTTGTACTAATAGCAGTTTCATGGCTTTCTTCTTGTGCATAAACTACTTGATTGGCAAACGTTGGTACTAGTAAAGTCGACAGTCCCAAAGCTACTAAAGCATGTTTCATTTCTTTTTTCATCATTTTCTCCTAATCTCTTAATTTTTAAAACTATGAATTGGTGCTGGGATTTGTCCTCCACGAGAGATGAAATCGACAGACGAAGCTCCATTGACTTTCATAACAGGTGCAGTTCCTAATAGGCCTCCAAACTCAATCATATCGCCTTCTTTTCCTTTTGGAATGATACGAACAGCTGTTGTTTTCATGTTAATGACACCAATTGCAGCTTCATCTGCAATCATAGCCGCAATGGTTTCAGCAGGTGTATCCTCCGGAATGGCAATCATATCCAAACCAACAGAACAGATAGCTGTCATGGCTTCTAGTTTTTCCAAATTAAGAGAGCCATTTTGCACTGCAGCAATCATTCCCTCATCCTCAGAAACAGGGATAAAGGCACCAGACAAACCTCCGACTTGGTTGCAGGCCATCACTCCGCCCTTCTTAACTTGGTCATTCAAGAGAGCCAATGCAGCCGTCGTTCCATGCGTTCCAACTGTTTCTAGTCCCATTTCCTCAAGGACACGTGCTACAGAATCTCCAACCGCAGGAGTTGGCGCCAAACTCAAGTCCACAATACCAAACTCCACACCCAGTCTCTCGCTGGCCATCTGACCAACCAATTGACCGATACGAGTGATTTTAAAGGCAGTCTTCTTGACTGTTTCTGCTACTACGTCAAAGCTCTCTCCACGAACTTTTTCCAAGGCACGCTTGACCACACCAGGACCAGAAACCCCGACGTTGATGATAACATCAGCTTCCCCAACACCGTGGAAGGCACCTGCCATAAACGGATTGTCCTCAACAGCATTAGCGAATACAACCAACTTAGCTGCCCCCATATCAGATAGAGTTGCCGTTTCCTTGATAACTCGTCCCATATCTGCGACAGCCGTCATATTGATACCAGACTTGGTTGAGCCGATATTAACTGACGAGCAGACCTTATCCGTTTCTGCCAAAGCCCGAGGAATAGAATTGATGAGAATCTCATCTCCCTTTTGATAACCCTTTTGTACCAAGGCAGAAAAACCACCAATAAAGTCCACACCAATCTCTTTCGCAGCCTTATCAAGCGCTTTTGCCAGAACCACATAGTCTGTTGCATCTGTCGCCGCCCCAATCAGAGAAATAGGAGTCACCGATACACGCTTATTAACGATTGGAATTCCCAACTCCGCTGCAATTTCATCACCAACAGCTACTAAATTTGCTGCCTTAGTCGTAATCTTTTGATAAATTTTCTCCGCAGCACGATTGATATCTGGATCGATACAGTCCAAAAGAGAAATTCCCATGGTAATGGTTCTGATATCGAAGTTTTGCTCCTCAATCATGGCGATGGTTTCAGTAACTTGTCTAATATCCATGTGCACCTCCTAGATATTATACATAGCGTCGAAAATCGCAGCACTTTGAATATTAATTTTCACATTCAAAGTTTGTCCAAAAGCTTCAAATTCATTACGAAGATAAGTGAAATCTTGCTTTTCATCACTAGAGACGACAGCCATCATCGTGAAATATTCATCCAAGACAGTTTGAGAGATATCGTCTATGTTCAAACCCAATTCTGCAATTTTACCAGAAACGCCTGCAACAATTCCAGATTTATCTTTACCAACAACAGTTATAATCGCTTTCATAAGCAAACTCCAATTCTTCTTTTAATAGGAAACCTGAACATTAAACAGGATTCTTTTCAAATAGTATAGCATAATTCTAACAAAAATACTCAAAAACGCCTGCTTACGAAGTTGTTCTTAAGCAAAAAACAATTTCGTAAACAAGCGTCTACTATCCCAACTTATGATGAGTGTTCCCGCTAGGACCGAAATCCTAGCGGTAGACCAGAGCTAGACTAAGAGCACAAGACTCCATCATCATAACACTCAACAAAATTGATGATTTTATACTAATTCAATGATCGCCATTGGCGCTGCATCACCACGACGTGGTTCAGTTTTAAGGATACGAGTGTATCCACCGTTACGTTCAGCATAACGAGGTGCGATTTCTGAGAACAATTTTTGAAGTGCTGTAGTAGAAGTGTACTTATCAGTTGCTTCATCATAGTTTTCAGATGCGATTTCATTACGTACGAAAGCAGCAGCTTGACGACGTGCATGCAAATCACCACGTTTACCTAGAGTAATCATTTTTTCAACAGTTTTACGGATTTCTTTAGCACGAGCTTCAGTTGTCACGATTGATTCGTTGATCAAAAGGTCAGTTGTCAAATCGCGAAGCATTGCTTTACGTTGTGAGCTAGTGCGTCCTAGTTTACGGTAAGCCATGTATTCCTCCTTTATTTATCTTTTAATCCAAGACCCAAATCAATGAGTTTGAGTTTCACTTCTTCCAAACTCTTGCGTCCAAGATTTCGTACTTTCATCATCTCTGCTTCAGATTTTTCTGTCAAATCATGCACAGTATTGATACCGGCACGTTTCAAACAGTTGTATGAACGCACAGACAAGTCCAGTTCCTCAATCGTACGATCCAAAATACGATCGTCAGATTCAGTATCAGCTTCTTTCATCACTTCAGTTGACTTGGCAATCTCAGTAAGATTTGTAAACAAATCAAGATGTTCTGTCAAAATACGTGCTGAAAGCCCTAAAGCATCTTCTGGAATAATTGTTCCATTTGTCAAGATTTCAAGGGTTAATTTGTCAAATCCATCATTGCTACCTACACGAGCAGGTTCAACTTGATAGTTGACTTTGGTAACTGGTGTATAAATAGAATCTACAGCAAGTGTCCCAACTGGTGCATTATCTTTTTTATTTTCATCAGCAGGTACATATCCACGACCACTGTTAACAGTCATAGTCGCTTTTAGAGAAGAACCTTCACCGATTGTAAAGAGATAATGATCTGGATTTACAATTTCAATATCGCTATCTGTCAAAATGTCACCAGCTGTTACTTCAGCAGGACCTTCGACATCTAGTTCGATGATTTTTTCGTCTTCAACGTACGATTTCACTGCAATTCCTTTAATGTTCAGAATGATTTGCATCACGTCTTCACGAACACCTGGAACTGTGTCAAACTCATGTAACACACCATCAATGTTGATAGATGTCACAGCTGCTCCTGGTAGAGAAGCTAGAAGTACACGACGAAGAGAGTTACCAAGAGTTGTACCGTAGCCACGTTCAAGTGGTTCGATTACAAACTTGCCATAATCTTTATTTTCATCAATTTTTGTTATATTTGGTTTTTCAAACTCGATCATTTAGTTACTCCCTCTTAAACGAAAAGCAGTGTAATGCGATGATTATACACGGCGACGTTTTGGAGGACGAGCACCATTGTGTGGCACTGGAGTCACATCACGAATTGCTGTTACTTCAAGACCAGCGGCAGCAAGCGCACGAATAGCTGACTCACGACCAGAACCTGGACCTTTTACAGTAACTTCAACTGATTTAAGACCGTGTTCTTGTGCAGATTTAGCAGCAGCTTCAGAAGCCATTTGAGCAGCGAATGGTGTAGATTTACGAGAACCTTTGAAACCAAGAGCACCAGCTGATGACCAAGCAATTGCATTACCATGCACATCAGTAATCATAACAATAGTGTTATTAAATGTAGCGTGAATATGAGCAATACCAGATTCGATATTCTTTTTCACACGACGTTTACGTGTTGGTTTAGCCAAGACTTTTACCTCCTATATTATTTTTTCTTACCAGCAATCGCAACAGCTTTACCTTTACGAGTGCGAGCGTTGTTTTTAGTGTTTTGTCCACGGACAGGAAGTCCACGACGGTGACGGATACCACGGTATGAACCGATTTCCATCAAACGTTTGATGTTCAAGTTTACTTCACGACGAAGGTCACCTTCAACTTTGATTGCATCCACTTCACGACGGATAGCATCTTCTTGATCTGATGTCAAATCACGTACACGAACATCTTCTGAGATTCCAGCAGCAGCCAAAATTTTCTTAGATGTTGCAAGTCCGATACCATAAACATAAGTCAATGAGATTACTACGCGTTTGTCATTTGGAATGTCAACTCCAGCAATACGAGCCATGTTTTCTCCTTTCTATCTTATCCTTGACGTTGTTTGTGTTTTGGATTTGCTGGGCAAATTACCATAACACGACCATTACGACGAATAACTTTACAGTATTCGCAAATTGGTTTGACCGATGGTCTTACTTTCATTTCTTATCCCTCCAAGTTTTTCGATTATTTAAAGCGGTAAGTGATACGTCCACGTGTCAAGTCATATGGACTCATTTCGACAGTAACACGATCTCCCGCTAAAATACGAATATAGTTTTTACGAATTTTACCAGAAACTGTTGCTAAAATCTGATGTCCATTTTCAAGTTCAACCGTAAACATTGCATTCGGCATTGTATCAACTACTTTGCCTTCAACTTCAATCACATCGTCTTTTGCCACGCAAAAGCACCTCCATAAATTTCGATTCGATGCCTCTAGACACAGAGACAACAATTATAAGTCAGACTATCTTAGTATAACATTTGTAGCGGATTTTTGCAAGTGTGAAAAACGCTTTATTTCAAATTTGTCAATACTTTTTCGATATCTGAGAAGACATCATTGATATCTTGATTACCTTCGATGTCATGAACCAAACCTTTGGCACGGTAGTGAGCAATGATTGGTTCCCCTTGAGCAATATTAACATCCAAACGACGTTTGACTGTCTCAGGCTTATCATCTTCACGTTGGTAGTAATCTTCTTCTTTATAGTCAACTGGTGGGTTAAAGACCTTGTGGAAAGTTTCTCCAGTTACGCGGTGGATAATACGACCACTCAAACGTTCCAAGAGGCTATCTGGATTCACTTCAATGTTGATGACACCTTCTAGTTCAATGCCAAGTTCAGCCAATGTTTTGTCCAAGGCATGAGCTTGTTCGATTGTACGTGGGTAACCATCCAACAAGAATCCTGTTTCTTTAATATCATCTTGTGAAAGACGTTCTTTTACGATTCCATTTGTAACTTCGTCAGGAACTAATTCACCCTTGTCAATGTATGACTTAGCAAGAACACCCATTTCAGTTTGATTTGCCATTGCAGCGCGGAACATATCACCTGTTGAGATATGTGCAACATGGAATTGTTCTACGATTTTTGCTGCTTGAGTTCCCTTACCTGCACCAGGTAAGCCCATAATCAAAAGATTCATGATCTGATCTCCTTATTTTATTTTTAAATAGAAGCAAAAATTCTTTTCACCCCTATTTAAAAACAAAATAGAAGAGGGGAGACCAAACTCTCACAAATGTTAGAGTTTAAACCTCCACTCCCTCAGCATTTACTGATTCATACTCAATGAAAATCAAAGAGCAAACTAGGAAGCTAGCCGCAGACTGTACTTGAGTACGGCAAGGTGAAGCTGACGTGGTTTGAATTTGATTTTCGAAGAGTATCAGTAAATACTTTTATTCTGTTCTATCCATGAAACCAACATACTTACGTTTCAATAGGTAACCTTCCAATTGTTTGATTCCTTCAATACCCGTAGAGATAATGATCAAAAGACTAGTCCCCCCAAAAGCAACTGCTTCTGAAAGTCCGAAAACATCTTTTGCCACGATCGGTAAAATAGAAATCACACCAAGGAAGAGAGAACCAACAGTTGCAAGACGACGAAGAAGTTTAGACATATATTCCTCTGTACCTTTACCAGGACGAACTCCATGGATATAGGCTCCGCTCTTTTGTAGGTTTTCTGCCGCTTTTTCAGGATTAATCTGTACAAACGTATAGAAGAATGTAAAGAGAATAATCAATAAAGCATACATAGCAATACCAGTTGGTGAAGTTGTTGCCAGCATTTCTTGTGCTGTTCTTACCCAAGCCCAATCATGACCTGTAGCGCTCAAAAACTGAAGAATAGCCGCAGGCGCTGCAGTAATCGAACTTGCAAAGATAACAGGGATAACTCCAGCAGGGTTTACTTTCAAAGGAAGGTAAGAGCTAGATGGAGCACCTTGTGCAACCTTAGTATATTGGATTGGAATTTTGTATTCTGCTTGTTGAACATAGGTTGTAAAGTAAATGATCAACAATACAGTAATAATCAAAATGATTACGAAAATGATAGATGAGTTGATACGGCTACTTGGGACATTCACAAAGTAGTCCACATAGATGCCCTGAATCATCTCTGGAATTGAGGCAACAATCCCGGCAAAGATAATCATAGAAACACCATTTCCGTACCCCTTATCTGTAATTTGCTCTCCCAACCAAGTCACAATCATGCTACCAGCTGTTAAGATGATACCAATCATGATAAAGACTTGTGGAGTAAGAGCTGTTTTCAACAATTGAGCTCCAGCCAAAGTATTAAAACCTGCTGTAATCCCGATAGATTGCACAAAGGCTAGAACAAGAGCAATATAACGAGTAGCTTGATTTAATTTTCTTCGACCTACTTCCCCTTGTTTACCCCATTCTACAAATTTGGGTAAAATATCCATTTGCAAGAGTTGGACAACGATAGAGGCCGTAATGTAGGGACTAACACCAAGAGCAAAAACTGAGAAGTTTTTCATGGCATTCCCTGACACCAAGCTCAACATGTTTAAGAAGGATAATCCACTTAAAGCATTCAAGCTATTGGCATTCACACCAGGAACTGTAATACTAGTTCCGATACGAAAGACCAAAACGATAAAAATTGTAAATAAAATTTTTGATCGAACCTGCTTGACTTTAAGAGCTTCTCTTAATAATTTAAAAAACATAGGTCACCTCTCTTAGATGACTTCTACTGAACCACCTTTAGCAGTGATAGCTTCTTCAGCTGATTTAGAGAATTTAGCTGCTTTCACAGTCAATTTCTTAGTCAACTCACCGTTACCAAGAACTTTAATACCTGATTTTTCAGCTTTAACAATTCCTGCTTCGATAAGAACAACTGGAGTAACTTCAGCACCATCTTCAAAGACGTTCAATTGGTCAAGGTTCACAATTGCGTATTCTTTAGCGTTGATGTTAGTGAATCCACGTTTTGGAAGACGACGGAACAATGGAGTTTGTCCACCTTCAAAACCAAGGCGAACTCCGCCACCGCTACGAGCTTTTTGACCTTTTTGACCACGACCAGATGTTTTACCGTTACCTGATGAAGTACCACGACCAACGCGGTTACGTACTTTACGAGAACCTTCTGCAGGTTTCAATTCATGAAGTTTCATTTTTATTTTCTCCTCTTTTGTAAAATGCTAGCGCCGATAAGGGAGAAAAGGTTGTCTCCCCCATCAACTCGCCTATACAACATCATCATAGATGACTATATCTAGTTTTAGGGGATGGTATAGTGCACATCCCCTAAAAATTCATTAGTTTACTTCTTCAACTGTTACCAAGTGAGATACTGCTGTGATCATACCACGGATAGCAGCGTTATCTTCCTTAATAACAGAGCTGTTCAATTTGCCAAGTCCAAGTGCTACAACAGTTTTACGTTGTGATGGAATGCGTCCGATTGGAGACTTAGTCAAAGTAATTTTAATTTGAGCCATTTTATCCCCTTTCTTATGCCAAATCAGAAACTGAAATACCACGAAGGGCAGCAACTTCTTCAGCGCGTTTCAATTGTTTCAAACCTTCAACAGTTGCACGAACAATGTTGATTGGAGTGTTAGAACCAAGTGATTTAGATGTAATATCTGCCACACCTGCCAATTCCACAACGGCACGAACTGCACCACCAGCGGCAACTCCAGAACCTTCTACAGCAGGTTTCAACAATACTTTAGCTCCACCGAATTCTGAAAGAACTTCGTGTGGAATTGTTGTTCCAACCATAGGAACTTCGATCAAGTTTTTCTTAGCATCATCTACTGCTTTACGGATTGCTTCTGGAACTTCTTGAGCTTTACCAGTACCAAATCCTACGCGACCGTTGTGGTCACCAACAACAACAAGAGCTGCGAAACGAAGACGACGTCCACCTTTAACAACTTTTGTAACACGGTTGACAGCAACTACGCGTTCTTCTAATTCAACTGCATTGTCTTTAAATGCCATTTTCTAGTGTCCTCCTATTAGAATTTCAATCCGTTTTCACGAGCTGCATCAGCCAAAGCTTTCACACGTCCGTGATATAGATATCCACCGCGGTCGAACACCACTTCTGAAATACCTTTAGCGTTTGCACGTTCTGCAACGAGTTTACCGACAGCAACGGCTTGTTCAGTTTTAGTTCCTTTTGAAACTTCTTTGTCAAGAGTTGAAGCACTTGCGAGCGTTACACCCGCTACGTCATCAATCACTTGAGCGTAGATGCCTGTATTAGAACGGAATACGTTCAAACGTGGGCGATCAGCAGTTCCAGAGAGTTTTCCGCGAACGCGACGGTGGCGTTTTTGGCGGAGTTTGTTTTTATCTGGTTTTGAAATCACAGTTTTCACCTCTTTAGTTTTAAATCGTGTGCTATGCACAAAGTTGGAAAATAGGTTGGTGGTTGAGAATCAACCACTCAACATTATTTACCTGTTTTACCTTCTTTACGGCGAACGAATTCACCAACGTAACGGATACCTTTACCTTTATATGGTTCTGGTGAACGAAGGCTACGTACGTAAGCAGCTGTTTGACCAACTACTTCTTTTGAAATTCCGCTAACAACAATTGTTGTTGGGTTTGGAAGTTCAAAAGTAATTCCTTCTGGAGCTTCAACTTCGTCTGGATGAGATTTACCAACAGCCAAAACAAGTTTAGATCCTTGAAGTTGTGCACGGTAACCAACCCCGCGCATTTCAAGTTCTTTCTTGAATCCTTCTGATACACCAACAACCATGTTGTTCAAAAGGGCACGAGTAGTTCCGTGGATAGTTTTCATTTCTTTTGAATCGTTTGGACGGTGAAGAGTTACTTCAGTACCTTCCACACGGATTTCAATATCTTTTGAGAACTCACGAGTAAGTTCTCCTTTAGGTCCTTTTACAGTTACAACGTTGTCATTGTTAGTGATTTCAACACCAGCAGGCAACACGATAACTTTATTACCAATACGTGACATGTTTATTTTCTCCTGTTAAATTGTCAGGCCAGAACGGCCAGTTTTCACGGGGTTAAATCGATTTCTCGATTTAAAGGAACATTTAGTTTCAATCTCAAAGTGAATCTAGGCATCGTCTCGCAGGCATAACTTTGGGTTAGGCAAGAGACGATAACGAAGAGTCACAAAGAAATTGGGAGCTAAACATTACCAAACGTAAGCGATAACTTCTCCACCAACATTCTTTTGGCGTGCTTCTTTATCAGTAAGCAAACCTTCAGAAGTTGAAAGGATAGCAATTCCAAGTCCGTTAAGAACTTTTGGAAGATCTTCACGTTTTTTGTAGACACGAAGTCCTGGTTTAGAAACACGTTTCAAGTTAGTGATAACTTTTTCACCGTTTGGTCCGTATTTAAGGAATACACGGATGATGCCTTGTTTGTCATCTTCGATGATTTCAACGTTTTTTACAAAACCTTCGCGTTTAAGGATTTCAGCAATCCCTTTTTTGATGTTTGATGCAGGTACTTCAAGTACTTCGTGTTTCGCTTGGTTAGCGTTACGAATACGAGTTAGGAAGTCTGCGATTGGGTCAGTCATAACCATTTTATTTTTCTCCTCTTACTAGTAGTTTGCAAGTTGCACTTGCTAGTTAATACATGATACAAAGAGCGTAACAGCAAGAGCAAAAATAGGCAATTTGATGCAGGAGCGATGCTCCAAAGAAAATTGGTCTTTTTTGCCAAAGCTGTAGCTCGTGTTCAAATTGGCAAGCCCAACTGAACCCGGGCTAAACTCTGTGTGAAAAAGATAAACTTTCCTAGAAACTTTAGTTTCTTCGTCAAGTTTCCTATTTTCACTTGGAGTTTTGACGCCCTTGATATCTTAAATTACCAAGATGCTTTTGTTACACCAGGAATTTGTCCTTTGTAAGCTAATTCACGGAAGCAAACACGGCAAAGTTTAAATTTGCGGTAAACTGAATGTGGACGACCACATTTTTCACAACGAGTATAAGCTTGAGTAGAGAACTTCGCTGGACGTTTGTTCTTAGCAATCATTGATTTTTTAGCCATTAGATTTACCTCCTATATTATTTTGCAAAAGGCATTCCAAGGCCTGTAAGCAATGCACGTGACTCTTCGTCAGTGTTAGCAGTTGTTACGATAACGATGTCAAGACCACGAGTTTTGTCAACGTCATCGAAGTTGATTTCTGGGAAGATCAATTGTTCTTTCACACCAAGTGTGTAGTTTCCGCGTCCATCAAATGATTTTGTTGGAACACCGTGGAAGTCACGTACACGTGGAAGTGAAACTGAAACCAATTTATCCAAGAATTCGTACATACGTTCACCACGAAGGGTAACTTTTGCACCGATCGCAACACCTTCACGAAGACGGAAGCCGGCGATTGATTTTTTAGCTTTAGTGATAAGTGGTTTTTGACCTGAGATAAGCGCCAATTCTTCAGCAGCTTTTTCAAGGCTTTTAGCGTTTGATACAGCTTCACCAACACCCATGTTCAAAACGATCTTATCTACTTTAGGCACAGCCATCACTGATGAGTAGTTGAATTGTTCTGTCAAAGCAGGAACTACTTCATTAAGATATTTTTCTTTTAAACGATTTGCCATTATACTTCTCCTTTCCTTCGTGATTAATCAAGCACTTCGCCTGATTTTTTGTTGTAGCGAACTTTTTTACCGTCTACAAATTTGTAACCAACACGACCAGCTACACCATTTTTGTCCAAAACTTGAACGTTTGATACGTGGATAGCTGCTTCTTTCTCGATGATACCACCTTGAGGAAGCTCGTTAGTTGGACGTTGGTGTTTCTTAACGATGTTAACACCTTCAACGATAACTTTGTTTACTTTTGGAAGGGCAGTAAGGACAACAGCTTCTGTTCCCTTATCTTTACCAGCGATTACGCGAACTTTGTCGCCTTTTTTTACAAACATTAGGTTTCTCCTTGATTTTTCTTACGCCCATAAGGGCACCCTGGAGGTAAATCCAGGGGACTAGTTTGTTTCTAAAAATTAAAGTACTTCTGGAGCAAGTGACACGATCTTCATGAAGCCACCTTCACGCAATTCACGTGCAACTGGGCCAAAGATACGTGTTCCGCGAGGAGTTTTGTCTTCACGGATGATAACTGCTGCGTTTTCGTCAAATTTGATGTATGAACCATCAGCACGACGAGCACCTGATTTAGTACGAACGATAACTGCTTTAACAACGTCACCTTTTTTAACCGCACCACCAGGAGTAGCTTGTTTTACAGATGCCACGATAACATCACCGATGTTTGCAAATTTACGTCCTGAACCACCAAGAACTTTGATAGTCAAGATTTCGCGAGCACCGCTGTTGTCTGCGACTTTCAAACGAGTTTCTGTTTGAATCATTTCAGTTTTCTCCTTTCAGGTTTGATTAGATGATGACCGCTTCTTCAACAACTTCTACAAGACGGAAACGTTTTGTAGCTGAAAGCGGACGAGTTTCCATGATACGTACGATATCGCCTTCTTTGGCAACATTGTTTTCATCATGAGCTTTGTATTTTTTAGAGTAGTTAATACGTTTACCATAGACTGGGTGGTTACGTTTTGTTTCAACTACAACTGTGATTGTTTTGTCCATTTTGTCAGATACAACACGTCCAACAAGAACTTTACGATTATTGCGTTCCATTGAAATTTCTCCTTCCCTAGTCTATTATTTCGCTTCAGATTGAACTGTTTTGATACGAGCGATTTGTTTTTTAACTTCTTTCAAGCGAGCTGTTTGTTCCAATTGACCAGTAGCAGCTTGAAAACGAAGTTCAAACAATTCTTTTTTCAATTCGTTTTCGCGCTTCGCGAGTTCTTCTTGAGAAAGACCACGAAGTTCTTTAACAAATTCTTTTACTTCATTAAGTTTCATGCCTTCTCCTTATTCTGCTTCACGTTTTACGAATTTACATTTAACTGGCAATTTGTGGCTAGCAAGACGAAGCGCTTCGCGAGCGATCTCTTCAGATACACCAGCGATTTCGAACATCACTTTACCACGTTTAACTGGTGCTACCCAACCTTCAGGTGCCCCTTTACCAGATCCCATACGCACACCGATAGCTTTAGCAGTGTATGATTTGTGTGGGAAGATTTTAATCCAAACTTTACCACCACGTTTCATGTAACGAGTCATGGCGATACGAGCAGCTTCGATTTGGCGGTTAGTGATCCAGTGGCTAGTTGTAGCTTGAAGACCATATTCACCGAATGCTACTTCTTTTCCACCTTTTGCTTCACCGCGCATTTTTCCACGGAATTCACGACGGTGTTTAACACGTTTAGGTACTAACATTGGTTATTTACCTCCTTTAGTGTTTTTGCGAGCTGGAAGAACTTCACCACGGTAGATCCATACTTTAACACCAAGTTTACCGTATGTAGTATCTGCTTCTTCCCAAGCGTAATCGATATCTGCACGAAGTGTGTGAAGTGGAACAGTTCCTTCAGAGTATCCTTCAGCACGGGCGATATCTGCACCGTTCAAACGACCTGATACTTGAGTTTTGATTCCTTTAGCTCCAGCACGCATTGCACGTTGGATTGCTTGTTTTTGTGCACGACGGAAAGCAACACGTTGCTCCAATTGACGAGCAATACCTTCACCTACAAGGTGAGCATCCAAATCAGGTTGTTTGATTTCGATGATGTTGATGTGTACTTGTTTTCCAGTCAATTTGTTAAGTTTTGCACGGAGTGCATCAACGTTAGCACCACCTTTACCGATTACCATACCTGGTTTAGCAGTGTGAAGTGAAACGTTAACTTTGTTTACTGCGCGTTCGATTTCGATAGTTGAAACTGCTGCGTCAGCAAGTTCTTTTTGAACGAATTTACGGATTGCAAGATCTTCATGAAGGTAATCCGCGTATTCTTTTTCAGCATACCATTTGGCATCCCAATCACGGATGATGCCGACACGCATACCAATTGGATGTACTTTTTGACCCACGATTTTACCTCCTTATTTTTCTGCAACAGCTACAGTGATGTGAGCTGTACGTTTGTTGATTGGTGAAGCTGAACCTTTCGCACGTGGACGGAAACGTTTCATAGTTGGTCCTTCGTTTGCGAATGCTTCAGATACTACCAAGTTAGCTTTATCCAAACCAAAGTTGTTTTCAGCGTTAGCTACAGCTGAGTTCAAAACTTTCAAGATGATTTCAGCAGCTTTGTTTGGAGTGAATGTCAAGATTGCGATTGCATCGGCTACGCTTTTACCACGGATGTTATCAAGAACAAGACGTGATTTACGAGGTGAAACACGTACTGTACGAGCCATTGCTTTAGCTGAAGTAATTTCTGCCATTTATGTTCTCCTTATTTTCTACGTGTTTTCTTGTCGTCTGCAGCGTGACCTTTGTAAGTACGAGTTGGTGCAAATTCACCAAGTTTGTGACCTACCATGTCTTCTTGGATGTAAACAGGTACGTGTTTACGTCCGTCATAAACTGCGATAGTGTAACCAATGAAACTTGGGAAGATCGTTGAACGACGTGACCAAGTTTTAATAACTTTTTTCTTTTCGTCGTTAGCTTGAGCTTCAACTTTTTTCATCAAATGCTCATCGACGAAAGGTCCTTTTTTAAGACTGCGTCCCATTTTTATATTTTCTCCTTTAAATGTTGTACCACAGCGGCTTGCGCTCCTATGGAGCGCTACCGAGCTGGCGGATTTACTAGTTACTTAAGCGACTAGTTTAATATTATTTCTCGTTGCGACGACGAACGATAAGTTTGTCAGATTTCGCTTTCTTGTTACGAGTTTTAAGACCAAGAGCAGGTTTGCCCCATGGAGTAGATGGTGCTTTACGACCAACTGGTGCTTTACCTTCACCACCACCGTGTGGGTGATCGTTAGGGTTCATTACAGAACCACGAACTGTTGGGCGGATACCTTTCCAACGGCTACGTCCTGCTTTACCAAGGTTAACAAGTCCATGTTGTTCGTTTCCGACAACACCAACTGTAGCACGACAAGTTCCAAGGATCATACGTACTTCACCAGATTGAAGACGAACAAGAACGTATTTACCTTCTTGACCCAATACTTGAGCAGAAGCTCCAGCAGCACGTACCAATTCACCACCACGACCTGGTTTCAACTCGATGTTGTGGATCAAAGTACCAACTGGGATGTTAGCAAGTGGAAGAGCGTTTCCGACTTTGATATCTGCTTCTGGACCTGAAACGATACGTTGACCAACTTCAAGACCTTTTGGAGCGATGATGTACGCTTTCACACCGTCAGTGTAGTGTACAAGAGCGATGTTTGCAGAACGGTTTGGATCGTACTCGATTGTTTTAACAACTGCTTCAACGTTGTCTTTGTTACGTTTGAAGTCAACCAAACGGTAGAAACGTTTATGTCCACCACCTTGGTGACGAACTGTGATACGACCGTTGTTGTTACGACCAGCCTTGCTCTTCAATGCAACAAGCAATGATTTTTCAGGAGTGCTTGTTGTGATTTCAGCGAAATCCAAAGAAGTCATATTACGGCGACCGTTTGTTGTTGGTTTATAAACACGAATTCCCACGATATTTCCTCCTTAGATTATTCAGCTTCAGCAGCAAACAACTCGATTGCTTTAGAATCAGCTGTAAGTGTGATGATAGCTTTTTTAGTTTTGTTAGTAAAACCAGTGTAACGTCCAACACGTTTAGCTTTTGGTTTTACGTTGATTGTGTTAACGTTAGCAACTTTAACACCTTCGAAAGCAGCTTCAACAGCTTGCTTGATCAAAAGTTTGTGTGCACGAGTGTCAACTTCAAATACATATTTTCCTGCTTCAAGTTGA
Source organism: Streptococcus mitis (assembly GCF_946188695.1). Classification (GTDB taxonomy): domain Bacteria; phylum Bacillota; class Bacilli; order Lactobacillales; family Streptococcaceae; genus Streptococcus; species Streptococcus mitis_DF. The sequence goes on along the minus strand of NZ_CAMHWI010000008.1, from coordinate 34,165 downwards.
GCCATTGAGCTTTCAGTGATGACAGGTTTTTTGATAACATCATACAAATTCATTATGCAAGAACCTCCTCGATTTTAGAGATAGCTGCTTGAGTAACAAGAAGTTTGTCACTATTTGCGATGTCAAGAACACTTGCAGTTGTAGCAGTCGCAACTTTCACGTTTGGAAGGTTACGAGCTGAAAGAGCTGCGAATTCGTTTCCTTCTTCAAGAATAACAAGGACTTTAGAATCGATGCTCAAAGCTGCAAGAACTTTTGCAAATTCAGCAGTTTTTGGAGCTGTAAATTCAAGAGAATCAACGGCTACAAATTTATTTTCAGCAACTTTTTCTGAGTAAACAGATTTAAGCGCAAGGCGACGAACTTTTTGAGGAAGTTTGTACGCATAGCTACGTGGAGTTGGTCCGAAGACGATTCCACCACCACGCCATTGTGGAGAGCGGATAGAACCTTGACGAGCACGTCCAGTTCCTTTTTGACGCCATGGTTTGCGTCCACCACCTGAAACAGCTGAGCGGTTTTTAACTGCGTGAGTTCCTTGACGAAGGCTAGCACGTTGGCTGATGATCACATCAAACACAACAGATTGGTTTGGTTCGATACCAAAGATTGCATCGTTAAGAACAACTTCGCCCGCTTGTTTACCAGTTTGGTCGAATAATGTTACATTTGCCATTTTGACTGTATTCCCCTTTCCTTATTATTTACCAGCTTTAACTGCTGATTTGATAGTGATAAGAGATTTCTTAGCACCTGGTACGTTACCTTTGATAAGGATAACGTTCTTTTCTGGAACAACTTGTACAACTTCAAGGTTTTGAATTGTTACGCGGTCGCCACCCATACGTCCTGCAAGGTTTTTACCTTTGAATACGCGGTTAGGTGCAACAGGTCCCATAGAACCTGGACGACGGTGGTAACGAGAACCGTGAGCCATTGGTCCACGTGATTGTCCGTGGCGTTTGATAACACCTTGGAAACCTTTACCTTTAGAAGTACCAGTTACGTCAACAACGTCTCCAGCTGCGAATGTTTCAACTGTGATTTCAGCACCAACTTCCAAGCCTTCAACGTTTTTGAATTCACGAATGAAGCGCTTAGGAGCCGTGTTAGCTTTCGCTACATGTCCTTTAGCAGGTTTGTTGCTCAATACTTCGCGTTTGTCATCGAAACCAACTTGGATAGCGTTGTATCCGTCTGTTTCAACAGTTTTAACTTGAAGAACAACGTTTGGAGTTGCTTCGATAACTGTTACAGGGATCAATTCGCCAGCTTCAGTGAAGATTTGAGTCATTCCCACTTTTTTCCCTAAGATTCCTTTTGTCATGAGAAAATAGTTCCTTTTCTATATTTTTTATTCAAAAAGTTTTTAACGAGCGTTTTTTATGCTCGAGGTATCAAGCTTTAGATTAAAGTTTGATTTCTACGTTTACACCACTTGGAAGATCCAATTTCATCAAGGCATCAACTGTTTTTTGAGTTGGGTTAACGATATCGATCAAACGTTTGTGTGTACGCATTTCAAATTGTTCGCGAGAGTCTTTGTATTTGTGAGTCGCACGAATAATTGTGTAGAGGCTACGTTCAGTTGGAAGTGGGATTGGACCCGCAACTTGTGCACCTGTACGAGTAGCTGATTCTACGATTTTTGCAGCCGCTGTGTCAAGCGTACGGTGTTCGTAAGCTTTCAAACGGATACGGATTTTTTTGTTTGCCATCTTTTTCTCCTTTTCGTCTATTTAAGATAATAGGCTAGCTCCACAAGAAAACCGACGCGGTGTTGCGTGGCAATGCAACCGAGCGTGTCGCAACCTCTTGCATCAAAGCTAAAGCTGTAATTTACAGCACCATAATAGAATAACACAAAGCCCCTGCGATTGCAAGGGATTTGTTGCTGTTTTTTAAAATTTTTAACATGAAAATGTTTTCTTTTTTGACAGGTCATTTATTTAAGTATTTTATGGAAGAAAGTTACTCTCTCTTCACCTGTTCATAGTTTTCTTTTCCGTCATTGAGTTTGTCCCAAATCACTACTTGCCCACTTTTGAGGGATTTTTGCACATCGATAATTCGTTGATTGGACGAACCTCGAAACTGAAGCATAAGATTTCTTTTAGTTCGATCATACCGTCCATCGACTAGAATATCAATCAGTGATAAGAGTTCCAGTTTATCCGGAGTTTCCAGCATCATTTCTTCCCAAGTGTAGCCCGTCCAGGACCAGATGTCTTTGTCTGGCAATTCCTTTCGAATGCGCTTAACAAGGGGCAAGAGAATACCCGTATTGAGAAAAGGTTCTCCTCCCAGCAAGGTCAAGCCCTGAACATAAGGTTGAGCAAGATCTGCCATGATCTGTTCTTCTAATTCTGCGGTATAGGGAATGCCAGCATTGAAAGACCAAGTCGCAACATTATAACATCCCTCGCAGTGAAACATACAACCTGATACATAGAGAGAGTTGCGCACGCCTTCTCCATCTACAAAGTTAAAGGCCTTGTAGTCAATGATACGCCCTTGACTAAGCTCCTCGCTTTTCCATTCTTGTGGTTTTGGATTATTCATTCGCTACCTCTATCCAATAACGCTCGACTCCATTACGAACATCCTCAATGAGACCTCCATTTGCTAGAATGACTGCTCTACTAGCATGATTATTCACGCTACAGGTCACAAGAGCTTTCTTGATGTTCTTTTCCTTAGCAACTTGCAAACCCTGACAGAGAGTTTCTTTAGCATAACCCTTGCCTCTTTCTGATGGACGGATGGAATAGCCAATGTGGCCACCTTTTTCTAGTAGGAAGTTATTGAGGCGCAATCGGAGGTTAAGAAATCCAAGTGCTTGACCTTTCCCGGAAAAAGCTACTAACTGAATTGCAGGAACCCATCCTTCAGGCAGATTAATCCCCATTTTCTGATTCTGATTACTTTCCAACCACTCTTCATACACAAAGTTCTCTGTATCCCAAAAGCCTCCATCATGGGCTGATTGGCTCTTTTCAAACTCTGCCATCATCTCTAAAACTGTTTCTTTATCTGCTAATCTTGGTCTGCGTAGTTCCATCCTTACCTCCCACTATGAGAAAAGCGAGAGCTGACTCTCACTTTTATTTTTTCTTATTCTTGTTTAAAAATTGTTCTTTGAGGTTGAGCAAGCGTTCTTTCTTACCAGCTCCACCTTTAGAGTGTTTCTCATGATAACGGGTCACTTGTGCACGCCCCTTATCGTCTAGTTGATATTTTCCCATTTCATTTCTTTCTAATTTGTTACTTGATGGCCAGCTATTTTAATCGTTGAGCCATTCATGTGTTTGACACGCGCAGCGATTTCCTTGTGACGGCCGTTTACCATCGGTCTCGCTTGAGGATTGCCTAGATATCCACAAGTTCGTTTGACCACATCTACGGTTTTAGGGTCACTATTGCCACAGTTTGGACAAGCAAATCCTCTCTCAGTTGGTTCAAAATCCCCTTCAAAGTCACACTTGTAGCAACGGTCAATCGGAGTATTGGTGCCTAGATAGCCCACGCGATCATAGGCATAGTCCCAAACAGCTTCCAAGGCTTTAGGATTTTGTTGAAGAACTGGATACTCACAATAATGAATGAAACCACCTGACGCACCTGCTTCTGGATAGACTTTCTCAAAGTCCAATTTTTCAAACGGGGTTGGATTTTTACGAACATCGTAGTGGAAAGAGTTAGTGTAGTATTCCTTATCTGTAATATCAGGAATAGGACCGAACTTCTCTGTATCTAGTCTACAGAAACGGTCTGTCAAACTTTCGGACGGTGTTGAGTAAATGGAGAAATGGTAGCCATATTGGTCTGACCACTCTTCTACACGACGTTTCATATCACGAATGATATCCAGCGTGAATTCCTTGGCGTCTGGATTGTGTTCCCAGCTATTTCCAAAGAAAACTGTCGCTACTTCATACAAACCGATGTAACCCAACGAAACGGTTGCACGACGATTCTTAAAGAGCTGGTCAACATTTTCTTCTTTACCTAGACGATGGCCAAAAGCACCGTACTGATAAAGGATAGGAGCATTTGCTGGCGTCGCCTCTTTAGTACGTTCGACACGGTAAACCAGAGCATCTTCAGCGATATTCATACGCTCGTTGAAGATTTCCCAGAACTTGTTCATATCGCCTTCAGATTCGAGGGCAATGCGAGGAAGATTGACCGTCACAACACCTAGATTCATCCGACCTGAATTGACTTCTACACCATTCTCATCCTTCCATCCTTGAAGGAAAGAACGGCAGCCCATAGGTACCTTGAAAGAACCAGTCAAGTCAACAATCTTATCATAAGATAAGACATCTGGATACATCCGTTTGGTTGCGCACTCGAGGGCCAACTGTTTGATGTCATAGTTGGGAGTCCCTTCTTCCAAGTTAAGACCTCTTTTAAGCGTGAAGATAAGTTTTGGGAAGATAGCTGTTCGATGTTCTGAACCAAGCCCCTTGATCCGAATGGTCAAGATAGCTTTTTGAATTTCCCGTTCAAAACGACTAGTTCCCAGACCAAAACCCAGTGAAGTAAAGGGTGTTTGTCCATTTGAAGTGAAGAGGGTATTGATTTCATACTCAAGAGATTGCATGGCATCATAGATGTCTTTTTGTGTTTTCTTCCAAGCGTAATCTTCCCGTTTGTCAGGCAAAACCCACTCTTCTGCATCTTTGAGATGTTTTTGGTAATTCTTCTCTGCATAAGGCGCCAAAACTTCATCGATACGGTCAGCTGAACAGCCACCGTACTGGCTAGAAGCAACGTTAGCAATGATTTGGGAAATCTGAGCTGTCGCAGTCTGAATAGACTTGGGACTCTCTACCTCCGCATTCCCAATCTTAAAACCATTTTCCAACATCCCCTTGAAATCAATCAAACAGCAGTTGGTCATAGGGGTATAGGGACTGTAGTCCAAGTCATGATAGTGGATATCCCCCTTTTGGTGGGCATTGGCTACGTGCTTAGGGAGCATTTGCAGTCCGATTGACTTCCCAACAATCCCTGCTGTCAAATCACGCTGGGTGTTGAAGACATCGCTGTCTTTATTGGCATTTTCATTGACAACTGCTTGATCTTTATTGAGCAGCTTATGGATACTAAAGTTGATATCCGTCGCTTTTGAGCGCTCAAAATCCCTCTGTGTTCGATAAGTGATATACTCTTCAGCCAGCGCATATTCTTTGGCTTCGAGGAGTTCATGTTCTACGATATTTTGAATTTCGTAAATCTTAACCCCCTTTGGAAAGCGACTATGAATTTCTGTGACAATTCGCTCGGTCAGAGCATTTAGGCGCTTTTCAACCAAGGGTGTCACATCCATAACCTTGTCAGCCGCCTTGTGGAGAGCCTTGTCAATCTTGTCCACATCAAATACAACACGTCTCCCATCTCGTTTTTCAACGAAGAGAGTTGGCAAAATTGTAATTTTTTCTTCTAGTGCAATCATATGCATGCTCTTTTCTAAAATGTTCTTTCTAAAAAGTATTATACCACTCTAAAAAGAAAAATCAATATCTTGTGTTAAAAATCCTAAAATTTTTAAAAATACACAAGATATTGATTTGGTTATTTAATTTTGTAGACTTTGAACTCTGAGTAATCAGTCTTTACTTGTTGATAATTTTCTTTCAAGAGTGTTTCCACTTCAGACCAGACTGCTACCTTATCGTTTACCACAATCAACTTGGGTTGTTTTTCTTTCAAGTCATTGAGTAGCTTATTCCAATTTTCCTCAGTTGCTGTATAGTGCAATGGGGACAAAATAGCCGATGGCGACAAGCGCTCACTCTTACGATAAAGAGTTGCAGTATCATCCCATGCATAGATAGCATCTTCCGTACTTGTCTCCTCTTTCACCAAATCAGCAAGACTCTCACGTTCTTGATAAGGTACTGGATAAAGGACAAACCTCATCAAAAAAGGAACAGCTAAAAGGTATAACAAAGTTAAAATTGGTAGGTAAAGATTCCCCTTAGTATAGCGATGCCAGAGACTAACAGGCTCTTCTCTGCGTCTTCTTCTAACGCTACGACCACTCTGTTGCCCCTTGATATTGGACACTAAAAGCAGAAGAAAGACAGGGAAAATGAGCATCAAACGGGATGCATGTAGGGGATCCTGTGTAAAGAAAATCACTACCAAACCTAAAATTAGGAACAAACTCGCAGGCACTGAGATGACATATAGTTTAGAGGATTTAGATTGAAAGAGACCTAAAAAGACAAAAACCAAAACTCCCATGCCAAGAGCCAACAACCCATAAAACAAAACATTTTCTAACAATGCCGAAACAGAAGCCAAACGAATAGAATGAATTGGATACAAAATTCCACTAATCGCATCCTCAAAACTTCCTGTTGCAACACTATAGTAGGCAGTTGGATAAAAGACAAGTGAAAAACCTAAAGCCACTGCAAAAAGCTGATAAAATCCATGTGCAAAACGTCTATGCCCAAGGTTAAAGACCAACAAGCCTAAACTCACTACAGCAATAAACAGGAGCGATGCCAAGGGAGCAAAGAAAAATCCTCCCGCCAAAGCCAGCCCAATCCGTACAAATCCCTTATCATGGCTTGGATTGCTTAGGTAAGCAGCAACTAAACTAAAGGCCGCGAATAAGAAGGGAAGCGCTAAAATAGTCGCATACCCTCCACCAAAAGCAAGACCTGTAACTAGCATGTAAAAAATAGTCACCAGTTGTCCAGCTTGGTCTCCTTGCTCTGTCAAAGTGTCCGCCGATCGAAAGAGGAAAAATCCTCCTGCTACCAAGGCTAACCACTCAAAAATGGCAAAGAAAAATCCGCCCTGAGTCACGTAAGTCAACAAATAATAAAGCAAGCCTTGACTTCCATAATAGTCGCTGTAAATTTTCCCCGTCTGATGAAGCGCCCAACCTGTATAAAAATCTTGCACTTCTTGTGCACTCATTAAATCGAGTAATAGCGGTACTCCTAGAGTTATTCCTGTTACAAGCGTACTCCATAGTAAAATTTTTACCAAAGGAAGACGACTTGATTCACGATGATGCGATTCTTGTTCGATTTGGTATTCTAGAGGTTCACGATTCTCCTGATGAACTTCTTCTACTCTACCATACACACTCATATCGTTTCTCCTATTCAATTTATCTGTCTTAGTATATCAAAAAGTCCTAGGATTGTCAGCTTGCGATGGCTGTTTGAGTGATTTTTTGCATAGTTTCACAAAGGTTTCAATTTCCCGAAATCGGTGTAAATGCGTCTGTTTAAATGACATGATATAATACAATTCTTTCTGAGTCAGCATCATTCCTCCTACATCTTCTTATTCGTAAAAGGCAAGAAAAATAGGACTGGGTTGTATCCTAAGTCCTAGATTTCTTATAAGATTGGGGCGAATAACTGGGCAATTTCCTTAATCAATTTTTGATACCAGCTATTTTTTATCGTATGAGGGAAAATTTCTTGCGATGCTGAAAAAATCTCCTGAAAATCTTTTTGAATCTCTGTGATTGATTCTGTTTTATATAGCAAGACTGCATTTTCATAGTGGTGAAGCAAACTTCTATAATCTAAGTTAATGGTCCCAACTGCAGCAAAGTCCTTATCCACTAGGATTTGTTTACTATGTATAAAGCCTGGACTATACTCAAAAATCCTTACTCCCGCCGACAACAAATCCGAATAGGCTCCTCTCGTGATGAGTTGGATTAATTTTTTATCTGGAATGAAAGGTGTCACTATGCGGACATCAACACCCCTCATGGCCGCGTTTTTAATACTCTCTGTTAAATCATAGTCAATAATCAAATAGGGCGTTGTGATATAGACTGAATCGGTAGCCTGATTAATCAAACTTTGATAGACTTTCTTCCCTACCTGGGTACGGAAGATGGGCTTGGGTCCACTACCGTAAGGAATGCACAGTCCTTGGCCAGAACAAGGCTGATTTTCCAAGTGATACTGGTCAAAATCGCTGATTTCCCCACGATTGATGTACCAAGTCATCAAAAAGAGACGGGTTAGAGCCTTGACACCAGGGCCATCTATGCTAATCCCACTGTCCTTCCAATATCCAAAGCGTTCTACATGATTGATGTACTCATCGGCTAAGTTAATACCTCCTGTATAAGCTACCTGACCATCTATGACAAGGATTTTCCGATGATCCCGATTGTTGTAAGCCACCGTCAAACGAGGGATCACCTTGTTAAACTTATGGGCTTCAATCCCTCGACTACGAAGCTGAATAGTATAATCTCCAGGCAAAGTTGCCATACAGCCGATATCATCATAGAGCATCTTGACCTCTACACCCTGAGCTGCCTTTTGCTCTAGTATATCTAATATGCTATTCCACATCAGACCTTCTTCGACAATATAGTACTCTAGAAAGATAAACTTTTCAGCTTTCTTGAGGTCTTCCAACATATGTTGCCACATGCTTTCACCCGAAGAAAAGAATTGTGAGTCTGTTCGATCATAGACGTCGGCATTGCTATCCATACTTAACAAAGATTTGATAACTCCGTAAGCCGCCTTATCATCTTCCTTCAATTTCTGGCGGAGAGCTTTACTGTTATCCTCCCGAAAATGCATGGAACCAAGTTTGTCCAACTGCTTGATTTCTTTTTTGGACAATCGCCTTTCACCAAACATCAGATAAAGCAAAGGACCAATAACGGGAACAAAAGTTACCACTAACCACATCACCTTGCTTTCAGGTGCCATGGAACGATTGACAATAGCAACAATGGTCGCCATACTCATAAAGATTAAGAGAATGACCCATAGAATAGGAGCCATACGCCCTAAATAAAGAAAGAGACCAAAAACAAGACACAGTTCAAGTAGCATAATCGAAAGACTAAAGCCATACTTGGACATCAATAATTGAAATTTTCTATATTTCATATCCCCTCCTTGACATTTTGAATGCTAAAAACAAGTAATTGATACTAGTATAACTCAGGTATTCGCTAGAAGGCAAGTATTTATAATCATTTTTCTGAGTAATCATAAAAGAGACCGAAAAATCCAGTCTCCTTCCAGTCTATTTTGATAAAACGATACGATCAGACGCGTCTCTATCCATATCGTCAATAATCATCTGATTGCCATTGATTGCATAAATCTTGGCATCATCACCAATAATCATGCGTTGATTAGCAGCGTCGAAGCTAACCTGCTTGATTTCTTGTTCCCCATCAGTTTCTACCTGTGTCCAGGTGCCAGTTGTTCCAGTTACCACTAAAGTGATACGGTCTCCTTCGTCCTGACCAGTATAAGTCCCATCAATATTAGTTGGTTGAGCCGTAACTGTGTTTTGTGAAGAACTTGTTGCTGCCTGATTTGTATTTTCTGTAGAAGATGAAGCTGCTTGTGATTGTTGAGTTTGTTGTGTTTGCGGTTGAGCTACTGGTTGTTGAACCTGCTGCGCTCTTTGTGAACAAGCTACTAAGAGACTAAGACTTGCTAAAGAAGCAAGAGAAAGTGTGAATGTTTTTAATTTCATGATGAATTTCCTTTCTGCTACCAATTTAGAGAAATTTCCTCCTAACTGGTAGTTCCCCTAGTATAACAAGTTCAAAAAAGGAGATCAATTTATCTGCTCGTGAGCTAGTAGGTGGCTCCGTACTTCTGAGATAAAATAGAGAGAGCCTGTAACAAACAACAAATCCTGGGTATCGGCTCTTTCTTCAAAATTGCTGATAAATTCACGATAAGAAGGAACTATATCGTGACCTGTTACATCTGTCTCTTCCAGAGAACCTTGATAGTCAAAGCCGGTCACCTTGAGTTCCACCTGAGGCAAATTTTCAGTCAGATAACACAACATCCCTTGATAATCCTTACGTTTCAAGGCTCCAAAGAGGATTTGAGGACGATAACCTCCTTGCTCTTTTTCTTTGATAAACTCAACCAAGCGAGTCAAGGCAGGGAGGTTATGGGCACCGTCCAAGTAAATCTGCGGACGAATACGCTCCAAGCGACCAGCCCAATGGGTCTTCGCTAAAGCCTGTCTTACAGCCTGCTCATCAACAACTTCCTTTCCTTCCCTCATAAAGAGAAGAAATGCTTGCAACGCCAAGGCCGCATTTTCCTGCTGATAAGCTCCTTCCAAGCCTATTTTCAACTGTGAAAGATTAGCCAAAGAGCTTGAAAAATCGCCATTCAGCATTGAGAAATCCTTATCTGCCTGATAAAGGTCAACAGCTAAAGATTCAGCTTTTTCCTGACAAACGATCCTAGCTTCTGGGGGCAATTGGGCAATCACTGCCTTCTTACCAGCCTTGAAAATACCAGCTTTTTGCTCTGCGATCGCTTCTAGACTATCGCCCAAGGTCTCCTGATGGTCAAGCCCAATGGAGGTGATAACAGCAATCTCTCCAGTTACCACATTGGTCGTGTCAAGTAAGCCACCAATTCCCACTTCTAGTAAAACCAAATCCACCTCTTGCTCCTTAAAGTAGAGGAAAGCAATCAAGGTCAGCAATTCAAAAAAGGACAACTGATCATGGGTTTGCACAAGCGTCTTTTCCATCTCCCTGACTTGCTCAGCTAAACGGATAAAGTCTGCATCAGCTATTGGTTGCCCATTAATGCAGATTCGGTCATTGATAGAGACAATATGGGGGGAGGTAAAGGTCGCAACTTTTTTACCATGCCGCATAAATAATTCCTTCATAAAAGCAATGGTAGAACCTTTTCCATTAGTTCCTGTTACGTGGATAATAGGGTAAGACTGCTCAGGATTTCCTAACAAATCCACCGCTTGCTGTATTCGGCCCAAACCTGATCGAAAATTCAAACCAATCCGACTATGGAGCCATTCTTCTACTTCAAACATATACATCTCCTTGACAAAAGTCTAATCAATTACCTAGCAAAATTCCGTAGATAACAAAAAATGAGGTCAGGATTCTCGTCCCAACCTCTTACCTGGTTAGCTAATCACTAGCTCCTATGAATGTTAATCTGGGGTAAAAATATCCACTGGACTTACTGACAGTTTTTATTTTTAGCGTAAGGGTAAAAATGTTCACTGAACTGCCTGCGTTTCTAATTTCTAGCGCAGGGCTAAACACGTCCACTGAACATTCCAACTCTTCTAATTTTCAGGAGCTGGGGTAAAAACGTCCCCCGGACTTACTGACGGTTTTTATTTTTAGCGTCAGGGTAAAAATATCCCCCGGATATTTTCACTCCTCCATAAAGCTGTTGAAGACTTCTTCAATCATGTTCCATTCGTCTTCTGAGTCTTCTGGGATTGGTTGCAATTCGCCTTCTGTTCCATCTTCGTTTTCGATGAATGAGTAAGCTTGGATTTCTACTTGTCCGTCTTCGTCTTCTTCTGCGTTAACTGGCACTAGAAGAACATAGTTTTTACCAAATTCTTCTTTTCCATCAATCGTCAAAAGGATTTCAAACAAGGTTTCGTTCCCTTGCTCATCTACTAGTGTAATTAATTCACGTTCTTCGTGGTCGTGGTTATGATCGTGTGACATAGCCTCTCCTTTGTATTAAAATTTTCTATCTAAATAATTTTGTAAAATCAGCTGAGCTGCTAACTTATCAATGACTTTCTTGCGCTTATTGCGACTGATATCTGCTTGTTCAATCAACATGCGCTCTGCGGCGACTGTTGTCAAGCGTTCATCTTGATAGTCTACTGGTAAACCAAAAAGCTCTTCTAGCTTTGCTCCGTATGCTTGACTAGCTTCCACGCGCGGTCCGCTTGTATTGTTCATGTTTTTAGGCAAACCCACTACAAATCGTTCCACCTTGTAAGTATCAACCAACTCCTTAACGCGATCAAAACCAAATTGGCCTTGCTCCTCATTGATTTGGATGATTTCAAGCCCTTGAGCTGTAAAACCGAGCGGATCGCTAATCGCCACCCCTACCGTTTTTGAACCGACGTCCAATCCCATAATTCTCATAGGTTATAGATCGACTCCTTGTCCTTTAAGGTAGTAGCGGACCAATTCCTCAACGATTTCATCACGCTCATACTTACGGATTTGATTTCGTGCATTATTATAACGAGGAACGTAGGCAGGGTCTCCACTCAATACGTAACCTACGATTTGGTTGATTGGGTTGTAGCCCTTATCGTTCAACGAAGCATAAACATCAGTCAGAGTTTCGCTAATTTCTTTTTTATTGGAATCGTCCAATTTAAAACGTACTGTTTCTTCAGTAAATCCCATTCTAACACCCTCTTTCCTTAGAATAGTACCATTATAGCATAATTCCTTACGTTCTACAATTCAGGCAGTCTATTTATTTGGATTTTCTACTGTTCTGTCGCACCATTTGCCAATCTGTCTGAAATATATTTGCTTGGTTCATTTTTCAAAAGATTTTCCAAGCCAATATTCTTCAAATATTCCAACTGGGAAGCCTTCTTGACATCCAAAACTTGAAAATCATAACTAGTCGTTGTTTGAAGTTCGGTTGCACTCAATAATTTGGTTTCAAGCTTAAAGCCTGCCAATTTACGAGCTTCAATGATGGACTCATCCTTCTCCTCCGCCTCAAGGAGAGCTTTTTGAGTTTCCTCCACTCCATGTTGGTCAATATAGGTCTTCAACTCATCTGAGACTGGACGCTTTTGTTGGATGGTTAGGCTCAAAAAAGTCTTGTCTTTATAAGTAATAGTTTGAGTTTGCTGGCTACCATCATCTGATTTCGGCAAGACCAACGTCTTGGTTACAACTGTATTCTTCTCAGCATTTTCAATAACTGGCAATGCCGACTGAAGCGTATCCTTTTCTGTTTTTGTAGCTGGTCCAGTTTCTTTTTTCTGTCCGCAACCAACTAGGACAAAAAGGAAAGCTAGACTAACAAGAACAACTTTTTTCATTTCTTTCTTCTTTCTTTTTGAGATTAAAATAGAATAAGACTGGGAATTGCTCCCAGCCTTGATGTTTATAGAGCTGCACGCAAACGTGCTTCTGCATTTTCTACATTACGGACAGAGCGTGGTAGGAAGGCACGAATATCGTCTTCCTTGTAGCCAACTTGCAAACGTTTTTCATCCACAAGGATTGGGCTCTTTAAAATTCTCGGTGTTTCCATAATCAGATTGAGGACTTCATTGACACTCAAATCTTCAATATCCACTCCAAGGGCTTTGGCATAGCGATTTTTAGATGAAACGATGCTGGCTATTCCATTATCTGTTTTGGTTAGAATATCCAGTAATTCTTCCCTCGTAATTCCTTCTTTACCAAGATTTTGTTCTTTATAACTTAACTGGTGGGCATTGAGCCAGGTTTTTGCTTTTTTACAGCTAGTACAACTTGAGACTGTATAAATTTTAATCATGTACCTACCCCTTTCGCTACATGTTACTATCAGTTTAGTCTATTATACCATAAAAAACATCCGACTTGCGACCTATTTTTAAATTTTTTTGACTTTTTTCGTCATTTTCGTACTTTTTTCTTGACAAAATGAAATTTACAGCCATTCTTTATATTTCTTGATATAGATTTTTTTCACAATTGTCACGCTAATCATATACAAAATAATGATGAAAAGTAAAAAGATGAAATAAATCGGTTTTAAAGGAGTGAGATGAAGTAGGCTTGCGAGAGGACTGTAGGGAAGGAAGGTCACAAAGGCTGCAGCCAATAAGGTTGTCACAAGAACGAGCCAAGCCGGACGACTTTGTAAAAAGGGAATTTTAGCTGAACGCAACATATGGATAACCATAGTTTGTGACCACATAGACTCGATAAACCAACCTGTCTGGAACAAGACAATAAATCCTACGGCCGACTCTGCTCCATGAACATAGGCATGACCTGTCGTCATAGGTACAATGATAAAATAAAGCAAAATGAAGGTCAAAATATCAAAGGCAGAAGAAATAGGCCCCATCCAAACCATGAAACGTGTGATGGACTTGGCTTCCCAGGTATGCGGATTTCTCAAAAAATCTTTGTCCACCTTGTCAAAAGGCAAGGCAATACAAGACAAATCATAGACTAGATTTAGGATAATCAAATGGACTGGTGCCATTGGTAAAAAGGGTAAAAAGATTCCAGAGACCAATAGGGATAAGATATTTCCAAAATTAGAACTGACCGTCATCTTGATATATTTGGTCATATTGGCATAGACCTTACGACCTTCAACAAGTCCTTTTTCAAGCACCATGAGATCCTTATCAAGTAGGATAACATCAGCTGTTTCTTTAGCAATATCTACTGCTGTATCAACAGAAATCCCCACATCTGCTACTTTCATAGAAGGGGCATCATTGATTCCATCTCCCATATAGCCGACAGCATGACCATTAGCCTTAAATTGCAAAATAATCCTTGCTTTTTGGTCAGGAGAAAGTTTGGCAAAGACGGTTACCTCCTCTACAGCTTGGGCCAATTCTTGATCACTCATCTGATCAATTTCAGACCCCAACAGCATCTGATTGATATCCAAACCAACCTTTTCACAGACTGCTTGGGTAACTTTTTCGTTGTCTCCCGTCAAAATCTTTGTTTGAACTCCATGTTCTAACAAAGCCTTAATTGCTGGTGCTGCAGATGGTTTTGGTGGATCTAGAAAGGCTAAATAACCAGTTAGAATCATATCCCCTTCATCATCAACTGTATAGGCATGATCTTCCCTCAAACCTGACTTATAAGCCACTCCCAAGACACGCAAACCTTGTTGATTTAGTTGTCGGACTTCCGCTAATATTTCCTCTCTAATAGCATCTGTCAAGGGAGTAATCACTCCTTGGTATTCCGCATGACTGGAAATCGCAAGCATTTCCTCTAGGGCACCCTTGGTTACCAAACTAACAACTTCGTGTTCATCCTTAACGATAACACTCATCCGTCTACGTTCAAAATCAAAGGGCAATTCATCTATTTTTTGGAAGCTAGTATCCAAATTTTGTAGAATAGCGTGTTCTTTAGCTTCTTTTTCAGTTCTACTGATGATGGCTCTGTCCATCAAATTTTTCAGACCAGTTTGAAAATAGGAATTGAGATAAGCTCGTCTCAAGACAGTCAAATCCAAGCGTCCGTGGATGTCCAAGGGATATTCTAGAACGATTTCGTCTTGAGTTAGAGTTCCTGTCTTATCTGTACACAAGATATCAATCGCCCCTAAGTCCTGTATGGCATTGAGTTTCTTGATAACCACTTTTTCCTTAGCCATGATAATAGAACCTTTTGCTAGACTGGCCGTGATAATCATAGGAAGCATCTCAGGTGTCAGCCCGACACCCACACTCAAGGCAAATACGCCAGCTTCCAGCCAGTCGCCATCTGTTAAACCATTGGACAAGAAAACGATGGGCACCATGACCAGCATCAAACGAATCAAGAGCCACGAAATACTATTCATCTCCCGTTCAAACGAAGTAGGCTCATCATAGGTGTTCAAAGTCTGCTCAATGGCCCCCATCATGGTATCATCACCAACTGCTAAAACCACGGCCTTGGCACTACCAGACAAGACATTGGTTCCCATAAAGGCGAGCGCTTCTGCTTCTAGCAGACTATCAGATTGTTGAACTGTTGCCTTGGTCAAGGCCAATTTTTCAACCGATTCACTTTCACCTGTCAAGCCAGACTGTTGTACAAAGAAATCGCGCGACTCAAATAAAAGAAGATCTGCTGGAATCATGTCTCCAGCGCTTAATTTAACCATGTCACCCACTACCAAATCATCGATAGGTACTTCTTGGATTTCTCCTTGACGAATGACAGTCGCTGTGTTGACAATCATTTTTGATAGATTGGTCGCAGCCTTATCACTACGGAGTTCTTGGACAAAGCGTATGCCACCAGAAATGAGGACTAGGACAACGATGATAATAGAAGTCGTCGGATCCTCTTGACCTGGTTTTGCCAACCAGACATTGGTCACCAAGGAAATCACGGCGATGACCAGTAAGATGATCGTAAAAGGATTGATAATGGATTCGTAAATCTTTTTGAGGATACTGTCTTCTTGACCCTTTGTGATGGTATTTTCGCCATATAGGTCACGATTTTTCTCCACCTGCTCCTCAGTCAAGCCTGTTAGACTTGTCTTATAAAAAGATAGAGTTTCGTTTAAAGATGTATGAATAGCTGTTGCTAATCTTTCTTTTGTAGTTTTCATTGGTTTCTCCTATCTGTATGAATGATGTGTTTCATACACAGAGACCAATCACTTTATAAGGGCAGAACGACACAAATCAGCGATTGGCTGTGTATGTGCGGTTCCGGATGGTCGTCAATTTGCATCGTCTGTCTCCTTTCTTTGATTTAAACAGTAGAAAATCCCACCATAAAATGGCAGGATTAAAAAACTAATTATCTGTTTTTCGTTCAAGCTTTAACTCCATAGGGCAATGTAATGAGCTTAGTCTTGGCCTTCGCGACCAGGACTGTTGACCAACGAGTAGTGTCTCCACTGCTTTGCGGTAGTCATCCGTATCCCTATGGTAGCCTCACCTACCGTTTTCGTCTTTCAGTATAAACCTTTAAAATTTAAAAGTCAATCATTTGAGTTGTTTGACTCTTAAATAACTATCAACTCTTTTGGAGCAAGGGTCAACAATTCACAACCTGTCTCTGTAATCAGGATATCATCCTCGATACGAACGCCATATTTGCCTTCGATATAGATACCTGGTTCATCGGTCAAGGCCATACCTGCCTTAATAGTTTCTGTAGAAGTCTGGCTAAAGTATGGTTCCTCATGGATATCCAGTCCAATACCGTGTCCAATACCGTGGGTAAAGTAGTCGCCATAGCCTGCCTCGATGATAATATCACGAGGGATTTTGTCAAAGTCACGGAAACCTAATCCTGCCTTAGCCTGGTCAATCAAGGCTTGGTTAGCTTTCAAAACCGTATTGTAAATCTCTGCCTGCTCGTCGCTAACATGTCCTAGATAGATAGTCCGTGTCATATCACTGACATAGTGGTCATAAAGGCAACCGAAGTCCATAGTAATGGCTTCTCCTAGCTCAACTGGTTTGTGCATGGGATGAGCATGAGGTTTAGAAGAGTTGATTCCGCTAGCTAAGATAGTGTCAAAAGACAAGCCAGATGCTCCCAACTCACGCATACGGAAGTCAAGAAAGTTGGCAATCTCAATTTCAGTCTTTCCTGGCTTAATAAAGTCAAGTGCATCGCGGAAAGCTTGGTCTGAGATAGAACAAGCCTTGCGAATAGCTGCAATCTCTGCCTCATCCTTAATCATTCGAAGACCTTCAACAAACTGAGTTTGTGGAAGCAAGTCAATTCCTTCAAAGGTTGCCTGCATACGGTGATAATAAGACACTGAAATCTCGTCCTCAAAACCGATTCGAGACAAGCCCATATCCTTAACAATGCCTGCAATGACAGCCAATTCATCACGGTCAGCCACAATCTCAAAACCACTGGTTTCTTGCTTGGCTGCAATGATATAGCGAGAGTCTGTCACCAAGACCTGACGGTCACGGCTGATAAAAACTGTTCCATTTGAACCCCAAAAACCAGTCAAATAATAGACGTTTTTAAGGTTGTTGATAATGATACCATCTAGTTCTTTTTCTTGCATTTTCGTTAGAAATGCTTGTACACGTTTATTCATGATGTAACTTTCCTTTCAAATACTGTCCTGTGTAGCTGGCTTCATTGGCCGCTACTTCTTCTGGAGTTCCTGTTGCGATGATGGTTCCACCACCGACACCGCCCTCAGGTCCCAAGTCAATAATATGGTCTGCAGTCTTAATAACATCTAGATTGTGCTCGATAACAAGGACTGTATTGCCATCGTCGACAAAGCGAGCCAAGACTTTAAGCAAGCGAGCGATATCTTCGGTATGAAGACCTGTCGTCGGCTCATCCAGAATGTAGAAAGATTTTCCTGTCGAGCGTTTGTGGAGTTCACTAGCCAGTTTCATACGCTGGGCTTCTCCCCCAGAAAGGGTGGTAGCTGGTTGCCCTAGCGTCACATAGCCCAGTCCCACATCCTTGATGGTCTGGAGTTTACGTTGAATCTTAGGAATGTGTTGGAAGAACTCTACCGCGTCGTTGACGGTCATGTCCAAGACCTGCGAGATATTTTTTTCCTTGTAGTGGACTTCTAGGGTCTCACTGTTGTAGCGGGTCCCGTGGCAGACTTCACAAGCCACGTAAACATCTGGCAAGAAGTGCATCTCAATCTTGATAATCCCGTCACCTGAGCAGGCTTCACAGCGACCACCCTTGACGTTGAAACTGAAACGCCCCTTCTTGTAGCCTCGAATCTTGGCTTCATTTGTCTGAGCAAAAAGATCACGTATATCGTCAAAAACTCCTGTATAGGTAGCAGGGTTAGACCTCGGCGTTCGTCCGATCGGGCTCTGATCAATATCAATCAAGCGGTCGACATGCTCAATCCCTGTAATAGTCTTAAATTTACCAGGTTTGTCTGAATTACGGTTGAGCTTCTGGGCAATAGCTTTTTTGAGGATACTGTTGATCAAGGTCGATTTCCCTGAGCCAGATACCCCTGTAACGGCGATGAATTTTCCTAGTGGGAAGCGAGCCGTGACATTTTGCAAATTGTTCTCACGCGCTCCCGTCACCTCGATAAAACGACCATTTCCGACACGTCGCTCTTCTGGCACTGGAATGGCACGTTTGCCTGATAAATACTGACCTGTGATAGACTTGCTGTTGCGAGCAACCTGTTTAGGGGTTCCTGCCGCAACAATCTCCCCACCAAAAACACCTGCACCGGGACCAACGTCAATCAGATAATCAGCCTCACGCATGGTATCTTCGTCATGTTCCACTACTATGAGAGTATTACCCAAGTCGCGCATCTTTTTGAGACTGACGATCAGGCGGTCATTATCTCTCTGGTGGAGACCGATTGACGGCTCATCCAGGATATAAAGGACACCTGATAAGTTGGAACCAATCTGGGTCGCCAAGCGAATACGCTGGCTCTCCCCACCTGAAAGGGTTCCTGCCGAACGTGACAGGGTTAGATAGTTAAGACCCACGTTATTAAGGAAGGTCAAACGATCCTTGATTTCCTTGAGAATGGGACGAGCAATAATAGATTCATTTTCAGACAGAGTCAACTTGCTTACCAAGTCCAAGTGGTCAGCGATAGACAGGTCTGAAATTTCTCCGATATGTGGTCCTTGCTGGCCACCAACACGGACAGACAAGGCCTGGTCATTGAGGCGATAACCGTGACAGGTTCCGCAAGTCAGCTCATTCATGTAGAGGCGCATCTGGGTGCGCGTGTAATCGCTGTTTGTCTCGTGATAGCGACGCTTGATATTATTGACAACTCCCTCAAAAGGAATATCGATATCGCGCACGCCACCAAATTCATTCTCATAGTGGAAATGGAATTCCTTGCCATCTGAGCCGTAAAGAATCAAGTTCTTGTCTTCTTCTGACAAGTCCTCAAAAGGCTTATCCATATCTACTCCAAAAGCTGTCATAGCCTGCTCTAGCATGTTTGGATAGTAGTTGGATGAGATAGGATTCCAAGGTGCTAGCGCCCCCTCACGTAAGGTTTTGCTGGCATCTGGCACTACCAAATCAGTATCCACCTCCAGCTTGATGCCCAAGCCGTCACACTCACTACAAGAACCAAAAGGAGCATTGAAGGAGAAGAGACGTGGCTCTAACTCTGGAACAGTAAAGCCACAAACTGGACAGGCATAATGCTCAGAGAAGAGCAACTCAGAGTCGTCCATAGTGTCGATAATGACATAGCCTTCTGCAATACGAAGGGCAGCCTCAATGGAATCAAAGAGACGACTACGAATGCCCTCCTTGATGACAATACGGTCAACTACGACATCAATATTGTGTTGCTTGCTCTTGGACAACTCTGGCACTTCGGTCACATCATAGACTTCCCCATCCACACGGACACGGACATAACCATCTTTCTGAACCTTTTCAATGACGCTCTTGTGCTGTCCTTTTTTCTTGCGGATAACTGGTGCTAAGATTTGTAGGCGCTGGCGTTCTGGCAATTCTAAGACCCTATCAACGATCTGCTCCACAGAAGAAGCCTTGATAGCCCCATGCCCGTTGATACAGTAAGGCGTCCCCACACGCGCGTAGAGGAGACGCAGATAGTCATTGATTTCAGTCGTGGTTCCTACCGTCGAGCGAGGGTTTTTACTAGTCGTTTTCTGGTCGATGGAAATAGCTGGGCTGAGACCATCAATGGCATCTACATCAGGCTTCTCCATATTTCCCAAAAACTGACGAGCATAGGCTGACAAGCTCTCCACATAGCGACGTTGTCCCTCCGCATAGAGGGTATCAAAGGCCAGACTGGATTTCCCTGAACCTGACAAGCCGGTCACAACAACCAGCTTGTCTCGCGGAATCTCCACATCAATATTTTTTAAATTATGGGCACGCGCCCCATGAATGACAATTTTATCTTGCATCTTTGTTCTTTCTAGTCCATTATTGCTTACCATTATACCAAAAAAAGTGAGATTCTATTACCCAAAAGGCCGATTTTGTAGTATAATAAAAAACTTCTTATTTTATGTTTTCTTAGGGCTTCCTGACCCTTATATCACGCGCTTTTGAACAAAAAACACTAACATTACTTTTTACTACTTGCTCCCCCAAAGTACGCAAAAAGGGGAGCAAAAAAGCCCCACAAAAGGGCTAAGATTTGACGAGTTCAGCAGGCAAGAAACTAGCACGGTCAAACGTGCTTTTTTTATTGCTGGTTGCTGATAGGTATATTATACCATGAAGCGCGTGGTTTATAAGATTATGGCCTCACAAAAGCCCCCAGATTCGTTTCTAAGGGCTTGTAGTTTGTCCGTGGTGCTTTAGTTGTCCAGTACGAAACCAAGCGAAATAGGGGGCGAATATGAAGCCTACGCCTACATTTGCCAACATTTACGCTTCTAATTCTTGTAGTAAGGTTAAATCTAAACCATCAAGGTCAACATCTATTTCAAAATCCATGTTTAAATCTATCTCCATATCCTCTAATTGGATATTCTCCAGATCAATCAAAAAATCTTCAATCATGTCATCCCCCTCACTTAAATCTTAACATTTCTCAACAAAACACCACAAACGCCTACTTATATGCTTCTAGCTCTCCGTTCTGGTGGATTCTCGCAAAGTTTAAGACGGCTATCTGTTTGTATCGGTGGTAGCTAGTGGAGCTAGTACCTGCCATTTCTACGCATTCGCTCATTGTTTTCTTTCTCATGTAGCAATAATGGATAATGAAGTATTTTCTGGCTCTCTCGTTCTCTATGCTGTTGATGTCGTGGGCGAATATCTCCAACCCCTCACGTATTGCTTTTTCATGCTCACCGCTCAAATTCCACTGATCAGGTAAGACAAGTTTCCAAGCCTCTTCATCTATCGTAACTTGGTTTTCACTTCCTGCCATCCTCTGGAAACGTAGAAAGTAAGTCATCCGCTCTCTGACGTTCATCATCGTTTTAAACTTATCCAGCTCCATTAGTTCGCTCCTTTGTGATATAATATTATTGAGATTATAGCTGAGGCGGAGCGCCTTGGCTTTTTTTGCTATTTCTCTATGTTCGCTCTAGCTTCAAATGTTTTCCCGTGAGAAAAAATGTACAATGACGGTGTGAAGCTCATAGAAGCGCGTGGGGAGGGAGATAGCCCCCGTATCTCCTTATGGTTTGATAAGCAATTAAGGGATGTTTTTATCTCTCTTATTTCCTTGTCATTCTGCAAGCAATTAAGGCAAGTTATTTCTTTGCTTATCTGCTTATCGTTTTATAAGCAACAAATCCAAAATAACAGACTTTTAAACTGCTCTTATCTCCTTATCATTTGGTAGGAAAATAAGGGGAGTTATTTTAGTTCTTATTCCCCTGTAATTTTGTAAGGAGAAAATCCAAATTAAGGAAGCTAATAAGTCTCCTTATCTCCTTACAGTTTTTCAGGGAGCAAAATCAAAATAAGCGATGTTATTTCCTGTCCTATTCCCTTACCGTTTGACAAGGAGAAAAACGAAAATAAGGAGCTTTTAAATTTGTCTTAACTCCCTATCGTTTTGTAAGCAATTAAGAAGGGTTATTGTCATCCTTATCTGCTTGTCATTCTGCAAGGAGTAGATCCGAAATAAGAGGGCTAAAAACTTCGCTTATCTGCTTGTCGTTTCTCAGGGAGTTAAGGAGGGTTATTATTGCTCTTATCTGCTTGATAAATGATAGGGGGATATAGCCACTTTCTCGGCGTTCGCTCGGAGTTCAACACACATAACCCTGCCA
This sequence comes from Streptococcus mitis, assembly GCF_946188695.1. Lineage (GTDB taxonomy): Bacteria > Bacillota > Bacilli > Lactobacillales > Streptococcaceae > Streptococcus > Streptococcus mitis_DF. Next base: position 11,923 of record NZ_CAMHWI010000008.1, on the reverse strand, counting down.
TTTGTCAGTCATATTTACTGCCACTACCTAAGAAAAATCTCACCTTTTCTAACCCTCGGTAAACCTCTCTATCTTGTGGTTCTATCACTAGAAAAAAAGCCCTGTACCTTTGTAAAACCTTAGTATTTTTAAATACACAACCTTATACTAATCTTATACTTTTTATATATGCTACCTCACCAAAACCTCACCCTTTTTTGGAACGCTCTGCTTACTTAAATCCTTGATATATCTAGCTTTTTTTAACATTCAAACCGTCTAATATGTAGTATTTGTTCGTTTTGTAAATTGCACACTACTTCATATTGTCTCACAATCTCGAACCATTCAGCCAAAATCTATCCCCTTTTTCAATATACTTCAAAAACTTCTTATAGTGCTTATGATACCTGTCACGCTTCATATACCTTGGTCTTTCAGGGAAACCATCAAACATATATCTACCACGTCTAGGACTCCACCCTGGTTCTACCTTTCTGGCTTCTTTTAGTGCAAGCTCCCAGTAGTATTGGCAATCCGTTTTGCTACGGTTCAGGGTACTCTTGTGGATATCTAGACAAGTACCGCAACTAAAATATAAATACCGTTTATAAAGCAACCTGCACCGTCTACCACAATCAGGGCAAAGAAAGAAATATCGATTACCTCCCTTAGTTCCTGCTATTCTGTCTAATTCAAATGACTCTACACCAAAATCAATCATTAAATTATCCAAATCAATCTCTAAACGTTTACCGTCCAACTCTGCTATACCCTTAGATATTCCTCTCAGCTTCATTGGTTTAGTGATTGTTTCTATTGCTAACTGCTTCATTATTTCCCCCTATATGGAAAAACCCAAAACTATTGACTTGATAGCAAAAAGGGGATTGCTCCCCTGTGTCCTACTTCAAATGCTCTGTATAACCAGCAAGGCCTTTATATTCGCCCTCTACGTCCAACTTTTGGAGTAGGCTAATACTTTCATCGCCCAGCTTTTCCAACGTACCAAAAGCGGTCATAGAGTCCATAGGGATAGGCTTATCAGAAAGCAAGCGATCAGCATAGTCTAATAGTTCTAGCTCGTAGTCTGTTACTTTCTCCAGCAAACTCTCAAAATCCTCTGACTCTTTGAGTTGAAGCACGCGCTCCCGTTTATAACGTTCCTCAAATGCTTCAGCCTCTTCTGGTTGTTTGTGGTAGTCTTTAAAGCTATCACAAATACGCTTGAAAGTCTTGTTTAGCTTGTGATCTTCCACATACTCAGCGACAAGCGTTCCCTTATCCTTGTAGGTCAATGAGATTACAGGCTGGCAATATGTTCCAGTCATATATCCCAGTAGCGCGTGACCTGCTACTTGAGCGGTCGCCTGATCACAAAAATAGTAAGTGAAAGTGAATGTTTTTGCTTTATCTGAAAATGTTTTTAATGTCATGTTGTTTTTCCTCTTTCTGTTTTAAGGGTGTCACTAGTAGTTACACCATTGCAAGGGGGTCGGTACTATCTACCCCATTTTGTTATCTGTATAATACTAGCAAACCAGCAATCGCACCCATACCATCACTATCTCCTACGGTTGCGGTTGAATGTTTTACATCAATTACCTGCACGGTCGCCATAAAATCATTTACTTCCTGTTCAAAATTTTCTAGTGATTGTTGCCATTTGTAATAAAAAAATAGTTTAATTTTCATGTTTTTTACTCCTTTTGTACTCCTTTTGTACTTAATTGATTTTTCTGTCCCCTTTTTTATACGCTTCTTACAAATTTTATACACTTGTTTTTAAAAGTGTATAAAAAATAAAGTCAGTAATGCCAAGGTTTTTGCTATTGTTTTATACACTTTATACGCTTTATACATTAAAATAAAAACATATATAGGGATAATAGGGACCCCATTTTTAAAACATAATATAAGGAAATTTTTTTATTTCCGTGTTTTTCGTATAAAGTGTATAAAACCCTTGATATGACAACGTTTTTAAGTGTATAAAATTTTTGCCCTACTGTGTAAAGTGTATAAAATTCTTATTTTCTTTTCCTTCTCTTTTTGTACTCTGGCCAATGGTTGTAATACCCGCGTTCATTCTTTGGCTTTTTCTGCTTTTCGGGTGTTGCCCTACCATTAGCATAGGCTACGCTTGCAAACGGCGGTAGGTCTTCTTTAGGATAAAAACCTTTATGGATCTGTTGCCCTGCAGGGATAACCTTCTGGCCAACTGCGAAACCTTCAGGCAGGTTGCTTTTGATTTCTCGATGTAAGCCCATTTCTGACCTGTTTTCTTTAATACCATAGTATTCTAGGAAACCTTTCCAAACGTGATAGACAAAACTATTAGGAATAAACTCACTTGTCAATTCATCAGTAAAAAACTTAGAAACAAAATCAATAACGGGGTTCATGTCCTTATGGTGTTCTTCAAGTATTTCAATAGACTTCGTAGGGTTAATGTCAGCGATTGGTGTTTCAATAGCCAACTTAACCAGGTACTCCAGCACTTCTTTGCGGTTAATGTAATCGTCTTTGATAGCCTTGTTAGGATTACCTTTGAATATTTTGGTAAAAGGTAAAATTCTAAATCGCCTATCAATAGCTGATTTATCCCCGTTCATTCTTGGTAAACCATTAGAAGATTGTACTACCGTCATATTAAGGCGTATGCTATAAGGGCGTTTCCCTTTGTCCTCTATGGTCATTATGTCGCCTGTTGCTAAGCTAAACATATCTGAAGTGTCTCTAATTACTGCGTCCTTTTGTACATCATCACCGATTACAAGCGACTTTCCCAATAATATAGACGTTGAAAATTGACTTTTTGTTAAACCAGTGATCTTCAAACTTGCCACATTTTCCATACCAACTAGGTTTATAAGTAACTGCTGAAAAGTTCCTTTTCCTGTTCCACCTTCACCGAAAAGCCAAAAGATTTTTTGCAAAGACTGCCCTGTGACGCTTGCTTTTATAATCTGGATAGCAAGGTTATAAAGCTCCTTGTCACCGTCAAACAACTCTAAAAGCCAAGCTGTCGGCTTCCAGCCGTTAATTATAGGCTCTTCTGCTCCAGGGCTATAACCTGTTTTTATCTTTCTTGTTGCTGTAATCTCTGGTGTCGTTTCTTCAAAAATGCCTGTCTTAGCATTGTATAGCTGTTTCCCAATTACAGTATAATTGCCTTGGATTTCCCTCATTTGGCTCTGTCTAGCTATTTTATAAAGCGTGTCAAATGCCTGTTTTTCCGTTGCGTTTGGATAAATGACAGAAATAAGATCTTGCAAAAATTCATTATCCTCTAACCAGATACCAAAATCAGGATTATAGAAATATAATGGGGCTTTTTGCCCTTGTGCCTCTGGCTTAATTCTAATAAATCGGACGTACTTTTTTAACATAATAGCAACTCCCAGCGGATTAGTTGGTAAGGCCTTACTGCTCTTTTCCTCGCCTTTCTGCTGGGCTAGTTCTTCATGCTGGGCCTCGGTCAACCTGCCTGCCTTTACATTTTCAAGGTGTTTGCTGTCTGCCATAACTTCTTCATAAGCTTGCTGATAAGCCTTGTCCTTGATTTCTTGACACTCTTTGATAAGCTGTCCCCTAACACCTTTGAAAGTCTTAAAGTGCTTATCTTCGCTTTCACGCGCCTCTAAGATTTCACTTTCTAGGTTTCCTAATTCTTCTAGTTCTATGGTTCTATCCTCTCTTTCTATATTCAGCCCGTGCTATACTGCTAAAAGTGCGGTCTAGCTCTTCAATAGGCAATGGTTCAACTGTCACGCTATTAGCTATCTTTGTCAGCTCGTAGGCGGTCTCTAGGTCGCAATCAACCCACTTATTAAAGAGTAAACCTACAAAGCGTGTCAGTGCTACGTTGCGCCCTCCCTCATCTCCAAAGCCATTAAAAAGCGTGTCAATAATTCTCATGGTCATTGACCTCTGGCCACTTGCTCTAGGCTTGTAACGCTCCGTAGTTTCTTGCTTCGCTCTTGGTTCAACCTTGGGGACTGGATAATCTAGGCCATGCTCCACAACCTTTTGATAACTTGCTGGGTCACCTGTTGTTACTGGTAGCCCTTGGAGTTGTGACCAGGTTAGACTGACCATGTCAAAGGGTAGCCCAATCTTGTCCGCTATCTCCTTAACTACCTGCTTATAGGTTGCCTCATTCATCACGTTGTTAGGCTTCACTACAAGGCGAAAACGGGGCTTTTCTAAGCTATGTTTGATAGTCGGGTATAAGATATAGGAGTAGCCAAATAAAGCGCTAGAAACAGCCTTTATAAAGCCCTCAGACGTCCCCTGTATATCGTCATAATCAAGGAAAATCAAATCCCGATAGATTAGACTGGAGTTGTTTCGCTTGTAACTGCCATGCTTTTCTGGTGTCACTTTGCCACTTATACAGTAAGGCGCTTGTGTACGTTTAAATTCTTCAATGTTTGCCCCTTCAGGGACTACCAAAGGCTTAAAGCGTTCAATGTACTGGAACGGCTCAATTTTATCAAATGGATAGACAAGATTACCCTGAAAGCCTCTAGCCTCGTAAATCGTCATATCAGCTCCCTTTCCGACGTTTCTTCCTCAGTTTCTTCAGTTGTTTCCGTTCTTTGAGTTGCTTCAACTTTGGGCGTCTGACCTTGGTTTTATCTTCCTTGGCTAACTTCATACCAGCATAAGCTGGCTCTGTCATGTATCTACCCATTTTCTACCCCCAGAAACTTCCAGATGTCAGTTATTTTATAGTAAACCTTTCTTGTATCTTCAAGCGGTGGATGGTATCGTCTTAGCCCTGCTTTTTCCCATTTTTGGAGTGTCATATATTTTATATCTAACTCGTCCATGACTTCCTGGGCTGATATTAAGCCTGTCAGTCGTGGTTTGAGTCTATCACGCGCTTCATGGTATCTTTCCACTACCTCCAGAATGCCATGCACTAGGTCTTGCTCACTTTCTCGGCTTAGGCTAAACATATCCGCCCACCTCCTTCAAGGTTTCTTTGTAGCTTTCTAGGTCGCTGTTCATCAACACCGCTAGGCGCTTTTCTTCTTCTCGTATCTGATTGTAAAATGTTTTTGCTCCGTCCAGTAGCTCCTCTTTGTTAGCTGGGATAAAATATCCTCTAAATGTCCCATGGCGAACCCCAACAATAGGAACGCTATGGCGCGTGATTAGACGGCTGATAATATCTTGCACGGTTCTTTCTGCTAGCTTAGTGATCAGGCTGATTTCTGCCCCTGTTATGGAGTTCTCAGCCCCTACCTTGATTAGTCTTAATACTCGTTTGTCATTCTCTGATAGACTCATTCAGTTCCTCCTCTCCTTTGCTTTTATTCACAAAGGTTATTTGTCCGCTCACTACCCCTTGCAAAATATCTTTTTGAGTTTCTATGATTGTATCCAAGGTTTTCAAAATAGCTGTCTTAGTCTCTAAATCAAACGCTTGTTTTGTCAACAAGCCCATAGTTACAGCTAACTTTGTTGCATTGTCCATACACGTAGCTAGAAAAATATCTTTAGTAAAATAAGGTTCATCTGGTATTTTTTCACTATCAAGGTATATCTTCACTATGTAACTCATTTCATCCCTCCGTAAACTCTTACCCCTGCAAGCTGGATATATCGCCCATAATCAGGGTTTAAATCCTCGCTAGGTGTTTCTATCGTCTGTTGGTTTTCTCGCTCAAATTGGGCGCTTTTTTTGCGGTCTCGGTGGTTTAAATAAAGCAATAAGCCAATCAATACCACCATAAAGATTACCGCCTGTGTATTGGTCAAATCTAATTCATTCATGTCATGCCCTCGCTTTGTAATTCTTGATATAGTCCACTTGATCAGTTCGCTCCATCTTCAAAAACTCATCTACCTCTTTGGGTGTTACCTTTCTATCTAAAAAATCAGCAATAAACTGAAAGACGCTGGGGCGTTCTGCCTTGATTTCAGCCATTACTTCATCAAATTCTGCTTGTGTCATGTTGTTTAAGTCTAGTGTCATTGCATTGCCTCCTCAAACTTCTCTATAAGACAACTTTTATTTACTCTCTGAGTTCCATTTTTAGAGTTAAAAAGAATATCTTTAAAGGTTACAGTAGCCCCTAAATACTCCTTCTCAACATGCTCTATATACGCCTGTTGCTCTGCTTCGTTCTCAAAAAAGTGCATAGCTTGGCGTTTAAAGAATGCTTGTCGCATAGCGTCCATCTCAAAAATACCAGGGTGGAAAAACATTCCCGTAGTGCTTTTAGAAACTGCCTCGATTTTATGGCTGTCATTCAATTCAGGAAGTTCAATCCAAAGCAAGCGGTGTAAATTTTCTTTGACAGCTTTTAATTGTGCTGATAAGAGTCCTATTCTGAAAAAATCATTGTTTTCGTCTGCTTGGTGTAATTCCATACTAATTCTATCCAAGCTTTTAGCGATAATATCGTATGTTGTTTCTGTCATGTTTTTTACCTATGTTTCTATGTTGTGTAATTGCTCTGATGGCTTTTTAATGCTTTTTACTATCCAGGATATCCTCACACTCAAAGTTGGGCGATGGCGAGTGTGGGGGGGGGGAATGGTTGTTTCTTATACAGTTTTTCTTGCAATGAAGTTCCTCACGCTCAGAAGTTTGCCGACCGAGAGCGTGGGGCTTTTTGAGTTGTTTCTTATAAACGATATCTTCACGCTCAGAGTCGCCAAATTGAAAGCGTGAGAAAGTACAGTTTTAAGAGTTGGCGCTCTCCGTATGGTCAAATTGCCCTAAATATGCTATAATCTAGGTATAAATCTTTACTAAAACCTCTTTGATAATAGCTTGCCTGCTTTTTGTTAAATTCGTTTTAGTGTTAGTGTGAAAGGCTCTGCGGTGTGGTTATTGCTAAGCCTTTTTTTGTTGCTCTCATGCGCTTCTTTGGCGTGTTTTTTTATTTCTGAATACCATAGCCTTGATTTCCTGATAACTCATATTCAAGCCAATCATGGCTATTACCATGTCCTCAAATGCCTGGTATTGCTCCAGCTCGTCACTTGTCAAGCTATCAATGCCATTATAGCCCCCACGTTCTTCCCTTAACTGCTTAGCGTTCCTGTCAGTTACTGCTTTTAGTAGCAGGTTGTTCATGGTGCTATGCGCGTGCTTGGGTGCATTAGTCCATGTTTCTATACTGTCATGCAGTGTTTTTCTTTTTGGCTTTTCTAGCGCCCTCTGCATACGAAACTTAGAAAGCTCCTCACGCATTTCAAAGAATGCTTTGACTAGGTTGGTTTTGAAGTTGGCCACTTGCTCGGTGTTCTTTAAGAATGTAACTAACAAGGTCGCTTGTTGTTCGTTCAAAATATAGTCCTTGGTATTCTGGCCACTTTCCATAGCTTGGATTTTAAATCCAACCTTTCCGAACTGTTCAAATCTTGCTTGATGTTTGCGGATCGTCTTGGTGATTGTGTGATGTTGCAATCCCGTGCATTCTGCCACAATACTGCTCAGTGTATACGGCTCTTTTTTACCGTCCATATAGACTAATTCCATTGTGGTTCTACCTCCTGCATGAATTTGGTTAACTTGCTTGTCAGACGGCTCTTCTCGTCCATATTTTGAGCCTCTGCAATGGCTTTGGCTAGTGTATCGATATAATACCGCTCTGCCTCTACCAACGTGTTAGGGGCTTTTATAGTGGTCTGTGGTTCTTCCACCAATTCCCCAGCCATGTAGTAGCCGTTTAGTCGGATTTCTTTCAGAATGTGCTTGATTACTTTTTTAAACTCTTTGGCTTTTGGTTTGGTTGACCTCATAAGCACCTCATAGAGTCCATGCTCAGTTAAAAACCAAACTTGTTGACCACTACGGAAAGTTTCCGTAGTACCGTCCAAAGGCGTCCCTTTTACTTTTTCATCTTCATCTACTTTTCTTAGCATTGATTGCACATCATAATATCCTTGTGATGTTTTGCTGTAGTCAATCATCTCAGCAATCGCCCTAGCTAAAAATAGCGGTTCTTGTTCACTGCCGTAGATGTCCAATGGTTGACCGTGAATAATAGTAGTAGTGACAACCTGCAATAGTTGCCCTTGGTCTGTTGTCTCTTCAAAAATACTTACTTGTGTTGTCATGTCTTGCTTAACCTCTCTGTATAACTTGTTTAGCCTTTTTCTGCTTTCCTTGTTGGGCTTATGCTTGCCCTGTGCCCACTTGCCAACTGTTCGGGGGTCTATGCCTATTCGTTGGCCAATAGCTACCAAGTTCAACCCGTGAGTGGTTCGCATTTCATCGATGACCCTTGTATAGTTCCTCTTCATTGCTTGCCTGCCTTTCTAGCTATAAAATAGTTCATCTATGGTTATATCTGATTTGATTTCTGCAACCATTGACTTAATCGCTAGACGTTCCTTGTCGTTAAATGGCGTTTTACCTAATTCTTTGTTGTTGTACGACTGCAAAGAAATTTTTAGATTGTCCGCCATTTGTTGCTGAGTTAATCCTAACATAACTCGATAGCCTCGTAGTTTGCTCATAGGTTTCCCCCTTTCTAAAAAATCCCCCTCCATGAATAGATTGAAAGTGTGAAAGGTTGGAGGGGCTGTGCACATTTTTAATGTGCTTGATTTGTATGATACACAATATTTTTTCTATTGTCAACTGTTTTTTTAATTTTTGCACAAAAAAAATGTACTTTTTCTAAGATATAGTATATAATCTTCTGTGAAAGGTGTGATAAAGCATGAATAGATTGAAAGAATTAAGACAAGAAAAAAAGCTATCTCAAAAAGAGTTAGCTGAAAATATTGGGGTTCATTATCGGACTCTTCAAAATTGGGAAAACGGAGAAAGCCAAATAAAACCAGAAAAAGCCCAGCAACTAGCTGACTACTTCGGGGTAAGCGTTGGATATCTGTTGGGGTATAGTGAGTATAGAGAATTAGAAAAAGCATTGGATAAAACAATTTTTTCAAACTATCCTGATGTTGAAACATTCCTCACTCAAGAGATAAAAGAGCTAATCGGAGAAAGAACAAAAGATTTTTATGAGTATATTGATAAACAATTTTATGAAAGCTATAAAAATACTGCCGTACCTCCCGAAATAGTTGTAAAGCACCGTGAAGACTTTTATAGCTCGTTTCTATTTCTCCCTGCTAGATTACAAAAATTTATAGCTTTATGGAGCATACTAACAGAAACTGAACAAGAAAATATAGGTAAAACTATTGAATTATTAGCTATGAGAGGAAGATAAAAATCCCCCATATTCGCCAATAGCAACCCCATCCCATGGTCTATTGTGCAAAAACGGTGGAAATTAAAGAATAGAAAGCCAATTTTACAGACTAAAGCGCAAAAAACGGCAAAATTGCAAAATAGCAACAAAAAAAGGTAAGTCAATACCCTTACCTTTAATCAAGACTAATATAATCAACCTAATTGAACCAGATGGTGCTGATGTTAACTCTCTATACACTATAGAGGACGCACCCTATAAGATGATTACAACATCATTATACCACTCTTGCATTTAAAATACGACCTATAGCATACCCACGCGCCACAATGTTCAACAATCCTGAAGCGCGTGGATTCTCGTGGTTCGCTCAAACTTCAAGCCTATATAAGCCCCATATCTACTAATTTTTTTGATGTCAACAAATGTCAACCACTTACAATGTTTTAGAAAGGACTACCATGGTTAAAATCAACGCAAACGGTAAAGAAATCACTTTACTAGCCAATAATACTGATTATGTTAGCTTGACAGATATAGCTAAATATAAAAATAGCGAAGATCCTAGAATAGTTATTTCAAACTGGCTTAGTAGTTATGCTACTATAGACTTTTTAGCAACTTGGGAAAGTATTAATAACCCAAATTTTAACCGTATGGAATTCCATACGGTTAGAAATGAACCTGGTAGGCTTGTAATGACTTCTAAACAATGGATAGAAAGAATGAACGCCATCGGTATCACTTCAAAAGCTGGACGCTATGGTGGAACATATGCCCACTCAGACATAGCCTTTGAGTTTGCTTCTTGGATTTCCCCAGAGTTCAAACTCTACATCATTCAAGACTATCAACGGCTTAAACAAGAAGAGGCCTATAGAAATCAGTTAGATTGGCAAGTGAACCGCTATATTTCAAAACTCAATTACACAATACAAACTGATGCAATTAAAGAAAATATTGTCCCAACACTACAGCCGTCTCAAATATCATACGCTTACTCCTCTGAAGCTGACTTGGTTAATGTTGCCTTGTTCGGTATGACTGCCAAAGAATACAAGAAAGCTTTCCCAGAAAAAGACGGTAATCAGCGAGATAATGCCACTATTGAACAGTTATTAGTTCTTAATAATTTACAAAGTCTTAACGCTGAAATGATAAAACAAGGGCTATCACAAAGCAACCGCCTAACTGAACTCAATAGAATCGCCAAAGAACAGTTAGAGGTACTTTACAAAAACAATCAAAAAGCTCTGGACAATCTAAAGCGCCTAGCCGATAAATAGCCCCATATCCGCCTTGTTTCTTATTCTGGTACAATTTGCCGTCTGACTAATTAAAATCGAATACAGGGCAATCTATGAAGCCCTAGCATGATATAAACCACAATCTAAAACCTTTTTAATAATAGCTTGCCTGCTGATGTATTTTAGAAAGGTTTATCATCATGAAAATAACTGAAGTTATAAAAAAAGACGGTAGCAGAGTCTATCGTGCTAATGTATATCTAGGAATTGACCAAGTAACAGGAAAGAAAGTTAAAACTAAGGTAACAGGGCGGACACAAAAGGAAGTTAAGCAGAAAGCCAATCAAGAAAAAATAGCTTTTCAAAAAGCAGGATCTACTAGACAAAAGGCTAGCACCATAAAAAACTATCAAGAATTAGCCAATCTCTGGTTAGAAAGTTATAAGAATACGGTTAAGCCAAACACTCAAGGCAATGTTAGAAAGTTAATTGATAATCATATATTGCCCATTTTCGGGGCTTACAAGCTGGATAAGCTCACTACTCCACTTATCCAGTCCATTATCAACAAACTTGCTGACAAGACTAATAGAGGGGAAAAAGGGGCTTTTCTACATTATGACAAGATACACGCTTTAAACAAACGTATCTTACAGTATGGCGTAACCATGCAAGCGATACCGTCCAATCCTGCGCGTGATGTTGTTTTACCTCGTAACACTCAGAAAGCAAAGCGGAAAAAAGTAAAGCACTTTGAAAATAAAGAACTAAAAAAATTTCTTGGTTATCTCGATAATTTAGATAGCGATAGATATCGTTATTACTATGAGACAACGCTCTATAAGTTCCTATTGGCTACTGGTTGCCGTATCAATGAAGCTTTAGCTCTTTCCTGGTCTGATATAGATTTAGATAATGCCGTTGTGCATATTACCAAAACACTAAATCGGGATCTAGAAATCAATAGCCCAAAATCTAAGGCTAGTTATCGGGATATAGATATAGATCAAGCGACTGTTAGCATGCTGAAACAATACAAGCTACGCCAAACTAAAGAGGCTTGGAAGATAGGACAACGTGAAAGCGTGGTATTTTCTGATTTCATTCATGAGTATCCTAGCAGTTCAAAACTTAAAAGAAGATTGCAAACACATTTTAAGCGTGCTGATGTTCCTAACATTGGCTTTCATGGATTCCGTCACACTCACGCTAGTCTCTTGCTTAACTCTGGAATACCATACAAGGAACTCCAGTACCGCCTAGGTCATTCCACTTTATCAATGACCATGGATATATATAGCCACCTCTCAAAAGAGAACGCAAAAAAAGCAGTATCATTCTACGAAACTGCACTAAAAGCACTATAGGGGGAGCAAAAAGGGGAGCAAATTCAAAAATCAACATTTCAAGACAAAGTAAAAATCCAATAGGTAACTTCTAAAACTAACTTCCAGTTTCCCCCAACCTAGCCTTCAGTATGAGAAAAACGCGTGAAATCAGTAGAAA
>NZ_CAMHWI010000007.1 GCF_946188695.1 Streptococcus mitis | reverse complement strand
ATGGGACTTTTTTTCTACACAAAAATAGGCTCCATAAGATTCATAGGGGATTTACCCACTACAAATATTATAGAGCCCAAAGATCATTACTAAGTCTACTGAAAGGTAGGCTTTTTATTTTTTTAAATTTTTATGAGTAAGTTTAAGATAAAGTTTTTGGAAAATGACAAACTCCCTAATACAAAAGACAAAAAGTCAGTAAAGGAACTTAGTATATGAACTTCGATCTTTACCCTTGAATACGCTTTATAACTCGTATTTTGTGGTATAATGAAGAGAATTGTTAATAATAAAAACAGGGGAAGTAAATGTCTAATTTCAAAGAAAAATTACCACTATTCCAAGCAAATGACATCCAAATTTCTAATGATGTCAATACGGTTTGGTCTATCGCTAACACTCTTAGAGGAGCTTATCGAGCAGATAAGTATCGCGATGTCATTATTCCAATGTTTGTCCTGACTCGTTTAGAAGCTGCCTTGCTGCCAACCAAGGATCAGGTGGTAGCACAATACAAAGAAAATCCCAATACACCTGAGAAAGTGTTGGAGAAACTTTCAGGCTATCGTTACTACAATGTTAGTCCTTTTACGTTGGAAAATCTTCAAAATGATCCAAATGCAATCGAGGAGAATTTTATAGCCTATCTGGATGGCTATTCTTGTCGTGTCAAGGATATCATTGAAAACCTAAAATTTAAAGAGCAAGTCCGTACCCTAGCCCAGAGTGGCCGCCTTTTCACGGTTATTAAAAAGTTCTCTCAAATTGATTTATCTCCAAGTTCAGTTGACTCTATGCGTATGGGATACATGTTTGAGGATATCATCCGCCGATTTTCTGAAAATGAGGAAGCAGGCTCTCACTATACCCCTCGTGAGGTTATTGCTCTGATGGTCAACCTCCTCTTGATTGAGGCAGACGAAGAACTTTTTGTTGATAAAAAAGAGTTGAAAATACTAGATATGGCGGCTGGAACTGGGGGAATGCTGGCTACGGCTAAAAGCTATATTGGTCAGTTGAATACAGGAGCCACTGTCCGACTCTTTGGTCAGGAAGTTTTGCCTGAAACCTTTGGGATTGGTCGTGCAGATATGCTAATTCGTCAGGAAGATTCTGACTATTTTGTGAAGGTGGATACCTTAAAAGATTCAGATCCTTTCCCAGATACTAAAATGAGTTTTGTCATCGCTAACCCTCCCTTCGGTCAAGCTTGGGGTGGTAAGGATGCGGATGATGGGGTTGAGGATGCAGTTAAGAAAGATCATCAACTCTTTGATAAAACAGAAGGTCGTAAAGGTCGTTTTGTTGCGACTCCAGGAACTGGAGATGCTCAACTACTCTTCCATCTTCATGCTCTTGCAAAATTAGAAGAAAATGGCCGTGCAGCCATCATTTCAAATGGGTCTCCCCTCTTTTCAGGTGGGACGTCATCGGGAGAAAGCCAGATTCGCCGTTATATCCTTGAGAATGATTTGCTAGAAGCTATAGTCGCCCTTCCAGGTCAATTTTTCTATAACACAGGAATTAGGATTTATATCTGGATTTATAATAAAAACAAGTCTCCTGAGCGCCAGAACAAGGTTCAGTTTATCGATGCGACGGAGGAGTTTGTTCCTCTACGTAAATCTCTAGGTCAAAAACGCCGTGAGTTGTCCCAAGATAACATCCGTCAGATTCTTCGCTGGTACGATGATTTTAAAGAAAATGACCATGTAAAAATCTTTGACAATCAAGAGTTTCTCTATCGAGAGTTTACAGTTATGCAACCTCTGCAACGTCGTGGCCAGATAAGCGAAGAAACAATTGAGAAAGCGAAAAGCGTTCCTTTCCTAGCTAAACTATTTGATGAATACAAGTACCAAGAATTGCTAGAGATGGAACCACGTTCAGCCAAGGATGAGAAAAAATTACAGGACTTTGTAGCTGGTCAGACCAAGCAAGAAGCTATCCTGACAGCTCTTGCTAAGGGAATCTCTGACAAGACCTATCCTGACTTTGAGAACTTTGTCCAAGTCATCAAGGACTTGCTGGGAGAGTTTAATCTTACGTCTGCTAATATCAATGCGCTAGCCTTAGCTATGAGTGAAATGGACAAGACAGCAGAGGTTATCCGAACCAAGAAGAAAGACAAGGCGAATGAGATTGCCGATGGGATTGTCTATGATAAGACAACCAAGGACAGTGAAATCGTTAAGCTGACAGAGAATGTGGAAGACTACTTTGCGCGTGAAGTCTATCCCCATGTACCTGATGCCCATTACTGGTTTGATGAGGAAAAGGGCTATGGAGCTGAGATTCCTTTTACTCGCTATTTCTATCACTACCAAGCACCAGAAAGTGCAGAAAAGCTCTTAGATGAGTTCTATGACTTGGAAGCAGAACTACAGACTCTCTTGGAGGAACTAAAACATGACTAGGATGAAAGAGAGTGGTATCGACTGGATTGGACAGATACCAGAAGAGTGGGAAGTTGATTTCGTTAATCATATTTTTGAAGAACACAAGCAAAAAAATAAAGGTAATAAAGAAAAAAATCTATTATCGCTAAGTTACGGTCATATTATCCGAAAATCTATAGATACTTCTTTTGGACTTTTACCAGAATCATTTGATACTTATAATATTATTCAAAGAGGAGATATTGTTTTACGTCTGACTGACTTACAAAATGATAAAAGAAGTCTTCGTGTTGGACTTGCAAGAGAAAATGGTATTATAACTTCAGCTTATTTAACGTTACGCTTAAAAAATATATGTTGTAGTGATAGCTATATGTATTATCTATTACACACGTATGATATTTGTAAAGTTTTTTATAACTTTGGTGGTGGAGTTAGACAAGGTGGAACTTGGTCAGATATTTATAAAATGGAGTTATTAATTCCCCCAGAAAATGAACAACAAAAAATTTCTGATTTCCTTGATAAGAAAACAGCACAGTTGGATAAGGTAAAAGCCCTATTGGAAGAGCAGATTCAAAAACTTAAAGACTACCGTGCTAGCCTGATTTATGAAACCGTCACAAAAGGACTGGATAAAACAGTCCCAATGAAAGATTCAGGTATCGACTGGATTGGAGAGGTGCCTGAAGGGTGGGGAGTAAGTAAATTAGAACAGTATGTAGATATATTTGGAAGAATAGGTTTTAGAGGATACACTACAAATGATATTGTTAACGAAGGGGAAGGAGCTATTTCATATAGTCCCTCAAATATAATTGACTATAGTGTGATAGATAATAATAATACTTATATTTCGTGGAGTAAGTATGATGAGTCTCCGGAAATCCAAATTAAAACTGGTGATGTCTTGTATGTAAAGACAGGATCTAGTTATGGAAAAGCTGGAATTGTCAATAAGCTTTCAAATAAAGCAACGATAAATCCTCAATTGGTAGTTCTAAAACCTAAAAAAAATACAGATTCACGCTTAATTAATTATTTTTTGAACAGTTCTGTGGGAAAGGATCAAAGTGAGTTAATAGTCGGAGGGAGTACAATTCCAACTATTACACAAGAAAGTATAAAAAAAATGATATTCCCCAAAATGTCTTTCGAAGAACAACAAAAAATTGCTGATTTTCTAGATAAGAAAACTATTCAAATTGATAAATTAATTCAAATCAAGAACCAACAAATTGAAAATATTAATAAACAACGACAAACTCTTATTTATGATTATGTAACAGGGAAGAGGAGGGTATAAATGCTTGTGGAACGTGAATTCAAGTGTCTTTTTTATAAAGCTGTTTCTAAAACAAATGCAGTATCAAAGATTAATGCATTTTTTGCAGGTCTTAATCCAGCAGTATCATTGGTTACGGAATCCATTGGAAATCTATCATATTATTTACGCAATGATATTCGTAAAACAGATACGTATATAGTATTTACTATTGCAAAGGTTAATTTGGAACAAGATATTCAAATTGATGATATTCAGACTCAAAATAGAGATATTGTGGAAAAAGAAGATACCGAAGGAATAGCTAATGATGCTCAATTTTTGTATGATTTTAAAAATAGCATTTTGCTTCAGAAAAGAGGGAAATCGCAAACTACAATAGAAGAATTAAGAAAATTTATAGCTTTAAAGGTCGGAATTGATTATAAAGAATTTGAATTTGTTATCATAAAGGATAAGGATGCCACTAAAAATCTAGATAAGATGCGACATGTTCATGATGTTGTTTTTTCAATCGCTATTCCAGAAAATTTATCATTATTCTCAGAACAAGTAAAAGATATTAATAGTGGTGTTGAATTTGCTAAGGAAATGTCAGCAAAAAGTATGGAATTGAGAATTAAGGGGACTGATTTAAATAAAAATAGACTGAGACGTGCAATAGACGAATTTTGTTCTTATAAAGATAATCAAAATGTAAAGATAAGAACTATGTCTGTCTATGGTGATTCTGAGATAATAGATTTAGTAAATCATAAGTTGAACTATTATGAAAAATATTACATAGAAGATATTGATAATGATATTATTTACGATAAACTGGAAAAAGCATACAAAGAGAAGGAAGGATATTTAGTTGCTTTCAAAGATTAGAAAATACAAGGGATATTTATTTTTAATAATCTCTTTAATAGTATCTTTCTACGCTTTTCATTCCCAACTTCAATTATGTGTTATCCATAATTATGTTGAATTCGTATCATCTATCCAAAATGTTTTGATTTTTATATCAGGTGTATTAGTTGCTGCATTTGGAATAACATCATTTTTTGCAACAAATCGATTTATAAAAAAATTAAAAAGTCTTAATGTAGATTTATTGATAATAGAAAGACTATTTGATCTATCGTTATTATCCTTTATATTAACAATTTTTCCTTCTTTTTTTCTTGCTCAAGAACCAAGTAGCACTAATGATATTTTACGTGTAACTCTTTCTATATTTATTGGATTATTAATGTTTTTTGTATTATCGCTATGTGATTTAATAAAGGCGTTTAGAAAAATATTGAAAATTACTATAGATTCTGAGAAAGAAAGAAGAAAGATGACGGAAAATGATGATATTTAAGCATAAGGAAGATAAAAATTTTAGTTAGTATTAGAAAGTGAGAAACTATGGCAAATTTGGGCTTGAAGGAGCGCTATGATTTCCAGCAGTGGATTATCAAAGACCTGAAAGATAAGAATGGCTATATTCAGCGGGATAATGCTCAGTACAATCCTCGATTAGCCATGGATGAGGAACTCCTATGGGATTTTCTGATGGAGACCCAAGAGGAGACCATGGACTATCTTCTTAAAAAGCTTAGCAAGGAGACAATCGTCAATCTGATTAATAAAGAAATCGTCAAGGGTGGCTTTTTATTCGCCTTGAAAGAAGGAGTTTTCATTGAAAATAAACAACTTCGTCTTCTCTATCGTAAACCTGCGACTAGTTTTAATGAAAAGGCTGTTCAACAATACCAAGCCAACTGTCTATCTATTATGGAAGAAGTGGTTTACGAGGAGAGCGATCGCATTGACCTTGTTATCTTTATCAATGGATTAGCACTATTTGCTATCGAACTTAAGTTTAATCCCAGTGGTCAGTCTGTTCAGGATGCCATCAAGCAGCTCAAGGGGCGCAATCCTAAGAATCGTCTTTTCCGTTTTGAACAGGGAGTCTTGGCTTCCTTTGCGGTGGATACCCTAGAAGTCTATATGACGACGCAATTGAAAGGACAAGAAACCTATTTTCTACCTTTTAATGTGGGGAAAGGGGAAGGTATTGAGATGGGAAGTGGCAACCCTCACAACCCTGATGGTGTCGATACAGACTACTTGTGGCTTGATGTCTTGACCAAGGATAGTATTCTCCAGTTAATAGAGAGCTTTATCTTTTTTGAGATGGATAAGCATAATTCTAAAAAGAAGACCCTGATTTTCCCGAGATACCATCAGCGAAGAGCTGTTAGCCGTCTCCTAGAAGACATGAAAGTCAATCATACTGACAGTAATTATCTGATTCAGCACTCAGCTGGTTCTGGTAAAACCAATACCATAGCATGGTTAGCTCACAGTTTAGTTTCTCTTCATGATGATCAGAATCAAAACATCGTAGATACTGTATTAATCGTTACAGACCGTATCGTAGTTGACCGTCAATTGCAAGAAGCGGTCAAGGAAATCTCCCACAAGCCTGGAGTGGTCAAGGTAATGGGAGATAAAGAAACCTCCAGTGACTTAGCGGATGCGATTGCAGGAAATACAAAAATCATAGCTACGACGATTCATAAGTTTGCCCAAATCAACCAATCTAACTGGATGTCTGTAGGGAACACTGCGAAAAAGAAATTTGCCATCCTGATTGATGAAGCCCATAGTTCAACGACAGGATCCTATATGAGTTCGGTTAGTCAAGTCTTGACAGAAACAGATACAGAAGATGGAACTATCGATGAGATTCAAGAAGTAAGTGTTGCGGATGCTATCGAGCAGGAGATTGCTCGGACAGGTAAGCAGGACAATGTCTCAATCATTGCCTTCACCGCAACCCCAAAGGCGACAACTCTACAGCTATTTGGGACAACCCAAGCAGATGGATCTAAAGCTCCTTTTGATGTTTATAGTATGAAGCAAGCTATTGAGGAAGGTTTTATTCTAGATGTTTTAGATAACTATACGACTTATAAGACCTATTACAAGCTCAATAAAGCAGTCGAAGAAGATCCTGAGCTAAAAACGACTCTTGCCAAGCGTAAGATTGCAAAGTTTGTAGAATTATCTGATGAAAATATCAATCAAAAGGTTGAAATTATCATGGATCACTTTATCAGTCATGATATTATGGCTGAATTGGGTGGTCAAGGTAAGGCTATGATTGTTACTTCGGGTCGTGAGGCAGCAGTTAAGTATCAATTTGCCTTTCAAAAGTACTTCAAAGACCACAGTATCACTAGTATTGGAACCCTGATTGCCTTTTCTGGCAAGGTTGATTATCAAGGTAGTGAATATACTGAGTCGCAAATGAATCAGGTCAAGGAAGATTATTTGAAAGATCATTTTGATACGGAGGACTACCAAATCCTGATTGTGGCAAATAAGTATCAGACAGGGTTTGACCAACCCAAACTGGTTGCTATGTATGTAGATAAAAAGTTGCGAAGTGTTGCTGCGGTGCAAACATTGTCTCGTTTGAATCGTATCTATAGAGGCTACAACAAGAAGACCTTTATCCTTGATTTTAAAAATACTTATGACGATATTCGCTCAGCTTTTTCTCCCTACTACCGTGAGACTATTTTAGCAGATACAGTCACACCTAGTGATGTCTTGACCTTGGATCGGAAAATTGATGAGTATGGTATCTTGGACAGTGATGTTGTTCATGAGTTTAATCAATTCTTATATCAAGAAAAGAGAAACAGCAGAGAAAAACAAAAGATGGTTTCTCTGTTAAATCAAGGCTATGATAGAGTTAGACGGTTTGATGAGAAAGAACAACTTTCTATTCGAAAGGTTATTCGAGGTTTTCTTAGAATGTATACTTTCTTGATTCAGGCAACTGCTTATCAAAATGAAGTTCTACACGAACGTTATAATTATCTGCAAAGTCTTGTCAAGATGATTGATGTTCGCATTGGAGGAGATGATTTTACAATAGCAGATAAGATCGTAGTGGACTATATGAAACATAAGCAAACAGGTTCCTTCAGGTCAGTTTCTGAATTGGAATATCATCCAGAGTTAATACTTACCAAGCCAAGTACTGGAGGTGTTACGACTGACCAGGAGAAGCGTTTATCTGAAATCTTAGATGAAATTAACGAACAGTTGGATTTGGATATTGATCACCAAGTCGGTCTAAGTGGAGCGGTATCCATTCGTGAATTAATGAAAAAGAATCCAAGACTAAAGCAATCTGCTCGTGTCAACTCTAGAGAAGACTTTGTTTTTGCTTTTGAAGAAGAGATTGACAATGCTCTTATAGAAGGATACTCTCAGAGTCAAGATTTATTTGGTGCTCTATTAAATAATGATTCTTTCAAGAAGAGATTAGCAGATATATTTATTGATGATGTGTTCAAAAGTTTGAAGGGATCCGAAGAAGTGTAATCCAAAAATTCACACTAATTTCCCCAAAACATATTCTATTTTAGGTTTGTGAAAATCACTTTTTTATGGTAGAATGTAAAAGAATGTATGTCATTCGGAATAACAATAAAATGAGGTAAAAACATGGAAATCATGTCGCTTGCGATTGCTGTTTTTGCCGTCATCATTGGTTTAGTCATTGGATATGTCAGCATCTCAGCTAAGATGAAATCATCTCAGGAAGCTGCAGAGTTGATGCTTTTAAATGCTGAACAAGAAGCAACTAATTTACGTGGACAAGCTGAGCGTGAAGCGGATTTACTTGTTAATGAAGCCAAACGTGAAAGTAAGTCTCTTAAAAAAGAAGCACTATTGGAGGCCAAAGAAGAAGCCAGAAAATACCGTGAAGAAGTGGACGCTGAATTCAAATCAGAACGTCAAGAACTCAAACAAATCGAAAGTCGTTTGACTGAGAGAGCTACTAGCCTCGACCGTAAGGACGACAATTTGACGAGTAAAGAACAAACACTTGAACAAAAAGAACAAAGTATTTCTGATAGAGCAAAAAACCTTGATGCGCGTGAAGAGCAATTAGAGGAAGTCGAAAGACAAAAAGAAGCAGAGCTAGAGCGTATTGGTGCCCTGTCTCAGGCAGAAGCACGGGATATTATCTTGGCTCAGACAGAGGAGAACTTGACCAAGGAGATTGCCAGCCGCATTCGTGAAGCTGAGCAAGAAGTCAAGGAACGTTCTGATAAAATGGCCAAGGACATCCTGGTTCAAGCTATGCAACGTATCGCTGGTGAATATGTAGCGGAGTCAACAAACTCAACAGTTCATCTGCCAGACGATACTATGAAGGGACGCATTATTGGTCGTGAAGGTCGTAACATTCGTACCTTTGAAAGTTTGACAGGGGTTGATGTCATTATCGACGATACACCAGAAGTGGTGACCTTGTCAGGATTTGATCCGATTCGTCGTGAGATTGCCCGTATGACTATGGAAATGTTGCTCAAGGATGGTCGTATCCACCCAGCTCGTATCGAAGAGTTGGTTGAGAAAAACCGTCAAGAGATTGACAATAAAATCCGTGAATATGGTGAAGCTGCTGCCTATGAGATTGGTGCGCCAAATCTTCATCCAGACTTGATGAAAATCATGGGTCGTTTGCAGTTCCGTACTTCTTATGGACAAAATGTCTTGCGTCATTCGATTGAAGTTGCTAAGTTGGCTGGTATTATGGCCAGTGAACTTGGTGAAAATGCGGCTCTTGCCCGTCGTGCAGGGTTCCTTCACGATATCGGGAAAGCTATTGACCGTGAGGTTGAGGGTAGCCACGTTGAAATCGGTATGGAACTGGCACGTAAGTACAAGGAACACCCAGTTGTGGTCAATACGATTGCTAGTCATCACGGCGATGTCGAAGCAGAAAGTGTGATTGCAGTGATTGTTGCTGCAGCAGATGCCTTGAGTGCGGCCCGTCCAGGTGCTCGTAGTGAGTCTCTTGAAAGCTACATCAAGCGTCTCCATGATTTGGAAGAAATTGCGAATGGCTTTGAGGGAGTGCAAACTAGCTTTGCCCTTCAAGCAGGACGTGAAATCCGCATCATGGTCAATCCAGGACAAATCAAGGACGACAAAGTCACAATCTTGGCTCACAAAGTTCGTGAGAAAATTGAAAACAATCTCGATTACCCAGGAAATATCAAGGTAACCGTGATTCGTGAGCTTCGTGCAGTAGATTATGCTAAATAAATAAGAAAGAGCAGTTGAAAAATTACTGCTTTTTTGTTACACTAGATAGAAAGACTGTAAAGGATAATCTGGCTTTTTGCCATTATTCTAGAGAAATGTTATTTCACAGACTGACTAAAAGGAGACACAATGGCAGACCGAGGCTTACTAATCGTTTTTTCTGGTCCTTCAGGGGTTGGCAAAGGAACGGTTAGAAGAGAGATTTTTGAGAGTTCTGAAAACCAATTTCAATACTCTGTATCGATGACGACACGCGCACAACGTCCTGGAGAAGTGGACGGTGTTGACTATTTCTTCCGCACTCGCGAAGAGTTTGAAGAGCTGATTCGTCAAGGACAGATGTTGGAATACGCAGAATATGTCGGCAACTACTATGGAACTCCTTTGACCTACGTCAATGAAACCTTGGACAAGGGAATCGATGTTTTCCTTGAAATTGAAGTTCAGGGCGCTCTTCAGGTCAAGAAAAAGGTTCCAGATGCTGTCTTTATCTTCTTGACACCACCAGATTTGGATGAATTGCAAGATCGTTTGGTAGGACGTGGAACAGACAGCGCAGAAGTAATTGCCCAACGAATCGAAAAAGCCAAGGAAGAAATTGCCCTCATGCGTGAGTATGATTATGCGATTGTCAACGATCAGGTGCCCCTAGCTGCTGAGCGTGTCAAACGTGTGATCGAAGCAGAGCACTTCCGTGTAGATCGTGTCATTGGTCACTATCAGGAGATGTTACCGAAATCTCCAACTACCCGATAAAATTTAGAAAATAGGTACAAGCAAATGATGTTAAAACCCTCTATTGATACCTTGCTCGACAAGGTTCCTTCAAAATATTCACTCGTAATCTTGGAAGCAAAACGTGCCCACGAATTGGAAGCAGGTGCGCCCGCAACTCAAGGTTTCAAGTCTGAAAAATCAACTCTTCGCGCTTTAGAAGAAATCGAATCAGGAAACGTTACAATTCACCCAGACCCAGAAGGGAAACGTGAAGCAGTGCGTCGCCGTATCGAAGAAGAAAAACGCCGCAAAGAAGAAGAAGAAAAGAAAATCAAAGAGCAAATCGCTAAAGAAAAAGAAGATGGTGAAAAAATTTAAGGTTGGGGGGACTCAATCTTATTTTTTCTATTGCAAGAATGTACTGACAAGGAGGAGGTGAGAAGATGGCTATAGCCAAGATTATCGTAGATGTGCCTTTGATGCAGACGGACCAGCCCTATAGTTACAGGATTCCTGAGGAATTTGAGGGAATGCTAGAAGTTGGGATGCGGGTTCATGTGCCCTTTGGTAAGGGAAATCGTCTGATTCAAGGGATTGTTCTTGGTTTGGAGTCCCAACCAGATGAAGAAGAGGCTAATCAAGATTTAAAAGATGTTGCCGAAGTACTGGATTTTTCTCCTGTTCTCACGCAAGAACAACTCTGGCTGGCTGAGGAGTTACGCAAGTCAGTCTTCTCCTATAAAATCTCCATCCTTAAGGCTATGCTACCAGGATTTCTGAACTCTAGCTATGATAAGATTCTCTATCCTCTGGAAGGTTTGAGTCAGACAGACAAAGAGCGCTTGTTTGGTTCAGAAGATTCTCTAGCTTTTTCTTCTCTGGATTTAGGTAAGCAAGCCGAAATGATGCGTTTGACTAGAAAAGGCCTGCTTGGTCTGGAGTATCAGGCAGTCGATCAAAAGAAGGTCAAGACCCAGTCTTGGTATGAGGTAGACCTTGCTCAATTAGAAAGTGTAGAGATATCTGCACGCGCCAAGAAAAAGTTGGAATTGAGAGACTATTTGCTTTCTCATCCTGAGAGTGCTTCTTTGGCTAGTTTGTTAGAGTTCTATTCGCGAGAGCAAGTCAACTTCTTTGTGGAACAAGGTGCTGTTTCCATAGTCCAAAAGGAAGTGCAACGCTCGGCTGCTTATTTTGAAGGCATTGAGGCAAGTCGACCCTTGGAGTTGAATCCTGAGCAAAGACAGGCGCGTGATGCGGTTGTCAGTGCTATTGGCAGTCATCAGCCTCCCTTCCTCCTTCAAGGGATTACGGGAAGTGGGAAGACCGAGGTTTATTTGCAGATTATCCAAGGGGGCTTGGACAAGGGCAGGACAGCTATTTTGCTGGTTCCTGAGATTTCCCTGACTCCACAGATGACGGAGCGTTTTATAGCACGTTTTGGGGACAAGGTGGCCATTCTTCATTCAGGCCTATCCAATGGTGAAAAGTATGATGAATGGCGCAAGGTGGAACGCGGCGATGCCCAAGTTGTGGTTGGCGCCAGATCTGCCATCTTTGCTCCACTGAAAAATCTAGGTGTCATGATTATCGATGAAGAGCATGAAGCGACTTATAAGCAGGACAGCAATCCCCGTTACCATGCTAGAGAGGTTGCTATTTTACGGGCCCAGTATAATCAAGCAGCCCTGGTACTTGGTTCAGCAACTCCTAGTCTGGAAAGCCGTGCTCGGGCTGGTAAAGGCGTTTATCAACATTTACGTCTGACCCAACGTGCCAATCCTTTGGCTAGGATCCCTGAGGTTCAAGTAATTGACTTTCGAGACTATATCGGACAAAATGAGACGTCAAACTTTACGCCTCCTTTGCTAGAAGCCATTCAAGATAGACTGATTAAAAAAGAACAGGTGGTTCTCATGCTCAATCGCCGTGGTTATTCTAGCTTTGTCATGTGTCGGGAGTGTGGGACCGTGGATACTTGTCCCAACTGTGATATTTCCCTGACCTTGCACATGGATACCAAGAGCATGAACTGCCATTATTGTGGTTTTTCGAAAGACATTCCTCAGGTCTGTCCTAACTGTAAGAGTCGCAGTATTCGTTACTATGGGACAGGAACTCAGAAGGCTTATGACGAGCTGGCAGAACTCTTTCCCCATGCACGCATTCTGCGGATGGATGTGGATACGACTCGTAAGAAAGGTAGTCACCAAGCTCTACTTGACCAGTTTGGTCGAGGGGAAGCAGATATTTTACTAGGAACTCAGATGATTGCTAAGGGATTGGATTTTCCCAATGTGACTCTAGTAGGAGTTCTCAATGCGGATACGGCCTTAAATCTGCCTGATTTCCGTTCTTCTGAGAGAACTTTCCAGCTCTTGACTCAGGTGGCAGGTCGGGCAGGACGTGCGGAAAAAGCTGGTCAGGTCCTGATTCAGTCTTACAATCCTCAGCACTACGCTATTCGATTTGCTAAGGATCAGGACTACGAAGGCTTTTATGCCTATGAAATGG
This sequence comes from Streptococcus mitis, assembly GCF_946188695.1. GTDB lineage: Bacteria > Bacillota > Bacilli > Lactobacillales > Streptococcaceae > Streptococcus > Streptococcus mitis_DF. The sequence continues at coordinate 65,728 of NZ_CAMHWI010000007.1, read as the reverse complement.
GTATTAGACGACAACTAGGTTATCCGCCTTACTATTTCACGATTGGCATTACCCTTTCTCATAAGAAAGAAGAAGAGGTGGTCAAACGTGCCTATGAAGTTATGAACATTTTGCGGTCAGGCTTGTCAGATACCAGTCACATTCTCGGGCCAACGCCAAAACCGATTGCTCGTACCCACAACCTCTATCATTACCAGATTTTAATTAAATACCGTTTAGAGGATGAGCTGGGGCCGACCCTCAATCAGGTCTTGGCCCTGACTCAAGAACGGGAAAATAGTGAGCTTCGTCTCAGTATTGACCATGAGCCACAGCAATTTTTATAAGAAGGAGAAGATATGACAAAATTAATCTTTATGGGGACACCCGACTTTTCAGCAACAGTTTTAAAAGGACTTTTGACAGATGACCGTTACGAAATTCTAGCCGTTGTGACTCAGCCAGACCGTGCTGTCGGCCGTAAAAAAGTGATCCAAGAAACACCAGTCAAGCAGGCCGCCAAGGAAGCGGGTCTTTCAATCTACCAACCTGAAAAACTATCTGGAAGTCCAGAGATGGAAGCTATTATGAAGCTAGGAGCTGATGGAATTGTGACTGCTGCATTTGGGCAGTTTCTCCCAAGTAAACTCCTTGATAGCATGGACTTTGCGGTCAATGTTCATGCTTCTCTTCTTCCTAAACATCGTGGTGGAGCGCCAATCCATTACGCCTTGATTCAAGGGGATGAGGAAGCTGGCGTGACCATTATGGAAATGGTTAAGGAAATGGATGCAGGGGATATGATTTCTCGTCGCAGTATTCCTATCACAGATGAGGACAATGTTGGAACCTTGTTTGAGAAATTAGCTCTTGTTGGTCGCGATTTGCTTTTGGATACTTTGCCTGCCTACATTGCTGGGGAAATCAAACCGGAACCGCAGGATCCGAGTCAGGTTACCTTCTCTCCAAATATCAAGCCAGAAGAAGAAAAACTAGATTGGACTAAAAGCAATCGTCAACTCTTTAACCAGATCCGTGGGATGAACCCGTGGCCTGTTGCCCATACTTTCCTTAAGGGCGACCGCTTTAAGATTTATGAAGCCCTAGCTGTAGAAGGTCAGGGAAATCCAGGTGAGATTCTCTTTATCGGCAAGAAAGAATTGATTGTCGCAACGGCAGAAGGGGCTCTATCCCTCAAACAAGTGCAGCCAGCTGGTAAACCTAAGATGGACATTGCTTCCTTCCTCAACGGTGTTGGACGTACATTGACTGTAGGAGAACGATTTGGTGACTAAAGTAGAAATGGCTAGAAGTCTAGCCCTAGCAGTATTAGAGGATGTTTTTATCAATCAAGCATACTCAAATATCGCCTTAAATAAGCATCTCAAGGGAAGTCAACTTTCGGCAGCAGATAAGGGCTTGGTGACTGAGATTGTCTATGGAACGGTAGCCCGTAAATTGACTCTGGAATGGTACCTATCCCACTTTATCGAAGACAGAGACCAGTTAGACAGTTGGCTTTATGCCCTTCTTCTCATGAGTGCTTACCAGCTCCGCTATTTGGACAAGATTCCAGACCATGCTGTGGTCAATGAAGCAGTAGAATTGGCCAAAGTCCGTAAAAAAGGCAGTGAAAAATTGGTCAACGCTGTCCTTCGCCGTATTCTGCGTGAAGGCTGGCCAGATATCACCAGCATCAAACGAAAAAACAAGCGTGATTCCATTGCCTATTCCCTTCCGGTTTGGTTGGTGTCTAAACTTAAGGAAGAATACGGAGAAGAGCGAGCGCAAGCTATTTTTGAAAGCCTTTTGGTGCGCAACAAGGCCAGCATCCGAGTGACTGATTTAAGCCGAAAAGAGGAAATCCAAGCCTTGTTGGAGGCCAGTGCTTCATACTTGTCTCCTTCTGGTCTTGTTAAGGAGCAGGGGCATTTTGCAGGCCATGATTTGTTTGCGGAGGGAGCCATTACCATCCAAGACGAGTCCAGTCAGCTGGTTGCTCCGACGCTTGATTTACAAGGCAATGAGCAGGTTCTAGATGCCTGTGCGGCTCCGGGTGGGAAAACAGCCCATATAGCCTCTTATCTCACGACAGGTCAGGTTACTGCTCTGGACTTGTACGATCACAAGTTGGACTTAATCCAAGAAAATGCCCAACGTTTAGGAGTTGCAGATCGGATTCAAACGCAAAAATTGGATGCCAGAAAGGTGCATGAGTTTTTTGGTCAGGATTCCTTTGACAAGATTTTAGTAGATGCTCCCTGTTCAGGAATTGGTCTTTTGCGCCGAAAACCAGATATCAAATACAATAAAGAAACGGCAGATTTCGCGTCCTTACAGGAAATTCAGCTAGAAATATTAGGTAGTGTTTGTCAAACACTACGCAAAGGTGGTATAATAACTTATAGTACCTGTACTATTGTCTCAGAGGAGAATTTTCAAGTCGTTGAGGCGTTTTTAGAAAGTCATCCTGAGTTCGAGCAGGTAAAACTAGAACATGAATGTAAGGATATCATGAAAGACGACTGTATCCTCATTACACCTGAATTGTATGGAAGTGATGGATTCTTCATCAGTCAATTTCGCAAGATATCGGATTAGGAAGGAACTGACACATGGAAATTTCATTATTAACAGATGTTGGTCAGAAACGAACAAATAACCAAGACTATGTCAACCACTATGTCAATAGAGCTGGGCGTACTATGATTATTTTAGCTGATGGAATGGGAGGTCATCGCGCAGGGAATATCGCTAGTGAAATGGCGGTAACAGACCTAGGTATAGCTTGGGTTGATACCCAAATCGATACAGTCAATGAAGTGCGTGAATGGTTCGCCAATTACCTAGAAATTGAAAATCAAAAGATTCATCAACTTGGACAAGATGATGCCTATAAAGGAATGGGTACAACCCTTGAGGCTGTTGCTATTATTGGCAATCAGGCTATCTATGCCCATATTGGGGATTCTCGTATCGGTTTGATTCGTGGGGAAGAATACCACCAGTTAACGAGCGACCATTCCTTGGTCAATGAATTGCTTAAGGCAGGTCAATTGACACCAGAAGAAGCAGCCAGTCATCCACAGAAAAATATTATTACTCAGTCCATTGGTCAAAAAGATGAAGTTCAACCTGATTTTGGAATGATTACCCTTGAGCCAGGTGACTATCTCTTGCTCAATAGTGATGGTTTGACCAACATGATTTCAGGCAGTGAGATTTGTGATATTGTAACCAGTGATATTCCTTTGGCAGATAAAACAGCGACGCTTGTGCGTTTTGCTAACAATGCAGGAGGTTTAGACAACATTACGGTTGCCCTTGTTTCTATGAACGAGGAGGATGCAGAATGATCCAAATCGGCAAGATTTTTGCCGGACGCTATCGGATTGTGAAACAGATTGGCCGAGGAGGCATGGCAGATGTCTATTTGGCCAAGGATTTAATTCTAGACGGAGAAGAAGTGGCAGTGAAGGTCCTGAGGACCAACTACCAGACGGACCCGATAGCTGTAGCTCGTTTTCAGCGTGAAGCGAGAGCTATGGCAGATCTAGATCATCCTCATATCGTTCGGATAACAGATATTGGTGAGGAAGACGGTCAACAGTATCTTGCAATGGAGTATGTTGCTGGACTAGACCTTAAACGCTATATCAAGGAACACTATCCTCTTTCTAATGAAGAAGCCGTCCGTATCATGGGACAAATTCTCTTGGCTATGCGCTTAGCCCATACTCGAGGAATTGTTCACAGGGACTTGAAACCGCAAAATATCCTTTTGACACCAGATGGGACTGCCAAGGTCACAGACTTTGGGATTGCGGTCGCCTTTGCAGAGACGAGTCTGACTCAGACTAACTCTATGCTGGGCTCAGTTCATTACTTGTCACCAGAGCAGGCGCGTGGTTCGAAGGCGACGGTACAGAGTGATATCTATGCCATGGGGATTATTTTCTATGAGATGCTGACAGGCCATATCCCTTATGATGGGGATAGCGCGGTGACCATCGCCCTTCAGCATTTCCAGAAACCACTGCCGTCAGTTATTGATGAAAATCCATCTGTGCCTCAGGCTTTGGAGAATGTTGTCATCAAGGCAACTGCCAAGAAATTGACAGATCGTTATCAGTCAGTTGCAGAGATGTATGTGGACTTGTCTAGTAGCTTGTCTTACAATCGTCGAAATGAGCCTAAACTGGTATTTAATGATACTACTAAGGCAGATACCAAGACTCTACCAAAGGTATCTCAGAGTACCTTGACCTCGATTCCTAAGGTGCAAACACAAAGTCCGAAGCCACAGGTTGCGAAGTCGAATCAGCATGTTTCAGAAGACAATTACGCAACCAAGCCTGTTAAGAAACGGAAATTTAGAGTTCGTTATATGATTTTGTTGGCCAGCATTGTATTGGTGGCAGCCTCTCTGATTTGGATATTATCCAGAACTCCTGCAACCATTGCCATTCCAAATGTGGCAGGTCAGACAGTTGCGGAGGCCAAGGAAACGCTCAAGAAAGCCAATTTTGAGATTGGTGAGGAGAAATCAGAGGCTAGTGAAAAGGTGGAAGAAGGGCGGATTATCCGTACAGATCCTGAAGCTGGAAAGACTCGAAAAGAAGGTTCGAAAATCAATTTGGTTGTCTCATCAGGCAAGCAATCCTTCCAATTGAGTAACTATATCGGCCGGAAATCGACAGATGTTATCGCAGAACTCAAGCAGAAGAAGGTTCCTGAAAATCTCATCAAGATTGAGGAAGAAGAATCAAGTGAGAGCGAAGCAGGAACTGTTCTCAGACAGAGTCCAGCTGCCGGAACAACCTATGATTTGAGCAAGGCCTCAACGATTACCTTAACCGTTGCTAAGAAAGTAACCAGCGTTGCCATGCCAAGTTATATAGGATCTAGTCTTGAATTTACTAAAAACAATCTCGTTCAAATTGTCGGTATTAAAGAAGCCAATATTGAAGTTGTAGAGGTGTCAACAGCTCCTGATGGAACTGCTGAGGGGACTGTTGTTGAGCAAAGTCCAAAAGCAGGCGAAAAGGTTGATTTGACTAAGACGCGTGTCAAGATTTCAATCTACAAACCAAAAACACCGCCGTCAACGTCATCATCAGCACCAGCCCAACGTGGAAACCAAGGTTCTACTACAACACCAAGTCAGGGTAACCAACAAGGAAATCAACGAGGGAATGCACCTGCTACGACTCAATCAAGTAGTGAAGGTAACCACGAAAATTCTCGTGATTAAACGAATCTTTGTCATGATTTCATGGCAAAGATTTTTTTTGAGTCCAGATTTGTGATAGAATAGAGGAAGTTGATAAAAGGAGGCAAGCATGGAAGAATCAAGAGAATTAAATGCCGTCATCGATGTGATTATGCTAGCGGGGACTATTCTCCTTAAAAGTGGCTCAGAAATCCATCGTGTAGAAGATACCATGATCCGTATTGCGCATTCGCAGGGGATTGTGGATTGCAATGTCCTTGCCATGCCTGCCGCTATTTTTTTCTCTATTGAAAATACCAATATTTCGCGCATGAAGCGCGTGACCTCCTCTTCTTATAACATCGAAAAAGTCTGCGATGTGAACCAGATTTCTCGTCAGCTGGTTGGGGGGCACATTGATTTAGAAACAGCCTTCAAGCAATTGAAGGCCTTGCAAGCCCAGCCCCTTCCTTATACTAAGTTGCAGGTAACTTTGGCTGCGACCTTTAGTGCTCCTTTCTTTTCAATTATGTTTAGTGGAAATATCTACGACGCACTCGGGGCAGGAGTGGCTACCTTATTTGGTTTTGCCTTTTCCCTTTATGTGGAGAAGTTTATCCGAATTCCCTTTGTAACAGCCTTTGCTGGAGCCTTTGTCTTTGGGATGATAGCTCAGTTTTGGGCTCGCTACACAGGCTTTCCCTCAACGGCAGATTTGATTATAGCTGGTGCGGTCATGCCTTTTGTACCAGGTATTGCCTTGACCAATGCGGTTCGGGATATTATGACCAACCACATAAACTCTGGTATGAGTAAGATGTTTGAATCCCTGCTCATTACCCTTGCTTTAGGGGCAGGAACTTCTGTCGCCTTGGTATTGATGAACTAATATGACACTAACAACCTTTTTATTACAAGCAGTAGCAAGTCTTCTTGCTATTATCACTTTTTTAATTGTACTCAATGTTCAACGCTCTATGCTCTTACCTGGAGGGATTTTGGGCATGGCTGTCTGGCTAATCTATCTCTTGCTCAAGGAACCGACCAATGTTATTGTAGCCACCTTTATTGCCGCCATTATCGGTTCTTGTGTCAGCCAGATTTTAAGTATTCTTTATAAGACACCTGCTGTGGTCTTTATCTTGGCCATCTTGGCACCCCTAGTTCCGGGCTATCTCTCCTACCGAACAACTGCCTTTTTTGTGACAGGAGACTATAGTCATGCCATTGCCAGTGCAACTTTAGTTGTCATGTTGGCTCTGGTAATCTCTATTGGCATGGCTAGCGGAACAGTGATTCTTAGACTGTATTCCTACTTACGAAAACAGCAAAATCGTTAGACGAACAAGAGACTTGATTTGGTGAATCAAGTCTTTTTTCTCTCTTTTACTGCCATTTGTGATAAAATAGTATAGAACGATTTTTTACAATGAATGATAAAACAGAGGTAAATATGACAATCGGTATTGATAAGATTGGTTTTGCGACCAGTCAATATGTCTTGAAATTACAAGACTTAGCAGAAGCGAGGGGTATTGACCCTGAAAAATTAAGCAAAGGACTCTTGCTCAAGGAATTGAGTATTGCGCCCCTAACTGAGGATATCGTGACCTTGGCGGCCAGTGCAAGTGATTCTATTTTAACTGAGCAAGAGAGAGCAGAAATTGACATGGTCATTGTGGCTACCGAGTCAGGAATTGACCAGAGTAAGGCTGCGGCCGTCTTTGTGCATGGCTTGCTGGGAATCCAGCCCTTTGCTCGTAGTTTCGAGATTAAAGAAGCCTGCTATGGAGCGACAGCTGCCCTTCATTATGCCAAATTGCATGTGGAAAATTCTCCAGAGTCCAAGGTCTTGGTCATTGCCAGTGATATTGCTAAATATGGTATTGAAACTCCAGGAGAACCAACTCAGGGTGCCGGCAGTGTGGCTATGTTGATTACACAAAATCCACGCATTATGGCCTTTAATAATGACAATGTAGCTCAGACTCGTGACATCATGGATTTCTGGCGTCCAAATTACTCAACAACTCCTTATGTAAATGGTGTCTATTCTACCCAACAATATTTGGATAGTTTGAAAACGACTTGGCTTGAATACCAAAAACGCTACCAGCTTACTTTGGATGATTTCGCGGCTGTTTGTTTCCACTTGCCTTATCCTAAATTGGCGCTAAAAGGCTTGAAAAAAATCATGGATAAGAACCTGCCTCAAGAGAAAAAAGACCTCTTGCAAAAGCATTTTGACCAGTCTATTCTCTACAGTCAAAAGGTGGGGAATATCTATACAGGTTCCCTCTTCCTTGGACTCTTGTCTCTCTTGGAAAATACAGATAGCTTAAAGGCTGGGGATAAAATCGCCCTTTATAGTTACGGAAGTGGTGCTGTGGCTGAGTTCTTCAGTGGTGAATTGGTTGAAGGATATGAAGCTTATCTGGATAAAGATCGTTTGAATAAGCTCAACCAACGAACTGCCCTATCCGTTGCAGACTATGAAAAAGTCTTCTTTGAGGAAGTGGACTTGGATGAAACAAATTCTGCCCAGTTTGCTGGCTATGAAAATCAAGATTTTGCCTTGGTTGAAATTGTGGACCACCAACGCCGTTATAGCAAGGTTGAAAAATAATGAAGATAAGTTGGAATGGATTTTCTAAAAAATCATACCAAGAGCGTCTCGAGCTGTTACAAGCTCAGGCGCTCCTTAGTCCTGAGAGACAAGAGAGTTTGGAGCAGGATGAACAGATTAGCGTGACTGTGGCAGATCAGCTGAGTGAGAATGTGGTGGGAACTTTTTCTCTGCCTTATTCGCTGGTCCCAGAGGTTCTCGTTAACGGTCAGGAATACACAGTTCCCTATGTGACAGAAGAACCGTCTGTGGTTGCTGCGGCCAGCTATGCAAGTAAAATCATCAAGCGTGCAGGAGGTTTTACCGCACAAGTCCATGAGCGTCAGATGATTGGGCAGGTAGCCCTTTATCAGGTTGCTGATCCTGAACAAGCGCAAGAGAAAATTGCCAGCAAGAAGGCGGAGCTCTTGGAACTTGCCAATCAAGCCTATCCTTCTATCGTTAAACGTGGAGGTGGGGCGCGTGATTTGCATGTAGAACAGATCAAAGGCGAAACAGATTTTCTGGTAGTTTATCTCCATGTTGATACCCAGGAAGCCATGGGTGCCAATATGCTTAACACCATGCTGGAAGCCTTGAAACCAGTCTTAGAAGAACTCAGTCAGGGACAGAGTCTCATGGGGATTCTGTCAAACTACGCGACCGATTCTCTGGTGACTGTAAGCTGTCGTATCGCCTTTCGCTACTTGAGTCCCCAAAGGGACCAAGGACGAGAAATTGCGGAGAAAATAGCCTTGGCCAGCCAGTTTGCGCAGGCTGATTCTTACCGAGCAGCTACCCACAATAAAGGGATTTTTAATGGTATTGATGCCGTTTTGATTGCAACTGGTAATGACTGGCGTGCTATTGAGGCAGGAGCCCATGCCTTTGCTAGTAGAGAAGGACACTATCAAGGTCTTAGTCAATGGACACTGGACCTTGAAAGAGAAGGATTGGTCGGTGAGGTGACGCTGCCTATGCCTGTAGCGACCAAAGGCGGCTCTATCGGCCTCAACCCTCGTGTAGCTCTCAGTCATGAGCTACTGGGAAATCCTTCTGCCAAAGAATTAGCTCAGCTTATCGTGTCTATCGGGCTTGCCCAAAACTTTGCGGCCCTGAAAGCCTTGGTGAGTACAGGCATCCAGCAAGGCCACATGAAATTGCAGGCCAAATCCTTGGCTCTCCTAGCAGGTGCTAGTGAATCCGAGGTTGCTCCCCTAGTCGAGCGCCTCATCGCAGATAAAACCTTTAACCTAGAGACAGCCCAGCGCTACCTAGAAAATTTAAGATCATAAAAAAACTCAGACGGATCGGTCTGAGTTTTTTTGTGCTTATACTCAATGAAAATCAAAGAGCAAACTAGGAAGCTAGCCGCAAGTTGCTCAAAGCACTGCTTTGAGGTTGTAGATAAGACTGACGAAGTCAGTTACATATATCTACGGTAAGGCGACGCTGACGTGGTTTGAAGAGATTCTCATTGAGTATCAAATACTTTTTCCTGGTAATAGGGTGACTGGTAAGAAGTAACCGGTTGTTGCGACTTCCTTGCCTTCGATCTTTTGTAATAGGAGGTCAACAGTGAGTTGAGCAATCTCTTGCATAGGTTGCTTAATCGTTGTTAAATGAGGGTAGTAGTTCTCGATAAAGTAAGTCCCATCATAGCCGATGACTTTGAGATCTTCTGGGACAGAGATTCCCAGTTCTTGAGCAATTTTAATGACTAGAATAGCAGTCAAATCATCTGAAGCAAAAATGGCATCTGGTTTTTGTCGGGTCAAGATATTCTTGATTTCCATTTCTTTTCTGACAGGAGAAAAGTCACTGGAAACATTGATAATAGGAGCTTTTGGGAGTATGGATGCAAAACCAGCGTGGCGCAGTCCAGTGGGCGAATTAGAATTGTCATTTCCTGTAATCATGATGATAGACTGGGCGCCTGTCTTAACCAAGGTCTGGGCAGCAAGGACCCCGCCAGCATAGTTGTCAGAGGAGACGACTGGGATGTCTGGCGATAGGTTTCGGTCAAAGGAAATAATTGGTGCTGTCACGCGATTATAGTCTTCGATTCCCAAGTTGTGACTACCAGAAATGATGCCGTCCACCTGATTGGCTTCCAACATTTCGATGTATTCGCGTTCCTTCTCAGAATCGTGCTCACTGTTGCAGATGATGGTCTTATAACCATTTTTGAAGAGTTGGTGCTCCAACTTATCAATCAATTCTGCATAGAAAACATTGGAAATATTGGGGAAAATCAAACCGATTAACTTAGCCGATTTTCCTTGCAGACTACGAGCTAGGTTGTTGGGTTTATAGCCCAACTCTCGCATGGCTTCATTGACCTTTTGAATGGTTTTCTCTGATAAATAGCCTTTTTTATTGATAACCCGAGAAACGGTAGTAGGGCTGACGCCTGCAAGTTTGGCGACATCAGTTAGTTTTGCGACCATAATCTAATTCATAGTAAGTTCCAGTTGGGTTTCCAGATTTGATCAGGATACCATTTTGGTCCACATGTGGGAAGACACGACCAGAAAATACTTTTTCTCCTTTATTGATGAAAATTTCAAAGACAGAGTTATCGATGAAGATTGTAGCAGTAGTAGCTTGATTGTCGATAGGGCAAGAACGTGTAGTTCCAAATTCTTGGGCATACTGTTCTCCAGCCTGGCTACGATCTACTGTCACTTGACCATTTACAAGGTCAAAGTTGATGGAAAGTCCCTTGCCTTCTTGATCAGCTAGTAAGACAATCTCGCTCTGGCTATTAGCTTCCAAGCTGAGTTCAAGTTCGTAAGTGTTATTGGTTTGAGCACGATTTGAGAAGGCTTCTTCATAGGCACGAAGGTCCTTGATAGCTGTGACTGGGTATTGGTAGAGTTTACCGTCTTTGATAGTGAGTTCTTTGACCAAAGAGAAGGTTCCTTGGTGGTCAAAACGGTCAGATGGATATGAAACATCAGGCAAGCCAAGCCAGCTAACAGCTAGAGCGCGTCCATCAGGAGCGTTGAAGGCTTGAGTTGCATAGGCTTCGAAACCATAGTCCATGTTTTGAAGTTGAGACACATCTACCATTTTGGCATTTTCAGGGTCAAAGGAAGCCCCAATCTTATACATATTTGGATAGATATTGTCGTAGTCTAGAACATCTTTATCCAATCCTTGTGGGCAGTAGAGAAGGACAGGTTGCTCGCCTACAAAGACCAGGTTTGGACATTCCATCATGTAGGCAGTGCGGTCGTTAGCAAAGTCAAGGTCGCCAACTGCTTGCCAGTTTGTGTAGTCGTTGTCTACAGCCTTGTAGAGACGGACGAAGCCTTTTTTCTCCAAGTCCTGTCCACCGACGATAGCATAGTATTGGCCCTTGAAGTTAAAAATTTGCGGATCACGGAAGTGGTCAGTAGAGTCTGCTGGCTGGTCGATCAAGATCTTATCAATCTTTGTAATCTTGCCATCCTTGTCCATCAAAGCTCCGATCTGGTATGGGTGACGGATCCAGTTTTCATCACGAACATTTCCTGTATAAAATAGGAACAAGTTATCGCCAAACTGCATGGCAGAACCAGAGTAGGCACCGTGGCTATCTAATGGAGTATCAGGCAAAACTTTGACTCCGGTTTCTGTGAAGTGAATCAAATCATCGCTTTCCAATTGAACCCAAGATTTCAAACCGTGGGCTGCACCGAAAGGAAAGTTTTGATAAAAAACAATCCACTTCCCATCAAAGTAAGAAAAGCCATTTGGGTCGTTGAGAAGTCCTGTTTTTGGCTCAACATGGTAATGAGTATGCCATGGAGATTGTGCCATATTTTTCTTAATATTTTGAATTTCTTCTTGCGTCCAATCTTGATAAAGTCTGTAACGACGCTCAGTTGTCCATTCCATTCATTCATTCCTCCAAAAATCTTATCACTTCTAATAGTAACCGTTTTCGATAAAAAACGCAAGCCTTTTATGTTAAAAAAGATAAAAAAATGTCAAACGTTTGTCACAAATTAAAACCAGAAAATCAATCATCTATCTACAAAAAATTGAAAAAAGTGAAGCAAAATCCTTTTTAAACAAGATTCCAAACTTATTTTTTTAAGAAATGCCTGCTAAAACAGTCAAAAACAATCAATCTAGAGAGTGCCTACTAAGTGGATAGAATATTTTTCTGCAAAACGCTTGACATATTTCTAAAACATGATAAAATAATAGTCGTAGGGCGAATAAAATCGCTTTCAAACAATAACAAAATTTTATATAAGGAGATTTTTGCAAATGAACAATCAGGAAATTGCAAAAAAAGTCATCGATGCCTTGGGCGGACGTGAAAATGTCAACAGTGTAGCTCACTGTGCGACTCGTCTTCGTGTCATGGTCAAAGATGAAGGAAAAATCAATAAAGAAGTGATTGAGAACTTGGAAAAAGTTCAAGGTGCTTTCTTTAACTCAGGTCAATACCAAATCATCTTTGGTACTGGTACAGTAAACAAAATGTACGATGAAGTTGTTGCGCTTGGTTTGCCAACATCATCTAAAGATGACATGAAAGCAGAAGCTGCGAAACAAGGGAACTGGTTCCAACGTGCTATCCGTACTTTCGGTGACGTCTTCGTTCCAATCATTCCAGTTATCGTAGCGACAGGTCTCTTCATGGGTGTTCGTGGTCTCTTGAATGCTCTTGGGGTGACACTTCCAGAAGATGTGACAACTTACACTCAAATCTTGACTGACACAGCCTTCATCATCTTGCCAGGTTTGGTTGTTTGGTCAACCTTCCGTGTATTCGGTGGTAACCCAGCTGTTGGTATCGTTCTTGGTATGATGCTGGTTTCTGGTTCACTTCCAAATGCCTGGGCCGTTGCTTCTGGTGGTGAAGTAACGGCTATGAACTTCTTCGGATTTATCCCAGTTGTTGGTTTGCAAGGATCTGTTCTTCCAGCCTTCATTATCGGGGTTGTCGGAGCTAAATTTGAAAAAGCTGTTCGTAAAGTTGTGCCAGACGTTCTTGACCTCTTGGTAACACCATTCGTAACACTTCTCGTAATGTCAATTCTTGGTTTGTTTGTTATCGGACCAGTCTTCCACGTTGTTGAAAACTACATCCTTCTTGGAACAAAAGCTATCCTTAACTTGCCATTTGGTCTTGGTGGTTTCTTGATTGGTGGAGTTCACCAAGTTATCGTCGTATCAGGTGTTCACCACATCTTCAACTTGCTTGAAGTTCAATTGCTTGCTGCTGATCATGTCAACCCATTCAACGCTATCATCACAGCTGCCATGACTGCTCAAGGTGCTGCAACAGTAGCCGTTGGTGTAAAAACTAAAAATCCTAAACTTAAAACACTTGCTTTCCCTGCTGCTCTTTCTGCCTTCCTTGGTATTACAGAGCCTGCTATCTTCGGGGTTAACTTGCGTTTCCGTAAACCATTCTTCCTTTCATTGATCGCTGGTGCTATCGGTGGTGGATTGGCATCTATCCTTGGTCTTGCTGGTACTGGTAATGGTATCACTATCATCCCAGGTACAATGCTTTACATTGGTAACGGACAACTTGTACAATACCTTCTTATGGTAGCTGTATCATTTGCACTTGGTTTTGCTCTTACTTACATGTTTGGTTATGAAGATGAAGCAGAAGTAGCTTCAGAAACTACAACTGAACGTTTGGTTGACGAAGCGGTAACTGGTACTATTGTTGCTCCTAGCGAAGGTGTCATCCAAACTCCAATCGTTGGTGACGTTGTAGCTCTTGCTGATGTGAACGACCCAGTTTTCTCAAGTGGAGCTATGGGACAAGGAATCGCTGTGAAACCTAGCCAAGATGTTGTCTATGCACCAGCTGATGCTGAAGTGACAATCGTCTTCCCAACAGGGCATGCTTATGGTTTGAAAACAGCAAGCGGAGCTGAAATCTTGATTCACGTTGGTATCGACACTGTTTCAATGAACGGTGAAGGATTCAACCATAAAGTTGCCCAAGGTGACAAGGTTAAAGCTGGAGATGTTCTTGGAACCTTTGACTCAGCTAAGATTGCTGCTGCAGGACTTGATAACACTACTATGGTTATCGTAACAAACACTGCAGACTTTGCTTCAGTAAATCCAGTTGCTTCTGGATCAGTTGCTAAGGGTGATGCTGTGATCGAAGTGAAAATCTAATACTCTTCGAAAATCAAATTCAAACCATGTCAGCTTCGCCTTGCCGTACTCAAGTACAGCCTTCGGCTAGCTTCCTAGTTTGCTCTTTGATTTTCATTGAGTACAATATTCCCTCTCACAATGAAAACGAACAAATGACATGTTTGTTCGTTTTTGCTTGAATGGTAAGATTTACAGAGGAAAATCTAAAAAATAGAGAAATTTAGACTTTCGAAATATGCTATAATAAAGAAAATAAAAACAAGAGGTTTATCATGACAAAATTATATGGAAGCTTGGAAGCGGGCGGTACAAAGTTTGTCTGTGCTGTCGGTGATGAAAACTTTAACGTTGTAGAGAAAACACAATTTCCAACAACAACTCCAATCGAAACAATCGATAAAACTATTGAGTTCTTCTCAAAATTCGACAACCTTGCTGGTCTTGCAGTTGGTTCATTTGGTCCGATTGATATTGATAAAAACTCAAAAACTTATGGCTTTATCACAACGACTCCAAAACCAAACTGGGCAAATGTGGACTTGCTTGGTGCCCTTCGTCGCGCCCTAAACGTGCCAATGTACTTCACTACAGACGTAAACAGTTCTGCCTATGGTGAAGTGGTTGCCCGTAACAATGCTGGTGGTCGTATCGAAAACTTGGTTTACTACACAATCGGTACAGGTATCGGTGCAGGTGTTATCCAACGTGGAGAGTTTATCGGTGGTGTAGGTCACCCTGAGATGGGCCATTACTATGTGGCTAGACACCCAATGGATATTGAAAAAGAGTTTAAGGGTGTTTGTCCTTTCCATAAGGGATGTTTGGAAGGCTATGCAGCTGGTCCAAGTTTGGAAGCTCGTACAGGTGTTCGTGGGGAAAATATTGAACTCAACAACCCTGTTTGGGATGTTCAAGCCTACTATATCGCTCAAGCTGCGGTTAATGCGACAGTGACTTTCCGCCCAGACGTGATTGTCTTTGGTGGAGGGGTCATGGCTCAACAACACATGCTGGATCGCGTCCGTGAGAAATTTACATCTCTTCTCAATGGTTACCTACCAGTACCAGATGTGCGTGATTACATTGTAACGCCAGCAGTAGCAGGAAATGGTTCTGCTACTCTTGGGAACTTTGTCCTTGCAAAAGAAGTTTCAAAATAAAACACAAAATCCGCTTGGGAAACCAAACGGATTTTTTACATGTCAAAGCATTTGCCAGAAAAAGTCAATAATATAGGTCAGACCGTAGGTATAAACCACGAGGGTAAAGGGCTTGGTCAGAATGATGATGGTCATATAGCGCTTGAAGCTCATCTTGGTCAGGGCAGCCAGCATACAGAGAAAGTCAGCTGGACTAATGGGCCAAATCATCATAAAGATAAAGAAACGGTCAAAACGATTGCCCTTATCCAACCAACCGATATACTTGTCATAGGTGCGCTTGCTGACGACAGACTGGACAAAGGCAGCCCCATAGAGGCGCACCAGATAAAAGATAATGGCACAGCCAATCACGATGCCGATATAGTTGTAGATCGTACCGATGATGTGTCCGTAGATAAAGACACCAGCCACCGAGGTCAAGGCCCCAGGAATGATAGGGACGACCGTCTGTAAAATCTGTAAAAAGATAAAGAGAGGTGGCCCCCAGATACCTGCCTGCTGGATAAAGGCAGAGAGGGTTTCCTTAGACTGTAAAATCCCAGCCTGATAAGCCCAAATACAGAAAATCAAACTCCCAACCCCACCGACAATCGATGAGATGTTGATAACTCGCTGCAGAAGGGGAGAAACAGCTTTCATTTGTTTATCCTGTGACATGTAAACTCCTCATAGATAGTATATGTCTACTATACCATATTTTGGAGGAGAAAGGGGGAATGAGTGTTTTTGCTATAGGAAGAGTGATGGATTTTGAGCCTAAACATGCTATAATAAAGGGAGCAGATAAGTAGCAAAGGAGAGAGTATGATGCAGGTAAAACCAGAACTGGAGATAGAAAAACAACTAATCAACCAACTGGTGACTGGGGAAAGTCAATGGACTTACAGAGAAGGCCTTAAAACAGAAGAGCAATTATGGGAAAACTTCTTTGAAAAGCTAGCCCAGAACAATGTGGCTCTATTGGCAGATCATCCCCTGACAGAACAGGAAAAACGCCAGATAAAGAATCAACTGAACTTTGTTAGCTACTATGATGCGGCCAAGTGGTTGGTCGGCGAAAATGGCATTGCCAAGGTTGAGGTTCAGAGAGAAGATGCTAGTTTGGGGACTATCCGTTTATCTGTCATTTGGCGAGACAATATCGCAGCTGGTAAGTCTAGTTATGAGGTTGTCAACCAAGTCGAGAGAGATAAGATAAATCCTCAGGATCAAGACCGCAGGCTAGATGTGACCCTCTTGATCAATGGTCTTCCAATGATTCAGATCGAGCTTAAAAGTCCCCGAGTTGCTTTTTTAGATGCCTTTCATCAAATCAAGAAGTATGACCGCGAAGGCAAGTTCCGTGGCATCTACTCTAGCTTACAGATGTTTGTTGTGACCAATAAAGTAGACACACGCTATATTGCTGCAGCTAGGGAAAATAAACTCAACAAGCAATT
This sequence comes from Streptococcus mitis, assembly GCF_946188695.1. Lineage (GTDB taxonomy): Bacteria > Bacillota > Bacilli > Lactobacillales > Streptococcaceae > Streptococcus > Streptococcus mitis_DF. The sequence goes on along the minus strand of NZ_CAMHWI010000007.1, from coordinate 49,201 downwards.
TCTAACCAAGTGGGTGGATAAAGACAACCAACCCATAACGAGCTTGACCAGCTTTGCCCACGAAGTCCTTTCCATACCTCGTGCTCATCAGATGGTCATGCAGTATTCTGTTCTTGATGATAGTAAGAAGGCTCTTATCCTTCTGCGTCCCTACCAGATCCATGCAATCGAAGCAGTGCAAGAAGCTTCTCGCCAGCAAGCATCAGGATATGTCTGGCACACGACAGGTTCAGGTAAGACCTTGACCTCCTATAAGGTAGCTCGGAATCTCCTCCAGATTCCATCCATCCAAAAGACGATTTTTGTCGTTGACCGCAGAGACTTGGACCAACAGACTACTTCGTCATTTCTCTCCTATGCGACCAATGATGTCATTGATATTGATGAGACGGATAATACCCATGATTTGGTCAAGCGACTAGGAAGTAATGATAAGCGTGTGGTGGTAACAACTATCCAGAAAATCACCACTATGATGCGTAAGTTTGAGCAAGGTCTTTACCAAAGAGATGCGGACAAAATCAGGGGCCTCCGAGTGGCCTTTGTCGTGGATGAATGCCACCGTGCCGTAACACCTCAAACACAAAAAGACATTAAGGCCTTTTTTCCACAGTCTCTCTGGTATGGTTTTACAGGCACACCTATCTTTAAGGAGAATAAACGCCAGCAGGTCGGTGACCTAGCTCAGACCACCCAACAGCAATACGGTGACCGTCTCCATGAGTATACAGTCAAGGAAGCCATCCATGATGGTGCTGTTTTAGGCTTTAAGGTAGATTATCGCAATACCCTCATCACGGATAAGTCTGAAAATGACATACCAGATACTGTCTACGAGGATGAGGAGCATATGCTGGAAGTCTTGGATGCCATTATCAATAAATCCCGTCAACAGCTAGGCTTCCAAAAAGGAGTAGGTAAGACCTACAATGCCATCCTGACCGTCAAATCCATCCCTCAAGCCCAAGCCTACTACGACCTCCTCAAACTGGTCAAGGCTGGGGAGACGAGAGTCAAGGTATCGGAAAGGGTCAAGCAGGTTCTTCCTGACTTTCCAAAGGCGACCATCACCTACTCTATTACGGAGAATGAAGAAGAGTCAAGAGCCAATCAAGACCACATGAAGCAAGTCTTAGAGGACTACAACCAAGAGTTTGATACCCATTTTACCATGGCGGATCTTCGTGGCTTTAATACGGATGTCAATAACCGCCTAGCTCGAAAGCAGGACAAATACCTCTATCGCAATGAACAGTTGGACTTGGTTATCGTGGTCAATCGTCTCTTAACAGGATTTGATGCCCCTTGTCTGTCAACTCTTTTTATTGACCGCAAGCCTATGCAACCGCAGGACTTGATTCAGGCTTTTAGCCGAACCAACCGTATTTTTGATAGCAGTAAGACCTACGGTCATATCATCACCTTCCAAAAGCCTCTAGCCTTTAAGGAAGCAGTAGATAATGCCCTCAAGCTCTACTCAAATGGTGGTGAAAACGAGGTTCTAGCACCGAGTTGGGAAGAGGAAAAGAGGAACTTTTTACGGAGTTGCAGTGATTTCCAAAATCTCATCACAGATGATCCTGAGGAAGGACTCCAAATCGAGCAAGTCTCTACGCCTGAGTTGAGGAAACTAGCTAAAACCTATCAAGCCTTTGATAAATACCTAGCCTCTATCCGAGTGTACAAAGAGTATGATGAGGAAGAGCTTTACAGTCAGACAGGACTTGATGGAGAAAAGTTGGAAAGGTATCTGGGACTTTATCGAAATGTCCTTGCAGAATTAAAAAGCCGAGTAGAGGATGATGACGATGGTGAACCACTTGATATCCACTATGAACTGGAGTCTATCCAAGTGGACGAGATTAACTATGCCTATATCTTGACCTTGATCCAAAGCCTGATTGAACAAGGTCAAAGTCAAGAAAAGAACCTAAGCGCTCAAGATAGGGAAGCCGTGGATAACTATATTCAGAGTCTTGAGAAGACCAATCCAAATCTTGCACAGATTATCACTGAACTTTGGAGAGAGGTACAAGAACATCCAGCAAGTTATCGTGGTCAGTCTATCGCAAATATCTTGGATCAGATGATAGAGGCGGTTATCCAGCAACATATTCAAGTCTTTAGCAAGTGCTGGTATGTCGGGGAGGATGAACTCCGTTACTATGTCGAACACTACCGTAAGGGAGCTAAAAAACAACTAGGAGAAAGCCAGCTGACCAAGAGCCAGCGTTATCATGACTATAAGCTAGAGGTGGCGGATGCCCTCAATCCTCTCCTCTATAAAAAACAAATCAAGGAAGCCTATACCCAGCTAGTAGAGGAAGTCATTGAGCCTTTGAGAGTTGGGAGATAGCTCTTCGAGACTTAGAATAGGTTTACTCCCTAAAGTTTATATGTATCCTAAGTCTCGAATGATTGTAATTCCATAGATTTACAAGTATTCTAAGCTTCGAATGGCTTATCTGAGAAAGTTTTGAGGTATTCTAGCTTTCGAATAGTCATCTTTCCTAAAGTTTAGATGAATTCTAAGGCTCGAAAAGGTAAAATCTAAAAATAGTAAGAGTCTCTATCTGATGGATGGATGTGTTTCCAGTCAGATAGGGATTTTTTCATTTGGAACTGTCTGATTTGTCCTGAAAAGTACATTTTAGATGGAAATAATGACAGTTGAGCGGATGGGGGGTAAAATGGTTTGGAGAACTGTTAGAATGGTTGTATCAACTCAAAGGAGAAAAATTGATGAAGAAAGTTAAAGATGATGAGGAGAGTGTACTATGGTCACTTCCTGTAATTGGAATTGTATTGTTGGTCTGTGCATTGTTTCAAGTCTTTGTATTTAAGGATAGACTTTTGATTCAACCTGACAGACAAGGAAGCATTGTAAAAACAGATCAAAAACAGGTCTATCTTCCAGAACTAATCCAGTCTTGGTTTGATAAAGAAGATAATAAATGATTCGTTAAATAGAAAGGATACCATCATGACAAAAACATACGCTATTCGCCCGCTTAGTTACAGCAATTTTACCAACCGTGAGTTTGAGAGCTTGATGATGGATACTCATCAAAGTTTGGCAACTTTTTCTAAGGCAAACAAGGATGAGGGCATGTATACCAAACATTTGGAACCCTTCAAAACCAAGCTCGATGATTTTCAAGCTCAACTTGCAGCAGTGGAGACGAAAGAGTCTAGCAATCTGACAGAAGTCGATCGTAATCGAGATAGTGCCTTGGTCGGTCTCTTTACTCTTCATAGAGGATTTGCTAAGATTAAGGATGTTAAGCTCAAAGAAGCTCATGAGACTCTGAAACCAGTCTTTGCCAAGTACAAGGACATCACTAAGCACAGCAACGATGTGGAAACGACAGAAATCAAGAGTCTTCTCAAAACACTTAGTGAAACACCTTATCATGAGGCAGTTACCAGTCTAGGACTAACCCCTATGCTGACAGCGGTGATCAATGCTCAAGAGGAATATGACCAAGTGGAAAGTAAGGCGCGTGCTTCTAAGTCTGCCAAGGAAGTTGGCAAGACCAGACAACTCCGTACCGAACTTTCAACTAGCTACGACCTCTTTATGCGCTATACCGCAGCCAGTGCAGAAGCCTACCCTGAAAAGGAACACCTGACTCAACTCCTCAAGGAACTCAATAGTATCCGAGATAGCAAACGCCGTCTCATCACTAGCAACAAGAAAGATAAAAAGACCAAACCAGCCGAACCAGCCCAAGCAGCAGGGTAAAGACAACCCCTTAGAAGCGGATTTCTAAGGGGGATTTTTGTGGTTTCGTGGTATACTTGACAATTGATGTGTAAGTATGATATCATTTATATACGATAAAGTTAAGCAGATTTATCTCGCAAGAACTTGCCCTATGTGGCGGTAAAGCTTTTCGTCTCTACATGCATTTTGAAATAATTTAATCGACGAATAACAAGAACGATTTGAATTTCAATAAAGCGTACTGAGCGAGAGTTTACTGACTTAACAGTCAGATTAACAAGAGAGAAACACTAATAGACTTAAAAAAGACTGCATCTGTATTATAGCGAGAGGCGGGAAACCGTACTAAACACAGAAAGGAATCAATGTATGATTCAAATCTTTATCGACTTATTTAAGAGGTTATCTAATGACCCGGTTTTTAGTATCTTTACAGTAATTGAAGGATTTAGAACTTTGATGTGGCTAATGAATCAATTATTAAGATTTATTATATGGTTAGTTGCTGTTATATCTAAAAATAAAGATAAACTTATTACCTTCTTCACCTCGGTGAAAGATCTAGTTTCTTCTCTTATTTATGAAAAATCTTCTCTTATACACTGCTATAAGAGTTTTTTTGTAGGACGAATATAATGGATTTTAAAAGAAGTATATTATTTGGTGTTTCTAATAAGAAATGGTTATCCGATTTATTAAAAATTGAAAAATATAAATTAACAGATATAAGTAATAATTTCGTTGGAAAATCATTTATTAGGGAAGTAAATGGAAAGACAAGAGAATTATATGATGCAGGATTAGTGCATAAACGCTCTCTAAAATTAATTGTTAAATACTTACAGAGGATAGATGTACCTACTTATCTACATGGTGGAATTCCTAGTAGAAGTTATGTAACAAATGTTGAGATGCACTGTGAGAATAGTTTTGCAATTATTGTTGATATCTCAGATTTCTTTCCTAGCACTAGTGCCCAGAAAGTTTTTAATTTTTTTAGATATGATATGAATCAGTCTCCTGATATTGCAAAAATTTTAACGGATTTGACAACTGTTTCCAAAAATGGGAAAAGCTTTTTGCCACAAGGATATCCAACTAGTCCAATTTTGAGCTACTTTGCTTATTATAATATGTATGAGGCGTTGCTGAGATATGCTCAAACTAACGGCTTTCATTTTTCTGCTTATTATGATGATTTAACATTTTCGTCAAAAAAACCTATACCAAAAAGGTGTATGAATAGAATAATTAAAATAATTGAATCTTATAAATTAAAAATAAATAAGAGTAAATCAAAAATTTGTAGCACAAATAATGTAAAAGTGACTGGGTGTATTATTGTTAATGGAGAATTAAAAGCACCTAGAAAACTACAAAAAGATACTTATGATTTATATATGATAATTAAAAATGATGTTTTATCTGAAAATGATTTATCTAGATTATTAAAAAAATTTATTGGGAAAATTTCAGCAATTCAAATGATTGAAAAAGATAGAAAATTTCCTAACTATATGAAATTAATTAGTGATAAGAAAGCTGAATTAGAGGAAATAAGAGTTGAAAAAACAAAGTCCTAAAATAATTAATGCGAAGTTAGCCAGTATTTGGAGCAAAGAAAAATTAAGAAATATTGCGCCCCTGCGTGGAGGCTTTGCTTTCAAAAGTGAAAAATTTCAAAATACTGGTATTCCAATTGTTAGAATATCAAATATCAAATTTGACGGAACTGTTGGAGGGGAGTTTGAATATTATTCTAAGATAATTCCAGATGAAAAATTTGTTCTTAGAGGGCGTTCAATTCTATTGGCTATGTCAGGAGCAACTACTGGGAAAATAGCGATGCTAGATTCTGAGGGAGAATACTATCAAAATCAACGAGTAGGTTATTTCCAAAATACTGGGGAAGTAGACTATGATTTTCTCTCTTCTGTTTTGCAGACGAAAGCATTTACTAACCAACTAAACGGTGTATTAGTGGCAGGTGCACAACCAAATATATCTTCTAAAGAAATTGATTCCTTTGAATTTTGTATTCCAGACTCAATAGACGAACAATCCGCTATCGGCTCCCTCTTCCGCACCCTCGACGATCTTCTAGCGAGTTACAAGGATAATCTCATTAACTACCAATCTCTTAAGGCGACCATGCTCTCAAAGATGTTTCCCAAAGCTGGACAGACTGTACCTGAGATTCGTTTGGATGGATTTGAAGATGAATGGGAGAAAGGAACAATTGGAGAGTTTGGCTCTTTCTATTATGGAAAAAGTGCACCGAAATGGTCGGTGACTGATGAGGCAACAACACCGTGTGTACGTTATGGCGAGTTGTATACAAAATTCTCCACAAAAATAGATAAAATATACTCGTACACATCAATTCCTAAAGAAAATTTGAAATTGAGTTCTGGTAATGAGGTATTAGTACCTCGAGTTGGTGAAAATCCATTAGATTTTGCAAATTGTAGTTGGTTGTCACTGAAAGGTATTGCAATTGGTGAAATGATTTCCGTATATAATACACCTAACAATCCGTTGTTTATTGCATATTATTTTAATGCAAAAATGAAAAAAGAGTTTGCCAAACGAGTTGAAGGTGGAAGTGTAGCGAATCTTTATTACACATACTTAGAGAATATTTCAATATCCGTACCATCTATACCTGAGCAACAAGCTATCGGAGCTTATTTTTCAAATCTTGATAACATCATCAACTCTCATCAAGAAAAAATTTCTCAGTTAGAAACACTCAAAAAGAAACTCTTGCAGGATATGTTTATATAGGAGATTAATTTTGGGTAATGAAGAATTATTAAATACAGTAAATTCACTAACTAATACTTATTATGCTGCTCTAGGTTTTGTTGCGACTGTAATATTAGGAATTCTGGCATTTGTATTTTGGGATAGAGTGAATTTTAAAAAATCTCTTGAAAAAGAATTTAAAACTATTTTAAAAGAAGAACTTAAGAATCAAAAGTTTGAAATAGATTATTACTATTTGAAATATTTGCCATTCATTAAAAGATTAGAAACATACTATAAGGGTATGGGGATTAAAAAAGGTGGAATGATACGACCTTTTCTGAAATATTGTGATGGACCATTGAATGAGATGATAGCTTTGTATAATCGTTGTGTAAATACGTCTTTTCAACCATTTTTCGAAAGTTATTCAAGAGATTATTACGATATCTGTTACAATATAATAGAAGACACAAGAGAATTTGTAACTTATAGATTAGATACGTTAACAGAAATGGAGCTAAACGCTATAGTAAAAGTGAATAATTATATACCACAATTGAATTATATATTTACAAAATATGATTATTTAGAGTTTAAAGCAATTGTATTGGATAAAACTAATTAAACTATTTTTATGTATTGTTGAAACGATTAAGGATAGAAAGAAACATTATGGAAACAACACAAACGTCCCAGTCGCTCTATCAAGCCCTGTGGAACTCAGCGGATGTTCTCCGCTCTAAGATGGATGCTAACGACTATAAGTCCTATCTCTTGGGTATGGTCTTTTATAAGTATCTGTCAGACAAGATGCTCTTTTTCGTGGCGGAGACTATGGAGGAGGGGAGTGAGAGTCTAGAGGCTGCCCTTGAGGTCTATCGCAACTACTATGAGGATGCGGACACCCACGAGGATCTTCTTGCAGTCATGAAGGACGAACTCAACTATAGTATCAAGCCTGAGTTGACCTTTACGGCTCTTGTAGCACGTGTCAATGAGGGGACTTTCCAGTTGGAAGATTTGGCTCAGGGTTTTCGAGATATTGAGCAGAGTGATGAACTCTATGAAAATCTCTTTGAAGATATTGACCTCTATTCTAAAAAGCTAGGGGCGACTCCGCAAAAGCAAAACCAAACGGTGGCGGCGGTCATGAAGGAGTTGGCTGTGCTAGATGTTGCTGGTCATGCTGGTGATATGCTGGGAGATGCCTATGAGTATCTGATTGGTCAGTTTGCGACTGACTCGGGTAAGAAGGCTGGTGAGTTCTATACACCTCAGCCTGTTGCCAAACTTATGACTCAGATTGCCTTTTTGGGTCGTGAGGATCAGCTAGGTTTTACCATCTATGATGCGACTATGGGTTCTGGCTCTCTCTTGCTCAATGCCAAGAAATACTCTCACAAACCACAGACAGTGATCTACTTTGGTCAGGAACTCAATACTTCGACCTATAACTTGGCTCGGATGAACATGATTCTACACGGGGTTCCAGTTGAGAATCAATTTCTCCACAATGCTGATACACTGGATGAAGACTGGCCGACTCAAGAGCCGACCAACTTTGATGGTGTTCTCATGAACCCTCCATACTCTGCCAAGTGGTCTGCAAGCTCTGGCTTCCTGAATGATCCTCGTTTCTCTCCTTTTGGGAAACTAGCGCCCCAGTCCAAGGCTGATTTTGCCTTTCTTTTGCATGGTTACTACCATCTCAAGCAGGATAATGGAGTTATGGCTATCGTCCTTCCTCACGGGGTTCTTTTCCGTGGAAATGCGGAAGGAACCATTCGTAAGGCCTTGTTAGAAGAAGGAGCCATTGATACGGTTATCGGTCTACCTGCTAATATCTTTTTTAATACCAGCATTCCGACCACGGTTATCATTCTCAAAAAGAACCGTACCAATCGTGATGTTTACTTTATCGATGCCTCTAAGGAGTTTGATAAGGGGAAAAACCAGAATATCATGACGGATGCTCATATCGAGAAGATTTTGGAAGCCTACAAGGCTCGTGAGGAGATTGACAAGTTTGCCCATCTAGCAAGCTATGAAGAAATCATCGAAAATGACTATAACCTCAATATCCCTCGCTATGTAGATACCTTTGAGGAAGAAGAAGTCGAGCCACTGACAGATATCGTCAGCAAGATTAACAAGACCAATGATAAGATTGAAAAGCAAACAGCTTCTCTACTTGAAATGCTGAACCAACTCCACGGAACTACACCAGAAGCCGATGACGAGCTTAAAAAGTTTTTGGAAAAATTTAAAGGGTGATGGGGAGTCGGATTTGTATATCAATTGTAGAGTATTTGAACACTACAGTTTTGCATCCTCATTGCTTAATAGATATGTGAATGTTGAGTAGGAAATAGAATTGGTTTTCAAATAATAGATAAAAAAATTAGAAAATAAATCAAAAAAAGTCATGTAAAATGACTTTTTTTGATATAATAGGGATGAGAAAAACTAAGGAGTCCAAAACCATGATAAAATTAAGGAGTCTCATTATAGAGAATATAAAGAACGTGCAGTATGGAGTGATTGATTTTCAAAATAAATCTGACTTTATCAATGTAACGGGAATTTATGGTCAGAATGGTTCAGGAAAAACAGCTGTTGTAGATGTATTTGAAGTTCTATCTGCCTTGATGAGAGGTGAGTCTATTCCACAACATACAAAGGGGATTTTTAATGCCATAGACCAAGTAGGGGAAAATGCGATTACTTTAGAATTAGAAGTCCCAGAAACCTATATCATTCGATATAAAGTCGAGTTTGCTGCAAGTGAACCTACAGGCATGCAAGATGTAATGGTTGTAAAAGAAGAACTTGCTTATAAACCTCTAGAAGCTGGGTCCAGATACCGCTATTTACTGAGATACGAATATGAGGGAAGTAATTTTGATACAGAGCAACCGCGACATACGGGCTATTTAAAATCTCAAAGAAGTATTATGGGAAAGGACGCGGTTAGTGTTTTAACAAAGACAATTATTGATGATAATCGTTCCTTTATTTTCTCAAAAGAATTAGTAGGATTTATTTATACTTCAAGTAAGCAAGATTTATCGACGCTTGTTGAAATTTATAATGTCATTCAAGACTTTTATCAAAATTTGAGGATCTTTACTCAAGAGTTATCTAGTTTAAATAGTAGTGGGGTTACTCCTATCACAATTAACTATCAGAATCGTGACTCTCATGTGAGTTATCAGGGGATTATCCCTATGTTTCTTCAAAGTGGAGGAATTTCTATAAATGAAGAAATTTATAGTGTTTATGAGAGCACGATTAACTATTTGAATGAAATTGTTCCCATTATTATCCCTGACTTGAAACTTGAAATGGAAGCAGGTGAGATAGAGATTCGAAGTGATGGACAAAAAATAAGAAATGTTAGTTTTATTTCGAATCGTGCAGGTAAAAGATTCTCTCTAAAACATGAATCTGAAGGGATTCGTAAAATTATTAGTATGCTTGGATTTTTGGTGGAAGTATATAATAAAGAGAATATTATCGCTGTCATTGATGAATTGGATGCAGGTGTATTTGAATATTTACTAGGCGAGTTGATTGAAATTTTTTCTGAAAGTGCCAAAGGACAACTCATTTTTACTTCTCATAATTTACGTGTACTAGAAAAACTTCCTTCCTACAAGGTTGTGTTCTCAACAGCTTGTCCGACAAATCGTTATATCCGTCTAACTGGCATTAAGCCAAGCAATAACTTAAGAGATATTTACTTGAGAGGAATTCAGCTGGGTGGACACGAAGAAGAATTGTATCAAGGAGTTTCTAATAGTAAAATTAAACGAGCTTTGAGAAAGGCAGGGATCAAGCTTGGCGAATAAAAGTAGAAAGGTTATTCTAGTATTTGTAGAGGGAGAATCCGATGAGACTGTTGTAGGATTTGTAACAGATTCATTAGTGGAACGATTGGAGAATATGCATATCACACTAAAGGTGATGTATGGAGATGTCTTTTCAGATAGGAGATATTCTGCCTCATCTGGAACGAAAATTGCAAGTGATAGAATTTGCGAGGTTCTTGCTACAGAAAAATGGGAAGTAAGTGATTTACTGTTTGTTGCCTTTGTAACAGATACGGATGGCATGTTTATGAATCCAACTTCTTTAGTTGTAGATGATTCTATGGAAGGGACAGATTCATTTCAATATGATTTACAAACTCGGAGGCTACTCTTTTCAACGACGAAGAAGAAAAAGGATATTATTGAAACGAGACAGAGAAAGGCAAGGCATGTCAATCAGTTGATTAAAGATGGGACTTCCTTGTTGGTTAAGCGGAAGTTAGTTCAAACTTTTGTGTATTATAATTCTGTTAATTTGGAGCATGTTTTATTTGGCAAGATATTACCAAATCATGAAAAAATAGGTGCTGCTGATGATTTGATTGACCAGTATGAAGAAAAAGGCGATGCAGGAGTAGAAGAGATTTTAGCATTTTTCCAAAGCAGATGCCCGGCAGACGATTACGAACAATCATGGCAATTTATAAAACAAAATGAAATGACGAATGGGTATTCTAATTTAGCGTTATTGTTTGACAAGATTCAGAGTGATAAATAAAATTCCGACAAAGAGTTTGTAGTCCAATAAGTTCAATAGAATAGAGGAGGTCAGCAATCACTATGACTAATAAAATTAATGAATACAAAGACCTGATTGCTTTTCATCCAGGTCAGTATGTTGAAGAGTTGATTGAAGATTATAACGTAACGCAAAAGGAATTTGCAGAGCGTTTAGGAATTTCTGAAATGAAGCTCGGTAAATTAGTGAATGGTGAGGAATCGATTAGTAATGATATTGCTCGGAAGTTAGCAAAGGTCACTAATATTTCGATGATAACTTGGCTCAATCTTCAACATGTCTACGATGTAAAAATTGCGGAGATCATAGAGTAAACACGGTATAATCTCAAATATGAATAATAACAACCAACGTGTCCTTTGCCAACAACTATGGGCTAGAAACAAATACCTCGTTTTGAGTCATTCTAGCAATATTTACAATGATATTCGTCAATATCTCAAGCAAGAAGTGGTGGAAGTGAGTCAGGTTCAAGAGATGATTGACCGTGCCTGTCAAATCCCAGAACACAGGGGTCAGGTTTGCAATGCCTTTCAGCATATTTGGGGATATTTCAAAAAGAAAGCGACAGAAGCTGAGAGAAAAGACTACATGCTCTTGCTGGCTCAGTATCGCTTTGGTCAGGCTTTTAAGGAAGATGTGGTTGCTAAAACCAGAGGCCTGCTGGCAAGCTATCCAAATACTTATTTGTAACATTCTACCTTACTGAAAGGAGACTCCCATGAGACTTTGGCATGAGGCTTTGATTTCACAACTTCCCCGTCCGCAGCTTTTGGGGCAACATCGAGAGTGTTGCGCCCTGCGTGGCAATGGCTGGGGCAGAAAGCATGCGACGGTGGACTATGTCTTTACCCACTCGCCCTATCGTCTCTATGCCTATCATCGCTTGATCATGGAGGAGATGGCTAGCCGTGGCTACAATGTCAGTCCAGAGTGGCTGGACAAGAACTACCGTGGCAAGACTTGCCTTCTCTATGAAGATTTAGCAGAGGAAAAGCTGAAAAGTCCTATCTATAGTGAGCATGATGCTACCTACTATGAGGAGTGTCTGGCAAATCTCCGAGAGAAGGGGATAGACCTATAGTCTTTTCTAATAACAAGCCATAGTCACTTATAAGAATTACTAATAACGCGTTTGAGTATTCTAACTGGGATACAGCTATAAAACAAGCTATACAAAGGATTTGAGGCATGTGTCTCAAATCTTTTTCTTTTGTTCAAAATAAAGGTATAGTTTCAAACTATATCAAAGCCTAATTTTTTACAATTATACAGATGATTTCTTTTCTGTTAAGATAGTTTCAACAACAAATTTTGGAGGACACATCATGTCAACTACAATTATCGGTTTCCCTCGTTTGGGCGAATTCCGCGAATTAAAATTTACAACTGAAAAATACTTTAGAAAAGAAATCTCAGAAGAAGAACTTTTGGCGGCAGCAAAAGAATTGCGCGCTAAACACTGGAACATTGTCAAAGAAAAAGGCATCACTGAAATTCCCTCAAATGACTTTTCTCACTATGACAACTTCCTAGATGCAGCTTTCCTTTTCAACGTAGTACCTGCTTCAGTTCAAAACTTGGACTTGTCTGACCTTGAGCGCTACTTTGCTTTGGGTCGTGGTTACCAAGGAGAAAAAGGGGATGTTCGCGCCCTTCCAATGAAGAAATGGTTCAACACCAACTACCACTACATCGTTCCTAAATTTGAAAAAGACACTCAAGTTAAACTTGCAGGTCACAAGATTTTTGATGAATTCCAAGAAGCTAAAGAGCTAGGATTGAACACTCGCCCAGTCCTTGTAGGTCCATTCACTTTCCTTCAATTGTCAGACTTTGAAGAAGGTGTGAAAGCAGAAGACTTCGTAGACAGCTTAGTAGCTGCTTACCAAGAAGTTTTTGCTAAATTGGCTGAACTTGGTGCGACTCGCATTCAACTCGACGAAGCTGCTCTTGTTAAAGACTTGACAGCTGAAGAAAAAGCCCTCTTCTTGAACCTCTACAACAAACTTTTGGCTGATAAAAAAGGTCTTGAAGTCTTGCTTCAAACTTACTTTGGTGACGTTCGTGACGTTTACGCTGATCTTGTAAACTTGCCAGTAGATGCTATCGGTCTTGACTTTGTTGAAGGTAAGAAAACTCTTGAATTGGTCAAAGGTGGTTTCCCAGCTGACAAGACTCTCTACGCAGGTATTGTCAATGGTAAAAATATCTGGCGTAACAACTACGAAAAGAGCTTGGCTGTTCTTGAGCAAATCCCAGCTGAAAACATTGTTTTGACTAGCTCATGCTCACTTCTTCATGTGCCATTTACAACTGCTAATGAAGAATTTGAACCAGCTATCTTGAACCACTTTGCTTTCGCAGTTGAAAAATTGGATGAAATCCGTGATTTGGATGCTATCCGCAATGGTCAAGGTGCAGAAGCTCTTGCAGCTAACAAAGAACTCTTTGCGACTGAACGTGTTGGTGTTAATGCAGAACTTCGTGCGCGTATCGCTGGTTTGACAGACGCAGACTACACTCGTTTGCCAGCCTTTGCAGAACGTGAAGCTATCCAAGAAGAAGCATTCAAACTTCCAGCTCTTCCAACAACAACTATCGGTTCATTCCCTCAAACAAAAGAAGTTCGTGCCAAACGTTTGGCTTACCGTAAAGGTGAATTGTCTCAAGAAGAGTACGACGCTTTCCTTGCTGAAACAATTGACGAATGGATCAAGTGGCAAGAAGATATCGACTTTGATGTCCTTGTTCACGGTGAATTTGAGCGTAACGACATGGTTGAGTACTTCGGTCAAAACTTGTCAGGTTACCTCTTCTCTAAAAATGGTTGGGTACAATCATACGGTATGCGTGGGGTGAAACCACCAATCATCTGGGGTGATGTCACTCGTCTTAACCCTATCACTGTTAAATGGTCTAGCTATGCACAAAGCCGTACAAACAAACCTGTTAAAGGTATGTTGACTGGACCTGTTACCATCCTCAACTGGTCATTCCCACGTGAAGACATCTCTATCAAGGATTCAACTCTTCAAATCGCCCTTGCTATCAAGGATGAAGTGCTTGACCTTGAAGCTGCTGGTGTGAAAATCATCCAAATCGACGAAGCTGCTCTTCGTGAAAAATTGCCACTCCGTCGTAGCGACTGGTACGAAGACTACCTTGACTGGGCAATTCCTGCCTTCCGCTTGGTACACTCAACAGTAGCGCCAGATACACAAATCCACACTCACATGTGTTACTCAGAATTTACAGATATCATCCCAGCTATCGATAACTTGGATGCGGACGTTATCTCATTTGAGGCTAGTCGTTCAAACCTTGAAATCTTGGACGAACTCAAAGCGAAAAACTTCCAAACAGAAGTAGGACCTGGGGTTTACGATATCCACTCACCTCGTGTGCCAAATGAAGGCGAAATCGACAACACAATCGAAGCCATCCTTGCTAAAGTGCCAAGCAAGAAAGTTTGGATCAACCCAGACTGTGGTTTGAAAACACGTGGTATTCCAGAAACTAAAGAAAGCCTGATCCGCCTTGTTGAAGCAGCTAAAGCTGCGCGTGAGAAATTGTAAGACAAGATTTCTCTAGAAGCACTGTTTGGTCAATCTCCCTGTTTCACTCGGATTCTAAGAGTCCAGCTAACGAAAAAATCAACTAGAAAAGGATAATGACTATGTCACGCCAAACACCGTCACTCTCATTTGAAGTGTTCCCTCCAAACCCAGCCGTGGGTAATGATAACATTATTTCTGCTCTTCGAGATATGCAGGAGTTGACTCCTCACTTTATCAGTGTGACTGCCAGCAATAATAAATTTAATATCAAGGAAACGACGGTTCGTTTGGCTGACTTTATCCAAAATGACTTGGCGATTCCGACTATTGCTCACTTGCCAGCCATCTATTTGACCAAGGACAAGGTTGCTGAAACCATTGCCGACCTGGACAAGGTTGGGGTACAGAAAATCTTGGCTCTTCGTGGGGATATCATTCCAGATGTGGAACCACAAAAGGATTTCCGTTACGCAACCGACTTGATTGAGTTCATCAAGGAGCAAGCCCCTCACTTTGATATTGTTGGTGCTTGTTATCCAGAAGGGCATCCAGATTCACCAAATCAGATTTCAGATATCCAAAATCTCAAGAAGAAAGTAGATGCAGGCTGTTCGAGTCTTGTAACTCAACTTTTCTTTGACAATGAGCGCTTCTATGATTTCCAAGATAAGTGCATCTTGGCTGGAATTGATGTTCCCATTCATGCAGGGATTATGCCAATTCTGAATCGAAATCAGGCTCTCCGCCTCTTGAAGACTTGTGAGAATATCCATCTTCCACGCAAATTTAAAGCCATCTTAGACAAGTATGAGCATGACCCTGAGTCGCTCAGAGCAGCAGGACTTGCCTATGCAGTGGACCAAATCGTGGACTTGGTAACTCAGGATGTTGCTGGTGTGCATCTTTACACCATGAACAATGCAGATACAGCAAAATACATCCACCAAGCAACCCATGCCTTGTTTAAACATCAGTCTCTAGGATAATAAAAAGCAAACCATTCTTCTCAGCTGAGGGGAATGGTTCCTTTTTAATGGTAAAGACCGCACTTTTTAAGAAAAATATGATAAAATAGACTCTGTACGTACTTGATACAAAGATGAGGGTATTAAAAAATACAATGTATTTAAACTGTAAGGTTTAGCGACACGAGCGAGTCAAATCGATGTTATTTGACGAGAGAGTTAGTAAAGTATTTAGCTAATTGCCTGATAGCGATTAGCGTGAAAGATATAGATACTTTAGTATCAAACCTTTCTGATGACTAACGGTAGGAAAGAGCGACACGAACGAGTCAAATCGATATTATTTGACGAGAGAGTTAGTAAAGCATTTAGCTAATCGCCTGATAGCGATTAGCGTGAAAGGTTTAGATACTTTAGTATCAAACCTTTCTAATGATTTGTATCTTGAGAATTGAACACGCCTACAACTCTGTGGAAAAAGATAAATCTGCCTAGGAGCGGTCGCTCCGTCTTTAGATTTCCTATTTTCCTTTGAGTTGCTTGACGGCTTAGTATCTTGATTTTTGTAGGCAAGGCGTATAATTTCATCAATCCAAAGGGGATTAAAATGACAAAACAAGTGTTTCAAACGACTTTTGCGGGTCGTGAGTTAATCGTAGAGACTGGTCAGGTTGCTAAGCAAGCAAATGGCTCTGTTGTCGTGCGTTACGGTGAGTCAACTGTCTTGACTGCGGCCGTTATGTCTAAGAAAATGGCAACTGGGGATTTCTTCCCACTTCAAGTCAACTATGAAGAAAAAATGTATGCGGCTGGGAAGTTTCCTGGTGGCTTTATGAAACGTGAAGGACGTCCTTCAACGGATGCGACCTTGACAGCGCGTTTGATTGACCGTCCAATCCGTCCTATGTTTGCGGAAGGTTTCCGTAACGAAGTGCAAGTCATCAACACCGTGCTTTCTTATGATGAAAATGCCTCTGCACCGATGGCTGCTATGTTTGGTTCATCCTTAGCACTATCTATCTCAGATATTCCATTTGACGGCCCAATCGCTGGGGTACAAGTGGGATATGTAGATGGCCAAATCATTATCAACCCTAGCCAAGAACAAGCAGAGCGATCTCTCCTTGAATTGACAGTAGCTGGTACCAAGCACGCTATCAATATGGTTGAGTCTGGTGCCAAAGAATTGTCAGAAGAAATCATGTTGGAAGCCCTTCTCAAAGGGCACGAAGCAGTCAAAGAATTGATTGCCTTCCAAGAAGAAATCGTTGCAGCAGTCGGTAAGGAAAAAGCAGAAGTGGAATTGCTTCATGTGGACGCTGAATTGCAGGCTGAAATCATTGCAGCCTACAACAGCGACCTCCAAAAAGCGGTTCAAGTAGAAGAGAAATTGGCTCGTGAAGCTGCAACTCAAGCAGTTAAGGACCAAGTTACTGCCGTTTACGAAGAAAAATATGCAGACTACGAAGAATTTGACCGTATCATGCGTGATGTGGCTGAAATCCTGGAACAAATGGAACATGCTGAAGTGCGCCGCTTGATCACAGAAGATAAGGTACGTCCTGATGGTCGTAAGGTCGATGAAATCCGTCCTTTGGATGCGGTTGTTGACTTCCTTCCTCGTGTTCACGGTTCAGGCCTCTTCACTCGTGGACAAACTCAGGCTCTTTCAGTCTTGACCTTGGCTCCGATGGGGGAAACTCAAATCATCGATGGTTTGGATCCAGAGTACAAGAAACGCTTTATGCACCACTATAACTTCCCACAATACTCTGTAGGGGAAACTGGTCGTTATGGTGCACCAGGTCGTCGTGAAATCGGTCACGGTGCTCTTGGTGAACGTGCCCTTGCTCAAGTCTTGCCAAGTTTGGAAGAATTCCCATATGCTATCCGCTTGGTGGCTGAGGTCTTGGAATCAAATGGTTCTTCTTCTCAAGCCTCTATCTGTGCGGGAACTCTTGCCCTTATGGCTGGTGGTGTGCCAATCAAGGCGCCAGTAGCAGGGATTGCCATGGGACTCATCTCAGATGGAAATAACTACACAGTCTTGACTGATATCCAAGGTTTGGAAGACCACTTTGGAGACATGGACTTTAAGGTTGCGGGTACTCGTGAAGGGATTACAGCCCTTCAAATGGATATCAAGATTCAAGGGATTACTGCAGAAATCTTGACTGAGGCTCTTGCCCAAGCCAAGAAAGCCCGTTTTGAAATCCTTGATGTGATTGAAACAACCATTCCAGAAGTTCGTCCAGAATTGGCTCCAACTGCTCCGAAAATTGATACCATTAAGATTGATGTGGACAAGATTAAGATTGTCATCGGTAAGGGTGGAGAAACCATCGACAAGATTATCGCTGAAACAGGTGTTAAGATTGACATCGACGAAGAAGGTAACGTCTCTATCTACTCTAGCGATCAAGATGCCATCAACCGTGCTAAAGAAATCATTGCAGGTTTGGTTCGTGAAGCTAAAGTGGATGAAGTTTACCGTGCTAAAGTCGTTCGTATTGAGAAATTTGGTGCCTTTGTCAACCTCTTTGACAAGACAGATGCCCTTGTTCATATCTCTGAAATGGCTTGGACGCGAACTAACCGTGTAGAAGACTTGGTAGAAATCGGTGATGAAGTTGATGTTAAGGTGATTAAGATTGATGAAAAAGGTCGTATCGATGCTTCTATGAAGGCTCTTCTTCCTCGTCCACCAAAACCTGAGCATGAGGAAAAAGGCGAGAAGTCTGAGCGTCCTCACCGCCCACGTCATCACAAGGACCAAAAACCTAAGAAAGAATTTACAGAAACACCAAAAGATTCAGAATAAGAAAAGGAGAAATGTATGGGATGGTGGCGCGAAACCATTGATATCGTAAAAGAAAATGATCCAGCGGCCCGCACCACTTTGGAGGTTTTGCTGACTTATCCAGGTGTCAAGGCCTTGGCGGCCCACCGTATCTCCCATTTTCTCTGGAAGCATGGCTTCAAACTCCTGGCTCGTATGCACAGTCAGTTTTGGCGCTTTTGGACGCAGATTGAGATTCATCCGGGTGCCCAGATTGATTCAGGTGTTTTTATCGACCATGGTTCAGGGTTGGTGATTGGAGAGACAGCGATTGTTGAAAAGGGTGTTCTCCTTTATCATGGGGTGACTCTTGGGGGAACAGGGAAAGACTGTGGCAAACGCCATCCGACCGTTCGTCAGGGCGCTCTCATATCAGCCCATGCCCAAGTTATCGGACCTGTGGAAATCGGTGAAAATGCCAAGGTTGGTGCAGCAGCAGTTGTCGTGGCAGATGTACCTAGTGATGTGACAGTTGTCGGTATTCCGGCCAAGATTGTTCGTGTTCATGGAAAGAAGGATGAGCCTGTCATTCATGAAGTCGAAGAAAAACGAGAGTACTATGTCAATAAACTCGAACAGGCTAAAGAAGCCAGTCACAGATCGTCAGGTTTGTAGAGGATACCTATATGATTCAAGCAAGAAACAAGTTAAGCCAAGAGGAGTTATCTGAGGCGAAAAAACTAATTAACTGTTGCCAAAACTATGACGGTACCTATCGTGATCCCTACCTCTCTAACATGCTTAATTTTGACCTAAACATGCCCGCCTTTTTCCTTTATTATGAAAAAGGCGAACTTGTTGGTCTCTTAACTGTCTATGCAGATGACCAAGATGTGGAAGTGACGATACTGGTTCATCCAGATCATCGCCGTCAGGGAATTGCGCGTGTATTGGTTACTAGTTTTGAAAAAGAAACAGCTTCTTTTCCGAT
Organism: Streptococcus mitis; assembly: GCF_946188695.1. Taxonomy (GTDB): domain Bacteria; phylum Bacillota; class Bacilli; order Lactobacillales; family Streptococcaceae; genus Streptococcus; species Streptococcus mitis_DF. The sequence goes on along the minus strand of NZ_CAMHWI010000007.1, from coordinate 29,817 downwards.
TCATTCAGTGACTTTTCAGACAGAGCGTGTTTTTCTAGACCGCCATCCTGATTTTGTTAGCAACTGGGGATTGGTCGAGGACGAGGATACAGAAACTTGGTTAGGTAAGGATAGAAAACCTTATCCGTTAGCAACTGTTTCCAATCTTGAAGTTTTGTTAGCAGATAGTTCGTATCAGGATCAAATTAGTCAGTTAAAATTTCAGGTATTCTCAGAGGAACATGAGTCTAGAGAGATTGTGGATAGATATGTCGCTGAAGCTCTGAAGGATCCAGAAAGTCGCTTATATATTTTGTTAAAAGACGGTCAGGTTATTGGAACTTGTACGGTAGATTTATCGACTAATACGAATTACTTCTACGGTTTAGCAATATCGGAACCTGAACGTGGGAAAGGCTATGGAAGCTACTTGGCAAAATCCCTTGTCAACCAACTGATTGAGCAAAATGATAAGGAATTTCAGATTGCAGTAGAGGACAGCAATGTAGGTGCCAAGCGCTTGTATGAAAAAATTGGCTTTGTCAAACAGACCCAGGTGGTTTATCTGAATGAGAAAGGAGCAAGGGATTCCGAAGTGTAGAGATATTCGGACTGAAATTCAATTGAACTCTTAGTGATGAAACTAATTGTTCTTGGATTTCAGCTTTCCTGACTATGATTTATGATTAAAATCTATGACACCATGTCTCGTGATTTGCGAGAATTTGTCCCAATCGAAGACGGTAAGGTTAAGATGTATGTCTGTGGGCCAACCGTGTACAACTATATTCACGTGGGCAATGCCCGTTCGACGGTAGCTTTTGATACCATTCGTCGCTATTTTGAGTATCGTGGATACGAGGTTGCCTATATTTCCAATTTTACGGATGTGGATGATAAGATTATCAACCGTGCCAAGGAAGAAGGTATCACGCCTCAGGAGGTTGCGGATAAGTACATCGCTGCCTTTCGTGAGGATGTGACGGCTTTGGGCGTCAAGCCTGCGACTCGCCATCCTCGTGTAGTGGAGTTTATGGCGGATATTATCCGTTTCGTGGAAGACTTGATTGAAAAAGGCTTTGCCTACGAGAGTCAAGGGGATGTCTACTTCCGTGTAGAAAAATCTCACAACTATGCCAAGTTGGCCAATAAAACCTTGGAAGATTTGGAACTAGGTGCTTCAGGTCGTACCGATGAAGAAACGGCTCGTAAGGAAAACCCTGTAGACTTTGCCCTATGGAAATCTGCCAAACCAGGCGAGATTTCTTGGGACAGTCCTTGGGGACCTGGTCGTCCGGGCTGGCACATCGAGTGTTCAGTTATGTCGACAGAGATTTTAGGTGATACCATTGATATTCATGGTGGTGGAGCTGACCTAGAGTTTCCTCATCATACCAATGAAATTGCCCAGTCAGAAGCCAAAACAGGCAAGACCTTTGCCAACTACTGGATGCACAATGGCTTTGTCAATATCGATAATGTCAAGATGTCCAAGTCCTTGGGTAACTTTATCACAGTGCACGATGCCCTCAAAACTCTTGATGGCCAAGTGCTTCGTTTCTTCTTTGCGACACAACATTACCGTAAGCCTATCAACTTTACGGAAAAGGCAGTGCGTGATGCAGAGACTAATCTCAAGTATCTAAAGAACACTTACGAACAACCATTTTCTGGGACTGTAGATGCCCAAGAGTTACAGGCTTTTAAAGATAAGTTTGTTGCAGCTATGGATGAGGATTTCAACGCTGCCAATGGTATCACAGTCGTCTTTGAAATGGCCAAATGGATCAATTCAGGCAACTATGATGCAAGTGTCAAGGAAGCTCTTGCGGCTATGTTAGAAATCTTCGGAATTGTCTTTGTTGAGGAAGTTTTGGATGCAGAGATCGAAACCTTGATCCAAAAACGACAAGAAGCGCGTGCCAATCGTGACTTTGCGACAGCTGACCAGATTCGTGATCAACTGGCTGCTCAAGGCATTAAACTACTGGATACAAAAGATGGAGTGAGGTGGACTCGTGATTGATGTCAATCTCATTAACGGGATTGCGCTAGCCTTTGAAGGAGATGCGGTTTATTCTATGTATATTCGCCGCCACCTCATCCTCAAAGGTATGACCAAGCCCAATAAACTCCATCAAGAAGCGACCAAGTATGTGTCAGCCAAAGCTCAGGCACGCCTGATTTCCCTCATGTTGGAGGAGCAAGTCTTAACGGAAAAAGAAGAAGAAATCTACAAACGTGGTCGCAATACTAATAGCCACACAAAGGCCAAAAATGCCGATGTGGTGACTTACCGTATGTCCACGGGTTTTGAAGCAGTCATGGGCTATCTTCATATGACTGAAAATCTGGAACGGCTTGAGAGCTTGATTTCGTGGTGCATCCAAAAAGTAGAGGAGTAGAAATGCTTGTAAAAGAACTACAAGACTGGTTTCCCGAGGCTCAGATTTCAGACCAACCAGTAGAGAAAGAAGGCTATCTCACTCTCCCTTTAGCTTCTCAGCAGTGGATTTTGCTGGAGGAAGCTAGTCTCAGTGAGCGTGAAAAGCAGTTGGTTGCCCTTTTGACCCAGCAGGAGAAGGCCAGTTCTCTCAATCCTTGGTATCCCTATCTGATTGAGGGAAAGGGGCAGGCACCGCAAGCTTTCAAAAAGATTCAGCTGGTTTATTGCCATCTTTCCTATTTTCAACAGGAAAATCTGACCTCTTGGCTGGATATGATGCGGACCCTTTTTCCTAACTGTCAGACAGTGCTTCAGGTTGGAGCTCAGGATTATGTTTTCGTACTTCAACAAGATAAATACACTTCTGTACGAGCTATTTTAAGTGATACGATTGAAGCGGTTGAGTATGATTTTGGACTGCGTCTATCTATCATGTTGGGTCAGGTTTGGTCTCAGACAGGCCATCAAGCCCTATCAGACTTAATCAAAGCGGAGCGCGATTTGTTCAAGACTTGGTGGCGTCAGGGTCACCAAGGTGTTCATACCTTTTCACAACTCTATCTTTGGAGTATGGGGGAAAGAATTGTGGACCTGAGAGTCATTAAAGAATGCCTGCACCAGATGATTTTGGATCAGGACCAGATTCAGGAAATCATTCTCTCTCTTTGGAAAAATAGTGCTGTTCTCACTAAAACAGCACAACAACTGTATTTGCATCGTAATTCTCTCCAATACAAGATTGATAAGTGGGAAGAATTGACAGGTCTACAGTTGAAGGAATTGACTGACCTGACCCTGTGCTATCAGTTGATTTTACCAGATATTCTCTAAAGTTTTGTGCAAGTTGCACAGAACTTTTTTGTTTTTTTGGTCACCTTGCCATAGAAAAGTAAAACGTTTTCATCTATAATAAAACTATCAAAAGACAAAAGGAGTTCACCTCATGGTAGAATTGAATCTTAAAAATATTTACAAAAAATATCCAAACAGCGAACACTACTCAGTTGAAGACTTCAACTTGGACATCAAAGACAAAGAATTTATCGTTTTCGTAGGTCCTTCAGGATGTGGTAAATCAACAACTCTTCGTATGATTGCTGGTCTTGAAGATATTACAGAAGGTACTGCATCTATCGATGGAGTGGTTGTCAACGACGTAGCTCCAAAAGATCGTGACATCGCCATGGTATTCCAAAACTACGCTCTTTACCCACACATGACGGTTTATGACAACATGGCTTTCGGTTTGAAATTGCGTAAATACAGCAAGGAAGACATCGACAAACGTGTGCAAGAAGCAGCTGAAATCCTTGGATTGAAGGAATTCTTGGAACGTAAACCAGCTGACCTTTCAGGTGGTCAACGTCAACGTGTTGCCATGGGTCGTGCCATCGTCCGTGATGCGAAAGTATTCTTGATGGACGAACCTTTGTCAAACTTGGATGCAAAACTTCGTGTATCTATGCGTGCTGAAATCGCTAAAATCCACCGTCGTATCGGAGCTACAACTATCTACGTAACTCACGACCAAACAGAAGCGATGACACTTGCAGACCGTATCGTTATCATGTCAGCAACTAAGAACCCTGCTGGTACAGGTACTATCGGACGTGTAGAACAAATCGGTACTCCTCAAGAAGTTTACAAAAATCCAGTTAACAAATTCGTAGCAGGATTCATCGGAAGCCCAGCTATGAACTTCATCAATGTGAAATTGGTTGGTAGCGAAATTATTTCTGACGGATTCCGCTTGAAAGTGCCAGAAGGAGCATTGAAAGTTCTTCGTGAAAAAGGCTACGAAGGTAAAGAATTGATCTTCGGTATCCGTCCAGAAGACGTAAATGCAGAGCCTGCTTTCCTTGAAACATTCCCAGAATCAGTTGTCAAAGCTACTATCTCAGTATCAGAATTGCTTGGTTCAGAATCTCACCTTTACTGCCAAGTTGGTAAAGACGAATTTGTTGCCAAAGTGGATGCTCGTGACTACTTGCAAACAGGTGCAACAGTTGAACTTGGATTTGACTTGAACAAAGCACACTTCTTCGATGTAGAAACTGAAAGAACAGTTTACTAAGATAAATGAAACTCAAAACACTGCTAGAGAAATCTGGCAGTGTTTTTGAGTGTTTGCGTAGAAAAAACTCTCCAATTAAACCGGAGAGCTAATTTGTTATTCTGCAGCTTGTTGCCAACGTTTGGCCAGCATATGAGATAGGCTAGAAATTGCTAGGTTAAAGCTGAAGTAGATGAGGGCAATCAGGATATAAAGACTGAAGACCTGCTCTGGTTCGAAATAACGGCCCATGAGAATTTGGCTGGCTCCAAAGAGCTCTTGTAGGGCGATAACGGAGTAGAGAAGACTGGTATCCTTAATCACGGTTACAAACTGAGAAATGATAGCTGGTAACATTTTACGGATCGCTTGCGGAAGAATGATGTGGTAGAGGATTTGGGTTGAGGTAAAACCTTGCGACATTCCTGCTTCGTACTGACCCTTGTCCACGGCATTGAGACCGCCACGGATAATCTCAGCTAGGGCTGCTGAGGTAAAGAGGGTAAAGGCTGTAATTCCTGCTGGAGTGGATTTCATCTTGAACACCAAAAAGATGGTGAAAATCCAGAGAAGATTGGGAACGTTACGTACAAACTCAATGTAAATGCTGGAAATAATACGCAAGATAGGATTTTTCCCATTTCTCATGACGGCTAAAACTGTACCGATAAGGGTAGAGAGGACGATGGCAATCAGAGAAATATAGAGGGTCAAGCCAAATCCTTTAAAGATAAAGATTAGGTTATCTGGGGTTAAAACTTCTAAAATGGATTCCATAGTAACCTCCTAAAGTGAATAGGCTTTTTTGTTGGCTTGCTCCATCTTGCGACCAAACTGGGCAACAGGGAAGCAAAGAGAAAAGTAGAGAAGGGCAGCGCCTAAAAATGCTGGGATGTAATTTCCGTTGAGGGCTGACCAAGACTTGGTCACAAACATCAAGTCTACTCCAGAGATGATAGCGACTGTTGAGGTGTTTTTGATGAGGTTGACGATTTGGTTGGTCAAAGGAGGGAGAATGATACGAAAGGCCTGAGGCAAGATAATCAAGCGCATGGCACTGATATAAGTAAAACCTTGCGACAAGGCAGCCTCCATCTGACCGCTAGGAATAGACTGAATGCCTGAGCGAATAACCTCAGCGATATAGGCACCGTGATAGAGTCCCACGCAGAGAACAGCTGTCCAATAAATCGGAATCATGATGATATGGTCACTGATAAGAGGTAGGCCATAAAAAACGATAACAAACTGAACCAAGAGGGGAGTGTTTTGGTAAAATTCCACAAAGATGCGAGCCAAAATTCGCAAAATTGGACGTTTGCTAGTTGACATAGCTCCAAAGAAGATGCCCAGAACCATAGCTAGGATAAAGGATCCAATCGCTAGGGCAAGGGTGAAGAGGAAACCGTTGAAAAATTGGTCAAAATCCTGAAAATAGGCTGTCCAAGATGATAAATCTGTCATAGGGTGTCCTCCTTAATCTGCGGTATGGCTAGATGGTTTGAGCTTGTAACGATCATAAAGTTTTTGCAAACTACCATCCTTGCTCCATCTAGTAACCAAGTTATCAAGATAGTTGTTTAGCTCTGTATTTGATTTCTTGGTAACAATACCGTAGTCAGATGGCTTGAAACTATCATTTAGTAGTGCTGTGCGTTTGCTAATGTAGCCAGATAGAATCGAGCGGTCAACGGAAAAGGCATCGATACGATGAGCATGAAGGGAAGTAATCAATTCTGGGTAGGAACCAAGTTCGACGAATTTAAACTTCAGACCTTTCTTTTTACCCAGTTCAGTAATCAGGCGTTGGGTAATGGAACCTTGGGCAACTCCGATGGTTTTGCCGTTTAGGTCCTCAATACTTTTGATTTTGGCAGATTTATTGACCAAAAAGCCAGAAGCGTCCGTGTAGTAGGGACTGGTAAAGTTATAGAGTTTTTTGCGTTCGTCTGTGATGGTAAAGGTCGCGATATCCACGTCAACTTGTTCATTGTCTAGGAGCGGTCCACGAGTTTGTGCAGTAACAGGCACATAGCGAACCTTGACCTTAAGCTCATCAGCGACCATCTTGGCCAAGTCTGTTTCGATACCAGAATAGGCTCCTGTCTTGGGATCCTTGTAACCGAAATTGGGAACGTCTTGTTTGACACCGACAACCAGTTCGCCTCTCTTTTGAATATCTGCGACGCTGGTATCAGCCTGAACTGGTTTTGCAGTAGCAAGGCCGAAAAGGCTAATCAATAATGCGGATAAAAAAAATTTCTTTTTCATAGGCGCCTCCTTATTTGACTTTGTCACTTTCATGGTTGATAATTTTGCTGAGGAATTGTTGGGCACGAGGTTCGCTCGGATTGTCAAAAAAGTCATCGACATCTGTCGTATCCACCAAAACTTCTCCGTCAGCCATAAAGATGATGCGGTCCGCAACTTCACGGGCAAAGCCCATTTCATGGGTGACGACAATCATATTCATACCCTCGTGGGCCAATTTTTGCATAACAGCCAGAACGTCTCCGATGGTTTCAGGGTCAAGAGCCGATGTTGGTTCATCAAAGAGAAGGAGTTCAGGATGCATAGCGAGTCCACGAGCAATGGCGATTCGTTGTTTTTGTCCACCAGATAGCATGGCTGGATAAGAATCTTTTTTGTCCCACATATTTACAAATTCCAGATATTTTTGGGCTGTTTTTTCAGCTTCTTTTTTATCAATTCCTAGAACTTTTATGGGTGCAAGTGTTACGTTTTCTAACACTGTTTTATGCGGATATAGGTTGAAATGCTGGAAAACCATGCCGACTTCCTTACGAAGAGGAACCAAATCTTTCTGGCTGGCACCAGCAACTTGGTGACCATTTACTAGAAGACTTCCCTTGTCGACAGCCTCTAAACCATTGATGGTACGGATAAGAGTGGATTTCCCAGAACCAGATGGTCCAAGGAGGACAACGACTTGTCCTTTTTCAAAACGGAGATTGATGTCGCGGAGTGCGTGGTAGTCTCCGTAATATTTTTCGACGTGTTCAAATTCTACTAAAGCCATAAAGAATCTCCTTTGTGTTAGATTTTATAACATGATTCTACACCAAAAGATTTGTCTTGTCAAATCATATCTGAAAAAATTCACTAAAATTTTATAAAAAAGCAATCTGGATAGAGAAAACGTCTAAATCATGTTATAATGAAGCAATAGAATTCTTAGAAAGAGTGGATGTTTTTTTGATAACTCCTACTTATGAATGGCAGTTTGCCCCGCAGGTTGAAGATGCGGATTTTACAAAAATAGCCAAGAAGGCTGGACTGGGTCCTGAGGTAGCTCGCTTATTGTTTGAGAGAGGGATTCAGGACGAAGAAAGTTTGAAGAAATTTTTAGAACCTTCCTTGGAGGAGTTGCATGACCCTTATCTACTCCATGATATGGACAAGGCAGTGGCTCGGATTCGTCAGGCCATTGAAGAAGGGGAAAATATTCTCGTTTATGGGGACTACGATGCGGATGGTATGACTTCAGCTTCGATTGTGAAGGAAAGTTTGGAACAGCTTGGCGCTGAGTGCTGTGTATACTTGCCCAATCGTTTTACTGATGGCTATGGTCCAAATGCTAGTGTTTATAAATACTTTATCGAGCAAGAAGGGATTTCCTTGATTGTGACAGTGGATAATGGGGTAGCGGGTCACGAGGCTATTGAATTGGCCCAGTCTATGGGAGTAGATGTTATTGTGACCGACCACCATTCCATGCCTGAAACCTTACCAGATGCCTATGCTATTGTCCATCCTGAACATCCAGATGCGAACTATCCTTTCAAATATTTGGCTGGTTGTGGAGTTGCTTTCAAGCTGGCTTGTGCCCTGTTAGAAGAAGTACAAGTGGAATTGCTTGATTTGGTCGCTATTGGTACCATTGCTGATATGGTGAGTTTGACAGATGAGAACCGTATATTAGTTCAATATGGTCTGGAAATGTTGGGGCACACTCAGCGCATTGGTCTACAAGAAATGCTGGACATGGCTGGGATTGCTGCTAACGAGGTGACAGAAGAGACAGTTGGTTTCCAGATTGCCCCTCGTTTGAATGCCTTGGGTCGCTTGGATGATCCTAATCCTGCCATTGATTTGCTGACTGGATTTGACGACGAGGAGGCGCATGAGATTGCCCTTATGATTCATCAGAAAAACGAAGAGCGCAAGGAAATCGTCCAGTCTATCTATGAAGAAGCTAAGACCATGGTGGATCCTGAGAAGAAGGTCCAGGTTTTGGCCAAGGAAGGCTGGAATCCTGGGGTTCTAGGTATCGTGGCTGGTCGTTTGTTGGAAGAACTAGGGCAGACAGTCATCGTTCTCAATATAGAGGACGGTCGTGCCAAGGGTAGTGCTCGTAGCGTGGAAGCGGTCGATATTTTTGAGGCTCTGGATCCTCATAGAGACCTCTTCATAGCCTTTGGTGGCCATGCTGGCGCAGCAGGAATGACGCTGGAAGTGGAGAAACTCTCAGATTTATCTCAGGTTTTGGAAGATTATGTCCGTGAAAAAGGTACAGATGCTGCTGGCAAGAACAAGTTAAACTTAGATGAAGAGCTAGACTTGGAGACACTTAGCTTGGAAACGGTCAAAAGTTTTGAACGTTTAGCTCCCTTTGGAATGAACAATCAGAAACCTGTCTTTTATATCAAGGATTTTCAGGTCGAAAGTGCCCGTACTATGGGGGCAGGCAATGCCCATCTCAAGTTGAAAATTTCCAAAGGTGAGGCGAGTTTTGAAGTGGTAGCCTTCGGTCAAGGCAGATTGGCAACAGAATTTGCCCAAACCAAGAATCTAGAGTTGGCAGTTAAATTGTCTGTCAACCAATGGAATGGTCAAACTGCCCTCCAGTTGATGATGGTGGATGCGCGTGTAGAGGGTGTTCAACTCTTTAACATCCGTGGGAAGAATGCAGTCTTGCCAGAAGGAGTTCCGGTCTTGGATTTTGCTGGAGAATTGCCGAATCTGGCGGATAGTGAAGCTGTTATCGTAAAAAACGTTCCTGAGGATATTACTCAGCTGAAGACCATTTTTCAGGAACAGAATTTCTCTGTTGTCTATTTCAAAAATGATATTGACAAGGCCTACTATCTGACAGGCTATGGGACTAGAGAGCAGTTTGCCAAATTGTACAAGACCATCTACAAGTTCCCAGAGTTTGATATTCGCTACAAACTGAAGGATTTGGCGGCTTATCTCAATATTCAACAAATCTTGCTGGTCAAGATGATTCAAGTATTTGAAGAACTAGGCTTTGTGACCATCAAAGATGGTGTCATGACAGTGAATAAAGAGGCACCGAAGCGAGAGATCGGAGAAAGTCAGATTTACCAAAATCTCAAACAAACCGTTAAAGACCAAGAAATGATGGCGCTGGGTACCGTGCAAGAAATTTATAACTTTTTAATGGAAAAAGAATAGCAGATAGGAAAGAGTTGGGCAACTAGCTCTTTTTTGAAAACAAATCTTCATTTTGAAAATCATCAAAAAAATGGTATAATGGTAGGAAAAGATTCGGCTAAAAGTAATAGTGCTTTTAGAATAAGAGGGCAAGTAACCCTATAATCAAGATAAACTAAGCTTTCGGAGGAAAAATGAGTAATATCAGTTTAACAACACTTGGTGGTGTGCGTGAAAATGGGAAAAATATGTATATCGCTGAAATCGATGGGTCTATTTTCGTTTTGGATGCAGGTCTAAAATACCCTGAAAATGAACAACTAGGGGTGGATGTGGTCATTCCCAATATGGACTACCTTTTTGAAAATAGCGACCGTATCGCTGGGGTCTTCTTGACCCACGGACATGCAGATGCCATTGGTGCTCTGCCTTATCTCTTGGCTGAAGCCAAGGTACCTGTATTTGGCTCTGAGTTGACCATTGAGTTGGCCAAACTCTTTGTTAAAGGGAATGACACAGTTAAGAAATTCAATGATTTCCATGTTATCGATGAGGATACAGAGATTGATTTTGGAGGGACTGTGGTGTCCTTCTTCCGTACGACCCACTCTATCCCAGAAAGTCTGGGTGTTGTCTTGAAGACAGCTGAAGGTAGCATCGTTTATACAGGTGACTTCAAATTTGACCAGACAGCTAGTGAATCTTATGCGACAGACTTCGCTCGCTTGGCAGAAATCGGTCGTGATGGAGTTCTAGCTCTTCTTAGCGATTCAGCCAATGCAGATAGTAATATCCAAGTGGCTAGCGAAAGTGAAGTTGGGGACGAGATCACTCAAACCATTTCGGACTGGGATGGTCGTATCATCGTTGCGGCGGTAGCCAGCAACCTCTCTCGTATTCAGCAGGTGTTTGACGCTGCGGATGCAACAGGCCGTCGTGTGGTCTTGACAGGATTTGATATTGAAAATATCATCCGTACTGCTATTCGCCTCAAGAAATTGTCTCTAGCTAACGAGAGTCTTTTGATTAAGCCAAAAGATATGTCTCGCTTTGAAGACCATGAGTTGATCATCCTTGAGACAGGTCGTATGGGTGAGCCTATCAATGGTCTTCGCAAGATGTCGATTGGTCGCCATCGTTATGTGGAAATCAAGGATGGTGATTTGGTCTATATCGTAACGACTCCGTCTATCGCCAAAGAAGCAGTTATGGCGCGTGTGGAAAATATGATTTACCAAGCTGGTGGAGTGGTCAAACTGATCACTCAAAGCTTGCGTGTGTCAGGCCACGGAAATGCGCGTGATTTGCAGTTGATGATTAATCTCTTGCAACCCAAGTATCTCTTCCCAATTCAAGGGGAATACCGTGAGTTGGATGCCCATGCTAAGGCTGCTATGGCAGTTGGGATGTTGCCAGAACGCATTTTCATCCCTAAAAAGGGAACCAGCATGGCTTATGAGAATGGGGACTTTGTCCCAGCTGGCGCGGTTTCGGCAGGGGATGTCTTGATTGACGGGAATGCCATTGGTGATGTTGGTAATGTGGTTCTTCGTGACCGTAAGGTCTTGTCAGAGGACGGTATTTTCATCGTAGCAATTACCGTTAATCGTCGTGAGAAGAAAATTGTGGCCAAGGCTCGTGTTCATACGCGCGGATTTGTTTATCTCAAGAAGAGCCGTGATATTCTCCGTGAAAGTTCAGAATTGATTAACCAGACGGTAGAAGACTATCTTCAAGGAGATGACTTTGACTGGGCAGATCTTAAAGGGAAGGTTCGTGATAATCTGACCAAGTATCTCTTTGACCAAACCAAACGTCGTCCAGCTATTTTACCAGTGGTGATGGAAGCGAAATAATCTTTGAAATAAACAGAGAGAAAGCCGAGTTTTGGCTTTTTCTTATCGGAAAATAGAAGGAGCAAATCATGGCAGTAATGAAAATTGAGTATTACTCACAAGTTTTGGATATGGAGTGGGGAGTGAATGTCCTCTATCCTGATGCCAATCGAGTGGAGGAACCAGAGTGTGAAGATATTCCTGTCTTGTACCTTTTGCACGGGATGTCTGGCAATCATAATAGTTGGCTCAAGCGAACCAATGTAGAACGCTTGCTTCGAGGAACCAATCTTATCGTCGTCATGCCCAATACTAGCAATGGTTGGTATACCGATACCCAGTATGGTTTTGACTATTACACAGCTCTAGCAAAGGAATTGCCACAGGTTTTGAAACGCTTCTTCCCTCATATGACTAATAAACGTGAAAAGACCTTTATCGCTGGTCTCTCTATGGGAGGCTACGGTTGTTTTAAACTGGCTCTTGCTACAAATCGTTTTTCTCATGCAGCTAGTTTTTCAGGTGCCCTTAGCTTTCAAGATTTTTCTCCTGAGAGTCAAAGTCTGGGAACACCAGCTTATTGGAGAGGTGTGTTTGGGGAGATTAAGGATTGGACAGCTAGTCCTTATTCTCTTGAAAGTCTGGCTAAAAAATCGGATAAAAAGACCAAACTTTGGGCTTGGTGTGGCGAGCAGGATTTCTTGTATGAAGCCAATAATCTCGCAGTGAAAAATCTTAAAGGACTGGGCTTTGATGTGACCTATAGCCATAGCGCTGGAACTCACGAGTGGTACTACTGGGAAAAACAACTGGAACGGTTCTTAGCAACCCTACCAATTGATTTCAAATTAGAAGAGAGATTGAGTTAGTTTTTTATAAATGAACCACTATTTATAGTTATTCTTGACTTTAAAACAATGATGGAAGTCTGTTTTCACTAGACTTTTCAAACGAAAGTAGTAGAATAGTAATAAGATACTGGAGGAAAGAGAGTAGGAAATGTACCGTTATCAAATTGGCATTCCCACATTAGAATATGATCAGTTTGTCAAAGAACATGAATTAGCTAATGTATTACAAAGCAGTGCTTGGGAAAAAGTGAAATCTGATTGGAATCATGAGAGACTTGGTGTCTATGAAGGGGAGAACTTACTGGCTGTGGCTAGTATTCTCATAAAGTCTCTACCTTTGGGGTATAAAATGTTTTATATTCCAAGAGGTCCCATATTGGATTACATGGATACAGAACTTTTAAAGTTTGTTTTGCAGTCTATTAAGTCTTATGCTCGTAGTAAGAGAGCGGTTTTTGTGACTTTCGATCCAAGTATTTGTCTATCTCAATATTTGGTCAATCAAGATAAAAGAGAATATCCTGAAAATCTTGCTATTGTTGAGATTTTAGGGCAATTAGGAGTGAAATGGTCTGGGCAGACAACCGAGATGGATGACACCATTCAGCCTCGTATTCAGGCGAAAATATACAAGGAAAATTTTGAAGAAGATAAACTTTCCAAGTCCACAAAACAGGCTATCCGAACAGCACGGAATAAGGGTGTAGAGATTCAATTTGGTGGAACTGAATTACTGGAGTCCTTTTCCTTTTTGATGAAAAAAACTGAGAAGCGAAAAGAGATTCATTTAAGAAACGAAGCTTATTATAGAAAATTATTAGATAACTTCAAAGAAGATTCCTATATCACGCTAACGAATTTGGATGTTTCTAAGCGTTTAAGAGAATTAGAAGAACAGTTAGCTAAAAACAAAGCGTTGGAAGAGGCGTTTACTGAGTCGACTCGAACTTCAAAAGTAGAAGCACAGAAGAAGGAAAAAGAACGTTTAGAAGAGGAAATAGATTTCTTGCAGGGATATATGAATATGGGAAAATCAAACATTCCTTTAGCGGCTACTTTGAGTTTGGAATTTGGTACTACCTCTGTCAATCTATATGCTGGTATGGATGATGATTTTAAACGTTACAATGCACCAATTTTAACTTGGTATGAAACGGCTCGCTATGCCTTTGAGCGAGGTATGGTGTGGCAAAATTTAGGTGGTGTTGAAAACTCTCTCAATGGTGGACTTTATCATTTTAAGGAAAAATTTAATCCAACGATTGAAGAATATTTGGGTGAATTTACAATGCCCACTCATCCTCTCTATTCTCTGTTAAGACTTGCTCTTGATTTCCGTAAAACATTAAGAAAAAAACATAGAAAGTAAGTATATGGCACTAACTACACTCACGAAAGAAGAGTTTCGTACTTATTCTGATCAGGTTTCTTCTCGTTCCTTTATGCAATCTGTCCAGATGGGGGACTTATTAGAAAAAAGAGGGGCTCGAATTGTTTACCTTGCTTTGAAACAAGAAGGAGAAATTCAAGTTGCAGCTCTGGTTTATAGCTTGCCCATGCTAGGTGGTCTGCATATGGAGCTCAATTCGGGGCCTATTTATACGAAAAAAGAAGCCCTTCCTATTTTTTATGCGGAGTTAAAAGCATATGCTAAGCAGAATGGTGTATTAGAGTTGCTTGTAAAACCTTATGAAACTTATCAAACTTTTGATAGTGAAGGTGATCCAATAGATGCTGAGAAAAAAAGTATTATTCAAGATTTGACTAATTTAGGTTATCAATTTGATGGATTGACAACAGGTTATCCAGGTGGAGAACCAGATTGGTTATACTATAAAGATTTGACTGAATTAACTGAAAAGAATTTGCTTAAAAGTTTTAGCAAAAAGGGTAAACCCTTGGTGAAAAAGGCTGAAACGTTTGGCATTCGGTTGAAAAAGTTAAAACGTGAAGAACTATCGATTTTTAAGAATATAACAAAAGAAACTTCTGAACGTAGAGAATATAGTGATAAAAGTTTAGAATATTATGAGCACTTTTATGATTCATTTGGAGAACAAGCGGAGTTTCTCATAGCAAGCTTAAATTTTTCGGAGTATATGAGCAAATTGCAAGGTGAACAAAGTAAACTAGAAGAAATCTTAGACAAGTTGCGACTTGATTTGAGTAAAAATCCTAATTCTGAGAAAAAACAAAATCAACTGAGAGAATATTCTAGTCAATTTGAAACTTTTGAAGTTCGAAAAGCAGAAGCGAGAGACTTGATTGAAAAATATGGAGAAGAAGATATTGTTTTAGCCGGGAGTTTATTTGTTTATATGCCTCAGGAAACGACTTACCTCTTTAGTGGTTCCTACACTGAATTTAATAAGTTCTATGCCCCTGCGCTACTTCAAAAATATATTATGTTGGAAAGTATAAAACGTGGAATACCTAAATACAACTTCCTAGGGATTCAAGGGATTTTTGATGGTAGTGATGGCGTTTTGCGTTTTAAACAAAATTTTAATGGCTATATTGTACGAAAAGCAGGTACTTTCCGTTATCATCCATCGCCTTTAAAATACAAAGCTATTCAGTTAGTCAAAAAAATATTAGGACGTTAAGATGAACAAGCCAGTATTTAGCTTTCTTTCAGCTTGTTTTAGTAAAATAGTCTTTATTTGCTAGAAAGGTGGAGAGACATGCGCTGGCTTTTTCGTTTGATAGGGGTTTTCTTTTCTTTTGTTTGGCGTTTGTTTTGGCGCTTGGTTTGGATTGTTTTGTTTTTATGCACTCTTGCTTTTGGATTTCTCTGGTATCTGAACGGGGATTTCCAAGGAGCGCTGAAGCAGGCAGAGCGGTCGGTAAAGATTGGTCAACAAAGCATTGACCAATGGGAAAAAACAGGGCAACTGCCTAAGTTAAACCAGACAGATAGCCACCAGCATTCTGAAGGAAGGTGGCCGCAAGCCTCTGCTCGTATTTACTTGGATCCCCAGATGGATTCACGCTTCCAAGAGGCTTATATAGAAGCGATTCAGAATTGGAATCAAACTGGTGCTTTTAACTTTGAACTTGTGACTGAGTCCAGCAAGGCGGATATCTTGGCTACTGAGATGAACGACGGAAACACTCCTGTGGCAGGAGAGGCGGAAAGTCAGACTAATCTCTTGACGGGGCAATTCTTGTCTGTAACGGTGCGTCTGAATCATTATTATCTGTCCAATCCTGACTATGACTATTCCTATGAGCGTGTTGTCCATACGGCAGAACATGAGTTGGGGCATGCGATTGGCTTGGACCATACAGATGAGAAGTCTGTGATGCAACCTGCAGGTTCCTTTTATGGTATTCAGGAAGAGGATGTTGCAAACCTTCGAAAATTATATGAGAGCAATGAGTAGGGGACTATCTTTCCCTACTTTTTTGCTATAATGGAACTATGAATAACTTGATTAAATCAAAACTAGAGCTCTTGCCGACCAGCCCTGGTTGCTACATTCACAAGGATAAAAATGGCACCATTATCTATGTAGGAAAGGCTAAAAATCTGCGCAACCGTGTGCGGTCCTATTTCCGTGGAAGTCACGATACCAAGACAGAGGCTCTGGTATCTGAAATTGTGGATTTTGAATTTATCGTTACGGAGTCCAATATTGAGGCCCTTCTCCTAGAAATCAACCTGATCAAGGAAAATAAGCCTAAATACAATATCATGCTCAAGGATGACAAGTCTTATCCCTTCATCAAAATCACCAATGAGCGCTATCCTCGTTTGATTATCACCCGTCAGGTCAAGAAGGATGGTGGTCTTTATTTTGGTCCTTATCCAGATGTGGGGGCAGCCAATGAAATCAAGCGACTTTTGGATCGAATTTTCCCTTTTCGTAAGTGTACTAATCCTCCTTCTAAGGTCTGTTTTTACTACCATATCGGCCAATGTACGGCCCATACTATCTGTAAGAAGGATGAGGCTTATTTCAAGTCCATGGCTCAGGAGGTTTCTGATTTCCTAAAAGGACAGGATGACAAAATCATCGATGACCTCAAGGGAAAGATGGCGAAGGCAGCTCAAAGTATGGAGTTTGAGCGTGCTGCGGAATACCGTGACTTGATTCAGGCCATTGGAACGCTTCGGACCAAGCAAAGGGTTATGGCCAAGGATCTCCAAAATCGGGATGTCTTTGGTTACTATGTGGACAAGGGCTGGATGTGTGTTCAGGTTTTCTTTGTTCGTCAGGGCAAGCTCATTGAGCGAGATGTCAATCTCTTCCCCTACTACAATGATCCAGATGAGGATTTCTTGACCTATGTGGGACAATTCTATCAAGAAAAATCTCACCTGGTTCCCAATGAGGTGCTGATTCCGCAGGATATCGATGAAGAAGCAGTCAAGGCCTTGGTGGATACCAAGATTCTCAAACCCCAACGTGGAGAGAAAAAACAGCTGGTCAATCTAGCTATAAAGAATGCCCGAGTCAGCCTAGAGCAGAAATTTAACCTGCTAGAAAAATCAGTCGAAAAGACACAAGGAGCTATTGAAAATCTAGGACGCTTGCTCCAAATTCCGACTCCAGTTCGCATCGAATCCTTCGATAACTCCAATATCATGGGGACCAGTCCTGTTTCGGCTATGGTGGTCTTTGTCAACGGAAAACCTAGTAAGAAGGATTACCGTAAGTATAAAATCAAGACCGTAGTCGGGCCAGACGACTATGCCAGTATGAGAGAAGTCATTCGCAGGCGCTATGGTCGAGTACAGCGTGACGGTTTGACTCCTCCAGATTTGATTGTCATTGATGGGGGACAAGGTCAAGTCAATATTGCCAAGCAGGTCATCCAAGATGAACTGGGCTTGGATATCCCAATTGCAGGTCTGCAAAAGAATGACAAGCACCAAACCCATGAATTGCTCTTTGGAGATCCGCTTGAGGTGGTGGAGTTATCTCGCAATTCTCAGGAATTTTTCCTCCTCCAACGCATTCAAGATGAGGTCCACCGCTTTGCCATTACTTTCCACCGCCAACTGCGCTCCAAAAATTCTTTTTCTTCACAACTGGATGGAATTGAAGGGCTGGGACCTAAACGCAAGCAAAATCTCATGAAGCATTTCAAGTCTCTAACCAAAATCAAGGAAGCCAGTGTGGATGAAATCGTTGAAGTCGGTGTGCCAAGGGCAGTCGCAGAAGCTGTGCAGAGGAAGTTGAAGCCGCAGGAAGAAATGGAGTTGTCTCAAGTAGCGGAAAAGAGTGTAAATTACCAAACAGAAGGAGACCATTATGAATCATAAAATCGCAATTTTATCAGATATTCATGGCAATATAACGGCGTTAGAAGCAGTTGTTGCAGATGCTAAAAATCAAGGAGTCAGTGAATACTGGCTTCTGGGAGATATTTTTCTTCCTGGTCCAGGCGCAAATGATCTGGTCGCTCTGCTGAAGGGACTTCCTATAACGGCAAGTGTTCGAGGTAATTGGGATGATTGTGTCCTTGAGGCCTTGGATGGCGAATATGGTTTGGAACATCCACAAGAAATCCAGCTCATGCGATTGACCCAGTTTTTGATGGAGCGAATGGATCTTGCAACGATTGTCTGGCTACGAAGCTTGCCTTTGCTAGAAAAGAAAGAAGTTGACGGACTGCGCTTTTCTCTCTCTCATAATTTACCTGACAAAAACTATGGGAGTGACTTACTGGTTGATAATGATACGGAGAAATTTGACCAACTCCTAGATGCTGAAACCGACGTGGCAGTCTATGGTCATGTTCATAAGCAGTTGCTTCGTTATGGCAGTCAAGGGCAACAAATCATCAATCCAGGGTCGATTGGCATGCCCTATTTTAATTGGGAGGCGTTAAAAAATCACCGTGCCCAGTATGCCGTGATAGAAGTTGAAGATGGGGAAATGGTCAATATCCAATTTCGTAAAGTCGCTTATGATTATGAGGCTGAGTTAGAATTGGCCAAGTCCAAGGAGCTCCCCTTTATCGAAATGTATGAAGAACTACGTCGTGAAGATAACTATCAGGGACACAATCTGGAACTTTTAGCCAGCTTAATAGAAAAGCATGGGTATGTAGAAGATGTGAAGAATTTTTTTGATTTTTTGTAAGAGTTTCCTAAAATAACCAATGTAAACTAAAAAAGCGATTGGCTGGTCCAATCGCTTTTAGTATATCTTATTGTAATTGAGATTGATCTGGAAGATAAGAACCACCTAGATAAGTATTGCTGAGTTTTTCAAGTGTTCCGTCTTGATAGAGTTCTTTGAGCGCTTTATCAAATTTCTCTTTAAACTCTTTTTGGTCGCTTGAGAAAACGATATAATTGTTGGGGCTATCTGCAGAAGGCAAATCAACGACTGAGAGATCTAAGCCACGGTCCTTGATAATTTTTTGAACTGATACCTTGTCAAAAACTAGGAAATCAAACTCTCCGTTAGAGAGGTCTAGAATTCGTTTACCGATATCCTCACCAGAAAAATCGATAGTAGCGGGATTGTCAGTGTGTTTCTGATTCCAGTTATTGATAAATTGAGCGTTTGAAGTTCCAGTATCCTCTTGTGTTGTTTTGCCAGCAATTTGGTCAAGAGAAGTCAAAGGATTTTTCTTGTTGCTGACGAGGACGAGGGGATTGTTCGAAATTGGAAGTGAGTAAAGGTATTTTTCAGCACGTTCTTTTGTATAACTCAAGTTATTGGCTGCTGCTTGATAGTGACCAGAATCAAGTCCTGGGAAGATACTCTCCCAAGCAGTTCTTTGGAATTGAATCTCATAGTCGCTGAGCTTTTCATCCACTGCTTTTAGAACTTCGATATCGAAGCCTGTCAGATTGCCCTTGTCTTCGTAGTCAAATGGTGGCACATCACCAGCTGTAGCAACAACGATTGTTTTTTGAGAACTAGTCTCTTTAGGTGTAGCTTGATTTCCACAGGCAACCAAAAATGGTAGGATGGCTAGTAATAGGCTAAATTTTTTCATAATGTCTCCATTCAGATGTAAGATATCTGCTAGTTTATCAGAAACTTTCTTGATGAACCAATATATATTTTTTATGCCTGTGATAAAAAAACTTAATCATGGAAAATATCTGCAAGCTCTTTCAAATTATGGTAGAATGGAAGCAGTAGAATTAGAAAAGGAAATCGATTATGAAATTTCTTGAATTAAACAAAAAACGTCATACGACCAAGCATTTCACTGACAAACCAGTGGATCCCAAAGATGTGCGTACGGCTATCGAAATTGCAACCTTGGCACCAAGCGCCCACAACAGCCAGCCTTGGAAATTTGTGGTGGTTCGTGAGAAAAATGCCGAATTAGCAAAATTGGCTTACGGTTCGAACTTTGAACAGGTATCATCAGCGCCTGTAACCATTGCTCTGTTTACAGATACAGATCTGGCTAAACGTGCTCGTAAGATTGCCCGAGTTGGTGGTGCTAATAACTTTTCTGAAGAGCAACTACAATACTTCATGAAAAATTTGCCTGCTGAATTTGCCCGTTACAATGAACAACAGGTTAGTGACTACCTAGCCCTCAATGCAGGTTTGGTTGCTATGAACTTGGTTTTGGCTCTTACAGACCAAGGAATCGGATCAAATCTGATTCTTGGTTTTGACAAATCAAAAGTCAACGAAGTTTTGGAAATCGAAGACCGTTTCCGTCCAGAACTCTTGATTACAGTGGGATACACAGACGAAAAATTGGAACCAAGCTACCGCTTGCCAGTAGATGAAATCATCGAGAAAAGATAGAAAGAAGAAAAAATGACAGCAATTGATTTTACAGCAGAAGTAGAAAAACGCAAAGAAGACCTTTTGGCTGACTTGTTTAGCCTTTTGGAAATCAACTCAGAACGTGATGATAGCAAGGTTGATGCTGAGCATCCATTTGGACCTGGGCCGGTAAAAGCCTTGGAAAAATTCCTTGAAATCGCTGACCGTGATGGCTATCCAACTAAGAATGTCGATAACTACGCAGGACATTTCGAGTTTGGTGATGGAGAAGAAGTCCTCGGAATCTTTGCCCACATGGACGTGGTTCCAGCTGGTAGCGGTTGGGACACAGATCCTTACACCCCAACTATCAAAGACGGTCGCCTTTATGCGCGTGGGGCTTCGGACGACAAGGGGCCTACAACAGCTTGTTACTATGGTTTGAAAATCATCAAAGAATTGGGCCTTCCAACTTCTAAGAAGGTTCGTTTCATCGTCGGAACAGACGAAGAATCAGGCTGGGCAGACATGGACTACTACTTTGAACATGTAGGACTTGCGAAACCAGACTTCGGTTTCTCTCCAGACGCTGAATTCCCTATCATCAATGGTGAAAAAGGCAATATCACGGAATACCTCCACTTTGCAGGAGAAAATGCAGGTGCGGCTCGTCTTCACAGCTTCACAGGTGGTTTACGTGAAAACATGGTACCTGAATCAGCAACAGCTGTTGTTTCAGGAGATTTGGCTGATTTGAAAGCTAAACTAGATACTTTTGTTGTAGAACACAAACTTAGAGGAGAACTCCAAGAAGAAAACGGTCAATACAAGGTGACGATTATTGGTAAATCAGCCCATGGTGCTATGCCTGCTTCAGGTGTCAATGGTGCGACTTACCTAGCCCTCTTCCTTAGCCAGTTTGACTTTGCTGGTCCAGCCAAAGACTACCTTGACATTGCTGGTAAAATTCTCTTGAACGACCATGAGGGTGAAAATCTCAAGATTGCTCATGTGGATGAAAAGATGGGTGCTCTTTCTATGAATGCAGGCGTCTTCCGCTTCGATGAAACAAGTGCTGATAATACCATTGCCCTTAATATCCGCTATCCAAAAGGAACAAGTCCAAAACAAATCAAGTCAATCCTTGAAAACTTGCCAGTTGCTTCTGTTAGCTTGTCAGAACACGGACATACCCCTCACTATGTGCCAATGGAAGATCCACTTGTCCAAACCTTGTTGAATGTTTATGAAAAACAAACAGGCCTTAAAGGTCACGAGCAAGTCATCGGTGGTGGAACCTTTGGTCGCTTGCTAGAACGAGGTGTTGCCTACGGTGCTATGTTCCCAGATTCAATTGATACTATGCACCAAGCTAATGAATTTATCGCCTTGGACGATCTCTTCCGAGCAGCAGCAATCTATGCCGAAGCTATTTATGAATTGATCAAATAAAACGATAGAAGTCTGAGATTGTATGCTTAGACTTCTTTTTGGAGGGAAAGTAGATGTCTCAAATTGAAAGAATCAAGCAGGCTATCATGGCGGATCCGCAGAATGTCAGCTATACAGAGCGTGGCATCGAGCCTCTCTTTGCAGCGCCAAAGACTGCTCGCATCAATATCATCGGTCAGGCACCGGGACTTAAAACTCAAGAAGCAGGTCTTTACTGGAAAGATAAGAGTGGTGACCGCTTGCGGGAGTGGCTAGGTGTGGATGAAGATACCTTTTACAATTCAGGTTATTTTGCTGTTTTGCCTATGGATTTCTACTTTCCAGGGCATGGTAAGTCAGGTGACCTGCCACCGAGAACTGGATTTGCCGAAAAATGGCATCCACAGCTCTTGCAAGAATTACCAGATATCCAGTTGACCCTCTTGATTGGGCAATATGCCCAAGCCTACTATTTACAGGAGAAAGTCAGTGGCAAGGTGACAGAACGGGTAAAACATTACCAGAACTACTTGCCAACCTATTTTCCTCTAGTTCACCCTTCACCGCGAAACCAAATCTGGATGGCTAAAAATCCTTGGTTTGAGGCAGAGGTAGTGCCAGATTTGAAAAAAAGAATTAAAACCATTTTATAGTCAATGAAAATCAAAGAGCAAACTAGGAAGCTAGCCACAGGCTGCTCAAAGTACAGCTTTGAGGTTGTGGATGGAACTGACGAAGTCAGATCAAAACACAGTTTTGAGGTTGTGGATAGAACTGACGAAGTCAGTAACCATACCTACGGTAAGGCGACGCTGACGTGGTTTGAAGAGATTTTCGAAGAGTATTAGGAGAAAAAGAATGAAAGAAATTACCTTTGACGCATTTTACCAGCTTTATCAAAATGACCAACTTTCTCTAGTGGACGTGCGAGAAGTGGATGAGTTTGAAACACTGCATTTAGAAGGTGCCCACAACCTACCGCTTAGTCAATTGGCTGATACCTTTGATCAGTTGGACAAGGACCAGTTGCATTATGTTATTTGCAAATCTGGAATGAGATCGGCGCGTGCTTGTCAATTCCTAGCTGAACAAGGTTATGAAGTTATCAATGTTCAGGGTGGCATGTTAGCCTTTGAAGAACTGTAAACAGTAGATTTTTCTCCTACTCGGTATGGACTGGGGAGGAGAGTTTTATTTTTAGACAATTCTCATTTTTGAGAATCTTGAAAACATTCAATATTTACTTCGTGATACTTTTTTCATACTCCCATTCATGATATACTAGGTCAGTATTTTATAAATATGAAGGAGATTTTCATGGCTAAAAAAGGTGCCTTAACAGGTTTGCTCCTGTTTGGAATATTTTTTGGTGCGGGGAACTTGATTTTTCCGCCTTCTCTAGGTGCTCTATCTGGGGAACATTTTCTTCCTGCCATCGCAGGTTTTGTCTTTTCAGGCGTTGGTATCGCCGTCTTGACCCTTATTATTGGAACTCTAAATCCTAAAGGATATATTCATGAGATTTCAACAAAGGTAGCGCCTTGGTTTGCGACTCTCTACCTCTCAGTTCTTTACTTGTCAATCGGTCCATTCTTTGCTATCCCGCGTACTGCTACAACGGCTTACGAAGTAGGGATTAAACCACTTTTGTCGGATGCAAATAAAGGTCTTGGTTTGATTGTCTTTACTGTTCTGTATTTTGCAGCAGCCTATTTGATTTCGCTTAATCCATCAAAAATCTTGGATCGTATCGGCCGTATTTTAACGCCAGTTTTTGCGATTTTAATTGTCATCTTGGTTGTACTAGGAGCTTTCAAATACGGTGGAACAAGTCCTCAAGCTGCTTCAGCCGCTTATCAAGCTTCTGCCTTTGGTACAGGTTTCCTAGAAGGTTACAATACTTTGGATGCCCTTGCCTCAGTTGCCTTTAGCGTAATCGCAGTTCAAACCTTGAAACAGCTTGGATTTTCAAGTAAGAAAGAATACATTTCAACTATTTGGGTGGTTGGTATCGTTGTTGCCCTTGCCTTCAGCGCTCTTTACATCGGTTTAGGTTTCCTTGGAAATCATTTCCCAGTACCAGCTGAAGCGATGAAGGGTGGAACACCAGGTGTTTACATCTTGTCACAAGCGACTCAAGAAATCTTTGGTTCAACTGCTCAACTCTTCCTTGCAGCTATGGTTACCGTAACCTGCTTCACAACAACAGTTGGTTTGATTGTGTCGACAGCTGAGTTCTTTAATGAGCGCTTCCCACAAATCAGCTATAAGGTTTATGCGACAGTCTTTACCTTGATTGGATTTGCTATTGCCAACTTGGGTCTTGATGCGATTATCAAGTATTCAATTCCTGTACTGGTTATCTTGTACCCAATCACAATTGCCATTGTTATGATTGTCATCGTGAACAAATTTGTGGCTCTTTCAAAACCAGGTATGCAGTTGACAATTGCAGTCGTTACAGCTATTGCCATTGCAAGCGTACTAGGAAGCTCATTTAAGGTTGAGTTGCTTGCAAATCTTGTCAACGCTCTTCCTTTTGCTAAGGCATCACTCCCATGGTTGGTACCAGCCGTTGTCGGAATCTTGCTCTCATTGGTTTTACCAAACAAGCAAGAAAGTGATGTTTTTGAAATGGAATAATCACTTAAATCACTTTTGTAGCCAAGTCTACAGGAGTGATTTTCTTTTTTTATCCGATGATAAATGTGTTATAATAGGTAGCAAAAGAGGTGAAGAAATGAATCAAACAGTAGAATATATCAAAGAACTGACAGCTATTGCATCGCCAACGGGCTTCACTCGTGAGATTTCGAACTATTTAGTCAAGACCCTAGAAGGTTTTGGTTACCAGCCAGTTCGTACAGCCAAGGGTGGTGTCAATGTGACCATCAAAGGTCAAAATGATGAAGAGCATCGCTATGTGACTGCCCATGTGGATACGCTTGGTGCTATTGTCCGTGCTGTCAAACCAGACGGCCGTCTTAAATTGGACCGTATTGGTGGTTTTCCTTGGAATATGATTGAGGGAGAAAACTGTACTGTTCATGTGGCTAGTACAGGTGAAAAAGTATCAGGAACCATCCTTATCCACCAAACTTCTTGCCATGTTTATAAGGATGCTGGGACTGCAGAACGCACGCAGGACAATATGGAAGTGCGTTTGGATGCCAAAGTAACTAGTGAAAAAGAAACTCGTGCCTTGGGAATTGAAGTCGGTGATTTTATCAGCTTTGACCCACGAACTGTCGTGACAGAGACAGGTTTTATCAAGTCTCGTCATTTGGATGACAAGGTCAGCGCAGCGATTTTGCTTAACCTGCTTCGTATTTATAAAGAAGAGAAGATTGAATTACCCGTAACAACCCATTTTGCCTTTTCAGTTTTTGAAGAAGTGGGACACGGTGCTAATTCTAATATTCCTGCTCAAGTAGTCGAATATCTGGCTGTGGATATGGGAGCTATGGGTGATGACCAGCAGACAGATGAATATACAGTGTCTATCTGCGTCAAGGATACTTCAGGTCCTTATCACTATGACTTCCGTCAGCACTTGGTTGCCTTGGCTAAAGAGCAAGATATTCCATTTAAGTTGGATATCTATCCATTTTATGGATCGGATGCTTCAGCGGCCATGTCTGCAGGGGCAGAGGTTAAACACGCCCTTCTTGGTGCTGGTATTGAGTCTAGTCACTCATATGAACGCACTCATATTGACTCGGTGGTCGCAACGGAGCGTATGGTTGATGCCTATCTTAAGAGCGGGTTGGTAGACTAATATGTGCCTTATTTGCCAGAGAATTAACCTCATCAAAGCTGGAGAAAATCCCTATTTTGTCAAAGAATTGGAAACAGGCTATCTTGTGATTGGAGACCACCAGTATTTTGCAGGCTATAGTCTCTTTCTAGCCAAGGAACATGTCACCGAATTGCACCATTTAGAAAAGGAAACAAGACTCCGTTTTCTAGAGGAAATGAGTGTGGTCCAAGAGGCAGTTGCTAAGGCTTTTGCTGCTGAGAAAATGAATATCGAACTGCTAGGGAATGGCGATGCTCATCTTCATTGGCATTTGTTTCCTAGACGAACAGGTGATATGAATGGTCACGGTCTCAAGGGGCGTGGGCCAGTCTGGTGGGTTCCCTTTGAAGAAATGACCTCAGAAACCTGCCAAGCAAAACCAGATGAGATTAAAAAACTAGTTAAACGTTTATCGTCAGAGGTAGATAAACTATTAGAAATAAAGGAGTAGAAATGAAAAAAAGATACCTTGTCTTGACAGCCTTGCTAGCCTTAAGTCTAGCAGCTTGTTCACAAGAAAAAGCAAAAACTGAAGATGGCGCAGCTAAGACAGAACAAACCGCCAAAGCTGATGGAACAGCCGGCAGTAAATCTCAAGGAGCTGCTCAGAAAAAAGCAGAAGTGGTTAATAAAGGAGACTACTATAGCATACAAGGGAAATACGATGAAATCATCGTAGCCAATAAACACTACCCGTTGTCAAAAGACTACAATCCAGGGGAAAATCCAACAGCCAAGGCTGAGTTGGTCAAACTCATCAAAGCGATGCAAGAGGCAGGTTTCCCCATTAGTGACCATTATAGTGGCTTTAGAAGTTATGAAACTCAGACCAAGCTCTATCAAGATTATGTCAATCAAGATGGGAAAGAAGCTGCCGACCGTTATTCTGCCCGTCCTGGCTATAGCGAGCACCAGACAGGCTTGGCTTTTGATGTGATTGGGACAAATGGTGATTTGGTGACAGAAGAAAAAGCGGCCCAATGGCTCTTGGACCATGCGGCTGATTATGGTTTTGTTGTTCGTTATCTCAAAGGCAAGGAAAAGGAAACAGGCTATATGGCTGAAGAATGGCACCTTCGTTATGTCGGAAAAGAAGCAAAAGAAATAGCTGCAAGTGGTCTCAGTTTGGAAGAGTATTACGGCTTTGAAGGCGGAGATTACGTCGATTAAAAAATAAAATTTTCTCTTGCAATTTCAGATAAATAGTGTATAATAGATGGGTATGTGAAAAGCATACTTGTGGGAGGTAAAAATTTTTAATTACCGCCAAAACCACAAAGGAGGATTTAAAAATGGCTAAAAAAGTCGAAAAACTTGTAAAATTGCAAATCCCTGCTGGTAAAGCTACACCAGCTCCACCGGTTGGACCTGCTCTTGGTCAAGCTGGTATCAACATCATGGGATTCACAAAAGAGTTCAACGCTCGTACAGCTGACCAAGCTGGTATGATCATTCCAGTTGTTATCTCAGTTTACGAAGATAAATCATTTACTTTCATCACTAAAACACCACCAGCTGCTGTTCTTTTGAAAAAAGCTGCAGGTGTTGAAAAAGGATCAGGTACACCTAACAAAACTAAAGTTGCTACAGTTACTCGTGCACAAGTACAAGAAATTGCAGAAACTAAGATGCCAGATTTGAACGCAGCAAACGTAGAGTCTGCAATGCGTATGATCGAAGGTACTGCTCGTTCTATGGGATTCACTGTTGTTGACTAATCAATAACACAGTAGAAAATCTCACAGCAGTCTATTAGTTGCTTTTCATACTAGGCAAGTGACTGATGCTTGTACTTGGGTACAGCAAGGGAACTTAACGACGTAGGAAAAGAAAAATAATAGACTGATAACCCGCAAGACTTCATCATTTCGAGGAGTGACGTGGGAGATGAAAATCGATTGAACCACTTACAAGGAGAATAGAAAATGGCTAAAAAAAGCAAACAACTTCGTGCTGCTCTTGAGAAAATCGACAGCACAAAAGCATACAGCGTAGAAGAAGCTGTAGCACTTGCAAAAGAAACTAACTTTGCAAAATTTGACGCAACTGTAGAAGTTGCTTACAACTTGAACATCGACGTTAAAAAAGCTGACCAACAAATCCGTGGAGCAATGGTATTGCCAAACGGTACTGGTAAAACTTCACGCGTTCTTGTTTTTGCACGTGGTGCAAAAGCTGAAGAAGCAAAAGCTGCTGGTGCAGACTTTGTTGGTGAAGATGACCTTGTTGCTAAAATCAACGACGGTTGGTTGGACTTCGACGTAGTTATCGCTACACCTGACATGATGGCTCTTGTTGGACGTCTTGGACGTGTCCTTGGACCACGTAACTTGATGCCAAACCCTAAAACTGGTACTGTAACAATGGATGTTGCTAAAGCAGTTGAAGAGTCTAAAGGTGGTAAAATCACTTACCGTGCTGACCGTGCAGGTAACGTTCAAGCAATCATCGGTAAAGTATCATTTGAAGCTGAAAAATTGGTTGAAAACTTCAAAGCTTTCAACGAAACAATCCAAAAAGCAAAACCAGCTACAGCTAAAGGAACTTACGTAACAAACTTGACTATCACAACTACTCAAGGTGTTGGTATCAAAGTTGACGTAAACTCACTTTAATCAGTAGTTTATAAAAGAGGACGAGTACGAAAGTGCTCGTTTTTTTGGCGTACGACGGGCATGTCGTACATCTGAGGTGTAAGTCCTCGGTGGGCACCTGCTACCGGTGAACCCAATAGCGATTCCCAAGCCTGACTATTGTGAGGTAGCGGATTAAAACGGTCTGGGGATAGACCGTTTTAAGTCTGACGTTGGAAATTAGAACCGTCAGAGGAAGGGATAGCGAAATCGTGGCTCTACGAACAGAAAGGTGGAGGTTCGTAGAGCTGATGAAGATGAGAGTAATTCCAAAGTACAAAAATAGTCGTAACCTATATGCGTAAACTACGTGAGCAATTGAATTCGAACTAGAGAGGCAATAATAAATTTATGCTATAGTTATGGTGGTTTGTATGCTTTTGATTCTAGTTTATCAAATAATAGATTAGAATTGTCAGATAATATCGTTTTGTGTTATAATGAAGAAAAAATAGAGGTGTTCAAATGTCAGAAGCAGGTCATAAGTTTTTAGCAAAATTAGGGAAAAAACGCTTACGTCCAGGTGGAAAACGTGCTACAGATTGGTTAATTGCGGAAGGAGGATTTTCAAAAGAAAAGAGAATACTAGAAGTTGCGTGCAATAGGGGAACTACAGCAATTGAGTTGGCACAGCGTTTTGGTTGTAAGATAACTGCTGTTGATATGGATGCTCAAGCTTTAGAAGTGGCTAAAAAATTTGCTGAAACGGCAGGTGTTGCTCATTTAATCAGTTTTGAAAGAGCTAATGCAATGAAACTTCCTTATGAAGATGCTAGTTTTGATATTGTTATAAATGAAGCTATGCTGACTATGCAAGCCGATCAAGCTAAGAAAAAATGTGTAATGGAATATCTAAGGGTTTTAAAACCTGAAGGTCTTCTCCTGACACATGATGTGCTTCTTAAGGAAGCTAAAGAGTCTATCAGACAGGAATTGTCGCAAGCAATTCATGTAAATGTAGGTCCTTTAACTCAAGATGGTTGGGAAGAGCTGATGATAGAATCAGGTTATTGTGATGTGAAAGTATTGACTGGTGAAATGACATTAATGAAATTATCGGGTATGATTTATGACGAAGGTTGGCTAGGAACCTTGAAAATTTGTGTAAATGCTTGTAAAAAGGAGAATAGAAAGCAGTTTTTAACTATGTATAAAATGTTTGATAAGAATAAAAAGAACTTGGGCTTTATTGCTATGGCTAGTCATAAATCGTCAAATCGTTAGATGGTAACTTCTAAAACTAACTTCCAGTTTCCCCCAACCTAGCCTTCAGTATGAGAAAAACGCGTGAAATCAGTAGAAATTCTTCTTAGACTAACGTCCACTGGTTTTCTTTTTCTTGATATATAAGGGTTCAAAAGCGAAAAGACTCAGAAAAAAGTGCACGACAAATAGCCCTAAAACAGAGTCGTCTTAGAGTAAATTCCAGTTGCTAGCGTTTAGTGTGAGACTTTTCGATGGTGATAAGATGTGTATTTAGAGGGGAAAATTCCCTTTATTTCAATAAATCAGGTGATAAGTGTGTGTCTTCTGGTTTGACAAATTGGCACCCCAGAAGAGCAGCGATGTCCTCGCCGAATGTGAAGGTGAAGACATCGTAAGCAGATTTTCCTTGAAACTCTTCTCGTTTCAAGGAATTGACATGGGAAATGACTAGATTGACGTCTTTCTG
>NZ_CAMHWI010000006.1 GCF_946188695.1 Streptococcus mitis | reverse complement strand
ATCAAAAAAGAAAGGACGAAATTTGTCCTTTCTCGAGCTTAGCTTTTCATCAACCCACTACAGTTGACAAAGAGCCATTTAAAAGTGTACTTTATAAGACTATACTTTTCTAAAATGCGTCAAAAAAACCTTGCAACTAGGTTACAAGGTTAATGACATTAATCGAAGTTAACGTATTCTTTTTGAAGTTCAAGAACTTCTTCCATTGTTGAACACTCTGTAAGGGCACGGTTTGCGTACTCTTCCATCTTAGCAGTATCCAATTTCTTCATCAAGCTACGTGTACGAAGTACAGATGTTGCTGACATAGAGAATTCATCCAAGCCCATTCCGACAAGAAGTGGAACAGCTTTTTGGTCACCAGCCATCTCACCACACATACCAGCCCATTTACCTTCAGCGTGAGCTGCCTTGATAACGTTGTTGATCAAGCGAAGGATTGATGGGTTATATGGTTGGTAAAGGTATGAAACTTGCTCGTTCATACGGTCTGCTGCCATTGAGTATTGGATCAAGTCGTTTGTACCAATTGACATGAAGTCTACTTCTTTTGCAAATTGGTCTGCAAGCATCGCTGCTGCAGGGATTTCAATCATGATACCAACTTGGATGTCATCCGCAACTGCAACTCCTTCAGAAAGAAGGTTTGCTTTTTCTTCTTCATAAACTGCTTTAGCTGCACGGAATTCTTTCAAAAGGGCAACCATTGGGAACATGATACGCAATTGACCATGAACAGAAGCACGAAGAAGGGCACGGATTTGTGTACGGAACATTGCATCTCCAGTTTCAGAAATAGAGATACGAAGGGCACGGAATCCAAGGAATGGGTTCATTTCGTGTGGCATATCGAAGTAAGGAAGTTCCTTATCTCCACCGATATCCATTGTACGAACAACTACTGGTTTACCATTCATTCCCTCAAGAACAGCCTTGTATGCTTCATACTGCTCATCTTCAGTTGGGAAGTCTTGAGAATCCATGTACAAGAACTCTGTACGGTAAAGTCCAACAGCTTCAGCACCGTTGTTGTTAACACCTTCAACGTCTTTTGGAGTACCGATGTTAGCAGCCAACTCAAAGTGTTTACCGTCAGCAGTCACTGTTTGAGCATCTTTCAAAAGTGCCCATTCAGCTTTTTGTTTAGCATAAGCTTCACCAGCTGCTTTAAATTCTGCCGCTTGTTCATCTGTTGGGTTGATAATCACTTCACCAGTAATTCCGTTAACGGCAAGGATATCACCGTCTTTCACTACTTCAGTGATGTTATTTGTTCCCAATACAGCTGCAATTTCAAGTGTACGTGCCATGATAGCTGAGTGGCTTGTACGTCCACCGATGTTAGTTACAAAAGCTTTTACAAAGTTTTTGTCCAATTGAGCTGTATCAGATGGTGTCAAGTCATGTGCAATCACGATTACTTCTTCATTGATTGAAGCTGGGTTTGGTAATTTCTTACCAAGAAGGTTTGCCAATACACGTTTTGTCACGTCGCGGATATCCGCTGCACGTTCTTGCATGTATGGATTGTCTTCCATACCTTCAAAGATAGTGATGAACATGTCAGTCACTTCTTTAAGACCTGCTTCTGCATTGACTTTCTTAGCACGAATTGTTTCTTTAATCTGACCAATCAATTCTGGGTCAGAAAGAACCATCAAATGAGCGTCAAAAACTTGAGCCGCTTCTTCACCAAGCGTACCTACAGCTTTCTCACGGATAAGAGAAAGCTCGTTTTGAGAAGCTTCAAGAGCTACATCCAAACGAGCCTCTTCTGCGTTTGTATCTTCGACTGAAACAGTCTCGAATGACAAATCCGGTTGAACGAGTAGATATGCTTTTGCAACTGCAACACCGTCAGATGCTGCGATTCCTTTAAGCATTTCTGTCATTTTCCTTATGCCAATCCTTCTTTTTCCATTGTTTCTGAGATTGCAGCAATAGCGTCATCTGCATCTGCACCTTCAGCTGAGATAGTTACGTCAGCACCTTGGCCAACACCAAGACTCATAACACCCATGATTGATTTAAGGTTAACTGATTTACCTTTGTACTCAAGAGTGATATCTGAAGCAAATTTGCTAGCAGTTTGTACCAACAATGTTGCTGGACGTGCGTGAATACCTGTTTCTGCCACTACGTGGAAATCTTTAGAAGCCATAGTTTGACTCTCCTTTTGTTCTTTCTTTTTTGAGTTATATGTGATAACCCTTACAATTTGGTATTATATCATCTTCTAGGATTTTTTTCAAGCATTTTATGGGATTTATTCGATTTCCTTTCAGATAACTTCCTGAAAATCTTCTATTCTAGATAACAAAACACAGGATATAGTTTTCCAAAAACAACTTATAGGAGAATTATCACTATTTCCCAAAACAAACACTACATATTGTGTTTTGTTTAGTTATGTACAAAAACAGACCACTATATTTAGTTTCAAATCGTTGACAAAATTTTAATTTCTGATATACTAAGAAAGTAATCTATTTTGAAAGAGGAGTTACACAATGGTAACCGTTTATTCTAAAAATAACTGTGTCCAATGCAAGATGACCAAACGTTTCTTGGACAGTAATAACGTTAAATACAAAGAAATCAATCTCGATGAGCAACCTGAGTACATCGATCAAGTTAAAGAGCTCGGTTTCAGCGCAGCTCCTGTTATCCAAACACCAACTGAAGTCTTTTCAGGTTTCCAACCAGGAAAACTGAAACAATTAGCATAATCTTAGTACATCATCCAGAAGAAACTGCTTCTAGGGCTAACTTAGAAGCCTTTCTTTTGTAATTAGATAAGGGAAATTTTATGGGATTAAAACATCTTGAAGACGTGACTTACTTCCGTCTCAATAACGAAATCAACCGTCCTGTTAATGGACAAATCATGCTTCATAAAGATAAGGAAGCCTTGGATGCTTTCTTTAAAGAAAATGTAGTTCCAAACACTATGGTTTTTGATTCAATCAAAGATAAAATCAACTACCTCATTGAACACAACTACATCGAAACAGCCTTTATCAAGAAATACCGTCCAGAATTTTTGGAAGAATTGGCTCAATTTATCAAAGACCAAAACTTCCAATTCAAGTCTTTCATGGCTGCCTATAAATTTTACAATCAATATGCTTTGAAGACTAACGACGGTGAATATTACCTTGAAAGTATGGAAGACCGCGTCTTCTTCAATGCCCTTTATTTTGCTGACGGTGATGAGGCGATTGCAATTGATATTGCCAATGAAATCATCCACCAACGCTACCAACCAGCTACTCCTTCCTTCTTGAATGCTGGTCGTGCTCGTCGTGGAGAATTGGTATCATGTTTCTTGATTCAGGTCACAGATGATATGAACTCTATCGGACGTTCTATCAACTCAGCTCTCCAACTTTCACGTATCGGTGGTGGTGTGGGAATTTCCCTCAGCAACCTTCGTGAAGCTGGCGCACCTATCAAAGGCTATGAAGGAGCAGCTTCTGGTGTCGTACCAGTTATGAAACTCTTCGAAGACAGCTTCTCTTATTCAAACCAATTGGGTCAACGTCAAGGTGCTGGTGTTGTCTATCTCAATGTCTTCCACCCAGATATCATCGCCTTCCTTTCAACTAAGAAAGAAAACGCCGATGAAAAAGTTCGTGTTAAGACCCTTTCACTTGGTGTTGTAGTACCAGATAAATTCTACGAATTAGCACGTAAAAATGAAGAAATGTACCTCTTCAGCCCATACTCTGTAGAACTTGAATATGGTGTGCCATTCAACTACATTGACATCACTGAAAAATACGATGAATTGGTCGCAAATCCAAACATCCGCAAAACAAAAATCAAAGCGCGTGATTTGGAAACTGAAATTTCTAAATTGCAACAAGAATCTGGCTACCCTTATGTAGTCAACATTGATACGGCTAACCGTGCAAATCCTGTTGATGGAAAAATCATCATGAGTAACTTGTGTTCTGAGATTCTTCAAGTTCAAGAACCAAGCTTGATCAATGATGCTCAAGAATTTCTTCAAATGGGAACAGACGTTTCATGTAACCTTGGTTCAACCAACGTAGTCAACATGATGACTTCACCTGACTTTGGTCGTTCTATCCGTGCTATGGTTCGTGCCCTTACTTTCGTTACAGATAGTTCACACATCGTAGCTGTCCCTACTATCGACCATGGAAATAGTCAAGCCCACACCTTTGGTCTTGGTGCAATGGGACTTCACAGCTACCTTGCCCAACAATTGATTGAATATGGATCGCCTGAGTCTGTTGAATTTACAAGCATCTACTTCATGCTCATGAACTACTGGACTTTGGTAGAATCAAACAATATCGCGCGAGAACGTGGTATTACCTTCCATAACTTTGAAAAATCAGACTATGCTAACGGAAGCTACTTCGACAAGTATGTAACTGGCGAATTTGTTCCAAAATCAGACCGTGTTAAAGAACTCTTCAAAGATGTCTTTATCCCAAGCGCTGCTGACTGGGCTGAACTTCGCGACAAGGTTCAAGCAGATGGACTTTACCACCAAAACCGCCTTGCTGTAGCACCAAATGGTTCTATCAGCTACATCAACGACGTTTCTGCTTCTATCCACCCGATTACGCAACGTATCGAAGAACGTCAAGAAAAGAAAATTGGTAAAATCTACTACCCTGCTGCTGGCTTGTCAACAGAAACCATTCCTTACTACACTTCTGCTTACGACATGGATATGCGTAAAGTGATTGATGTTTACGCTGCTGCGACTGAGCATGTGGACCAAGGACTTTCACTCACCCTCTTCATGCGTAGTGACATTCCAAAAGGTCTTTACGAATGGAAGAAAGAAAACAAACAAACGACACGTGACTTGTCTATCCTTCGTAACTATGCCTTTAACAAGGGTATCAAGTCTATCTACTACGTCCGTACCTTTACAGATGATGGTGGAGAAGTCGGTGCCAACCAGTGTGAAAGCTGTGTGATTTAATCTTTGCTTGAGGAAACTACATTTTCTCAGATTAGTGATTTATTCACCATGCTAAGCTGGAATAAGCATCTATACTATGAAATAACAAAAAGTCGGGCTTCCGACTTTTTGTGCGATACTCCTCTGGAATTATGATAAAATAGAAATAATTGTGAGTTCGCAATATTAAACACAGAAAGAGATTTCAAATGGAAACTTACTACAAAGCCATTAACTGGAATGCCATCGAAGATGTCATCGACAAATCAACTTGGGAAAAACTGACGGAGCAATTCTGGCTCGATACACGTATTCCCTTGTCAAATGACTTGGATGACTGGAGAAAGCTATCAAATGTAGAAAAAGACTTGGTCGGAAAAGTCTTTGGTGGTTTGACACTTTTGGATACTATGCAATCTGAAACTGGGGTTCAAGCCCTTCGCGCAGACATCCGTACACCGCACGAGGAAGCTGTTTTCAATAACATCCAATTTATGGAATCTGTCCACGCAAAATCTTACTCTTCTATCTTCTCTACCCTGAACACCAAGGCTGAGATTGAAGAAATTTTCGAATGGACTAATACCAATCCTTATCTACAAAAGAAGGCTGAAATCGTCAACGAAATCTACCTAAACGGTAGCCCACTTGAAAAGAAAGTTGCCAGTGTCTTCCTCGAAACCTTCCTTTTCTACTCTGGTTTCTTCACTCCTCTCTACTATCTTGGTAATAATAAACTAGCCAACGTCGCTGAAATTATCAAATTGATCATTCGTGATGAGTCTGTTCACGGAACCTACATTGGTTACAAATTCCAACTTGGTTTTAATGAATTACCTGAAGAAGAGCAAGAAAAGCTAAAAGAATGGATGTACGACCTGCTCTATACTCTTTACGAGAATGAAGAAGGTTACACAGAGAGCCTCTATGACGGTGTTGGTTGGACGGAAGAAGTCAAAACCTTCCTTCGCTACAATGCCAACAAGGCACTCATGAACCTGGGACAAGATCCACTCTTCCCAGATTCAGCTGATGATGTCAACCCAATCGTTATGAACGGTATTTCAACAGGAACTTCCAACCACGACTTCTTCTCTCAAGTCGGAAACGGTTACCTTCTTGGTGAAGTTGAAGCTATGCAAGACGATGACTACAACTACGGTTTAGACTAAGTCAACAATTTCAGAAGTGATATCAATATCATGGTTTGTTTAAAACAACCATGATATTTTTGTTTTTGTTTTCTTTTGTTTTTTAAATTGATTGATTGAATACTTTATGATAAAATAGTAATAGAAATAGAGGTGATAACGATGCTAAAGCAGGAAAAACTAGATAATATTCTAGAAACGGTAAATACAAAGGGAACTATTACTGTAAAAGAAATCATGACTCGCTTGGATGTGTCTGATATGACTGCTAGACGCTACTTACAAGAGTTAGCTGACAAGGATTTACTTGTTCGTGTGCATGGAGGAGCTGAAAAAATTCGCACAGGTTCCATTTTAAATAATGAACGTTCCAATATTGAAAAACAAAGCTTACAAATCGCAGAAAAACAAGAAATTAGCCGTTTTGCAGGCCATTTAATCGATGAAGGGGAAACTATTTTTATTGGGCCAGGAACAACATTGGAATCTTTTGCCCGTGAACTTCCAATCGATAATATTCGTGTTGTAACAAACAGTTTACCAGTCTTTCTCATCCTAAACGAACGAAAACTAACAGATTTGATTTTAATTGGTGGAAACTACCGCTCTATCACTGGAGCCTTTGTGGGAACACTAACCTTGCAAAACTTATCCAATCTCCAATTTTCTAAAGCTTTCGTTAGCTGTAATGGTATTAAGGACAATGCGATTGCGACCTTTAGTGAAGAGGAAGGTGAATCTCAACGAATCGCCCTCAATAATTCCAATAAAAAATACTTACTAGCTGACAATAGTAAGTTCAATAAGTTTGATTTTTACACCTTCTACAATATCTCAGATATTGATACCATCGTTTCAGATTCTAAACTGAGCAAAGAAACGTACGACCAACTTTCAAAACAAACAAAAATTATTCTTTCTAAACCATAAAACTGAGGATTGATAAAAAATAAAATGCGTCATATCAAGAAAATAAGAATCTTGATATGACGCATTTTTGGATGAAGATTTTTACAAAGAGTTTCCTAGATTCTTTATGATTGTTGAAACGGCATAAAATCTGAATCAAAGGAGATATTATCCCATTCTTCAGGATTGATAAAATTTAAAAAGATATTTTTAAATTCTTCCAGCTCATAATCTGAATGACAAATCCATTCTTTACCAGTCGAGACATACCATTTTCCGAGACTTTTCAATTCTTCATTCGTCAAACACGGTGTTTGAGAGCATTTTTCGAAATTTATAATATAAACTTTTTCATAAATAGATTGGATAAAATCTTTGAACATCTTTTACCTCACTAGAATTCTATATCTAATTAGTAATTCTACTAGTCTATAATCTGACTTTCCGCTACTTTCTTGTACCAGTGAGCTGATTTCTTAGGATAACGTTCTTGAGTTTCAAAGTCTACATAGAAGAGACCGTAACGTTTTTCATAACCGTTTGACCAAGAGAAGACATCCATTAAT
This sequence comes from Streptococcus mitis, assembly GCF_946188695.1. Taxonomy (GTDB): domain Bacteria; phylum Bacillota; class Bacilli; order Lactobacillales; family Streptococcaceae; genus Streptococcus; species Streptococcus mitis_DF. The sequence goes on along the minus strand of NZ_CAMHWI010000006.1, from coordinate 77,233 downwards.
GACCAAATGAAGTAACCTTTTACATTAGCGCCATCTGCAATAGCATCGGATAATACTTCCAAGTGTTGTTTCACATAATCAATACGACCATCATCGTAAACAGTGTTATCAACGAACTCATCTTTATATCCAAGACCATTTTCAGTGATGTAAATCTTCTTGTAGTTCGGATAATCTTTCTTCACGCGCATGATTTGGTCATACAAACCTTGAGGGTAGATAATCCAATCCCAGTCCGTACGTGGTACATAATCAGGAGCTACACGACGACCAACACCTTTGATTTGGTATTTAGAGCTTCCTTTTTCACCTTTACCATTATGGATGATTTCAGTTTCTCCATCAAAGGCTTCCATCCAGTCGCTCATATAGTAGTTAATTCCTAGGAAGTCATTCAAGTCTTTTGCGGCTTCTAATACTTCGAAATCTTCTTCACGAAGATCTAAGCTACCACCATTGGCAGCCAAGATAGCCTCTACCCCTGCCAGAGTCTTTTCAGAGTAGTGCCCCAGATAAGTTGCATCCAAGATAAATTTGTTATGGATAATGTCCTCCAATTCTGCCGCAATAACATCTGCAGGATTTTCAGGATCAAGTGGGTACTTAGTTGGCAGAGCATGAACCACACCAATTTCACCTTTATAGCCTTTCTCTTTATACAATTTTACCGCGCGTGCATGAGACACCATCATATTGTGGTGCGATTGGAAGACTTTGGCAAGGTCGTACTGAATACCTGGAGGGAATTTACCAACCAAGTATTGACCATCACCGATTGGTCCAATTTCATTAAAGGTTGTCCAATAGTTTACTTCTGAAAATTCTTCAAAACAGAAGGCAGCATAGTCTACAAAGTGTTCGATATTTTCACGATTTAAGAAGTCTCCATTTGAGTGGAGAGCTTCTGGCGTGTCAAAGTGATGAAGAGTTACAAAAGGCTCAACGTGACGTTTGTGACACTCTGCAAATAAATTATGATAAAACTCAACACCTTTAGCATTTACTTGACCGTAACCAGTTGGGAAAATACGTGACCAAGCAATAGAAATTCGAATACCATTGACACCATACTCTTCTGCTAGCTTGAGGTCAACTGGATATCGATTGTAAAAATCACTAGCTGGCTCCGCAGTGTACCAGTAGTTATCTTCAAGATACTTATCCCACGCAACTGGTCCTTTTCCATCAGTATGCGTAGCGCCTTCTGCTTGATAGGCAGCTGTTGCGCCACCGAAAATAAAGTCTTTTGGAAGTGCTTTTGTCATTTTTTCACCTATTTCTTGATTTAAAATAAAGTAAAAGTGAGAGGAGAGGAGTCAGTGAGCCATCCTTCTCCATCTCACTTCTTGTAGCAAGTCACCGAATTGTGACATGAGGAGGTAAAAACGATATCTTTTTACCGACGAATTAACAAGGCGATTAGGAAATTCGCCATAGTGATTTCCGTAACGAGAGGAAACTATTTCATAGTCCCTATTATTAATCGAATTGTGACATGAGGAGGTAAAAACGATGTCTTTTTACCGACGAATTAACAAGGCGATTAGGAAATTCGCCATAGCGATTTCCGTAACGATAGGAGACTGTTTCACAGTCCCTATTATTAATCGAATTGTGACATGAGAAGGTAAAAACGATATCTTTTTACCGACGAATTAACAAGGCGATTAGGAAATTCGCCATAGCGATTTCCGTAACGAGAGGAGACTGTTTCACAGTCCCTATTGTTAATCGAATTGAGCTTGTACAAATGCAAGAGCACCTTTTCCATCACGGGTTAATTTGATGTATTGAGCACCTTCTGTCTTGGCAAGTTTAATACCGAGTTTATCTGTTTCTGCTTTCATATCTTCAAAGTTTGAAGCAACTTGAGGAGCAAGGATAACAAGATCAAACTCTGGCAACATTTCACGGTGAGCACCATAGCCACCTGCTGCTGCTTTCACAGGGACATTGTATTCTGCTGCTGCCTTATTCAAAGCATTCGCAAGAAGTCCACTTGTCCCTCCACCTGCACAGAGAACGAGGACATTTGTTTCTTCAGTGATTGTATTTTGTGCTGCTTCTACACCAGCTTTTTCAAGAATAGCATCTGCTTTCGCAGTGTTGAAGTTTGCAGCAACTTTTTCTTTCAATTCATCATTAGACTTACCTGATCGCTCTTCTTCAAGAATTTGTTCATCATAGACTTTAAGGAATGGATAGTAAATGACTACGTCAACCACAATTAGAAGGGCAGCAAGAATGAATGATAGAACTTGGAAGTTCGTACCAAGAACTAGACCTAGTGGAGCTGGAGTTGTCCATGGTAGATTAGCAGTAAATGAGTTCATTCCAAGAGTTTCAATGAAGAACTTGAAGATCCATACGTTAGCGATAGGAGCAAAGATAAATGGAATGAAGAAGATTGGGTTCAATACAAGCGGTGCACCAAACAAGATTGGTTCGTTTACACCAAAGAAAGTTGGAACTACTGAAGCACGACCGATTGCACGGTTACGTTTTGATTTTGTTAACCACATGAACATGAATGGAACAACCAGTGTCGCACCAGTACCACCCATGGTAACGATAAACATTTGTGTACCAGAAGTAAGAATCTTGCCAGCGTGCATGCCTTGTTGGAGAAGGTTCAAGTTGACTTCGGCATTTGCATAGGTAATAGCTGCGATTGCTGGTTCAACGATAGATGGACCATGGATACCAACAAACCAGAAGAAGGCAAAGGCACCAAAGATAATGGTAATACCTAGATAACCATCAGCAGCAGAGAATAATGGTGCAAAGAATTTACCGATTGATTCTGCTACACTAGCACCAACAAAATGACGAGCTAGTAAATCAAGAGCATAAAGTGAAACAACTGAGAGAGTGAATGGAATCACATCTTTAAAGACTTGTGAGATATTTGGTGGAACTTCGTCAGGCATGCGAATAGTGACGTTGTTCTTAACACAAACCTTATAGATTGCTACGGTAACAAAGGCAGCAAGGAAAGCTGAAAGCAAACCTTTTGTCCCCAAGAATCCAGTAGCTAGACCATTTTCGATAGGATCAGCTGCCAGCATCAACAAACCAACAATTGCTGCCAACAATGTTGACATATAGTTGATTTGATTGGTTTTCTCCATGCTACGGTTTACTGAGTCGGTCAGTGATTTAGCTGTTGTACCAGCTACCAAGAGAGCCAGAATACCCATAGAATAGCTATAAGGTTTCATCAGAAAGGCTACAACTTCATCAGACCATTTAAAGCCCCATGAGTTTGGTACAAAGGCAATCAAGATAAAGATACTTGAGAAGAGAATAACAGGCATACCTGCAATGAAACCATCACGAATAGCACGAAGATAGATATTACGAGATAATTTCTCAAAGAAAGGTTTTCCTTTCTCAATAAATGCAATTAATTTATTCATTACTTAACTCCTCTCTTGTAGAGTTCGATTAAATGGTGCATCAAATCTTTTAACAAAATAGTTGTCATCAAGTGATCTTGACCATGCATCATGGTCACACTATACGCTAAGTCCTCACCAGAAGCTTCCTTGGTCAATAGACTTGTTTGCGCATGGTGAGCCTCTGCAATACAGCTACCAGCTTCCTCAACTAAGCTATCCGCTTTTGCAAAATCACCAGCTTCAGCAGCCTTTAAGGCTTCCAATAGTTTTGAACGAGCGTCGCCCGCATAGGCTACGATTTCAAAACCTAACAATGTTACTTCTTCTCTATTCATGATAGAATACTCCTTATATAATTTTATGACAATAAACGTTGGATATGTAGAACTAGATAAACTCGTTCACTCTTATACAAATCAAGACCTGTATGTTGCGTAATCACATCATAGATCTTGGAACCAATCTCGAAGGCTTTTGGATAGGATTGTTTGATATGGTCTTCCATATCCAGAAGTGATTGGTTATCATCTCTAGAGCGGTCTAAATAATCCAAGAAATAATTCAAATGTATCATAAAGCGATCATAGAAATGGTTATTCTCTTTGGTTCGTTGAATTGCATAGTCCCTTAGCACTTCTTCAACATTCCTGAGAATTTCTTTCCTCTTATCAATCGACTCAACCACTTGGACTTCATTCTCACCTTCGGCATTAATGAAATGATAAGCAATCCGAATAATTTCGTCCTCAGGAAAATGATCCGCTAGCTTCTGACGGTAAATTTCAAATGCTTCATTTGCGATTTGAAAAGCGACAGGATACTTAGTGGAAATATCTGGCAGATTACTATCCTTGTACCTTCCTTGTGCTAGAGCTTGGTAAGAACAGTAAATATGATCTGTCAAGGTTACGTAGAGATACTCTTGAATCGGATAATGATATTTCTTTGAAAGCTTATCAATGATTTCATAGGTCACTGTGATAAAATCAAGCGGAACATCTTTGAGAAGAGCCATAAAGTTTTCTCTTGACTCTTCGGTCTTCATCCGAAAGATTTTCTCAACCTGATGTTCAGCAATAAAATCTCCCTTCTTCTTTCCAAATGCAATCCCTTTACCAATCACAATCACTTCTTCTCCTTTATCATTTCTGACAAGCGAGACATTGTGATTCATTGGATTTAGAATTCGATACATGTCAACCTCCTTTTATATCTTAAAGGTATATGAGTATAAAAAATGACCACAAATGAACTAGAAAATCAGCCGATTTCTAATTCACCTGTGATCATGCCTAATATTACTTAGTAACACTCACCTTGTATTAACTTGTGATTTAAGTATAGCATAAGTCGGTTGTTTTGTAAACCTTTACATGCAACTTTTTTTAAAATTTTTTTAGATTCATGTTCCTAACCTAGGAGGACTTGCTTACACACGTTCTTTCCATGAAGTTGCTGTTGTTTGAAGAACTTTGTTGAGCTCGTCAATATTTTCAAAACCAGTTGTGCGTAGCCATTCGCGAGCTGCTGCTTCACCATCTTTGATGTAAGCTTCAACTGATCCAGCCCATGTTGCACGGCCACAAAGAACTCCGTTAAAGTTTGCACCTGATTCATGAGCAAATACAAGAGTATCTTGGAAGAGTTTAGCTGATACACCAGCACTCAAGTAGATGTATGGCAAGTTAGTTGCTTCATCTTGTGCTTTGAAGAAGGCTGCTGCTTCTTCGCGTGTGTAAACTACTTCACCTTCAGCAAATCCTTCAACATATTTAATGTTAACAGGAACTTCTACTTTCAAGACATCAATGTTAAAGCGTGGGTCTGAGAAGACTTTCATAGCACCGATAACTTTATGTGGTTTTACTTTCGCGTATTCTACAGAACCTGCGTCCGCAATTTTTTCATCGTAAGCAAGGATTTCAAGGAAGAATGGGATATCTTCAGCCACACATTCAGAACCGATACGTTCGATGTAAGCTTGTTTTTCTTGGTTAAGTTCGTCTGAGCTATCTACATCATAGTAAAGCAAGAATTTAACTGCATCTGCACCTTCTTCTTTAATACGTTTTGCAGACCAAACATCCAAGCAGTCTGGCAAGCGTTTTGTGCTTGTTGTGTCATAACCTGTTTTTTCATAAGCAAGGAGAAGACCAGCTTTTTCATCAAGAGCTTTAGTTGCTGGAAGTCCATACTCAGGGTCAAGAAGCATAGATGAAGCGTATTTAGTCAATTCATCTGCTACCAAGACTTTCAGTTCTTCCATTTGAGCGACAGTCGGTTCTTCTGTTTGGTGTTGAGCCATGAGGCGTTTCAAAGCACCGCGTTGGTCAAAAGCAAGAGCTGAGATGATTCCATTTTCATCAGAAAGTTTTTCTAAGCGTGCACGTTTTTGTTCTGTTAAAGCCATTTTATACCTCTTTTACTATTAATTGATCATATAGAGCTTGATAGTTAGCCATGTTGACATGACCAGTCATTTTTTCTTGAGCATTGAGCATACCAAGGACATTTGCCTTGATGAGTAATTCTGCATCCGATTCTTTATGAAGAAGTCCTGAAGAAATTCCTGCCACAGTAGAGTCTCCAGATCCAACAGGATTTACCACCTGAATTCTAGGAATATCCACCTTGTAGAAAGTGTCACCATGTTTGGCAAAGGCACCGTTGGCACCAAGTGAAACGATAATCCATTCAATCCCTGCAAACAAAGGCTCTTGAAGTACTTCTTTTAATTCATCCAAATCCTCAGAAACTTCTCTTCCAAGAAGTTGAGACAATTCCTCATTATTTGGTTTGATGACTGTGGGTTTATGTGGTGATTCAAGAACCGCCTGAAGTGCTGCACCAGAGCAGTCCAAGACTACAGGCTTGCCAGCTTGATTAGCAAGTTCTACCAAACTCGCATAATAATCAACTGGAAGGCCAGCCGGCAGACTACCTGAGATGGCTACTACTTCAACTGACTCCAAAAGATTTTTGAAATATTCAAAAAAGTCTTGACCTTCCTGTTCCAATACTTCAGGACCTTTTTCAAGAACTTCTGTTTGGTTGTCTCCATGGAGAATAGCGATACAGTTACGAGTTTCCCCCTGAATAGAGAAGAAATCTTTCTTAACGTTATCATCGATATTTTCAACCAAAAACTCACCAAGTTTGCCCCCCACTAAACCAGTAGCAAGAACAGAATCCCCAAATTCTGAAAGTACTCGGGTAACATTGAGGCCCTTACCACCAGCCGTTTTGGTTACATCCACCACACGATTGACAGTATCAATCTTCAACTCATCCAAGGGATAGGAAATATCAATGGATGGGTTCATTGTGACTGTTAAAATCATAGGTCACCTCTTAGTCGTGGTATTCTCCGCGATCCCATTTTTCAAGGAATTCAGTGAAGAAGTTTGCGTCTGTTTGTTGAGCATTGTGACTTTCAAGGTGTTCAATTTTCGCAATCAATTTTTTGTTTTCTTCAGTTGGTTTGTATTCAGCATGGATGAAAGCTTCGATGATATCACACATGAGCAATTCACCAGTAATCTTACCACCAAAACCGATAACGTTGGCGTTCAATTGTTCTTTAGCATAAAGGGCTGTTGTCATATCACGAACCAAGGCAGAACGGACACCTGGAACTTTATTTACAGCGTTGTTGATACCAACACCAGTACCACAGATACATACCCCAAGATCAGCTTGACCGCTAGTTACAGCTTCCCCTACTTTTTTACCAAAGATTGGGTAGTGAGTACGTGTATGGTCATATGTACCAAAGTCAATGACTTCATATCCTTTTGATTTCAAAAATTCTGAAACCGCCATTTTTTCATCTGTTACGATGTGGTCACATCCAATTGCAATTCTCATTTTTAACTTACCTTTCTTACTGTAATCTAATTAGCACATTTTGTTCAACATGTCGACACGAATTTGGTGACGTCCACCATCGTATTTACCGTTAACAAATCCTTTAGCGATGTTTTTAGCCAATTCATCACCAACAAGTTGTGCACCCATAGTGATCATACGTGAGTTGTTGTGACCACGAGTCATATAAGCTGAACGTTCGTCAGATACTTCTGCAGCAACCATTCCTTTGATCTTAGTTGCGACCATAAATGGACCAGCTCCATAAGCATCAATCACGATACCAAGGTTTTGTTCTTCTTTGTTTACTTCTGCAGCAACAGCAAGAGTCACATCAACAAAGTCTTGACCTTCAGCTGTAACATCCACAACGTGGAAGTTTTCTTTTCCCAAGAAGTCTTTCACAACTTCTTTCAATCTCAAACCTGCAGCATCTGCACCGATAACAATAGACATATTGTATACTCCTTTTTATTTTTCTAGGCTAGTAAAACCTTTTACAGTTAGCAGTTTACCTACAAAAAGCTTTCTAGCAGTTTATTGACACATTGGATTGAATGAGATGAATGACACCTTATTCAAGTTTAGGAAACCAGTTCCCTAGAAATAATCTTTCTCCACGCAAGAGAATATAACAAGTGATTATTTGTTTGTTACAAACATCATTTGTTGCTTACAAACATAATATACTCCTATTTCCTGAAAAAGTCAACAGTTAATGTTTGTTTTTGTGTTTTTTAACTAAAAAATTTCGATGTCAAAACCAATTTGATCCGCTTGACCAGGTTCTAGGAGACGAACATTCTTCTTATCTTCTAGATGATCTCCTTCTTCAAGGGATGTTGACAAGCCAGACCATGGTTCAAAGGCAATGAAAGGTCCTTTATTCAAAGTTGACCAGATGATGAGGTTTGGAAACTCTGCGAAGTGCACTTTCAATCCCTTATCATGTTTACGAGAACGAAGGGCAATTGTTCTAGATTGCAATTCATCTAAGGTGACTGCATCTGTGCTGAAAAGATTATAATTAAGATTTATTTCTTTTTGCCCCTCTAGCCATGGACTTCTATCTTGAAAATCAAGCATCCCCGTTTCTGGGAAAGGACGTGGAACAGAGCAAGTCTCTTCTTTCTCAAACTCTAGATAATAATCTTCATAGACTTCATCATCCAGTAAGGGACAATTAAAGCCTGGATGTCCACCAATAAAGTAAGGCAGGACCTTGCTAGTTTCTTTATTAAATATTTTGTATTGAGTTCGTACTGTCTTGCCAGTAAGGATATAAGTGATTTCTAGGCGGAAATGATAAGGATAGTTTTGATAGCTATTCTCATCATCTTCAATTGCAAAAGTTACACTCTTATCTGTCTGTTCAACTAATTCAAATTCTTTCTTACGAACCAAACCATGACGAGGAATGTTTCCTTTGCTTTCCTGCCCCTTTTCATCTATATAGACGGCTGTATCCTCTCTTAATGAACCACAAATGGGAAAGAGAACAGGAGCTTGTCCACTCCAATAAGTAGCATCTCCTTGCCACAAATACTCAAGACCCTCAGCATCTTTTATAGAAGAAAGAGCTCCACCAAAACTGTTAAATTGAACTCTTAATTGTTCTGATTTTAATTCAATTACCATTATTTTCTCCAATTTCTTAATAGTTTATAAAAAACTAGGCTGTCACTCCTAATGGTATGACAACCTAGTTTCAACAATTTACATTTTATAGGAGCGCATTATTTTGCTTTTGCTGCGTACTCTTCGTTACGTTTGATCATTTGTTTTCTGTACCATGCAAAGATACCGATATAGAATACAAGGAAGACTACTGCACCAAGGATTGCTTTGATATCACCTGTTGTAGTGTTACCAATTGTCCAACCAAGAAGTTTTTCGATTGGTCCTTCAAGAGTTGAGTGAGTGATCAATTGAGTTTCGCTCACACCTGCTGGGAAGGCACCTACACCTTTAGCGAGTTCTGTTGCAAATGGTGCAATAAGTGTACCTGAAAGAAGGAAGAGTGGCAACAAGAGTGTTCCGAAGATGATCATGCGGAGCAATTTACCACGAGTTACAACCAAGAGAGCTGGAGTAACACCCATAGCGATGATACCTGCAAGTGGCAAGATACCATTTCCGACTTTTGAAAGAAGTACTGCTTCAACCAACATGATTGGTGCAAGTACGTTGGCACAAGCCCAAATTTCAGCACGACCAGCGATGAATGGCCAGTCAAGACCGATGTTGAATTTACGTCCTTGAAGACGTTTAGTAGCAACGTTTGTAATACCTTGTGAAAGTGGTTCTACTGCTGCGATGAACCAAGAACCGATAAGTGAGAAGAGTTCCAAAGATACACCGGCAGTCAAACCAAGAGACAACCATCCTTTAATAACCAGACGCCATTTATCTGCATCTTCAACACCTGCAATTGGATGTGGAGTTCCCATAATACCGATAACAATACCAAGGATGAAACCGATAAAGAATTTAGAACCCCAGAAACCGATTTTCTTGTTCAATTTAGCAGCGTCAAAGTCATATTTATCAAGGCCTGGGAAGAATTTCTCAAAAATCTTATCCAAAACCATGATAATTGGGTTCATCATGTAGTTCATGTGAGTTGATGTCATTGGTGATGAACTTGGAGCGTTAAGAAGGTCATCAAATGTAGGTTTCATCAAGTCAGAGTTGATAATTTTCAACACACCAACAAGGACGATAGCTGCTGTAGCAATAAAGAGTGAAACCCCTTGACTCACACCGTTGTTGTCTGCATACCATTTAATCAAAAGACCTGTGATAGACAAGTGCCAGATATCGAAGATATCAACGTCAAGTGTATCTGTTTTCTTCATAGCTAGCATCACTATGTTGACAATCAACATGATAAGCAAGAAGTATAGTGTCCAAGCAGAACCCCAAGTGATTGTTGCAAGTGGTGCCCAACCAACGTCAGTAATACTCAATTGGATACCTGTGTTTTCAACGAATTTTGCTAGTGATGCTGAGAAAGCAGTGTTTAGCATACCGATGATGGCACCGATACCTGTAAGAGCGATGGCAAGTTTGATACCACCTTCAAGCGCTTTGGAGAATTTCACTCCAAAAAGTAAAGCCAATACTGTCAAAATAATTAACATGATGACAGGTCCACCCATATCTAAGATGGGCTTGAAAAAGTCTTTGATTAGGTCAAAGATTGCATCCATAACAGTTCCTCCCTTTTTTATGTTATATGAATGTTAACAAATTCATAATTAGCTTAATCCGTGTTCTTTAATAGCTGCTTCAATATTGTCAAATACTGGAGCACTCATAGCTGGGATACGGAATAAGATTGGTCCAGCTTCGATAACTGGAATACCTGGATCAAAACCAAGATCTGTCGCAGCAATTGGTGTGAAGATGTCATAACCTTTGATAAGATCTTCGTTAACGTCTTTGACCATGACTGCATCACAGTGAACATCAAAACCACGGTTTGAAAGTTCTTCTTCAAGAGCACTTTTAATTTGGTGGCTTGAGTTAACACCTGCACCGCAGGCAGCAAGAATTTTAATCATATGGATTTCCTCCGATTTAATATTTTTAATAGACAAGATTAAGCGATTGCTTCAGCTATATAAGCATAGAGAGCTTCTGGTTCAGAAATTTTGGATAGGTCTTCAATATGACCATTTCCAGTAAAGAAGTCCATCAACTGAGCAAGAATGTTTGTTTGACTTGAACTTGAGTTATTAATGATAAAGAAGAGTAAAGATACTTCTACTTCCTTATCTGGTGCAATCATATTGTGGAAAGTCACTGGTTTATCTAATCGAACGACCACAACTTTCTCAGCTAGATTATGAATAATATCTGTATGAGGAATAGCCACATTCGGCAAATCCTTACCCAAAAATTCCATATCTAATCCAGTTGGAAATGACTTTTCACGCGTGATCAAGGCTTCACGATAAGTTGGCGTTACGATTTCTCGTTCTTCCAATAAAGTTGCAACCTGATCAAAGAGATGTTCTTGATTATCCGCTTCTAAGCAAAACACAAGATTTTTGTCAAAGAAATGATCTAATCCCATAAGGTTTTCCCTTCTTTCCATTAACTTTATGCTATAAGTATAACACTATATGAAACCGTTGTCAACGATTTTTTGTTGTTTTTTGTCTCTTTTTTTATATTTTTGTTGTTTTTATAGTTTATTATTAAAAAACAAACACATAAACAAACATTTCAAACATTTTTTCTGTTCTAGAAACTAAAAAAGCAGACCATTTAAGCCTACTTTACTATTGATTATTATATAAATTTCCTATGAAGAAGGAAAAGCAATTATGATAACTTATTCTTCATCCATGCTCAAGACGCTAAGGAAGGCTTCTTGTGGAACTTCTACTGATCCGATAGCTTTCATGCGCTTCTTACCAGCTTTTTGTTTTTCAAGCAGTTTACGCTTACGAGAAACGTCACCACCATAACATTTAGCAAGTACGTTCTTACGAAGGGCCTTGATATCCGTACGAGCCACGATTTTGTGTCCAATTGCTGCTTGAATCGGAACTTCAAATTGTTGACGAGGGATGATTTTCTTGAGCTTATCAACAATGAGTTTCCCACGTTCGTAAGCAAAATCCTTGTGAACGATAAAGCTGAGGGCATCCACCTTGTCTCCATTGAGAAGGATATCCATTTTGACTAGCTTAGATGGGCGGTACTCTGACAATTCGTAGTCAAAACTTGCATAACCACGTGTCGAAGACTTAAGCTTATCAAAGAAGTCAAAGACGATTTCAGCAAGAGGAATTTGATAGATAACATTAACACGATTGTCATCAATATAATCCATAGTCACAAAGTCCCCACGCTTGCGCTGAGCCAATTCCATTACTGCTCCAACAAACTCCTGTGGCACCATAATTTGCGCTTTAACATAAGGTTCTTCAATGGTCGCAATCTTGGTTGGGTCTGGGAATTCAGATGGGTTAGATACATCCATAGACTCACCGTCGGTCAAATTAACCTTATAGATAACGGATGGAGCTGTCATGATGAGGTCGATATTGAACTCACGTTCCAAACGTTCTTGGATAACATCCATATGAAGAAGTCCAAGGAATCCACAACGGAAACCAAATCCAAGTGCCTGAGATGTTTCTGGTTCAAACTGAAGACTAGCATCATTCAGTTGCAATTTTTCAAGGGCTTCACGCAGGTCATTGTACTTGTTTGACTCAATTGGATAGAGACCCGCAAAGACCATAGGATTCATCTGCTTGTAGCCATGTAATGGCTCTGCCGCAGGATTGGTTGCCAAAGTAACGGTGTCCCCGACACGAGTATCCTGAACCGTCTTAATAGACGCCGCAATATAACCAACGTCACCAGTCGCAAGGAAATCACGACCAACTGCTTTCGGAGTAAAAATACCAACTTCTGTCACATCGAAGGTCTTGCCATTGCTCATAAGCTGAATCTTATCGCCAGGTTTGACCACTCCATCCATGACACGCACTTGGAGGATAACTCCACGGTAGGCATCGTAAACAGAGTCGAAAATCAAGGCCTTAAGTGGTGCCGTCACATCACCTGTTGGTGCTGGTACTTTTTCTACAATTTGCTCTAGAATTTCTTCTATGCCAATACCAGCCTTGGCAGATGCTAAGACTGCTTCACTGGCATCCAAACCAATGACATCTTCAATCTCTGTACGCACGCGCTCAGGATCTGCAGCTGGTAGGTCAATTTTGTTAATGACTGGCATGATTTCCAAATCATTATCCAAGGCCAAATAAACGTTGGCAAGGGTTTGAGCCTCAATCCCTTGAGCAGCATCAACCACCAAAATCGCTCCCTCACAGGCAGCGAGCGAACGCGAAACTTCATAGGTAAAGTCTACGTGCCCCGGCGTGTCAATCAAGTGGAAAATATAAGTTTCCCCATCTTTTGCAGTATAATTGAGCTCGATGGCATTGAGTTTAATGGTAATCCCACGTTCTCGCTCTAGATCCATGCTGTCCAAAAGCTGGGCCTGCATTTCACGACTTGAAACCGTCTCTGTCTTTTCCAAAATGCGGTCTGCTAGAGTCGACTTTCCATGGTCAATATGGGCGATAATAGAGAAGTTACGGATCTTCTCCTGTCGTTTTTTCAATTCTTCTAAGTTCATGATTCTCTTCCTTTCAGGGTATCTATTTATTATAAATTGTTTTTGATATTTTGACAAGACCATACCCTGCTAGGAGTACTAATCTTCAGCAACAAAGCCGTCATTTTCAATAAAGTGGTGTTCTGTCATTCCTTGGTCTGTAAAGACAATCCCATGAAGGACACCACCATAAACAGCTCCTCCATCCATTCCAATCTTGCCATCTTCTGTAGTCCAAAGCTCAGCAGTACCACGCTCTTGCTTTAACAAACCATAGACCGGTGTATGGCCAAAGACAATGATTTTTCCAGTATGATTTTCTGCTTCGTGGAATGGTTTTCTAAGCCAGACTTTTTTATAATCTGTAGTTTCATGCCAGTCATCCAAGGTTAAATCAATACCTGCATGAACAAAGATATACTTGTCTGTCTCTACCACAAAAGGCATTTGACGAATGAATTCGACCAAATCTGCCGCTTCAGTAGTGACACGCTTGGCATCTTCTACTCCATCAACTGGTGCATCCAAGGGACGACCTAGGATAGAGTTAATGGTTGTATCTCCACCATTGCGACGATAATGGTCATAACTTTCTTCTGGGTCATCGAGCCAAGTCAAAAACATATACTCGTGATTTCCTGATAAACAGATAGCCCCTTGATTATCAACCAAGTCCTTGACCATTTCAAGGACACGGCGACTATCTTCACCACGGTCAATCAAGTCCCCTAGAAAGAGCAACTGAGTCTGACCATCCCATGTTTTGAGAAGGTCTTCCAACATCCCAGCTTTTCCATGAACGTCTCCAATTACATAATAGTCTGTCATCTTATTTCTCCCTGTTTCTCAACAATTCTCTGGCTTGCGTCAGGGCTGCTTCCGTCACATCATCACCTGCCAACATCTTAGCAACTTCCTCCACTCGCTCTTCAACCGTCAAGAGACGAACAGTCGAAACTGTTGAATGGTCATTGCTAATCTTCTCAATAAAGAATTGATAATCCGCAATCGCAATCACTTGTGGTAAATGGGAAATAGCTAGAACCTGCCCATGCTGACCAATTTTATGAATCTTCTGTGCAATGGCCTGAGCTACACGGCCTGAAACTCCCGTATCCACTTCATCAAAAACAATGCTGGTCTTGCCTTCTTTACGTGAAAAGGCAGACTTAATGGCTAGCATGAGGCGAGACAATTCTCCGCCAGATGCAACCTTAACCAAGGGTTTAAAGTCTTCTCCAGGATTAGTTGAAATGTAAAACTCGACCGTTTCATTGCCCTCACGACTGAATTTGCCCTTGCTAAAACGAACTTGAAACTGGGCTTTTTCCATATAAAGGTCTTGAAGCTCTTGTTTAATCTCTGCTTCGAGCTGCTGGGCCAAGTCATGACGAGCAGATGCAAGCTGACCTGCCAAGTCGACAAGATTGACTTCTAATTTCTTGAGCTCTGCTTCCATGTCCTCAGACGAAAGATTATTACCTGTCAAGAGATTGTATTCTTCCGTAATCTTTGCAAAGTAAAGCAAGACATCGTCTACAGTCCCACCATATTTACGCGTAATGGTATGAAGGAGGTCCAAACGATTCTCAACCTGCATAAGCCGATTGCCGTTAAAATCAAGGTCCTCAATAATAGCTTCCAGACGTTTGCTAATGTCTTCTAAGACATAGTAAGTCTCAGACAAAGAGCTTGAAATTTCACGGTATTCAGGGTCGTACTCTTCAACACTTTCCATGTCATTCATGGCCGAACGAACATTGGCCAGACTCGAGAACTCTTCATTGTCCAACATACTATAGGCATTGGTCAGCGTATCCGCAATATTTTTATGATTGAGAAGTTTATCACGCTCTTGATTGAGAGCCAGGTCTTCTCCAGCTCGCAAGTTTGCTGCCTCAATCTCTGCCATTTGAAATTCCAACATTTCAATACGAGCCTTGTGTTCCTGTTGGTTTTTCTTGACTTCCAGAACCTGCTTGCGCATTTTACGGTAGGCATCAAAACTCGTTTGATAGGTTTCTTTCAAGTCCCAAAAGGCTGCATCGCCGAATTCATCCAACATTTGAATATGAAGTTGAGGACGCATTAACTCTTCTTGGTCATGCTGACCATGAATATCCACCAGATGTTGCCCAATAGCACGCAAAACAGACAGATTAACCATCTGGCCATTCACACGGCTGATACTACGACCATTTTGCAAGATCTCTCGACGGATGATAATCTCATCACCCATTTCCAAACCTTGCTCATCAAAAATTTCCTGCAAAAGACGACTATTCTCAACTGAGAAAAGCCCCTCAATCTCTGCCTTTGGCGCACCATGACGAATAACATCTGTCGTCGCACGAGCTCCCAACATCATATTCATGGCATCAATGATAATCGACTTCCCTGCACCCGTTTCACCAGTCAGGACAGTCATTCCCTTTTCAAAATTGAGGGAAATAGCCTCAATAATGGCAAAGTTTTTTATCGAAATTTCAAGTAACATATAGACCTACCAATTTTTTACTTGTTCAAAGATTTCCTCAGCTAGATTTTCACTTCTGGCAATGACTAAAATCGAGCTATCATCAGCCAAACAGCTAAAAATTTTGTCCACAAATGTCTCGATTAACTGAGCTTTTACAAAGGCTGTATTTCCTGGAATAACTTGGAGATTAATCATCTTATCCATCAATTCAGCTGACTCAATATTATCTTCAGTCAGTTGCAAACTTTTCACGATTGATTTTGGCAATTCATAGACATAAGTGTTGTCTCTCAAAGGAATTTTGACAATACCTAGTTCTTTGATATCTCGTGATACCGTTGCCTGAGTAGCAGTTATTCCTGCTTCTTTCAAATATTCTACAATTTCTTCTTGCGTGCCGATTTGATAATCTGTCACAAATCGTCTAATTTTTTCAAGTCTCTCTTTTTTATTCATTTTTAAATTGACTATGCGCCCTCTCTACTACTTCCTCAATCTCAGCAAGAAATTGATTGCTTGCTGACTCTTCTTTTTTCAAATATGCTAAAAACTCAATATTTCCATGTCCACCTTGGATGGGAGAAAAGTCCAAACCAAGGACTGAAAAGCCTTCCTCTACTGCCATAGCTGTGACAGATTCAAGGACATTCTGATGAACTTTGGCATCGCGAATAATTCCATTTTTCCCAATCTGCTCACGTCCTGCTTCAAACTGGGGCTTAACCAAAGCCACAACCTGACCTTGATCTGCCAAGACGCGGTGCAAGGCCGGAAGGATCAGACTAAGGGAAATAAAACTCACATCAATACTGGCAAAGCTCGGTTCCTGCTCGAAATCAGTCTTTTCAGCATAGCGGAAATTGAACTGCTCCATACTGACAACTCGCGGGTCCTGGCGTAGTTTCCAAGCCAACTGATTGGTACCAACATCAACTGCAAAGACTAACTCAGCACCATTTTGCAATATGACATCGGTAAAACCTCCAGTAGAGGCACCGATATCAATCGTTGTAGCTCCTTCCACTGACAAATCAAAGACCTGCAAGGCCTTTTCTAATTTCAAGCCACCACGACTAACATATTTGAGTTTTTCACCCTTAAGTTTTAGCTCAGTGTCATCTGGGATTTTCTCTCCTGGTTTATCAAAACGTTCTCCATTCAGAACTGCTACGACTAGACCAGCCATGACACCACGCTTGGCTTGTTCTCGCGTTTCAAACAAGCCCTGTTTATAAGCTAGTACATCCACTCTTTCCTTAGCCATTGATTCTCAAACTTTCTACTACTTTTACAATCGATTCTGTTTCAAAGGGAATCTGCTGGGCAATTTCTTCTAATTTGGCATTAGCTTGATCTAAGGTTTGGTTACAAAAGGCAATGGCCTTTTCCAAGCCCAACAAGGCTGGATAGGTTGATTTTTCAGCCTGCAGGTCCTTTTGAGGTGTCTTGCCAATTTCCTCAAAACTAGCTGTCACATCCAGTACATCATCTCTGACTTGAAAAGCAAGTCCAAGCAATTCACCTACAGTTTTCAGTTTTGCCTGTATCTCAGGTGCCAATTCGGCTATAATAGCAGCTGCTTGGAAGGGATAGGCTAGTAGTTTCCCAGTCTTATTAGCATGAATGGTCTGAAGTTCTTCCAAAGACAAGTGTTGGTGTTCACCTTCCATGTCTAAAACCTGGCCTGCTACCATGCCCAGACTTCCTGAAGCAAGAGATAAGTTTGCAATCAAGTCTACCTTAATCTGACTTGGCAAATCTGCCTGCGCTATCAAGGCGTAAGGATCTAGGAACAAGGCATCTCCAGCCAAAATGGCCATAGCTTCACCAAATTTCTTATGATTGGTCAAGCGTCCCCTACGGTAATCATCATCATCCATAGCAGGAAGGTCATCATGAATCAAGCTCCCTGTGTGAATCATCTCCAAGGCCGCAGCCACCTGCGCATGAGCTGGTTTAATAGCCACCTGCAAGGCTTCCAGAACTTCTAACAAGAGAAAAGGACGGATACGCTTGCCACCAGCATGAATGGAATAGAGAACAGACTCTCGCAAACTAGAGGCAAACTGCTGGTCTCCATAAAAATCTTCCAAGGCTGACTCGACAAGAGCTAATTTTTCTTGCTTTTTCATTCAAAATCACTTTCTGTTCCGTCTTCTTGCATGACCTTGACCAAGGTCTTTTCAGCCTTGTCCAACGTCGCTTGGAGCTCTTTTGACAAGACCATGCCCTTTTGAAAGGCAGCAATCGCATCTTCCAGAGCGATTTCACCATTTTCCAAACTTTGGACAATGGTCTCCAGTTCTGCTAGATTTTCCTCAAATTTCTTTTGTTTTGACATCTTTAACCTCTAATTCTACTTGACCATCTCGCATCAAAAGCGTCACTTGGTCTTTTTTCTTCAAACTCTCAACCGAATCCACAACAGACTCTTCTTTTTTGACAATTGCATAGCCACGCGCTACAATTCGACTGGTATCCAACATGAGCAAGGCTTCTGAAAGTCGCTTCACTTCAGCAACCTTGGCATCATAAACCAGCGCCATTTGGCTACGGAGGAGCTTATCCAACTGAGCTAGTCTGTCCTGATAGCGTTGGATTTTGGTAACAGGTGATAATTGTACCAGTCGATGCGTCCTTGCTTGTACTAGCTGTTTGTTATCAGAAATCCGTGTTCGCAAATTTTGTTTTAAGCGCAGTTGCAGTTGATCCAAGCGTTGCATATAGCCATCATACAAACGCTCTGGCTGTCTAAAGATAACAGACTGACTGCATTTTTTCAAAGCTTCTTGTTTCTTCGATAGGACATTTCGGACTGCTGTTGCCATCCGTTTTTCTTGATTTTGCAAATGAGCTAATACATCCAACTTGGTCACAGGTGTTGCCAGTTCAGCCGCTGCTGTCGGCGTCGCAGCCCGTCTATCTGCCACAAAATCCGCCAAGGTCACATCCGTCTCATGCCCTACACTAGAAATGATTGGTAAACGAGATTCAAAAATAGCTCGTACCACAATTTCTTCGTTAAAGGCCCAAAGATCCTCGATAGAACCTCCACCACGACCAATAATCAGCAAATCCAAATCGTCCCGTTGATTAGCACGAGCAATATTTCCAGCAATTTCCTCCGCAGAACCCTCACCTTGCACCTTAGTTGGATAAAGCAGGATATCGACACCTGGGAATCGCCTGCTGACGGTCGTGATAATATCTCGAATCACGGCTCCACTGCGACTGGTTACTACACCAATTCTCTTAGAAAATTGGGGCAGAGCTTGCTTGAAGCGTTCTTGAAACAGGCCTTCTTCTGTCAATTTTTTCTTGAGTTGTTCAAACTGAATCGCAAGCGCCCCAACCCCATCAGGCTCAGCCTTTTCAATGATGATGGAGTAGCTACCGCTCGGTTCATAGACCTGTACACGCCCAATCACATTGATCTTCATCCCTTCTTCCAGGTCGAAACCTAATTTCTGATAAATCCCAGACCAAATAGTCGCTTGAATAACTGCATGGTCATCCTTTAGGGAGAAATATTGGTGAGTAGGTCGTTTACGAAAGTTGGAAACTTGACCAGTTAAATAGACCCGTTCCAAGTAAGGGTCTTTATCGAATTTCATTTTCAGATACTTGGTCAAAGTTGTTACCGATAAATACTTTTCCATCTCCACCTACTATTCATTTTCTTGCTCTTTCATGGGTATTATTATACCAAAAATATGCCTAAAAATCTCCATTTATGTACCATTATGAGGGAAAAATAAAAAAAGGAGGCAAGGCCTCCACATCTGATTATTTGCTGTTTCGAGCTTCTTCCAAAATCTTTTCAATCTTGGTCGTCAACAGGTCGATAGCCACCGTATTGCTGACCCCTTCAGGAATGACGATATCAGCATAACGCTTGGTTGGCTCGATAAACTGATGATACATAGGTTTAACCACACCTAAGTACTGGTCAATAACGCTATCAAGGCTACGACCTCGCTCCTCCATATCGCGCTTGATACGACGAATAATGCGCACATCATCATCTGTATCCACAAAAATCTTGATATCCATCAAATCGCGCAGGCGCTTGTCCTCCAAGACCAAAATGCCCTCAACGATAAAGACATCTTGAGGCTCCTGACGATAAGTCTTGTTGCTTCGTGTATGCTCTGTATAGTCATAAGTCGGAATGTCCACCGGACGCCCTGCCAACAATTCCTTAATCTGCTCAATCATCAAGTCTGTATCAAAGGCAAAAGGATGGTCGTAGTTGGTTTTGACACGCTCTTCAAAGGTCAAATGAGACTGATCCTTGTAGTATGAATCATGCTCAATCATGGAAATCTTTTCATCAGGGAAATGCGATAAAATGGCTCTTGAAACACTGGTCTTACCACCACCAGAACCACCTGTCACTCCGATAATGATTGGTCTATTTTGCATGCTATCCTCCGTTTTTTTATCCGTCGTCTATTCTATCACATTTTTTGCAAAATTTATAGTCTGATTTGGATAGTCTAGGGGAAATAACACTACCTACACCTCAGTTAGACTAGCTAAAAACCTTCCTTGGCTTGTAGAGATGGTCTCGCTTCTCTAGAATGGCTAGCAATTTATCATCTTCAAAAGCAGCCAATTCTTGTTCTGTTTGTTCGAGTTCGATAAAACGACCAAAGCGCACTTCTGTAGCCTCATCTGGACTTAGGAAAACTTTGACAAGGTCGCCTGTCCCAATCTCTAGAGGATGGAGAAAGTCTAATTGACCAGCCTCCACTTTTTCAGCAATTTCTTCCAAGGTAAGAGCATCTTCTAATTGTAAGCCTGCAGCACTTGTTCGTGTCAAGTGCGACATATGAGCCGCATAACCCAATTTTTCTCCCAAGTCAACAGACAAGGTACGGATATAAGTCCCCTTACTACATTTCACACGAAAAGTGAATCTTGCAAGTTGGCCATCATAAGAAATCGGACTTGTCCGCTCAAAGCTATAAATAGTCACCTGACGTTCTGGACGCTCCACTTCCTGACCAGCACGCGCATACTCATAAAGCTTACGACCATTAACCTTAACAGCTGAATACATAGGTGGAATCTGAGTAATAGGTCCAGTCAAGCTAGCAATCGCTTCATCGACAAGCTTTTCATCCAAGGGCGACAGAACGGGTGTCTCTTCGACCACTTCCCCACTGGCATCCTCAGTCGTCGTTGAATAACCAAGAGTGATTTCACCCTCATAGACCTTGCCCTCATCCTGCATAAACTCGACCATTCGTGTCGCCTTACCAACTGCAATCGGCAAAACACCCACCACATCCGGATCCAAGGTCCCACCATGACCAATCTTCTTAGTTCCCAAAATCTTACGCAGTTTAAAAACCGCATCATGCGAGGTCATCCCTGCTTCTTTTTTTAAGTTAATAATACCGTTCATTTTTGCTTTCTACTCCCCCTTCAGCGCTTCAAACTTTGCTTTCATAGTTGGATTTTTACGGGTCAATTTTTTAACAGAAACATCTTCTAATTTGTTGTTAGCTAGACGGAGTTGGTTTTCAGAAGTTGTCAGGAATTTCTTGACTTCTTCCATGCGTTTGATGGCCTTGTCAATTTCATCGATAGCTTTGCCAAAATTAGTCGAAGCTGAGTTATAGTTCTTAGCAAAGGCTAGTTTAAAGGCATCCAAGTCTTCCTCAAAATGAGTGATGTCAATATTTTGTTCGCGAACAAAGGCCAACTCCTGCTTATATTTTAGAGAATTAAGCGCCGCATTACGCAAAAGCCCAATCAACTGAATAAAGAACTGAGGACGGACCACATACATCTTTTCATACTCGTGGCTGACGTCAACAATCCCTGTGTTAAAGTAGTCATTATCGGCCTCAAGCATGGTCACCAAAACGGCATACTCACAGTTCTTCTCCCGACGGTCCTTGTCCAATTCCTTGTAAAAATCTGCATTCTTGTGCTTCTTCTCTGTTCCATCTGCTTCATTTTTCATTTCAAACATGATGGAAATAATTTCGACCCCATTTTCATCACTCTCACAGAAGATAAAGTCCCCCTTAGACCCACGCGCAGAAACCTTGTTATCCTTCTCAAAGTAGGCATTTGGAAAGGCGAAACTACGGACCTTGTTAAACTCACTCTCTGCATACTGTTCCAGACTTTCCCCGATGGCTTTTGTAGATTGCTGGGCTTTGAAATTCTTATAGAACTCGACCTGTTCACTGGCTGCTTTAAGCTGGGCTTCATAGTTTTGTTTAACAGAAGCAAGAGAAAGCTCGTTTTCTTTTTCTTGTAAAAGAAGCTGGTTTTTAACCTGATCACGTTCTTTTTCTAGGTCAGAAAGGGTCTTTTGCAGTTGATTTTCATGCTCCAAACGCAAGGTAGCCAATTGGTTTTCCAAGGCCTGTACTTCCTTGTCCTTAGCCAATAAGGCCTGATGGCTTGTCTGTTCAACCTCTTTCTTGGCCAATTCTTTTTCTGTATCAAAGTTTTGGATTTGACTCTGCAATTGTGCAATTTCTTGGTCTTTTTGAGCTAGTTTAGACTGTTGTTCATTCATGGCCTTTTGCTCAACCAAGGCCAGTTCCTGCTTCATCCGCTCATGTAGTTCCTTATCAAACTCTGCTGTTCTCACTTGAGACAGAAGTTCGACATACTGACTTTCATTTACTGTAAAGACTTCCCCACAGTTGGGGCATTTGATTTCGTTCATATCGTTCCTCTTTCTAGACTTCTGTAACCATTATATCATGCCTGAAGGAAAATCAAAAACAGCGAGTCGAAACCCACTGTTTATCTTCTTTTTCTTTAAATTTTTTCCAAGGCTAAGCGCAAGTCTTCAATCAAATCATCTACATTTTCAAGACCGATTGACAAGCGGATTTGGTTTGGTGTGACACCAGCTGCTTCTAGGTCTTTTTCTGACAATTGACCATGAGTGGTTGTTGCTGGATGGACAACAAGCGATTTAGCATCTGCCACGTTTGCTAGGTCAGAAAAAATTTCTAAATGATCAATTACCTTGCGTGCTTCTGCTTCCCCACCTTTGACATGGAAGGTAAAGATTGAGCCCACACCTTTTGGTAAATATTTCTCAGCCAAGGCATGATAAGGACTATCTGCTAATTTTGGATAGTTAACTTTTTCTACCTTAGGATGGTTGACAAGGAAATCAACAATTTTCTCTGCATTTTGTACATGACGTTCCACACGAAGTGAAAGGGTTTCAAGTCCTTGAAGTAAGAGAAAGGCATTAAATGGTGACAAGGCCGCACCTGTATCACGAAGCAATTGAACACGAACAGCGATAATAAAGGCTGCTGCACCCACATCACGAGTATAGCTCAAGTTATGGTAACTTGGATCTTCCTCAACAAATTGAGGAAATTTACCTGAAGCCGCCCAGTCAAAACGCCCACTATCGACAATCACTCCTCCAATAGTCGTACCATGCCCACCGATAAACTTAGTCGCAGAGTGAATGGCAATATCTACACCGTGAGAAAAGACATTAATCAAGTAAGGTGTAGCAAAGGTATTATCTGAAACGAGTGGAATCTGGTGTTTATGAGCAATCTCAGCCAATTTTTCCAAGTCAGGAATGTTAATCAGAGGATTCCCCAAGGTTTCAATCAAGACAAGCTTAGTATTGTCATTGATAGCTGCTTCTACTTCCTCCAAATTATCCACGTCCACAAAGGTTGTTGTGATCCCATAACGAGGAAGGGTTTCTTTCAAAAGATTGAAGGTCCCGCCGTAAATAGTTGATGCCGCTACTACATGATCACCAGCATGGGCAAGCGCCAAAATCGTATAAGTCACTGCAGCCATACCTGATGCTGTTGCAAGAGCTCCAACACCACCTTCAAGAGCAGCAATTCTTTCTTCAAAGGCAGCTGTTGTAGGGTTGGTGATACGAGTATAAATGTTCCCTGGTTTTCTCAAGGCAAATAAATCGGCACCTTCCTGCGTGTCATCAAAAACAAAGGATGTTGTCTGATAAATCGGCACTGCACGAGACTTAGTTGCTGGATCAACTACTTGCCCAGCATGCAATTGTAAGGTTTCAAATTTAAAATCACGAGTCATAAGGCGACCTCCATATAGTTTCATTAAAGATATTGTAGCACCTTAAGTTATAGTTTACAAATATCAGTTTTCTATATTTTGATATAAGAAATAGCTATTACCTTATTTTGAAAATGAAAAAAGCACGACTCAATCGTGCTCATTTTCTTAATCTACATAAGTATCTTCATTTTTATTGAGGAAGGCATATGGAAGACCCATCAAGAGGCCTCCTCCGATAAAGTTTCCGATGAAGGTTACACCCCAGTGACGAAGCATATTTCCAACACCGAAGTTAGCAATTGAGTCAGCAGCAACACTGAATTTCACAATCGCGAAAGAAGCAAAGTTCGCCGCAATGTGCTCGTTTGTTAAAAATACAAACATGTAAATCGCTGACAACACAAGCCAAAGTTTGGCACCACCATCTTTGACCAAAACAAATGAAAGAATCGCAATATTTACGAAAATATTTGCCAAAATCGCCTCAAGCAAGATTAATTCATTTGAACGGCCTAACTTCATCTCTACAACCCCAGAGATAAAACTATCATGAGTCAGATTTGCATAGGCTGCCGAATGAGCAAAGCCCCAACCTGCTATCAAAGCCCCGATAAGGTTAAACAAGGTACAGTAAAGTAAAATCTCAGCTGTTTTTCTCCAAGAGATTTTTTTCAAGAAACTACCAGCAGTCAAGAACATCATGTTTGATGTTACCAACTCGGCATTCAAGAAAACAATGTAGGCCAATCCCCAAGCAAAGACAAATGGGAAGAGGAATCGTCCACTACCTGGCGCAATTTTATTAATCAAATCAGCCCCAACTGCACCAGCAGCTGTACTGAAGGTTAAAAATGCACCTGCGAACATAGAACGAATCGCATACTTAAATTTGCTTTGACTATAAAGACTTTCTTTCTTCTTGCAAGCAAATTCAATCTTTGAGATAAATTCTGAAGAAACCATAATAAACTCCTAAAAATTTTTTACCTGATAATTATATCACAAACGTTAAAATTAAGGAAGCGTTTTCTGTATTTCATAAAAGTTTATTCTTATGAAAAGCTTAAAAAATCAGTGAAATCCAGGATTTCACTGATTTGTATTAATAAAATTGTTTATATGGTTGATTGAAAGCTGTTAGGATTTCATCAGATGTTTGTGAATAATCTTTTGTTTCTTTCAAATCGCCTTTTACAATAATACGTTCTGTAGCAGCAAGGTCTTCACAGGTTACTAATGTAATCTCATTTACCCCATCTCTATCATCAACTTCATCAACACGATCCGGTGTAACACGTTTGACTTCACGTATTTCATAAGTATAAACTTTATCCTTATCGGTTAGATAAATCTTCATACCATTTTTAGCGTTATCCAAAGGAGAAAATAACATTTTATTAGCATTATTGACACCAAAAATATGATGACTAGCTAGACTATAATTTCCTTTCCCCATCACTTGATCGCGTTTCATCGTACCAGCACCATAGAAGAGATTGACATTATCAAGACCTTTAAAAATTGGCAGATTCATTTCTAATTCAGGAACTGCAATTCCGCCGATAACTGGTAATTTTTGAGCATCCCATTGAGAAGCTAGAACCGCTTCAGAAGAGATAGCATTGACAGAATCAAAATCAAAATTTCCTTCTGTATCCTGATTTTCTTCTATTTTTTCTTTTGATACCTGACTAACTTGGTACTTATTGGTATTCCAAACTATGAAAATATCACGAATTTTAGCATTAAAAATCAAAGCAATTGATAGTAGTATCAGAAATCCTGCCAGGATATTGGTCAGTAGATTTTTTCGTTTGTTTTTCTTTTTATTATTTTTTTGAGACATTATGCTTCACCTTCTGTTTCGTTTTCTGTCCCAACTTCTTCTTTTTCTGCCGCTGCAACCGTTGTAAAGGTCACAATTTTAGCATCTTGATCCAGACGCATTACTTTAACTCCCATAGTTGAGCGTCCTGTTTGTGAAATATCGGCAACATTGGTTCGAATCATGACACCTGTATCAGTGATAATCATCAAGTCTTCATCACCTTTTACAGTCAAGAGACCTGATAGAGGACCATTTTTCTCAGCTACATTAGCCGTCTTCATCCCTTTACCACCACGACCTTTTGTTGGATAATCAGTAGCGACTGTACGCTTACCATATCCTTTTTCAGTAATGATAAGAACCTCATCCTGGTCTGTAATCACACTAGCACCAACAACTGTGTCTCCCTCACGGAGATTCACACCTTTCACACCTGTGGCGATACGACTCATGCCGCGAACGGCTGATTGATTAAAGCGAACTGCATAACCAAACTTGGTACCAATAATAATATCCGTCTCTTCTTCCGTCAACAAGACATTAATTAACTCATCTTCATCTTTAAGATTCAGTGCTTTAAGTCCATTTTGACGAATATTAGCAAATTCCTTAACGCTCGTTCTCTTCACAATACCGTGACGGGTTGTAAAGAAGAGATAAGCATCATCACTGCGTTCAGACTCAACATTGATAATAGTCTGAATACTTTCGCCTTCATCCAATTTCAAGAGATTAACTACTGGTAGCCCTTTGGCCGTCCGACCATACTCAGGAATTTCATAACCTTTAAGACGATAGACACGTCCTTTATTTGTAAAGAAGAGCAGGTGATCATGGGTGCTAGTTGACACTAACTCACGAACAAAATCGTCATCTTTGACACCTGTTCCTTGAACACCGCGGCCACCACGTTTTTGAGCAGTAAACTCAGCTTGGTCCAGACGTTTAATGTATCCCTTGTTAGAAAGCGTAATCAAGACATCCGATTCTTCAATCAAGTCCTCATCTTCAAGACTCAAGACTTCACCGACCATCAACTCTGTACGACGTTGGTCGCCAAACTTACGCTTAACTTCGTCCAATTCGTCTTTGATGATTTGAGAAACACGTTCTGGCTTAGCAAGAATATCCGCCAAATCTGCAATCAGAGCCAAGAGGTCATCATATTCAGACTGAATCTTATCGCGTTCCAAACCTGTCAAACGACGAAGACGCATGTCTAGTATAGCCTGACTTTGACGTTCAGAAAGCTTAAACTTACTCATCAACTCAGCTTGTGCTTCCGCATCTGTTTCACTAGCACGGATGATACGGATCACTTCGTCGATATGGTCTAGCGCAATCAAGAGACCTTCTAAGATATGAGCACGTGCTTCCGCTTTTTCCTTATCAAAACGAGTACGACGAACGACCACTTCTTTTTGGTGCTCGATATAAGCATCCAAAATCTGACGAAGGGACAAAATCTTCGGTACACCATTTTGGATAGCAAGCATATTGAAACCAAAGTTGGTTTGCATCTGGGTCATCTTGAAGAGGTTATTGAGGATAACATTGGCTGAGGCATCGCGCTTAACTTCAATAACAAATCGAACACCTTCACGGTTTGATTCATCACGAACTGCTGTGATGCCCTCAATACGTTTTTCCTGAACCAAACGAACAATATGCTCATGCACCTTTGTTTTATTGACCATATAAGGAAATTCCGTTACAACGATGCGCTCACGGCCAGTCTTAGTTTCTTCAATTTCAGTACGTGAACGAAGGACAATAGAACCTTTACCTGTTTCATAAGCCTTATGAATACCTGATTTCCCCATAACAAGAGCACCAGTTGGAAAATCTGGCCCAGGCAAGACTTCCATCAAGTCCTTAGTGGTCACTTCAGGATTGTCCATAACTAACTTCACTGCATCAATGGTTTCACCTAAATTGTGAGGAGGAATGTTGGTAGCCATCCCAACAGCAATACCAGTTGCTCCATTGACCAAGAGGTTTGGAAAACGAGCTGGCAAGACCAAGGGTTCACGTTCATTAGCATCATAGTTATCAACGAAATCAACCGTATTCTTATTGATATCTCGAAGCATTTCTAGAGCAATCTTGCTCATACGTGCCTCAGTGTAACGCTGGGCGGCAGCACCATCACCGTCCATGGAACCAAAGTTTCCATGCCCATCTACAAGCATGTAACGGTAACTCCACCATTGAGCCATGCGAACCATTGCTTCATAGATAGAGGAATCCCCGTGTGGGTGGTATTTACCCATGACGTCCCCTGTAATACGAGCAGATTTTTTATGGGGTTTGTCTGGAGTAACACCCAATTCATTCATTCCATAGAGAATCCGACGGTGAACAGGTTTCAAGCCATCTCGAACATCAGGAAGAGCCCGCGCTACGATAACACTCATGGCGTAATCGATAAAGCTCGTCTTCATCTCCTTTGTCAGATTGACATTCACTAAATTTCTATCCTGCATTAATAAATGCCTCATTTCACTATTAGTAATTAATAATATTATACCATAATGTCCGCCATATTTCAGGTATCCAAATTAGCTAAAACGTTTACATCAAGAACTGAAAGGTATATCCGTGACAAAGCTTTTTAAAAGTGATAGAATTAAAATAACTGGGGAAATCCCTGAATAAAATTAAGGAGATGTTTAGAACAATGACTTCAACTAAACAACACAAAAAAGTTATCCTTGTCGGAGATGGTGCTGTAGGTTCATCTTACGCTTTTGCACTTGTTAACCAAGGAATTGCACAAGAGCTTGGAATTATCGAAATTCCACAATTGCATGAAAAAGCTGTTGGTGACGCGCTTGACCTTAGTCACGCCCTTGCCTTCACTTCACCTAAAAAAATCTATGCAGCTCAATACTCTGACTGTGCAGACGCTGACCTTGTTGTGATCACTGCAGGTGCGCCTCAAAAACCAGGTGAAACTCGTCTTGACCTTGTAGGTAAAAACCTTGCTATCAACAAATCAATCGTAACTCAAGTTGTTGAATCAGGTTTCAAAGGTATCTTCCTTGTTGCTGCTAACCCAGTTGACGTTTTGACTTACTCAACTTGGAAATTCTCTGGTTTCCCTAAAGAACGCGTTATCGGTTCAGGTACTTCACTTGACTCAGCTCGTTTCCGTCAAGCACTTGCTGAAAAATTGGATGTAGATGCTCGTTCAGTTCACGCTTACATCATGGGTGAACACGGTGACTCTGAGTTCGCCGTTTGGTCACACGCAAACATCGCTGGTGTAAACCTTGAAGAATTCCTTAAAGACACTCAAAATGTTCAAGAAGCTGAATTGATTGAATTGTTCGAAGGTGTTCGTGATGCAGCCTACACAATCATCAACAAAAAAGGTGCAACATACTACGGTATCGCAGTAGCCCTTGCTCGTATCACTAAAGCAATCCTTGACGACGAAAACGCAGTACTTCCACTTTCAGTATTCCAAGAAGGTCAATACGGAGTTAAAAACGTCTTTATCGGTCAACCAGCTGTTGTAGGTGCACATGGTATTGTTCGTCCAGTAAATATCCCATTGAACGACGCAGAAACTCAAAAAATGCAAGCATCTGCTAAAGAATTGCAAGCTATCATTGACGAAGCATGGAAAAATCCAGAATTCCAAGCAGCTTCAAAAAACTAATTTAGCCATAGACAACTCCTTGATCATCAGGGAGTTGTTTTTTTCTGTATTATAGTAGATTGAAATAAGATATGAACAAATTAATTTCTAGAAATATTTTAGCAGCCACGGCGTACTATTCTAGCTGTAATTCACTATAAGAACTAAACATTTTATGAAATTTTCGTTCAAAAAACAACATCCCTTTAAAAGCTATCATGTCATAGCTTGGGCATGAAGACAAAAAGACTACCAATCAGATTTATACTCACATCACAAAAAGTATGGAACAAGCAACGATTTACTCTTTAGCTACAGTTGCATTAAATCAAAAGTAAAAACTTTGCTCATATACAAAAAAAGCCCATCATACAGGCTAGAAAGCTTGATATGATAGGCTATTTTTCTATTAATTAACGTACTGTACGGATACGCATTGTGTTTGTACGTACAGCTTCTCCAACTGGTACACCAGCAACAATAACGATATCGTCACCAGATTCTACTAGACCTGCTTCAACTGCTTTACGTTCAGCAATTTCAAACATATCATCAGTTGATGATGGAGCATCTGTCAACATTGGGATAACACCCCAGTTCAACATCAAACCACGTTCTGTCAATTCGTCGAATGTCAATGCCAAGATATCAGCATTTGGACGGTATTTAGAGATCAAACGTGCAGTGTGACCTGTCTTAGTAAGAGTTACAACCAATTTAATGTCCATTGAGTTAGTAGCATCTTTGACAGCTGAAGCCATTACTTCTGTCTTAGAGTTACGTTCGAATAAATCTGAGTTCAAACGTCCGTATTCGTTAAGAAGAGTTTGAGCGTTCTTATCGATTGTAGCCATTGTAGTTACTGACTCAAGTGGGTATTTACCGTTTGCAGACTCACCTGAAAGCATTGTAGCATCAGTTCCATCGATAACAGCGTTAAATACGTCTGATACTTCTGAACGAGTTGCACGTGGTTTTTCAGTCATTGTTTCAAGCATGTTTGTTGCAGTGATAACAACTTTACCTGCAGCATTGACTTTAGTGATAATCATTTTTTGGTAAACTGGAACCATTTCGAATGGTACTTCGATACCCATGTCACCACGAGCGATCATGATACCATCAGCTGCTTCAATGATTTCATCCAAGTTATCGATACCTTGTTGGTTTTCGATTTTAGCGAACAATTGAACGTGTCCGTTTCCAGTTTCTTCACAGATTGCACGAACTTCGTTCACGTCTTTTGCAGTACGTACGAATGAAATAGCGATGAAGTTGATACCTTGTTCAAGACCGAAACGGATATCGTCGTTATCGCGTTCAGCAAGAGCTGGGAAAGGAATTTTAGTGTTAGGAATGTTCACACCTTTTTGTTTAGCGATGATACCATCATTTTCAACTTCAACTTCAAATTCACGAGTTGCGTCATCTTTAGCGACCACACGAAGACCAAGTTTACCATCGTCAACCAAAACTTGACGACCAACTTCAACATCATCATAGATATCAAGAGCACCAGCAACGTTCAATGCAATCACTTCACGAGTTGATTTGATTCCTTGTTTAGTTGCAACACGGATTTTTTCACCTGTTTTGTATGAATACTCTTTAGCTTCACCTTCAAACAATTCTGTACGGATTTCTGGTCCTTTTGTATCAAGAAGGAAACCAACTTTTTTACCTGCAAGTTTTTCAGCAAGTTTAACAGTTGCCATACGCTCACCTTGTTCTTGGTGGTCACCGTGTGAGAAGTTGAAACGGAATGTGTTAGCACCAGCTTCAATCAATTTAGCAATGTTTTTAGCTGAAGCTTCAACATCAAGTTTTTCACCCCAGTATCCGTCCTCACCGAATTTTTTACCACCACGGATTTCTACCGCAGGACCCAAAGTTGCAACGATTTTTACACGTTTGTTCATGATTTTTGTGACTCCTTTATATATATGACCTTTTTGGTCTTATTAACTAAATTGTAAATTATGACAAGCTCTTATTCAAGCTAGATAGCTCAATATCGGCTTTGTGTGGGTTGTTAACCACAATCTTACCTTCTGCAGTAAGGCTAAACAATGCTCCTTCTTCTGCAGTACCAAGAATTGGATTTTCAACCATTTTTTCATTACGGATACCAACCGCAACACCACCGATACCTTCTTTAAGAAGTTTAACAGCATGCGCACCCATACGTGACGCCAATACACGGTCACGCGCAGTTGGAGAACCACCACGTTGAATATGTCCAAGTTCTGTTACACGAAGGTCGCTTGTATCACCAGCTTCTTTTAGTTTTTTACCAAATTCAGCTGCTGACATAACACCTTCTGCCAAGACGATGATATTGTGTTTTTTACCACACTCATAACCACATTTAATGCTTTCTACGATATCTTCAATCTTGAATCCTTCTTCAGGAATGATGATTTCATCAGCACCAGTTGCAATACCAGCCCAAAGAGCGATATCACCAGCGTTACGTCCCATAACTTCGATTACAAAAGTACGACGGTGACTTGATGATGTATCACGAATCTTATCGATAGCATCCATAGCAGTTGTAACCGCTGTGTCAAAACCGATTGTAAAGTCAGTACCAACGATATCGTTATCGATTGTACCTGGAAGACCGATAGCTGGGAAGCCATGTTCAGTCAAACGCATAGCGCCGTGGTAAGAACCGTCACCACCGATAACAACTACACCTTCAATCCCGTGTTTTTTCAATTGCTCAATCCCTTTAAGTTGCCCTTCAAGTTGAGCGAACTCTGGATAGCGAGCTGAGTGAAGGAAAGTACCACCACGAGAAATGATGTCTCCTACTGAAGCTGCATCTAGGGGATGAATTTCACCAGCAACCATACCAGCATATCCATCATAGATACCAAAAACTTCCATTCCTTCTGAAATTGCTTGACGAACAACTGCACGGATAGCAGCGTTCATACCAGGGGCGTCTCCACCACTAGTCAAAACAGCAATACGTTTCATATTGGTTATGCTCCTTTTTCTTTTAACATTCTTATTGATTATACCACATTTGATTTTAAAATTCTTCTATTTTCCGTATTTTTAGCGATAAATCGTTTTCATAACGATTTCATTCAACTTCGCTTCTAATTCATTGGATTTAGCTACAAAATGATGGGGAGAAACGATTGTTTTCTGTTCCTCTTCATACCTGATGATGACTGGGATTTGGCCTTTATATTGGTCTAAAATACGTGAAATTTCTTGATCCGAATCATGATTCTTCACCTGTATCCAAAAGCGTTCAGCAACTGCTTCTCTTATTTCTTGTGCAATCATTTGCAGACGACCATCACGTGACTGGATTTTTCCTTTTATATAGTAGAAGGCTCCCTCTTTTACTTCCTGTCCAACCTGTCGATATAAGTCTGAAAAGAGAGTGACATCCAATTTTTTCTTACTATCATCTACCTGTAAGAAAGCCATGTTTTCGCCCTTTTTGGTACGAATTACTTTTATTTTCTGAACTTCAACCAATATAATTGAGTGACTATTTTCTGACAAATTTCCGATTGGTGTAATTGGGTAAATAGCCTTACTTGCAATAGCTTGCAGTGGGTGTTTGCTGACACCTATCCCTAAGAGCTCTTGTTCCATATAGAATTTTTCTTGATCTGTCCAATCTTCCGATTCCTGCCAACTATAAATGGTATCACCAAACAAGCTTCCTAACTCTTTTACAAATTCAAATAGATTAACTAAATTATTGAATACTTTTTGACGATTTTTTTCAAATAAATCGAAAAGACCAACTTTTACCAAAGGTTCTAGCAGAGGAAGTTTCAAATAATTTTCAGGTAATTTAGCTATAAAATCTTCAATGTTAGAATAGGGTCTGTTTTCAAGAAGCCAAAGTGCCAGATCATTGCTGACTCCCTTAATCGATTTCAATCCTAGATAGATGGCCTTGTTGGCAATTTTATCGTGATAGGGAATGGTGTTGATGGACAGAGGCGCTACTTCAAAGCCTGCTTCTAAGGCATCTGTTAAGTAATCACTGTTGGCGGAATTCAACATGACCTGATAAAAAATGGCTGGATAATGCGTTTTGAAATAAGCCAACTGAAAGGCCAAGGCTGAGTAGGCATAGGCATGTGACCTGTTAAAACCATAACCTGCAAACTTCTCCATGACATCAAAGACCTGCTCTGCCTTTTCCGCAGTATGTCCAGCTTCTAATGAACCTTGAATAAAAGAAGCCCTCATCTCATGCATGGCAGAGGCATCCTTTTTCCCCATAGCTCGGCGCAAAATATCGGCTTTCCCAAGACTAAATCCAGCAAATCGCTGAGCAACCTGCATAACCTGCTCCTGATAGAGCATAATGCCATAGGTTGGAGCCAAAATATCCTCCAGTACTGGATCCAGAACAGTCACTTCTTCCTGCCCATGTTTTCTTGCCACAAAATTATTGATGTAGTCACTAGCACCTGGCCTATTTAGGGAAGTAGTCGCTACGACATCTTCAAAACAGACTGGTTGAACACGTTTGAGCAAGCGAATGGCACCAGGTTGCTCAAATTGAAAGATACCTTTTGTATTGCCAGAAGCAAAAAGAGCTAGCGTTTCTTTGTCTTCCAAATCAATTTCTTCTATTTTCAGATGAATACCTTCTGATTCAGCAAGCAACTCTTGCATCTTCTGGACAAAGGTCAAATTTCGTAGTCCCAGAAAGTCCATTTTCAAAAGCCCACTAGCTTCAACTCCATGAGCATCATATTGAGTCAGTGGAATTTCATCACCATGCTTCAGAGGTATGTAGTTGGTCAAATCTTGGTCGCTAATCACAACACCAGCTGCATGGACAGAGGTTTGTCTTGGATAGCCCTCGATCTTGCAGGCAATTTCAAAGGCTTTTTGGTATTCTAACTTACTATTGATTTGCTGACGAAACTGTAGGTTCCCTTCATAGGCTGACTTAAGATTATCACGAAAACTGATTTTCTTGGTAATTGCAGATAATTCATACTCTGGCACACCAAAGCGTTTCAAGACATCTCGTAGAGCTTGCTTGGCTCCAAAGGTTGAAAAAGTAACGATTTGAGCCGCATGTTTACTGCCATATTTATTGCCAACATACCTGATAAAATCTGGACGATAAATATCAGGAATATCAATATCAATATCAGGCATGGTATAGCGTTCACGATTGAGAAAGCGTTCAAAAATCAGATTTTTCTCTACTGGGTCAATCCCTGTAATGTCTAAAGCATAGGAAACCAAGCTACCAACTGCGGAACCTCGCCCCATTCCCATATAATAGCCATTCGAACGTCCAAAACGCAGCAAATCCCAGACAACCAAGAAATAATCATCAAAGCCCATATCATGAATAACAGCCAATTCTTGGTCTAGACGGTCTTGATATTCTTTACTAGTCAACCCCTTCTGAGCAAGCCCAAGCTCAGCGCGTTCTCTCAACTCTTCTACTGCTGGCCTTGCTGGATTAAAACGAGGCAATTTTAGACTAGTATCCAAGTCGTAAGAAATACCTGAAATAAGCTTTTCTAAATTGTCCAAGGCTTGCGGAAAACGTTCTAGGAATAATTTTTCTAAAGAACTTGCTGATATAAAGACATCTTGTCGCGAGCGCAATGGAACTTCTCTAAGCGGTAGGTTTTCTTTAATTGCTGTTAAGACTTGCAGAACTTCTCTATCCCTGCTTTCAAAGGCATTTACCCGATAGAGGGGCAAGATTGGATGATGAAATTCGCTTGCCAGTGTTTCTGGGTAAACCCCTATATAGTAATCACAGCCTAGATTTAGTGATTCAAGCTCTTCAAAATAAGGCACAATTACCGCGATATCCTCTAGATACTGAGATAGAACTGACCAACTTTTCTCCCCCTGCATCTTGGCTGTTGATAGTTTCATCAACTGCTGATAGCCCACACTAGATAAAGCTAAAAAGCGCAGATTCACTTCCTTATCATCTACAAGCACATTCATTTCAAGCCCAAGCAAAGGATGAATGCCGTATTTTTTTGTAACCTCTAGAAAGTCGAAAGCCCCATAAAGATTGTCAATATCCATCATAGCCAGATGAGTGTATCCATAGTCTTTTGCTACTCTCACATACTTGTCGATTGAAATGACACTCTCCATAAAACTATAGACTGTTTTTGTATCTAGTTGTGCGATCAATTTACACTTCTCCTCTATCCTTCTCACTATATTATACCATTTTCAAAAAGAGAAAGACAAAAGCAATGACTCCTATCTCTATTTTATCCTTAAAGTAAAATTTTTTGAACGAAAAAAGCAAAAATACATTTAAAGAATCAAATGATCCGGTAATTTTTTTACTTTTTTATCCCAAGAAGTGAATATATCTTTTAAAATAGAAAGACACATCCAGTTAATCTATTTACTATGATACCTTGCTTTGGACTATAGAGTTGTACCTGTTTTTCATATAAATAATATTCATTATTCTTTAATTAATTTCTTTCTCACTTAATAATTCCCTTTCTCCTATTTTTTTGATATAATAACCTTAATTATTATTTTACAAGGAGGTTTTATGCGCTTTAATCAATTCAGCTATTTATCACTTCCAAGAGATACTATTTTATATGAATTAAAAAAGTATGGATTTGATTTTCCATCTGAGTCAACAAATAAAAAGATGTTGGAGTCTTTTCTAAGTCGTTTCTTTTTCACTTATCAAGACACCAACTATCCACTTTCCATCCTAGCAGCTGATAAAAAAACAGACCTGCTAACATTTTTTCAATCAGAAGATGAACTGACAGCAGATATTTTTTATACTGTTGCTTTTCAACTTTTAGGCTTTTCTTATTTGGTTGACTTCGAAGATAGTGACGTTTTTCGTAAAGAAACTGGATTTCCCATTATATATGGTGACCTGATTGAAAATCTCTATCAGTTACTCAATACTCGCACCAAAAAGGGAAATACTCTTATCGACCAACTTGTTAGTGATGGTCTTATTCCGGAGGATAATGACTACCACTACTTTAACGGCAAGAGTTTGGCTACTTTTTCTAGCCATGATGTCATTCGTGAAGTCGTTTACGTTGAGTCTCGTGTCGATACTGACCAAAAAGGGCTACCAGACTTAGTCAAGGTTAGCATTATTCGTCCACATTATGAGGGGCAAATCCCTGCCATCATGACAGCCAGTCCTTATCATCAGGGAACCAATGACAAGGCCAGTGACAAAGCTCTCTACAAGATGGAGGGCGAGCTTGAGGTTAAACCTGCTCACAAGATCGAGTTAGAGGAACCTCAACTCAATCTCGTCCAACCCCAAGGCCAAGCTGAGCTTGTGGCTGAAACTGAGGAAAAGCTAAGTCACATCAACTCTAGCTATACACTCAACGACTACTTCCTTCCGAGAGGCTTTGCCAATCTCTATGTCTCAGGTGTTGGTACCAAAGACTCTACTGGTTTCATGACTAATGGCGACTACCAGCAAATCGAAGCTTATAAAAATGTCATTGATTGGCTTAATGGTCGTTGTCGTGCCTTTACCGACCATACGCGCCAACGTCAAGTCAAGGCTGACTGGTCAAATGGAAAAGTAGCCACAACTGGACTTTCCTATCTTGGAACCATGTCAAATGGGCTTGCGACTACAGGCGTCGATGGTTTAGAGGTTATCATTGCTGAGGCTGGCATTTCATCTTGGTACAACTACTATCGTGAAAACGGTCTTGTAACTAGTCCAGGCGGTTATCCAGGTGAGGACTTTGACTCCCTTGCTGAGTTAACCTATTCTCGTAATCTCTTGGCTGGCGACTATATCCGTGGCAATGAAGCTCACCAAGCTGACTTAGAAAAAGTAAAAGAACAACTGGATCGCAAGACTGGCGACTATAACCAGTTTTGGCATGATCGCAACTATCTGCTCAATGCCCATAATGTAAAAGCAGAGGTTGTCTTTACCCACGGTTCACAGGATTGGAATGTCAAACCACTTCATGTTTACCAGATGTTCCATACTCTTCCTACTTATATAAATAAGCACCTCTTTTTCCATAATGGCGCCCATGTTTACATGAACAACTGGCAGTCCATTGACTTCCGTGAGTCCATGAATACTTTGTTGACAAAGAAATTACTTGGACAAGATACAGATTTCCAACTTCCTACTGTTATCTGGCAGGACAATACAACCCCTCAGACTTGGTTATCACTTGATAAGTTCGGTGGGCAAGAAAACTTTGAAACCTTCTCACTTGGTCAAGAAGAGAAAGTCATTCAAAACCAATACTCAGATAAGGATTTTGAGCGTTATGGTAAGACATACCAGACCTTCAATACAGAACTCTATCAAGGAAAAACCAATCAGATTACTATTGACCTTCCTGTGACTAAGGATCTTCACTTGAACGGTCGAGCTCAACTCAATCTTCGCATCAAATCCAGCACAAACAAGGGGCTTTTATCTGCTCAACTACTGGAACTTGGACAAAAGAAATACCTGCAACCTTATCCAGCTATTTTAAGTGCTAAAACCATTGATAATGGACGCTACCATATGTTGGAAAATCTCTGTGAATTACCATTTAGACCAGATGCACAACGAGTCGTGACAAAAGGTTACCTTAATTTACAAAATAGAAATGATTTACTGTTAGTAGAGGATATTACTGCAGATGAATGGATGGAGGTGCAATTTGAACTGCAACCAACTATTTACAAGTTAAAAGAAGGAGATACTCTTCGTTTAGTCCTCTATACTACTGACTTTGAAATCACAATCCGTGACAATACCGACTACCACTTGACTATCGACCTCTCTCAGTCCACGCTTACCATACCTCACTAAAAAAGGAGTTAAATTATTATGAATAAATCCGAACACCGACACCAACTCATACGAGCTCTTGTAACGAAAAACAAGATTCATACTCAAGCTGAGCTACAAGCTCTTCTTGCTGATAATGATATTCAAGTTACACAAGCTACACTTTCGAGGGATATTAAAAGTATGAACCTCTCAAAAGTACGAGAAGAAGATAACTCTTACTACGTGCTCAATACAGGTTCTATCTCAAAATGGGAAAAACGTCTCGAACTCTACATGGAAGATGCCCTTGTCTTGATGCGCCCAGTTCAACACCAAGTCCTACTAAAAACCCTTCCCGGACTGGCTCAATCCTTTGGTTCTATCATTGATGCTTTGAGTTTCCCTGACGCTATAGCTACCCTCTGTGGCGATGATGTCTGCCTTGTCATCTGTGAAGATGCAGAGGCAGCCCAACATTGCTTTGAAGAGCTGAAACGGTTCGCCCCACCATTTTTCTTTGGTGAATAAATAGAAACTGAACTCAAAAACTGCAGAACTCTCAAAATTTTAAACAGTAGTAAATTGATGTCAGCTAACATCTAGCGAATACAATAGCTGATTCCTACTGAAAAGTGAGCTATGCAGCTTAATAAAACAAAAAAAGAAATCTATCTCATACATGAGTACAAAAGCTCCCCTTATAGTTTCTAGTGAATATTTGTTTTTCACTAGAAACTATAAGGGGAGTCTTCATATATCTAAAAGAAATTCTAAACCTGTTTCAGCTTGATATAGTGTTTGAATAAAATGTGAACAAATTTATTAGGGAATTCAAATCAATTTCATGCTTTAAAAGTCGTTTCGTACTATTTTAGATTCAATTAATTATACATCATAGATAATCCGCTTCAAAAACCTCTTCAAATCACGTCAGGTTCACATTTCCGTATAAGAGAGAAATTTATTGTTGCAATACTTTTCTTGGCTTGGTACCTTCAGCTGGACCAATGACACCTGCCATCTCAAGCTCTTCCATGAGACGGGTCGCACGGTTAAATCCAACTGATAAACGACGCTGAATCATAGATGCGCTGGCTTTCTGGGTTTCGATTACCAAAGCCTTGGCTTCTTCAAAAAGCGGGTCTCCACCAGATTCACCATCTGAAAATTCTCCTTCATTTTCAGAAACCTCACCTGGATCAAAACTCTCATCGTAGTCCGCATCAGCCTGAGCCTTGATGAAGTTTACGATGCGTTCAACATCATCATCCGAGATAAAGGATCCTTGGAGACGAACTGGATGATTTTCATCAATCGGTTTAAAGAGCATGTCACCTCGGCCAAGCAGTTTTTCTGCTCCATTTTCATCCAAGATAGTACGGGAATCTGTCCCTGATGATACCGCAAAAGCCACTCGAGATGGGACATTGGCTTTGATTAGACCAG
Source organism: Streptococcus mitis (assembly GCF_946188695.1). Taxonomy (GTDB): domain Bacteria; phylum Bacillota; class Bacilli; order Lactobacillales; family Streptococcaceae; genus Streptococcus; species Streptococcus mitis_DF. The sequence continues at coordinate 37,584 of NZ_CAMHWI010000006.1, read as the reverse complement.
AGATGACATCAACGGATGGACGCTGGGTTGCAAGAATCATGTGGATACCTGCAGCACGCGCCTTCTGTCCAAGACGAATGATAGCGTCTTCCACTTCCTTGCTGGCCACCATCATGAGGTCAGCCAACTCATCTACAATCACAACAATGAGCGGTAGCGGAATCTGCTTATACTCAGATTGAGTATTAAACTCTTCTACCTTGGCATTAAAGCCTGCAATATTACGGACTCCTACCTTGGCAAAGAGTTCATAACGGTTTTCCATTTCATCCACAACCTTTTGCAGGGCCTTGCTGGCTTTGCGTGGATTGGTCACAACTGGAATCAAGAGATGAGGAATGTCATTGTAAACAGACAACTCAACCATCTTAGGGTCCACCATCATAAACTTGACCTGGTCTGGTCTCGCCTTCATGAGGATGCTAGCGATAATGCCGTTAACGGCTACTGACTTCCCTGAACCCGTTGAACCTGCGACGAGCAAGTGGGGCATTTTGGAAAGGTCAAAAGCTCTTGCAGTGCCATTAACCGCCTTTCCTAGAGGAATTTCCAAGAGATTTTCTGCTTTTGTTTGAGATTGTTCCCATAGTTCTCGGAAGGATACAGTCGCAATCTCAGAGTTGGGTACTTCGATTCCAACTAAGGATTTCCCAGGAATTGGTGCTTCAATTCGAACATCCTTGGCTGCCAAGGCTAGAGCGAGGTCATCTGCTAGATTGGAAATGCGGTTGACCCTTACACCTACTGCTGGCTTGACTTCATACTTGGTCACTGATGGCCCAATTTCGGCCCGTTCAACCGTTACCTTGATACCAAAACTAACAAAGGTTTCTTCAAGGATTTTGATATTTTCACGAACGATTTTCTTCTCTTTAGACTGGTCTTTGGGTTTATCAGGGGCAAAGAGTTGTAAGCTTGGAAGTTTGTATTCAAGAGCCTCCTTGGCTGAAAAATCGACCTGAACATCTTCGTCATCAGAGTTATCTCCCTGTTCAGGGAATTCAAGTTCAGCTTGAGGCAGGATGATTTCTGGTTCTACCCACTCTTCTTCTGGAACAGGTGGAACGTCAAGCACAACATCTGCTGTCAGAATTTCACCCGTTTCCATATCAATAGGAGGCAAATCGAGTAAGGTTTTTTCAGCCTCTTCTTGTTCTAATCTAGCCTCTTCCTCAGCCTTTTGGCGAGCTTTTTCTTCTTGTTTGACAAAACGTTCCTCTTTTCGACGCTCATGCCCTTCTCGCCATTTGGCAAATCCTCTACTGAAAAATTCAGCAATATCGTAAATAGACCAAGGACTGATTAGGAGAGCGCCTGCTAAAATCAAGATAGAACCAATAAAGTAAGTGCCGATATTTGAAAAGAGAAAGGCAGTTGGAATATAAAGAGCAACCCCAATCAAGCCACCTCCAGCAAAACTGGTCGTTCGAAAACCAGTCAAATCAGTCACAACCTGAGCCATGGTTCCCTTTAGAACAGACTTGCCCAAACCATATTTCCAAACTAAGTAGGCCTCAAAAATCAAGAGCAAGCCTGCAAATATAATGAAAAAGCCAGATAGGAGGCCTTCCTGTTTTCGTATCCACTTGAAAAAGAAGAGGTAGAGCAGGATACCAAATATTGCCAGATAAGCTAGGCTACCCACCAACAAGCGAATTAAATTGTAAAGGGTTATACCTACAGCCCCTAATTTGAAGGCTGCGAAAATCAATAAAAGCGCGATTCCCAACGAAATCAACATTCGTTGAATCGCTTCTTTTCTTTCGAGTTCTGCTTTAGACGGTCTCCGTCTTGTTTTACTTGTATTCTTGTTTGCCATTCTTCTATTATACCATATTTCACAGGTATTTCGGAAAGAGAAAAAGACTGCACCAAACGGTCCAATCTTTTCATTTTCTATCTAATTTTTATGCTTGAGGTTTGCGTAGATAACCATAGACCACACCACTTACGATTGCTCCTACCAAGACAGAAACGAGGTAAAGGAGAGCATTTGAAGTAAGGGCGATAACGAAGATTCCTCCGTGTGGCGCCATGAGTTTGATACCAGTAAGACCAACGAGGCCACCTGCTACTGCTGAACCAAGGATGAAGCTTGGAATCGCACGAGCTGGGTCAGCTGCACCAAATGGAATCGCTCCCTCGGTGATAAATGACAAGCCCATGATGATGTTTGTCAAACCAGAGTTGCGCTCTTCTTTGGTAAATTTATCTTTGAAAAGAAGAGTTGCGACAAAGATTGCAAGTGGTGGTACCATTCCTCCAGCCATAACTGCTGCCATGGCTACAGATCCTCCTGAAGAAACAGTCGCTGCAAGCGTACCTGTACCAAAGACATAAGCCGCTTTGTTAACTGGTCCACCCATGTCAACAGCCATCATTCCACCAAGGACGATACCAAGAAGGACAGCTGAACCTCCTCCAAGACCGCCTAGGAAGTCATTCATAGCAGTGTTGATTGCTGCCATTGGAATGTTAACAGCTAGCATGACAAATCCAGTCAAGATTGTTCCAAGAAGTGGTAAGAGAAGGATTGATTTAGCACCTTCAAGTGAACGAGGAACTTTAACGTATTTCTTGATAGCAAGAACCAAAGCACCTGCAATAAATCCACCAACAAGGGCACCTAGGAAACCAGATGAGACACCTGCAAGAGTTGAAGTTGCTTCACCACCTGCAGCATAAGAAATTTTACCAAATGCAAAACCTTCTTTGGCAATAGCACCAGCCACGAAACCTGCTACCAAACCTGGTTTTTCAGCGATAGAGTAGGCAACATAACCTGCAAAGACTGGGAGCATCAATCCAAAGGCTGCACCACCAATTTTCATGAACATAGAAGCTAACTCATGGTAAGAACCAAGATTACCAAGGTTTTCATTCGGAACACCCAAAGCACCGTCAATCAAGAAGGCAAGGGCAATCATGATACCACCACCGATAACGAATGGCAACATTTGAGAGACACCACTCATCAAGTGTTTGTAGAAGGCACCACCAAGACTTTGTTTTTCGTTAGAGGTTGTTGCGGCTTTGGCTCCATTAGCAGCACGGTAGACTTCAGCATCTCCAGAAAGAGCCAAGTTGATCAACTCTTCTGTCTTGCGGATACCGTCAGCAACCGGACGATTGATCAATGGTTTGCCATCGAAACGATCCATTTCAACTGCCTTGTCTGCTGCGATGATAACAGCTTTAGCCTTACGAATGTCTTCAGCAGTGAGTTGGTTTCCAACACCACTAGCTCCGTTGGTTTCAACCTTGATCCCAACACCCATTTCAGCAGCCACTTTTTGAAGAGCTTCTTGAGCCATGTAAGTGTGGGCAATACCTGTTGTACAAGCTGTAACAGCAACGATAAAGTCACTAGAGTCATTGGTAGGTGCTTGAACTGGCTTCTCAGTTTTTTCTGAAGCTTGGTCAAAGAGTTCAATGACTTGGTCAGCTGATGTTGCTTGACGAAGTTTGTCAGCAAAACCGTCTTTCATCAAGTATTGAGACAACTCTGCCAAGGCTGCCAAGTGAGTGTCATTTGCACCTTCTGGAGCTGCAATCATGAAGAATAGATCAGTTGCTTGTCCATCTAAGCTCTCATAGTCAACACCCTTATTTGACTTAGCAAAGAGAACAGTCGCCTCTTTGACCGCAGAGTTCTTACTGTGAGGCATTGCGATTCCGTCACCCAAACCAGTAGAAGTGAGAGCTTCACGCGCTAAGATCCCTTCTTTAAAGGTTTCAAAATCTGTCACATAACCGTGGTCTGTCAAGCTTTTAATCATCTCTTCGATGACAGCTGTTTTTTCAGTTGCCTGCAAATCCAGCAACATAACATCTTTTCTCAATAGGTCTTGAATTTTCATCGTTTTTCTACCTCAACTTTTTCATATGTTTCTTTAATAAATTCCGCCGTTGCCAAGTCGTCTGAGAAGGTGCTTGCCGTTCCACAAGCTACTCCCCATTTGAAGGCTTCTACTGCGTCTTTGGATTTGACAAATTCACCTGTAAATCCAGCGACCATAGAATCACCAGCCCCAACTGAATTTTTCACTGTTCCCTTGATTGGTTTAGCAAAATATGATCCCTCAGATGTTACCAGAAGGGCACCATCCCCAGCCATAGAGATAATGACGTTTTGAGCACCTTTAGCCAGTAACTCACGAGCATATTTCTCAATTTGCTCTAAACTTTCGAGTTCAACTCCAAAGATAGCTCCCAGTTCATGATTGTTTGGTTTGACCAAAAGTGGCTGGTTATCCAAACTATCAATTAAGGTCTGTCCTTCAAAATCGCAAACCACTTGCGCACCCGTCTGACGCGTCAAGGCAATCAAATCCTTGTAGATAACATTTCCTAGGTTTTTAGCACTCGAACCCGCAAAGACAACTGTATCTTCTGCTGTTAAACTAGACAAAATAGCTTTCAACTCTTCTAACTGGGCTGGTTCGACATTTGGACCCGTTCCGTTGATTTCTGTCTCTTGGTCTGCTTTGATTTTAACATTGATACGAGTATCTTCTGCCACTTGGACAAAACGTGTCTCGATTTCTTCCTTTGCCAAAGTATCTGTGATAAATTTACCAGTAAAGCCACCGATAAATCCAGTCGCTGTATTTGGAATACCCAAGCGTTTCAAGACACGACTGACATTGATTCCTTTCCCACCAGCAAACTTATCATCACTATCCATTCGATTGACACTACCGACTTGGACTTGGTCCAAACGAACGATATAGTCAATGGATGGATTGAGTGTGACTGTATAAATCATACTTCTATTACCTCCGTTTTCTCCTTAATAGCCTGCAAGAGTTCATGCCCTTGACTTGTGATAACGATAGCGCGTTTGAGTGGTGCTACCTTGGCAAAGCAAGTTTGTCCAATTTTAGACGAATCCACCAAGACATAAGTCTGTTTGGCATTCTCCAAAATAGCACGCTTCACAGCTCCCTCCTCCATATCAGGAGTCGTATAATAGCCATCATCTACACCATTCATCCCGATAAAGGCACGGTCAAAGTGCAATTGGTTAATCTGGTTAAGAGCAACTCCCCCGATGCTCGCATCTGTCGCCATCTTGACACTTCCTCCAACCATGACAGTTGGAATCTGCTTTTCAACCAACTGAGCAGCATGGTGAATCGAGTTGGTCACGACTGTAACATTCTTATTGACCAATTCATGAATCAAAAAAGCAGTTGTTGTTCCTGCATCGATAAAGATGACATCTTGTTCCTTGATGAGAGAGGCTGCTTTCTGAGCTAACAACTTCTTTTCTTGAAGGTTTTTGATAGATTTTTCTTGAATGGTTTCTTCTTCCTGCAAGGAATGAGGCAATTCTGCTCCACCATGCACGCGACGAAGCTTGTTTTCCGCTTCCAACTCATCCAAATCTCTTCGAACCGTTGATTCTGACGTTTCTAGCAAACTAACTAATTTTTCTAGAGAAACTACATGATGTTGATTTAACTCCTCTAGAATCAGTTGCTTCCGCTCTGTTTTTAACACTGAATCACCTCCTGTTATCGTTTACACTATTCATTCTATCATACTTTCTTTCAAAGTCAAGCATTTTTTATCATTTTCTTTCAGAATCTATCATTTTTCTTATTTCTAGAATTTTTATTGCAAGATGAGAGCCTTTATGGTAGACTATTTGAGTAAGTATTGGAAGATTACTCAAGAGGCTTAAGAGGCCGTGTTGGAAACGCGGTAGGCGTGTAACAGCGTGCGTGGGTTCGAATCCCATGTCTTCCGTTTATTTTAAAAAAGATACCCAAGAAATCTTGGGTATCTTTTTTCTTATATGCTTGTTTTATAACTCGGGTGAATTTCTTAGAAAATATCAAATAACAATTTCACATTGAGAATTGTTAAGATAATGGAAACGATATAGCCAAGGATGGTATTCCATTTGGCATTGGTAAATTCTCCCATCAGTGATTTCTTAGAAGTTAGATAAATCAGTGGGAAGATTGAAAATGGAAGAGCAATCGAAAGAAAGACTTGTGAATAAACCAATAACTGATCTAATGTTTTTTCCTGATGACCAAACAGAACCGCTACAATCATGACAGGCAACAAGGCAAAGAGACGAGTTGCCAAACGAATGAACCATTGAGGTAATCTCATATGCAAGAAACCTTCCATAACGATTTGTCCAGTCAAGGTACCCGTAATTGTCGAATTTTGACCACTGGCTAATAAAGCCAAGGCAAACAAGGTTGATAAGGTCGAGCTAGCTATAGCTCCTGCAATAGTAGAATCCTGCAAGGCATTATACATTTGAGAGAAGGCAGAAATCTCAGATGCATGGCCGAAAAAGAGAGCCGCCCCGAGAATTAATAGAAGGGAGTTAACCACAAAGGCCAAGGATAATTGGAGATTTGAATCCCAGGTCATAAAGCGCACCGCTTTTCGAACATCATCCTTGTCCTTGTGATTGATTTTCCGAGTTTGAGACAAGGAAGAATGCAAATAGAGGTTATGAGGCATAACCGTCGCACCTACAATCCCCAGAGCTAAAGTTAATTGACTTTCATGACCTGGCAAAGGACTCTCAAATAAGGTCGAATTGGGTAAATAACCCTCAGCGATTCCTTGGAAACTTGGATTTGATAAAGCTACCAGATAAGTAAAGATTGCTAAAATCGTTAAAATCAGTGTTGTCACAATAGCTTCTATCTTCTTAAAGCCAAATTTCATCAAAAGCAATAAGAGAAAGACATCTAGAACCGTCAAAAGGATGGCTATCATAATCGGAATCTTAAAAAGAAGATTGAGAGCAATCGCTGAACCTAGAACTTCTGCCAGGTCTGTCGCCATCAAGGCCAACTCCAAAATCACCCATAAGCTATAACGAAGCCATTTGGGTGAATGATGACCCGTTGCTTGAGCCAAGTCCATTTGAGTTACAATTCCAAGCTTTCCTGCCATCTGCTGAAGTTGCATAGCAATGAGTGATGAAATCAAGATGACAAATAAGAGACTGTACTTATAGGATGCACCTCCAACCACACTGGTTATCCAGTTTCCTGGATCCATATAACCAACTGCGACAAGGGCACCTGGACCCAAGAAGGCCTTTAAATTTTGCCAGAAATGATTGTTATTTGGAGTATCGATAGATTGATTAATCTCAGAGAGTGACACTTTTTTATGAGAAGACATAGATACTTACCTCTTTCTAAACCTACTTTTTCATTATTTTCTATTAGAGAAAAATAAGATTGACTTTAAACTATTAAAACAATGAAAACTATATGAAAAACATTTAGTTTTTTCATTATTTTTCTTAAGGCACCTTAATTATAACAGAAAATATGATAAAAACTTAAGAAAATTCAGGACTTGATTTAATATTTAGGATACAACAAAATGTTGTATTCTTTTTTTGCAAAAGAATACCAAAGAATAAAATAAAAAACGTTGTAAAACACCTGATATTATGCGTTTTTTTGATTTTAAAGACTTTTTGCTTGATCCTTTTCACCCTGTTTAACCGCCATTGATTTTAACTCATTACCTACATCTCAAAAAAAATTTAAAATTGTCTTAATCTCCTTTATTGTGTCGCTTTTGGAATTTTTTTGGTATAAACTTCTACGCGCATCCTATGGAGCAAGACAGACTCATAGCTTCACACATAATAGAACGAGTATCTCCATCTGTAGAGATACTCGTTTTTTGCTATTTTTGAAGTGATCTTTTTGACCAGTCCTATACATCATTTTTATACTCAACGAAAATCAAAGAGAAAAATAGGAAGCTAACCGCAGGTTGCTCAAAGTACAGCTTTGAGGTTGCAGATGGAAGCTGACGTGGTTTGAAGAGATTTTCTAAGAGTATTAAGGAGTATAGAATAGTATTTTAACTCCATCCTCTAAAGTGCTTTCAATAAAAGATACTTGAACACCATATTCAGCATATAAGCTGTATGCGCTAAGTCAAAACAATCATTCTTTTCTAATTTATCGTAAATAAATCTAAAATCACAGAATACTGTCAGATGACTTAAACAATGATTCTTTGGAAAGAGCGAATCAAAACTTGATTTATCACTTTTTATTCCACTATCTTCTCGTTACACATATTAATAAAATACTGATGTAAGCGCACATCATCAGTCAATTCTGGATGAAAAGAAGTTACCAGCATATTTTTTTCTTGAGCTGCAACGATTTGATTATCAACTCTTGCTAGAATTTCTACATCTTCTCCAACACTGCTGATAATTGGACCACGGATAAAGGTCATTGGAATCTGACCGACTCCCTTACATTCTGCTTCCGTGTAGAAACTCCCTAGTTGGCGCCCATAAGCATTGCGCTCAACCACCATATCCATAGTTCCTAGATGACTTTCTTCCTGAGAAGTGATTTCCTTAGCCAGTAAAATTAAGCCTGCACAGGTTCCAAAGGCTGGTAAGCCAGATAGAATGGCTTCTCGAATGGGAATCAGCATGTTTTGGTCGCGTAAGAGTTTGCCCATGGTTGTAGACTCTCCTCCAGGTAAAATCAAACCTGACAAGTCACTCTGATGTTTCTGAAAATCATCTAGATTTCTGATTTCAACACTCTCAACACCTAATTGATCTAGCACTTTTGCATGTTCTGCAAAGGCACCTTGCAAGGCCAATATTCCGATTTTCATCTATTTTCCTCGCTCTGCCATGAGAATTTGAATTTCATTTTCATTGATACCAACCATGGCTTCTCCTAAATCTTCAGAGATTTGAGCTAAGACTTGAGGATTACGGAAGTTAGTCACAGCCTTAACAATAGCACTCGCTCGTTTAACAGGATCTCCTGACTTGAAAATACCTGAACCAACAAAGACACCCTCTGCCCCTAATTGCATCATCAACGCAGCATCAGCTGGCGTTGCAACACCTCCAGCCGCAAAGTTTACAACTGGCAATTTCCCATGTTCATGAACATATTGGACCAATTCTACAGGGACTTGCAAGTCCTTAGCAGCAACATAAAGTTCGTCTTCACGTAAGTTTTGAATACGGCGAATTTCCTGATTCATCATACGCATATGACGAACAGCTTGGACAATATCTCCTGTACCCGGTTCTCCTTTGGTACGAATCATAGAAGCACCTTCAGCGATACGACGCAAGGCTTCACCCAAATCCTTAGCCCCACAGACAAAAGGAACTTGGAATTCTTTCTTATCCACATGGAAACGGTCGTCTGCTGGAGATAAAACTTCACTCTCATCGATATAGTCAATCTCAATAGCCTCTAAAATCTGAGCCTCAACAAAATGCCCGATTCTGACCTTGGCCATTACTGGAATACTAACTGCTTCTTGGATTTCCTTAATCATCTTTGGATCACTCATACGGGAAACACCACCAGCTGCACGAATATCAGCTGGAATCCGCTCCAAAGCCATAACAGCAGCCGCACCAGCAGCCTCTGCAATACGGGCTTGTTCAGGGTTCTGAACGTCCATGATAACCCCACCTTTGAGCATCTGTGCCAAGTTTTTATTTAGTTCATAACGATTTTCAGTCATTTATTTTATCCTCATTATTTATATTGGTAGCTACCATTTCATTTTAAGTTAGATTAGAATGAATCACAAGATAAAAAAAATATAATTGTATGGGTACAGATTGGCTAAAAAACTATCTGACCTTAACTTAAGGCCAGATAGTTCATCATTTTTATTTTTCAGCTGTAAGTGCAGCCATTGTGATGTAGTTGTATGGTTTGTTAAAGTGTGGCAAGAAGAATAGGTCTGTCAATGCCAATTTATCGATTGTCACATGCTCTTGGATAGCAAGTGAGAACATGTGGATTCCCATGCTGATTGCAGAATCGTGTGAAACCATTTGGGCACCAAGAATCTCACGGCTATCTTTATCAAAGACAATCTTAATTGCTACTTCATGGTTGTCATGTTTCATGAATTCTGGTTTTTGAAGATCGTTAAAGCCTGTTTCAGTTGCATTGTAACCTGCAGCTTTTGCTTTTTCAAGTGTCAAACCAGTTGAAACCATGTGAAGACCGTAGATTGAAATACCGTTTGATCCTTGCACACCGATTCCTTCCAATTCATGGCCACAAGCATTGTAGGCACCAACAATACCAGTACGTACAGCGTTTGAAGCAAGAGCGATGTAGCTAGTATCTTTACGAGCATTGTCATAAACAGTTGCACAGTCACCTACAGCATAAACTCCTGGGATAGATGTTTCTTGTTTTTTATCTACAAGGAAGGCACCATTGCGGAAGAGTTCAATCTTACCCTCAGCAAGAGCTGTATTTGGACGGAAACCAACAGCAAGAACAACCATATCCACGTCGAAACTTTCTTTGTCAGTAATCAAGCGTTCAACTTTACCGTCACCTTCGATTGCTTTAACAGTTTGACCAAGAGCCAAACGGATATTGTGATCTTCCAAGTTCTTCGCCATCATTTGAGTGAAGTCTTTGTCATAGTAACCGTTCAAGACAGTATCAACGATATCAACAAGGACAACTTCTTTTCCAAGACGTTCAAAGGCTTCAGCAAGTTCAACACCAATGTAACCACCACCAACAACGGCGATACGGTCAAGGTGTTGGCTCTTATCAGCCAATTTATGAATCACTTCTTCAGCGTTTTGGTACAATTTAACGAATTGTACGTTTTCAAGAGTTGCTTTAAATTCGCGGTTTCCTTTAACAATTTCAACACCTTCGATTGGTGGCAAGATTGGTGTAGAACCTGTAGCGAAAATCAATTTCTCGTATGATTCTTTGTGCTCTTTTCCTTCAACTTCTGCTGTAACTACTTTGTTATCATAGTCAATTGAAAGAACTGGTGAGTTCATGTACACCTTAGCACCTTTAGCTTCCAATTTTTCTTTATCAGAATAGAACAAGCCTTCAGCACCGTCAATTTGTTCACCAATCCAAAGAGCCATTCCACATCCTAGGAAAGAGATGTTAGAGTTTTGGTCAAATACAACGATTTCGTTCTCATTCCCAAAATTATCCAACATAGTATTAATACATGCTGTACCAGCGTGGTTAGCACCGACTACAACGATCTTACTCATAAAAAATTTCCTACCTTCATTCTAAATTTACCCTACTAGTATAACATTTACTGTTAGCGTTTACAAGAGTTTGGCTGATTTTTCCTATTTTTTTGTAAAAAATTGTAAATAATCTGTATCTTAACACGGATTCTTGCAAATTTTCTTCATTTACTGAGCATATTTCTTGACATCTTTACAAATTTTATTTGTGAAAACGCTGACTTTATGGTATGCTAGTATCATGGAAAGAAAATGTAAGGGGTTCATTTTTCATAAATTTACTATATTTCAACCTTCTTTTCATAAGAGAAAGGAGTTGGTAGCTTGCCTCTTAGTTCACATTCTGAACGCCTAATGGGAACCACTATCACGATTTCATTAGTGGATGAGCGAGCAGATAGCTTGCTCCAAAAATCCTTTGATTTACTTAGAGAGCTAGAATACCGCTTCAATGCCAATAGTCAAGAATCTGAGTTGATGGAAATCAATCATCAAGCCGGAATAGCTCCCGTCAAGGTTCATCCAGACCTGTTTGAACTGATTTCACTTGGTTTAGAGCATAGCCTAGCGCCCTCTAGTCATCTCAACATCAGTATTGGTCCCTTGATTCAAACCTGGCGTATCGGTTTTTCAGATGCCAAAGTTGCCCAACCTCGAGAAATTGAAGAGGTTCTCCCTTTAATCAATCCTCATTTTATCGAGTTAGATTCTTCTACTTCGACTGTGTTTCTAAAACAGAAAGGAATGAAGATTGATTTAGGTTGTTTAGCCAAGGGTTATAGTGCGGATAAGGTTGCCCAATTTCTGAGAGAAGAGGGAGTGAGTTCTGCCTTGATAAATCTGGGAGGAAATATCCTGACCATTGGAAAAAATCAGGCAAGAGAAAATCAACCTTGGCAAATCGGGATTCAAGACCCAACCAATCCTCGGGGAAATCACTTAATGACCATTCCCGTTGTCAATCAATCTGTCGTGACTTCAGGCATTTATGAACGTCACCTGACAGTCGATGGAAAAGATTACCATCACATTTTTGACAGTCAGACAGGATATCCTGTTGAAACAGAACTCGCTAGTCTGACAATCATCTCTGATAAGTCAGTCGATGGCGAAATCTGGACAACTCGACTCTTTGGAGAAAGACCTGCTTCTATCCTCTGGCAAGTCGAAAGTTTGGAGGGAATCGAAGCGATTCTGATTGATAAGGAAGGTCACCTAAGTTGTTCTTCAGGAATTCCTACTCTATAGAAACAACTGTTTCAATGGAGTTTTAAAATCGTATTATGTAAAAAGAGAAAGGAAATCTCATGTTAAAACTTATTGCTATTGTTGGAACAAATTCAAAACGTTCTACAAACCGTCAATTGCTTCAATACATGCAAAAACACTTTGCTGACAAAGCTGAAATTGAACTTGTTGAAATCAAGGACATTCCTGTCTTCAACAAACCAGCTGACAAGCAAGTACCTGCTGAAATTCTGGAAATTGCTGCTAAAATCGAAGAGGCAGATGGCGTTATTATCGGTACTCCTGAGTATGACCACTCTATCCCAGCTGTTTTGATGAGCGCTCTTGCTTGGTTGTCTTATGGTATTTACCCACTATTGAACAAACCAATCATGATTACAGGTGCTTCTTACGGTACACTTGGTTCATCACGCGCCCAATTACAACTTCGTCAAATCTTAAACGCACCAGAAATCAAAGCAAGTGTCCTTCCTGATGAATTCTTGCTTTCACACTCTCTTCAAGCCTTTAATCCAAGTGGAGATCTAGTAGATCTTGATGTTATTAAAAAACTGGATGCCACTTTTGACGACTTCCGTATCTTTGTAAAAATTACAGAAAAATTGCGCAACGCACAAGCCCTGCTTCGCAAAGATGCTGAAGAATTTGACTGGGAAAATTTGTAAGATAGGAGACCAAAAAGAATGAAATTTGTTGGACTTGTAGGATCAAACTACGATCAATCATATAACCGTAAACTCTTGGAATTTATCCGTCGTCACTTCAAACTCAAATTTGAATTAGAAGTCCTCGAAATTGACGAAGTTCCAATGTTTAACCAAGACGAAAAATGGGATGAAAGTTTCCAATTGCGTCTCTTGTATAACAGAATTACTCGTGCTGATGGTGTCATTATCGCAACTCCTGAGCACAACCACACAATCTCAGCTTCTCTTAAATCTGTTCTTGAATGGCTTTCATACGAAGTTCATCCATTTGAAAACAAACCAGTCATGATTGTGGGAGCTTCTTACTACGACCAAGGTACTTCTCGTGCCCAAGTTCACCTTCGTAAGATTCTTGACGCTCCAGGTGTTAATGCCTATACGCTTCCAGGAAACGAATTCCTCCTTGGTAAAGCCAAGGAAGCTTTCGACGATGAGGGTAATATCACAAATGAAGGAACTATTAATTTCCTTGAAACATGCTTGGACAACTTTGTAAAATATGTGGGAGTCGTTTCAAAATTGAAAAAACCAAAACCAATTGAACCAGAAGATTTATATTGTACAAATTCAATTGCAACTACCATTCAAGGTGTTGACCCTGATGATCCTGAATGGGTAGAAAAAGCAGCTGAACTTGTTGGAGCTGTTTCAGGAGATACTTACGTTAAATTAGACCACGGTATCTTGACAGTTAACCAAATTGACATGTTCTTGAAAGCAATGCCATTTGAATTGACATTTGCAGACGATAATAACCAATTCTTGTACTTTAATAACGCACACCAAGATCCAAATACAATGTTTGGTAAACGTGTACGTGCTCAATCAGGAAACCGTTTAGGAACTGTACACGGTTCATTGCCAGATTCTCGAATGAAAAACGTTGAATGGGTTGTCGGCGTATTGCGTAATGGGGACCAAGAATATGTCCGTACAATTGTACCAGGAACACCAGAAGGCGTTATTAATACCCATAATTACCAAGCAATGTACTATCCAGATGGTTCATATGCTGGAATCAATGAGATTATCTTTAATTTCCAACCATGGCTTGACTGGTACCTCAATACAACTGGTCAACGTCTAGTTGGTGGAAATGCTGCAGCTCCTGCTGGAGGACATGGTGGAGCAGATGCTACATCTGGAGCTTCTGATGCAGGTGATGCTGGAGGCCACGGTGGTGGCGCAGACGCTACATCTGGAGCAAGTAACTAATAATAGTTTTAGGAACCATTTTGGTTCCTTTTTAAGTGACTCTTTATCAACTGTATTTGGTGGTATGTCTATCCTTCTCTATGGTATTATCGCAAGCAACGGTTTGAAAGTCTTGATCAAAGAACGTGTTGACTTTAGCCAGATGCGTAACCTAATCATCGCAAGTGTTATGTTGGTACTTGGACTTGGAGGAGCTATCCTTAAACTTGGTCCAGTTACCCTTTCAGGTACTGCCCTATCAGCCATGACAGGAATCATCTTGAACTTGATCTTGCCATACGAAAATAAAGACTAAACGTCTAAACACATCAAAAAACGAGCATTTCCAATTACGGAAGTGCTCATTTTTCTTCTTTCTAAAAAAGGAAAGCCCTGCGGCCTTCCTTTGTCTTACTTACGTTTCTTCTTCGCTTTTTTCATTTTGTTAGCCATGCGTTTCATGGACTGTTTCATAGCAAATTCACCAATTTTACCTTTGAGTCCGCCACCAAACATCTGACTCATATCTGGCATTCCTGCTCCTCCGAGAGCTGACAGGTCAGGCATACCGCCTTGTCCCATCATTCCTTCAAGGGCAGACATATCCATTCCTCCCATATTTGGCATATTTTTAGGAAGGTTGTTTGGATTGATTCCCATTTGCTTCATCATTTTGTTCATATCCCCAGACATGACACCCTGCATGAGTTGTTTAGCCTGGTTAAAGTCTTTAATGAATTTATTAACTTCGACAAAGGTATTTCCAGAACCAGCAGCGATACGACGGCGACGGCTTGGATTTAACAAATCTGGATTTTCACGCTCTTCAGGCGTCATAGAAGAAACAATGGCACGTTTGCGAGCAATCTGGCGTTCATCTACCTTCATGTTTTGAAGTGCTGGATTGTTGGCCATACCTGGAATCATCTTGAGCAAGTCTTCCATCGGCCCCATATTTTGCACCTGATCCAACTGATCAATGAAATCATTGAAATCAAAGGTGTTTTCACGCATCTTCTCAGCCATTTCAAGGGCTTTTTGCTCATCGTATTCTTGAGAAGCTTTCTCAATCAGAGTGAGCATATCCCCCATGCCAAGGATACGACTAGACATACGGTCTGGGTGGAAGGTTTCAATGTCCGTAATCTTTTCACCTGTACCAGTGAACTTGATTGGTTTTCCAGTAATGTGACGAACAGATAGGGCCGCACCACCACGAGTATCGCCATCAATCTTGGTAAGGATGACCCCAGTCACTTCCAACTGAGCATTAAACTCACGCGCAACATTGGCCGCTTCTTGACCAATCATGGCATCAACGACGAGCAGAATTTCATTTGGTTGAGCTAGTGCTTTCACGTCACGAAGCTCATTCATCAGAAGCTCATCAATCTGCAAACGACCTGCCGTATCAATCAAGACATAGTCATTATGATTAGCTTGGGCTTGTTCCAAACCTTGACGAACAATCTCCACAGCTGGAACCTCTGTCCCAAGAGCGAAGACAGGCACATCAATCTGTTGTCCCAAGGTCTTAAGCTGATCAATAGCAGCAGGACGATAAATATCCGCCGCAATCATCAAAGGACGGGCATTTTCTTCCTTCTTGAGTTTGTTGGCCAATTTACCAGCAAAGGTTGTTTTACCAGCCCCCTGCAAACCGACCATCATGATGATGGTTGGAATCTTAGGAGACTTGATAATCTCAGTCGTATCAGAACCTAAAACAGCTGTCAATTCTTCATCAACGATTTTAATAATTTGTTGCGCAGGATTAAGGGTATCAATGACCTCATGCCCGACTGCACGCTCACGAACTTTCTTGATAAAGTCCTTTACAACAGGCAAGGCAACGTCGGCCTCAAGCAAGGCCAAGCGAATTTCTTTGGTTGCCTCTTGGACATCAGATTCAGAGATTTTTCCTTTTTTACGTAGATTTTTAAAGACGTTCTGCAAACGTTCTGTTAAACTTTCAAATGCCATGTTTCTTCCTCTTATTCTCTATTATCAATGCTTGTTAAAATTTCTATCTGCTCTTGCAGAAAGTCATCCTTGGGATAGTGCTCCAAAATCTGGTCAAAAATCTGACTGCGGACAATGTAGTCCGAGTACATGTGCAATTTCATCTCATAATCTTCCAGAATCTTTTCTGTCCGCTTGATATTGTCATAGACAGCCTGACGACTGACACCAAATTCCTCGGCAATCTCAGCAAGACTATAATCATCAGCGTAGTAGAGCTCGATATAATTCATTTGCTTATCTGTCAAAAGCGCTGCATAAAATTCAAAGAGCGCATTCATACGATTGGTTTTTTCGATTTCCATAACTTTTATTATACCAAAAAATAGCCTAATCTACCACACTAGAAAGCCAATCCGAGAAGATAGCAAGCTAAATTTGAAAAAGGCAAGAGACTAGCCCCAAGTAATTTCCAATTGATAGCTTGCAAAGGTTTGTCCCTCTTGATTTTGTAGTTGATAGTCTAAATGAATCCTTTGTCCATCAACTTGATAATGGCTCGTTTGGATGATAAACTCCTGCATGCCCATAGGTGTGGGGATATAGGCTAAACTATCACTATCCTTTAGAAAGCGCATAATGGTCTTAGGATTGGAAAAACGGGTCATCACCAGTTCTTGACCATGAAATTTAATGACTACTTTTTCTTTTTCCTCATTGTAGAAAAGCAAATAGCGATAATCTCCCTTTTCATGCACTTCAACGTCATAGAGCTGGTCAATCACTTCCAACTGCTCATCAAACTGAATCGTATTTCGCATCCGAATCTTCACATCAGGTCCTCTTTCTTCTCTCTTGTCCTACTATTTTACCAAAAAGAGCAGGATTTTGCTATAATGGTCATATGAACGAAAAAGTATTCCGTGACCCAGTTCACAACTACATCCATGTCAATAATCAAATCATCTATGACTTGATTAATACAAAAGAATTTCAACGCTTACGTCGCATCAAGCAACTGGGAACTTCCAGTTATACCTTCCACGGTGGGGAGCACAGCCGCTTCTCTCACTGTCTTGGAGTCTATGAGATTGCTCGACGTATCACGGAGATTTTTGAAGAAAAATATCCTGAGGAATGGAATCCTGCCGAGTCCCTCTTAACCATGACCGCTGCTCTCCTCCATGACCTTGGACATGGTGCCTACTCCCATACTTTTGAACATCTCTTTGATACCGATCATGAAGCCATCACTCAGGAGATTATTCAAAGCCCTGAGACGGAGATCCACCAAGTCCTGCTACAAGTAGCGCCAGATTTTCCAGAAAAGGTTGCCAGTGTCATCGACCACACCTATCCTAACAAGCAGGTCGTGCAGCTCATTTCCAGTCAAATAGATGCAGACCGCATGGACTATCTCTTGCGCGACTCCTATTTTACAGGAGCATCTTATGGGGAATTTGACCTGACTCGCATTCTCCGAGTCATTCGTCCTATCGAAAATGGGATTGCCTTTCAGCGAAATGGCATGCATGCCATCGAAGACTACGTCCTCAGTCGCTACCAGATGTATATGCAGGTTTATTTCCACCCAGCAACACGGGCCATGGAAGTCCTCCTACAGAATCTCCTCAAACGCGCCAAGGAACTCTATCCTGAAGACAAAGACTTCTTTGCACGAACTTCCCCACACCTCCTACCTTTCTTTGAAAAAAATGTGACCTTATCTGACTATCTGGCTCTGGATGATGGTGTGATGAATACCTACTTCCAGCTCTGGATGACCAGTCCTGACAAGATATTAGCTGACCTATCCCAGCGATTTGTTAACCGCAAGGTCTTTAAATCCATTACCTTTTCACAAGAAGACCAAAACCAACTCGCCAGCATGAGAAAATTGGTTGAGGACATCGGCTTTGATCCCGACTACTATACTGCCATTCATAAGAACTTTGACCTCCCTTATGATATCTATCGTCCCGAATCTGAAAACCCACGGACACAGATTGAGATTTTACAAAAAAATGGAGAACTGGCAGAACTCTCTAGCCTGTCTCCTATCGTCCAATCCCTTGCAGGTAGTCGCCACGGAGATAATCGTTTCTATTTTCCAAAAGAAATGTTGGACCAAAACAGTATCTTCGCAAGTATCACCCAGCAATTTTTACACTTGATTGAGAACGATCATTTTACCCCAAATAAAAACTAAAAGAGGAAATTTATGAGTATTAAACTAATCGCCGTCGATATCGACGGAACCCTAGTCAACAGCCAAAAGGAGATCACTCCTGAAGTCTTTTCTGCCATCCAAGATGCCAAAGAAGCTGGTGTCAAAGTCGTCATTGCAACTGGCCGCCCTATCGCAGGTGTTGCCAAACTTCTGGACGACTTGCAGTTGAGAGACGAGGGTGACTATGTGGTGACCTTCAACGGTGCCCTTGTCCAAGAAACTGCTACTGGACATGAGATTATCAGCGAATCCTTAACCTATGAGGATTATCTGGATATGGAATTCCTCAGTCGCAAGCTCGGTGTCCACATGCATGCCATTACCAAGGACGGTATCTATACTGCAAATCGCAATATCGGAAAATACACGGTGCACGAATCAACCCTCGTCAGCATGCCTATCTTCTACCGTACACCTGAAGAAATGGCTGACAAGGAAATTGTCAAATGTATGTTCATTGATGAACCAGAAATCCTCGATGCTGCGATTGAAAAGATACCAGCCGAATTTTACAAACGCTACTCTATCAACAAATCTGCTCCTTTCTACCTCGAACTCCTTAAAAAGAATGTGGACAAAGGTTCAGCTATCACTCACTTAGCTGAAAAACTAGGATTGACCAAAGATCAAACCATGGCTATCGGTGACGAAGAAAATGACCGTGCTATGCTGGAAGTCATTGGTAACCCAGTTGTCATGGAAAATGGAAATCCAGAAATCAAAAAAATCGCCAAATACATCACTAAATCTAATGATGAATCTGGTGTTGCCCATGCCATCCGCACATGGGTATTGTAAAAGGAAAGAATAGATGAAAACCGCTCAGTTGAGCGGTTTTTAGTATGAACATATCACAATAAGAGTTAATCAATAAATTGAATGGCTGTTATATCAAATGGAGACTTTATCACTCTGGTAATTCTACCTCCAAGCTCATATCCGAAAGTACAGCGAATCACTTCCTTTAGTCAAACATATAACTGAACAACATTGTTTATCTTCCTGCACTTTCATATTTTTTCAATCCTTTTCTAAAAATTGTACGACTGATAATAATCAAAAAAACTGTAAAAACTATTTGATAGAAAAATAGGTTCAATGTATCTTTCCCTAAAAATATTAATACTGCAGGATTGGCAATTAATAAATTGGGAACAAATAACATAGTGATCAATCTGTTAATACCTGTAAAAATATTATATGGATACTTAGAAATTCCAATATAATTCAAAAATACATCTACTTTTGAAAATTTAGTTGGGAACCAAAATGAACTAATCGTTATTAGAAACCAAATTGAATAATATATAATACAACCACACATTAAAGAAAGGATATAAAATAATATTTTTAATGAATTTAAATGTACATTTAAATTTCCATAACTTATAAAAATGATCGCAAGACCAAAAAAAGTATTCACGAATTGAACTAAATTAAATGATCTAAAAATATAGAACAACTGAGTATCAAACGGCCTCAATAAAATTTGATCCAAGTTACCACTCAAAATATCTGATTCTAAAATTCCCATACTTCTAATTAACAATCCCATCATAACTCCATCTACAATAGTGTAGGAACCTACCAAAAATAAAATTTGATAATAGTCCCAACCATTAAAAGAGTCTATGTTTAAGAAAATCAATCTAAAAAATACAATAGGTAAACCAATCCACAGTATCGACGAAAATAGACCACAAAAGAAGTCAAAATGAAAATTCATATCAGATTTAAAACCAAAATGAAGTAGTCTAAAAATTACTTTTATTCTAAACATTTTATCCTCCCACATTTGAGAAGTGCTCCACTCCTTTTCTCAATATGAATCTTGATATAATATAAAAAATGATGCACCAAATCAATTGAATACAAATAATTCTCAAATAGTCTATTAATTTATATGTATCATTACTAAACATCTGAAGCGGTTCATATACTAAGTATTTAAAAGGTAATACATCTAAAAACAGACGAAAATTATTTGAAAAAAAACTTAAAGGCAATAATATTCCTGATAAAAACTGAATTACTATTTCTTTAACAGTAAGGACAAAAAATATATTTTCTAACCAAAAAGAAAGCATACCTACACAACATGATATTAAAAACCATAGAACCATAGATAGAATAATTGCAATACTTCCTAAAATAAGAATTTCAATGGTTAATAACTCATTCTTGTAATAAACACTGGAGAATAAAATGACAGGAATGATGATAAATAATAAATGAGCAAGCCTATCTCCAAGCATTTTACAAAAATAATACTTATAAAAAGTAACAGGTTTTATTAATATGCTAAAAAAATTTCCTGAATGAACATCGTCATTGATTTCCCAATCAACTGGATAAAAAACAAAATATGAAAAAATTATAGTCCCCAAATAGTATTGAACCATTGAGGTAAAATCATATCCTGCTATATTTATCTGGTTACTCTGATATATATACGTCCATAAAAATACTGATATCATAATTTGTATACTTGCCTGTAACATTAACAATAGTACACTTGATTTATAGTTCAAAATAGATCGAAATGATATCAGAATAATAGACATTTCTTTTTTCAATTGTGCTCCTTTTTTGTAAAATAGTTTTGTAAAATAATTTCTTCTAAAGAAAGATTTGATATTTCAAAATCTTCTATATCTACAAGCTTATTGATTGATTCTAATGTCTCAAAGACAAAATCTCTAGGTATTTTTAGTATACATTCCGATTTTGTTTGAGAAATGACTACTACTCCTTTAACAGAGCATAACTCTGGTACAAAATCTAATGTCATTTTTATCTTTAAATATTTAAAATCAGAAAATTTAGATAAAATAACATCCATTGACTCCTGCAAAATAATTTTTCCTTTGTCAATGACGATTAATTCGTCACAAACAGACGAAATATCATCCATATCATGACTCGTTAAAATAATAGTAGTATGACATTCTTCATTCATTTTCTTTAAAAATGTTCTGATATCTTTTTTAGACTGTATATCTAACCCTATAGTAGGCTCGTCTAAAAATAATATTTCCGGACTTGTTAAAGATGCCGCGATAAACTCCATTTTCATTTTTTGTCCAAGAGAGAGGGTCCGGACCTGCTGGTAAAGCTGATCTTTTACATTCAACAAATTGCTTAATTCCTGAATTCGTTCTTGTAAAATCGCCGGTTCTACCTCATATAAAGTACCAATCAATTGAAAATAATCCATAGCCGAAACATCTTGAAATAACTGTAATTTATTTCCTACTACTATTGAAATTTTTTTTCTAAAATTTATACTTCTTTTAAATGGAATTTCTCCATTCACTTCTAATTTTCCGGAACTAGGATAAAGAGTCCCAGTCAACATTTTAATCGTTGTGGATTTACCAGCTCCATTACTCCCAATAAAGCCAACTATACTCCCTCTCTTAATCGTAAAACTAATATCTTGAACAGCTCGAATCGTTATTTGATTACGTTTCAAAAATCTCTTGATAAATGGGAGTCTTGAATCAAAATTATAAAAATTTTTAGATAAATTCTGAGCATTAATAACTATTTCACTCATATATCTCTCCTTTCGATAAAATATATTTACTTGTACTTTTTCCATACTTTACCAAAATGCTAAAGATTGAGCTAAAATCTTCGGGATGGGTAAAATAATAGATGTTAAATATATGTCTTCGTGTACTTCTGTTATTAAATCAATAATCCTCTGACTACTCTTAGAAGATATCAAAAATTCCGACCACAACGTTTCTTATTGATTTTATAACGGTTATAGTAATCATACATTTAAAGATTCAAATTCCATAATCCATTCCTTGCTATTCATAAATTACCTCCATTTTTTATAGTCAGTCTAATATCTACAATTTTCTATATAATATTATTGTATCATTATTTTATATATTCGTATATAAATAAGACAATATTCCTCATAACTAATTTACATTAAACAGAGATAAATCAGTCAAAAATTAATTATTTAACTAACATAGCGAGCATAAATAACTTATACCTATAAAGACTTACTCCTATGATCTACTTAACCTCATAATCATCAAAATCAAAACAAATATTTAGTCAAATTTTGGTCACACTTTGGTCAAAAATTCCAAAAATACTAAGTTATTTTAAATATTCTCCTTTTTTGTTAAAATTTCACCAGTTTCAGCATATAAAGGTAAATTATATCTTCTTACTTTTTTCCAAAACAGCAACAGCCTTATCAGAATATAAAACCATAGCTTCAATCCTCTTTTACATCATCTTCAATACCTAGTTTCACTTCAAAAGGAATACTTCTAGTTAAAACACATTGCTTCAAAAATAACTTTACAGCAGTTGTCATATCTAAACCTAATTCATTAAAAATTGCAGTTGCTTCTTTTTTTAAATCATCATCAACTCTAACAGCAATTTGTGGCATAGTATTTTCTCCTTTTTATTCTGTATGTCTATTGTATCACTTCCAGACAGACAAATTCAAATTTTTATACATATTAAATACAAAATAAAATAGACCAGCTTCCTGATCTACTTTATTCTATATTCATAAAAATCAAAACAAATTTTTGGTCAAATTTTGGTCAACGTTTGGTCAAAAAAACAAAATATACTATACTATTTTAAAAAACTAAATTGTGATGATTGCCTATAAATAAAGACTTTGAATATCCTTTATGTTTCTTTACGCTTCTTAAAATGCCCCCTGCAGGAATCGAACCTGCAACTACTCCTTAGGAGGGAGTTGTTATATCCATTGAACTAAGGGAGCTAGATAAAAACTCTGCTGAAAAAGCAGAGTTTTTTAGTCGAATTAACGACGGATTTCTTTGATACGAGCTGCTTTACCTTGAAGAGCACGCAAGTAGTACAATTTCGCACGACGTACTTTACCGTAACGAACAACTTCGATCTTTTCAACACGTGGAGTGTGGATTGGGAAGATACGCTCAACACCTACACCGTTAGAGATTTTACGAACTGTGTAGTTTTCTGAGATGCCAGCACCTTTACGTGCGATAACAACACCTTCAAAAATCTGGATACGTTCACGGTTACCTTCGACAACTTTCGCGTGTACACGAACAGTGTCACCAGGACGGAATGATGGGATATCTGTACGAAGTTGACCTTCAGTCAAGCTTTGGATTAATGGATTCATTTTATTCTCCTATCTTTGTCAATCTTGAGGAATCTTCCTCAGCGGATAAACTGTATTTTTGTGCGTCCATTACACACAAGATACAGTTTACCAAATTTCCACAAAAAAGTAAAGAAATTTATAGCAGAATTCCTAAAAAAATCGCAACCAAACCACCTAGGTAGGTCAAAGTCAGGTAAACGTAAAAAACCTTCTTATCGCTTAACAGTCTTTGAAGTTCATCATTCAAGGTAGAAAAAGTTGTTAAACCTCCACAAAAACCCGTCACTAAAATAGCATAGACTTCCTTAGACTCTACATGATTGTAGAATAATCCAATCAAAAAACACCCTAAAAGATTTGCTATAAGCGTTCCAAGTGGCAATTTAGAAGATTGATTATAGCGGGAAAAGAAATAGCGCACTAAAGCTCCGAAACCACAAGCAATTGCAAGATAGACGATTACCATTTCTTCCTCCCTAGAAAATAAGCCAAGAGTAGGCCTCCACCGATGCTCAAAAGCAAATACATAACTAAACTAAGATAACGCTCTGTATCCAGCAGTTTCACAGCATCAAGCATGAGACTGGAAAAGGTTGTTAAACCGCCACAAAAGCCCGTCCCCAGTGCTAAAATAACGCCTTTACTGGTTCCTTTATAGACCAGATATCCCTTGACAAGATAAACCAGGCAGAAAATTCCCAGATAGTTTACAAAGAGAGTGCCCCAAGGAAAGTCTGGACTGGCTGGTAACCAAGTGGAAACTCGATAGCGCACAAGTCCGCCCACCATGGCAGCTAGAAAAATTCCTAGCGGATAAAATTGTTCTTTTTTCATTTGATGTTTTGATCCTGATAATCACGCGAACGTTTGAGTATGTCCGAAAAAGTCGCTACAATAGTCTCCTGATAGCGCTTATCTCCTACACGACTTCTAACCTTTTCAAAGATAATTGATTCTCTCTTGGTATCTAAAATCGGTTTACCTGATGCTTTCTTATAAGCAACTACCCCCTCAACCAAATGCATTCGTTCTTCTAGAAATTTAACAATTTGGTCGTCGATTTGATCAATTTCTTGACGAATAATATCTAAATCCATACAGTCTCCTCCTTTATTTGAATTATTGTATCAAAAAGGCACCAAATAGGCTAGTAAAATCCCAACTCTCGATAAGAAAAATGCACTGATTGATTAGATCAGCGCACTTTTATGCTTATCCTACTTTAGCAGCCAATTCTTCTGCGAATTGTTCCAAGCGTTCAATGTCTTCTTCCTCAGCAGAGAGATCAACTTTGACGCATTCTGAGCCTTTTTCTGCTCCTGTCGAAACAAAAACACGATCAAAGTCATCAACAGCCTTACAAAATTCATCGTAGAAGGTGTCACCTGAACCAACCACTCCGTAGATTTTACCATTCAAGTTGAGATCTGCTAGGTCTTCGTAGAAGTCCATCATCTCATCTGGCAATTCTCCATCACCGTAAGTATAAGTCGCAACGATAGCGATGTCTGCTTCCAAGAAGTCTGAAGCGTCAACAGTTGTACATTCATCAACATCGACATCCAAGCCCAAGTCACGTAATTTGTCTGCTACAATATCTGCAATTTCTTCGGTATTACCGGTCATACTGGCAAATACAATTTTTGCTAATGCCATATCGTCCTCCTCAATTTATCTTTCTCCATTATATCACATCTTTTTCATTTTAAAAATAAAAATTCTTGTGCTACAATGAAATGAGAAAGAATTGAGGTTATTTATGGACATTTGCCATCAAATTTTAGAAAAAATTAAAGAATACGACACGATTATCATTCATCGTCATATGAAACCAGACCCTGATGCCTTGGGAAGTCAGGTGGGATTGAAAGCTCTTCTCAAACATCATTTCCCAGAAAAAACTATCAAAGCCGTTGGTTTTGATGAACCAACTCTTACTTGGATGGCTGAGATGGATCTTGTTGAAGATAGTGCCTACCAAGGTGCCCTTGTCATCGTCTGTGATACGGCGAATACTGCTCGTATTGATGATAAGCGCTATAGTCAAGGTGATTTTCTCATTAAGATTGACCACCATCCAAATGATGATGTATACGGTGACCTGTCTTGGGTCGATACTAGTTCAAGTAGCGCTAGCGAGATGATTACCCTATTTGCAGAAACAACCCAGCTGGCCTTGTCAGATCGCGCTGCTGAGTTGCTCTTTGCAGGAATCGTTGGTGATACAGGTCGTTTCCTCTACCCTTCTACGACTGCACGGACCCTCCGCCTTGCTGCTTATTTGAGAGAACATAACTTTGATTTTGCGGCTCTCACTCGAAAAATGGACACTATGAGCTACAAAATTGCTAAACTTCAAGGCTACATCTACGACCATCTGGAAGTGGATGAAAATGGTGCTGCTCGCGTTATCCTGAGTCAGGAAATCTTAAAACGATTCAATGTTACCGATGCTGAAACTGCAGCCATTGTCGGTGCACCTGGACGTATTGACAGTGTGAGTCTCTGGGGAATTTTTGTAGAACAGGCTGATGGTCACTACCGTGTTCGCTTACGCAGTAAAATCCATCCTATCAATGAAATTGCCAAAGAGCATGATGGTGGAGGCCATCCTCTAGCAAGTGGTGCTAATTCCTATAGCCTAGAAGAAAACGAAATCATCTACCAAAAGTTAAAAAACTTGCTTAAAAACTGATAAAATACTTGCCAAACTTTTCAGAATCTGATAGACTAGTATGGTAACAATCTATGGCTCGCAAAGAGACCATGGCAGAAAGGAAATATTGCAAAATGAAAAAAGATATCCATCCAGAATATCGCCCAGTTGTCTTCATGGACACAACTACTGGTTACCAATTCCTTAGCGGTTCAACAAAACGCTCTAACGAAACAGTTGAGTTCGAAGGTGAAACTTACCCATTGATCCGTGTGGAAATTTCATCAGACTCACACCCATTCTACACTGGACGTCAAAAGTTCACTCAAGCAGATGGACGCGTGGATCGTTTCAACAAAAAATACGGTCTCAAATAATGATAAAAAGAACAGTTTCGACTGTTCTTTTTTGTTTCTTGAAATCAACCGCTGTTTTCATGTTCCAAACTCAAAAAAACTTTGCACTCTAGCTAGCCACGCGATACTTTCTAGACTACAAAGTTTTTTCTTGCCTCAAAAATATAAAAGATATATACTAGCTATATATAGTATAGATCGGAGATATACCATGACTACATCACTTACTAAGCAGTACAATTTTAAAATCAATGAGTCATCAATGGAACAAGCTAGAGCTATCATCAGGGAAAAAGGAATGACCATGACTGATGCTATTAGTCTTTTTATCGAGCAGATTGTTCTCGAACAGGATTTGCCAATAAAAACTGCAGAAGATTTACACCGTGAACGATTGATTCAAGAGCTACAAGCCCAATCTGAACGCGCCTTAAGAGAATATGAATCCGGACAAGGAACTTCCCTAGATGATATGAGGCTACGATATGGCTTATAAAGTGATTCTATCTACTGAAGTGAGTCAGGCAATTGATAGTATCCATAACTATATCAGCACTGTTCTTTTATCACCCCAGTCTGCTAAAAATACTGTGGCCAAAATTTTAGACGGCTTAAAAAGTTTAGAAACCTTTCCTGAAGCTGGCTTTGATGCAGATGAAAAAATCGGACTAAAAATCAACAGTAAGTACCCTACGCGAGGAAAAATTATCGGTCAGTATATCTTGCTTTACTTTATCGACCAAACTCACAGAACTGTTTTTCTTTCCCACTTATTCCACACCAAAAGTGACTATGTTACCTTGCTACAAAGCAAAAATAACAAAAACTCAAAATCATCATTTTAATGTCCACTGCTCCCTTAATAGCCTTGTGATTATAAAGAATACAGTCTTCATTTTAACTAGAAAATAAAAAAACTTTGCACTCTAGCTAGCCAAACGATGGTTTCTAGAGAACAAAGTTTTTTTATTAGAGCAGATTTACTCTTCCTTATCTAGATTTTCAGATCCTTTTGTTGTATTGTCTTCCCAAAGGATACGCTCGATACGATGGAAACCTGACCAACCTTTCTCGGTCTTGTTTTCGTCCATATAGTCTGCCAAACGGAAGTCAATCTTGACATCTGACTCACCAAAACTCTCAGCGATTGGTTCTGAACGCTCCTAAGACATACGAATCAATGAATAGACCTTCTTGGCTTCTTCTAACTTACCTTCTTTCAAAAGTTTGACAAAGCCTTCCGTATCTGTCAAGAGTTTATCGATTTGCTCTTGAACAAAAGTCTTATAGTCAGCAGTGGCCTTATCAAGCATTTTTTGCTTGTCTTCAGACAAGGCTGTCACCTTGGACGAATCGGTTGTATCTGCTGATTTTTCAAACCTAACAGCACAAGCTTGTCAATAGCAAGGCTGAAGATAAAAGGACAAAACCTAGTTTTTTCATTGTTTACTCCTATCGGTTCAGGAAACCTGAATTAATTTTACGTCTCATTATACCACGTTTCCACTCATTTTTTAATAGATTTTCAGAAAATTTAATGTTGGGGGATTTATACTAACAATAGACTTTTAACCTCAAAATTGATAAAATAAGAAAGAAAATAATTGTAAAAGGAAACTGTAAATCAACATGATGAACATGCAAAACATGATGCGCCAAGCACAAAAACTTCAAAAACAAATGGAACAAAGCCAAGCTGAACTTGCTGCTATGCAATTTGTTGGCAAATCTGCTCAAGATCTTGTTCAAGCGACCTTAACTGGAGATAAGAAAGTTATCAGCATTGACTTCAATCCAACTGTCGTTGACCCAGAAGACCTCGAAACCCTTTCTGATATGACTGTTCAAGCCATCAACTCAGCTCTTGAACAAATCGATGAAACGACTAAGAAAAAATTAGGTGCTTTCGCAGGGAAATTGCCATTCTAATAAAAATCACAAAAACGCATAATGTAAGGTGCCAGACCTTGATATTATGCGTTTTATTGTGTCAAGACTTACTTGATTTCTCCTCGAATCAAGTTTTGTCTCACCTTTATTATATTTTTTCAACTAAGTCTTTTATCATTCGATGTAGTTCTTCTATCTTTTCAGATTGTTTCTTTATTAATATTCTTTGGCTCGATAATTCGTCTTGGAGTTTATCAAGTTTTATCTGCTCATCTGGATTATCTTTTACAAAAAAGTTCGTCAAGGCACTTGTTAACATTCCTATTGTTCCAATACCGACAAGCATTAATAAAACAGCTAACCATTTACCAAAGAACGAAGTCGGAACAATATCCCCATAACCAACTGTCGTTACAGTAACAAGAGCCCACCAAAGACTCTCTGAAAAAGATTTTTCTTCAACAACAGATAAAATTGAACTTCCTACTAGAACGATAAAGATATTAACATATAAGATATAAATCAGGCCATTTGTCCGTAAAAATCTACTAATTTTTCTTTCTAATTTACCTGTAAGTCCAATTATTCTAAGTAAACGAGTCAGTTTCAGTAATTTTGTCAGCCTTGCTAAGCGAAAGATACGCCCTAACCGAAATACTGTAAAAATAGCATTTAAAGGGAGAATAGCCAATAAATCAAAGATATTTTCAAGTATAAACCTCCATTTTGCTTTACTTGAAAAGAACCGCCAACCATAATCTACCACAAACACAAACCAAAGTTGTAAGTCAATAATACTGTATGGAGGACTGTCTAAATCAATCATCTCAGCAAATCCAAGCAAGACAAGAACAACGGATATCAACGCAAGTATGATAATCGTTGTGTCATAATAATCCTTGAATAACCATTTTCTTTTCACATCATTTCTCCCATATCATTTGTAAACATTATACCACACCAAATCTCTACAATATATAAAAGAAGGCACTCGCCTTCTTTTTTATATCTCTGTCAATGGTGTTGCGGTATCTGGTGAGGTATCATAAACCTTAAAGTCTACTCCAACTCCCAGATCAGCTTGTGCTAGCTGGTTGACCATGGTCATGTGAGCCAGCTCCTTGATATTGTTTTCCTTAGACAAGTGACCAAGATAGATTTTCTTAGTGCGATTTCCCAAGGTACGAATCATAGCTTCGGCACCATCTTCGTTAGAAAGGTGACCCAGATCCGATAGGATTCGTTGTTTGAGTCGCCAAGCGTAAGAACCTGCTCGCAAAATCTCTACATCATGGTTGGACTCGATAAGATAGCCGTCCGCATTTTCGACAATCCCTGCCATACGGTCACTAACATAGCCTGTATCTGTCAAAAGGACAAAACTCTTATCATCCTTCATAAAGCGATAGAATTGCGGTGCGACTGCATCATGGCTAACACCAAAACTCTCTATGTCGATATCTCCAAAGGTTTTGGTTTTGCCCATCTCAAAGATATGCTTTTGCGAAGAATCCACCTTACCAAGATACTTGCTATTTTCCATAGCCTGCCAGGTCTTTTCATTGGCATAAAGATCCATACCATACTTGCGAGCCAAAACACCCACTCCATGAATATGGTCTGAATGCTCATGCGTAATCAAGATGGCATCCAAGTCTTCTGGTTTGCGATTAATTTCAGCAAGTAGACTAGTGATTTTTTTGCCCGATAAGCCTGCATCCACTAAAAGTTTCTTTTTTGGAGTTTCCAGATAAAAGGAATTCCCACTGGAACCCGACGCTAAAATACTGTATTTAAAGCCTGTTTCACTCATTCTAGTCTTCTACTTCATCCTCCCATACTTCTTCTTTCACTGCATCCTTATCATAAGGGAGCACAATTGTGAAAGTTGATCCCTTACCGTATTCACTCTTGGCCCAAATAAAGCCCTTATGTTGTTTGATAATTTCCTTGGCAATAGACAGTCCCAGACCTGTTCCACCCTGGGCACGACTTCTAGCACGATCCACACGATAAAAACGGTCAAAAATACGTGGTAAATCCTGCTTAGGAATACCCAAACCTTGGTCAGAGATAGACAAAATCATCTGATCATCAGTCGTCTTCATGGTCACTGTAATTTTCCCACCATCTGGCGAATACTTAATAGCATTGTTGAGAATATTATCAATCACCTGTGTCATCTTGTCTGTATCAATTTCAATCCATACCGAGGTAATTGGGTAATCTCTCACCAGTTCGTATTTCTTCTCTTCATCCTGCCCTCTTATCTGATCAAAACGGTTGAGGATAAAAGTAATAAAGGCAGTAAAGTTAATCAGTTCCACATCCAGATGACTGGTCTCATTATCAATCCGAGAGAGATGAAGGAGGTCAGTTACCATGCGCATCATACGATTGGTTTCGTCTAGAGATACCTTGATAAAGTCTGGTGCTACAGTTTCACACAAAGCCCCCTCATCCAAGGCTTCAAGATAAGATTTCACACTAGTTAGAGGAGTACGTAGCTCATGACTAACGTTGGAAACAAAGAGCCTCCGTTCGCGTTCTTCCTTCTCCTGCTCCGTCGTATCATGCAAAACAGCAACCAGACCCGAAATAAAGCCAGACTCTCGACGAATCAAGGCAAAGCGAACACGGAGGCTTAGATACTCACCATTAGCATCCTGAGAATCAATGATGAGCTCAGGAATTTGGGTAATCAAATCACGAAGTTCATACTCATCTTCAATCTTAAGCAATTCCAGAATACTCTTGTTAAGAACATCTTCTTTCTGAACACCTAACTGTTTCTTAGCCATGTCATTAATCATAGTAATCTTACCACGACGATTGGTCGCAAGGACTCCGTCGGTCATGTAAGATAGGATACTATGTAATCGTTTACTCTCTTGTTCCAGATTTTCTTGGGTTAAACGAATTACTTCTGATAAATCATTGAGATTATTAGTAATATTGGTGATTTCAGAGCTTCCCTGCATATCCAATACCTGAGAATAATCTCCTGCAATCAGGTCTTTTACCTTTTGATTGATTTGCTTCAACCGAATATTATCCCGACGATTTTCTAGTAAGAGCAAGGTCACCACTAAAATAAAGCCAAGTAGAATGAGGATAAAGATAAAATCACTGGTTAAAACTGTATCTTTAATTAGTTTAATCATTATTTCTCATATAATAACCAACACCGCGACGTGTTAGGATATACTCAGGACGACTTGGTGTGTCTTCAATCTTCTCACGCAAACGTCTGATAGTTACATCAACAGTCCGAACATCTCCGAAATAATCGTAACCCCAGACCGTTTCAAGCAAGTGTTCACGTGTAATCACTTGACCGATATGAGAAGCCAAATGGTACAAGAGTTCAAATTCACGGTGGGTTAAATCTAGTTCTTCACCGTATTTCTTAGCAACATAGGCATCTGGAACAATCTCCAAGTCCCCAATTTGCAAGGGTTGAGTTTTATTTTCATCTGATTCTTGATTATCTACAGAAACCAAGTCCGTGCGACGAAGAAGAGCTTTAACACGCGCCTGCAACTCACGATTTGAGAAGGGTTTTGTCACATAGTCATCCGCTCCAAGCTCCAAACCGATAACCTTATCAAATTCACTGTCTTTAGCTGACAGCATGATAATAGGCACACTACTAGTCTTGCGAATAGTCTTCGCAACTTCTAAACCATCAATTTCTGGAAGCATCAAATCCAAAATAATAATATCTGGCTGCTCTGCTTCAAATTGCTCTAGCGCTTCACGACCGTTAAAAGCAGTTACAACTTCGTAACCTTCCTTGGTCATATTAAACTTGATAATATCTGAGATTGGTTTTTCATCATCTACAATTAATATTTTTTTCATATGTTCACCTTTTTCTCTACTATTATACCAAAAAAATAGCAAGAAGACACAATAGCTAGTCTTTGCTACTGTCTAAGTTGGCTTGTGCATAAGCCTGCCAGATTTTTTGTTGGGGTTTGGCAAGTGGAACATCCTTGAACTCTTCTGGTGAAAGCCAGCGAACTTCCCTATCTGAAAAATCATGAAAGTCACTCACCTGACCTGCTACAATTTGAACATGCCACTTTCGATGGCTAAAGACATGCTTGACAGTCTCAAAACAAACATCAAGCCAATCAACTTCTAGGTCATAGTCCTGCTGGAAACTCTCTTCTGGACTGGGGCCAAAGTTTACACTTTCTTCTGCAACCTGATGAAAGAGGTCAAACTGCTCCTCTTGCAAAAACTCATCTACTTCTATCAAGGGAAAATGCCAAAATCCTGCCAACAACTTTTCACTCTCATTTTTTTCAAGTAAAAATTGTCCTTGAGTATTTTTGACCACCAAGGCTTTAAGATAAATTGGGACAGGCTTTTTCTTGGGAGCCTTAATTGGATAACAGTCCATTGTGCCATTCTGATATGCCGCACTGAAGTCCTTAACTGGGCTTTCTTCTGGTCTTGGATTTACAGGCGCCTCAATATCTGAGCCCAAGTCCATCAAGGCTTGATTAAAGTCACCAGGCCTTTCTGGGTCAATCAGGATTTCCATCATTGCCTGAAAAATTTTGCGATTACTTGGAATCCCAATATCATGGTTGACTTCGAACAGGCGGGCCAAAACACGCATAACATTACCATCTACAGCTGGCTCAGGCAAGTTAAAAGCAATACTGGATATGGCTCCGGCCGTGTAAGGGCCAATTCCTTTCAAACTGGAAATTCCTTCATAGGTGTTTGGAAATTGACCACCAAAGTCAGTCATAATCTGCTGGGCTGCAGCCTGCATATTACGAACTCGAGAATAATATCCCAGTCCCTCCCAAGCCTTTAACAAACGCTCTTCAGACGCATTCGCCAAACTTTCCACTGTTGGAAACCAGTCCAAGAACCGTTCATAGTAAGGAATAACCGTATCCACCCTGGTCTGCTGGAGCATAATTTCAGACACCCAGATATGATAAGGATTTTTACTTCTACGCCACGGTAAATCTCGCTTGTTTCCATCATACCAGTTGAGGAGTTTCTCACGAAAAGAAAGGATCTTCTCCTCCGGCCACATGACGATACCATATTCTTTCAAATCTAACATATCTCTAGTATAACACAGAAGGTTTCACCTGTCTTTGTATCTGATTTATAATATTTTCAATAGACAGTATATGACTTTTCTTTCTACTTAAATATTTTTAATATGACTTCAGCTGAAAATCGATATAATATCATAGAATGCAATTATCCATCTTCATGGTTTGATTTTGAGACAAATAATACTCAATGAAAATCAAAGAGAAAACTAGGAAGCTAGCCACAGGTTGCTCAAAGCACTGCTTTGAGATTGTAGATAAGACTAACGAAGTCAGTCACATATATAATCTAAGGTGAAGCTGACGTGGTTTGAAGAGATTTTAAAAGAGTATAAGCTAGAAATACAGTATTATTTAAAATAGTCGATCATCCTACGGATAAACAATAAAGACTCATCTCTCTTATAAAACAATGAAAACGCAGATTGATATCATCCTAAAACAAGTAACAAAGGGAAAAATAGTGTTTTGCCCCAAAAATGCCCCAAAACAAACAAAAAAGCCTGTCACACAAGCTCAAATGCTTGATATGACAGGCTTTTTAAAGACTAATTATTTAACAGCGTCTTTAAGAGCTTTACCAGCTTTGAATGCTGGAACTTTAGAAGCTGCAATTGTGATTTCTTTACCAGTTTGTGGGTTGCGACCTTTACGTGCAGCACGCTCACGAACTTCAAAGTTACCAAAACCGATCAATTGAACTTTTTCACCAGCTGCAAGGTAGTCAGCTACTGCTGAAAATACAGCTTCAACTGCTGCTGCTGAGTCTTTCTTAGTCAATTCTGTAGCTTCTGCTACTTTAGCGATCAAATCTTGTTTGTTTGCCATGTTAATGATTCCTCCAAATTAATTTCTAATTAACAAATATAATCATATCCTAAAATCCCTTATAGGTCAAGTTAAAAACACTGTTTATTCGCATTTTCTTTATTTTTTTAGGAATGGTAACGTACCAAAATAGCCCACGCATTCTCACCTGTATGAGTCTGAATAATAGAACCGGTTTCTAAAACAGAAATTGGTTTTTCAACATAGGCTTGTAAACTTTCTTTCATCTCTTTTGCCCAGTCAGCATTACCAGAATATGAAATTCCAATCTCTGCTACAGAACGTTCAGAGAGAGACGTTGTCAACTCATCTAACCATTTTTTAAAGGTTTTAGCTCCACGACCTTTAACAATTGGCTGCAATTCATGGTCTTTCATTTGCATGACAACACGGATATTGAGAAGTGAGCTCAACAATCCAGTTACACGGCCAATTCGTCCACCTTTAACAAGATTTTCCAAAGTTGAAACACCAATATAGAGCTCCGTATGGTTTTTTACCTCTTCAACGTGAGATAAAATTTCCGCCATATCTTTGCCTTCTTGTGCTAATTTCGCAGCCTCAACAACTTGGAATTTCAAGGCTTGGTCAGTAAAGGAACTATCGATAACTGTCACGTCGGCAGTAGATAGGCTGGCACCTTGGCGTGCTGCTTCTACAGTCCCCGAAAGAGCATGGGACATATGAATAGCAAGAATCTGGCTACCATCTTTGCATAGGTCCTCAAAAACTTCAGCGAAGACACCTACAGGTGGTTGACTTGTTTTAGGAAGATTCTTACTTGCTTGCATCAACTGAAGAAATTTACCTTCTTCTTTCAAATCCGCATCAGAATAAACAACATTATCAATCATTACAGATAATGGAACAATTGTAATATCTAATTGTTTTACTAGTTCTGGTTCAATAGTAACAGATGAATCGGTTACAATCTTAATTTTTGTCATAGTATCAATCTTTCTATTTTAGGATTCAGATTGGTTTTCTTACTTTTAATTATATCAAAAAAAGATTAAAAATCCTAATGGAGTCAATCAAATTTTCCGTAAAAATTTGATATAATCAACTTATAAGAAAAGAGGTGTCCTATGATTAAAAAAATTTACCCCATTTTAACCATTTTACTAGGTGCTGCTATTTATGCTTTTGGCCTGACTTATTTTGTAGTTCCCCATCATCTCTTTGAAGGAGGGGCGACAGGTATTACCCTCATCACCTTTTATCTTTTTAAAATCCCTGTTTCGCTCATGAACTTGCTGATTAACATTCCCCTTTTCATCCTAGCTTGGAAAATATTTGGAGCAAAATCCCTCTATTCTAGTTTGCTAGGAACCTTAGCCTTGTCCGCCTGGTTAGCTTTTTTTGAGCGTATTCCCCTTCATATTGATCTTCAAGGTGATTTACTGATTACTGCACTTATAGCGGGAATTCTATTGGGAATTGGTCTTGGAATTATCTTTAATGCTGGAGGTACGACGGGCGGAACTGATATTTTAGCTCGTATTCTCAATAAATACACTCATATATCCATGGGGAAACTGCTCTTTATCTTAGATTTTTGTATTCTCATGCTTATTCTCCTAATCTTCAAAGATTTGAGATTGGTTTCCTACACACTCTTATTTGATTTTATCGTTTCTCGTGTCATTGATTTGATTGGCGAAGGTGGCTATGCTGGTAAAGGCTTTATGATTATCACAAAACGTCCTGACCAACTTGCTAAAGCGATTAATGATGACCTAGGAAGAGGAGTTACTTTTATTTCTGGTCAAGGCTACTATAGTAAAGAAAATTTGAAAATCATTTACTGTATTGTCGGTAGAAATGAGATTGTGAAAATGAAGGAAATGATTCATCGAATCGATCCTCAAGCCTTTATAACCATTACAGAAGCCCATGAAATCCTTGGAGAAGGATTCACCTTTGAAAAAGAATAAAAAGAGGTAGTGTAGTAACCTCAAAAGTTAGACTTATTCATCTATCTTTTGGGTTACAGACAACCTCTTTTTTAATTACTCAAACTCTTAAGACCAATTCCGAGCTACTTCTTCATCAGCCTTTAACTGATCCACTAATTGGTCGACTGAGTCAAATTTGGTCATATCTCGAATGCGATCAAGCCAATAAACCATGACGGTTTCTCCATAAATATCTTGATTAAAATCAAAAATATTGACTTCAAAACGTGCTTCTTCTCCATCAAAGGTCACATTTTTCCCGACACTAGCCATAGCACGATACTTCTGTCTTTGAATCTCAACATCAACGACATAAACGCCATCTGCTGGCATATAAGTACGATCTAAAAGCACCAAATTAGCTGTTGGATAACCAATCGTACGACCACGAGCATTGCCATGAACCACCATACCTCTTGATGGAAGCGGTGCTCCCAAAAGTTCTCCTGCTTCTTTCACATTTCCATCTAAAATAGCTTGACGGATACGAGTTGAACTAATCTTTCCTTTCTCATCTTCTACAGGTGGAACGATAATGACTTCTCCATCAAAGTAATCCTTTAAGTCTTCTGCCGTTTTTTGGTCAGAACCAAATGTATAATCAAAACCTGCAACAATAATTTTGGCATTCATAGCCTTGATATAAGTTGCAAAAAATTCTTCTGCCGTGAGACTAGCGAATTGACTACTAAAATCAAGGAGATATAATTCTTCTACGCCTTCACGCTTTAATTTCCTCTCACGTTCAGCAGGGTTCAAAATATGTAAAAACAGATCAGGATGATAAGGCTCTAAAGCGATCTTTGGAGATTCATTAAAGGTCATAACGACGATAGGCAATAAATCCTTTCTCGCAGCCTTATTGGCAACACGAAATAATTCTTGATGCCCCTTGTGTATACCATCAAAATAGCCGAGAACAACGACTGAATCAGATGGTGTACCAATATCTTTTTGGTTTTTTATAGGAATAGTAATAATCATAAAATAATTATATCATAGCGATAGCTATTTCTGGAACAGAAAATCTGAAATGTCGTTTTTTTCACCTGAAATAGCCATTTTTGCAAAAGGAGTAGCATGCAAATATATATTGACTCTGATATACTAGAATTACAAAAAAGGTGAACGATTAACATCATAAGCCATTCCCAATTTATTCTTATCGTATCACAATTCATCATCATCCTTGAGTGAAGAACTGAGGCTCTATAATATTTGTAGTGGGTAAATCCCCTATGAATCTTATGGAGCCTATTTTTGTGTAGAAAAAAAGTCCCA
>NZ_CAMHWI010000005.1 GCF_946188695.1 Streptococcus mitis | reverse complement strand
CGAACACAGAAGTTAAGCCCTAGAACGCCGGAAGTAGTTGGGGGTTGCCCCCTGTGAGATATGGAAGTCGCTTAGCTTTATTCCGCCATAGCTCAGTTGGTAGTAGCGCATGACTGTTAATCATGATGTCGTAGGTTCGAGTCCTACTGGCGGAGTAGTTAGTTAAAGGAGGTTTCAGCCTCTTTTTATTATGTAATTAATAATCTAGGCTTTTTTCAACTGTAGTGGGTTGAAGAAAAGGCTAAGATCGAGAAAGGACACATTTCGTCCTTTCTTTTTTGATATTCAGAGCGATAAAAATCCTTTTTTTGAAGTTTTCAAAGTTCCGAAATCCAAAGGCATTTCGCTTGATAAGTTTAATGAGATTATTAGTTGCTTCTAATTTGGCGTCGTAATATGAAGTCTCTTCAAAGCAGGTAGGAGTTGCATTTTGAACCACTTTATAAATAGGAGCTATAAACTCTCCCTCTACTTTTCCTGAAACAATTGAAGTCCGCTCAAAACGCCGTCTGATAATATTTTCATAGACTTTCTCCTCTCTAGGAGCCCGTGCATCATAAGGACGATAGAGGTAGGGGCGATTCCCGTTTCGTCAATATAGTAGATTGGAACTAGAATAGTATGTTACAACTGCTAAAAATATTTCTAGAAATTAATTTGACTTTCCTAATCGATTTATTCATCTCTTATTTCAATTTACTAGATATGCATAGCTTTATTATAACATGCGCATTTTAAACTAAGCGACTATACAAAATTAAGCATACCATCAGCTATTATAGATAATGCAAAATTACATAGATTTGAATATCTGATAATATGCGTTTTTCTTATTTTAAGATTTTTTCCTCAGTCTCTTTTAGTATTTAACGCAGTCAATAAGGTTTTTATCAAAGTCTAATTTAGGTAGTAAATTTATTTCTATTCTGTCAACTTTTCCTATTTTTTCTCTTGTTGAGGTTGGTATTTTAACAATTCAGGAGTTATTAATGATTAATTAAAATTTTTTGTTAGAATAAGATCATAAAAAGTAAAGGAGTGTATGCTTATGCTACAAAATATTTATGATCAGATGACTGATTTCTATGACAGTATCGAAGAAGAGTATGCTACTTTCTTTGGTAATAGTTGGGACTGGGAACATTTTCATTTTAAATTTTTGATTTATTATTTAGTTAGATATGGTATTGGGTGTCGTAGGGATTTTATTGTTTACCATTATCGTGTTGCTTATCGTTTGTATCTTGAAAAGATGATAATGAAACAAGGTTTTATTTCTTGTTGAGATAGTCTGAGTTAATTTCCGAACAAATTTACTTTTTTATAGAAAGATAATAATAAATAGCTAGTTATTTTTCTAAATCATTTTTTAATAGTTGGAAATAGCAAATCTTTCTATTGTTTCTTCTTGATAAAAAGGCGATTTTTTCTTATAATAAATTGTAAGATATAATTGCAGGTGAGATTCCTGCCATGTATGTGAGAAAGGAAGAGCCTGAGGGCTCAGACAAGATTATGACTTCAGTTGTTGTTGTAGGTACCCAATGGGGTGATGAAGGTAAAGGGAAGATTACAGATTTCCTTTCAGCGAATGCAGAAGTGATTGCACGTTACCAGGGTGGTGATAATGCAGGTCACACGATTGTGATCGATGGTAAGAAATTTAAGTTGCACTTGATTCCATCTGGAATTTTCTTCCCTGAAAAAATCTCTGTTATTGGGAATGGTATGGTTGTAAATCCTAAATCTCTTGTAAAAGAGTTGAGCTATCTTCATGAGGAGGGTGTGACAACTGATAACTTGCGTATTTCTGATCGCGCGCATGTTATTTTGCCTTATCATATCGAGTTAGACCGTTTGCAAGAAGAAGCTAAGGGCGACAATAAGATTGGGACTACAATCAAGGGAATTGGTCCAGCTTATATGGACAAGGCTGCTCGTGTTGGAATTCGTATCGCCGATCTTTTGGATAAAGATATTTTCCGTGAGCGTTTAGAACGTAACCTTGCTGAAAAGAATCGTCTTTTTGAAAAATTGTATGACAGTAAAGCGATTGATTTCGATGATATTTTTGAAGAATATTACGAATATGGTCAACAAATCAAGAAATATGTGACAGACACATCTGTCATTTTGAATGATGCGCTTGATAACGGTAAACGTGTGCTTTTTGAAGGTGCACAAGGAGTTATGCTAGATATCGACCAAGGTACTTATCCATTTGTTACGTCATCAAACCCTGTAGCTGGTGGTGTGACAATTGGTTCTGGTGTTGGTCCAAGTAAGATTGACAAGGTTGTAGGTGTATGTAAAGCCTATACGAGTCGTGTAGGAGACGGTCCTTTCCCAACTGAGTTGTTTGATGAAGTGGGAGAACGTATCCGTGAAGTAGGTCATGAATATGGTACAACAACTGGTCGTCCACGTCGTGTGGGTTGGTTTGACTCAGTTGTGATGCGTCATAGTCGTCGCGTTTCTGGTATTACTAATCTTTCATTGAACTCTATCGATGTTTTGAGTGGTTTAGATACAGTGAAAATCTGTGTGGCCTATGATCTTGATGGTCAACGTATTGACTACTATCCAGCTAGTCTTGAGCAATTGAAACGTTGCAAGCCTATCTATGAAGAGTTGCCAGGTTGGTCAGAAGATATTACTGGAGTTCGTAATTTGGAAGATCTTCCTGAGAATGCGCGTAACTATGTTCGTCGTGTGAGTGAATTGGTTGGAGTTCGTATTTCTACTTTCTCAGTAGGTCCTGGTCGTGAACAAACAAATATTTTAGAAAGTGTTTGGTCCTAAGAGAATTTTAAGATTTGTTTAAGATAGGTCGGGTATACTATAGACAGTTACAAGAAGACCTCCTAACTTGTTGTAACAAATATCCTAAACTTTTCTTTTTCATAATAATCTCCCTATAAAGTCACCGCATTCGGTGACTTTTTTTGTCTTGGGATTCATGATATAATAATAAAATCGACAAGTAGAAAAAGGGAAATTGATGAATTATACAGTTGAAGAAAAAGAAAGCTTCATGAGAGAGGCATTGAAAGAGGCTGAGATTGCTCTCGAACACGATGAAATTCCAATTGGTTGTGTGATTGTTAAGGACGGAGAAATCATTGGTCGCGGGCATAATGCA
Organism: Streptococcus mitis; assembly: GCF_946188695.1. Lineage (GTDB taxonomy): Bacteria > Bacillota > Bacilli > Lactobacillales > Streptococcaceae > Streptococcus > Streptococcus mitis_DF. The sequence goes on along the minus strand of NZ_CAMHWI010000005.1, from coordinate 96,732 downwards.
CGTGAGGAATTGCAACGAGCGGTTATGCATGCGGAGATTATGGCTATAGAGCATGCGAACCTGAGTGAGGAGAGCTGGCGCTTGCTGGATTGCACTCTTTTTGTGACCATTGAGCCTTGTGTCATGTGTAGTGGGGCGATTGGACTTGCCCGTATTCCAAACGTGGTCTATGGGGCTAAAAACCAGAAATTTGGCGCTGCTGGAAGCTTGTACGATATCTTGACAGATGAGCGTCTCAATCATCGTGTGGATGTTGAAACGGGAATTTTGGAAGATGAATGCGCAGCTATTATGCAGGACTTTTTTAGAAATAGACGGAAAAAATAATTTTGCTTTTAAAATGAATAGGAATGTGATATAATTAATAATGGAGCAACAGTTCTGCGTGAAGCGGGTCAGGGGAGGAATCCAGCAGCCCTAAGCGATTTGAATTGTGTGCTCTTTTTTTCGTGCTTTTTCCGAATAAATAAGATAGAATAATCTAGAATAAATGATAATAGAAAAGAGAAGATGATGAAAATTCGTGGTTTTGAATTGGTTTCGACTTTTACAGATGAAAATTTATTGCCGAAGCGTGAGACGGCGCATGCGGCTGGTTACGACTTAAAGGTTGCTGTGCGTACGGTTATTGCGCCAGGAGAGATTGTCTTGGTTCCGACAGGGGTTAAGGCTTATATGCAGCCGACTGAGGTTCTTTACCTTTATGATCGTTCTTCAAATCCTCGTAAGAAGGGTCTGGTCTTGATTAACTCGGTTGGTGTCATTGATGGGGATTATTATGGAAATCCTGGAAATGAAGGGCATATTTTTGCGCAGATGAAGAATATCACAGACCAAGAAGTGATTCTCAAAGTTGGGGAACGTGTGGTCCAGGCTGTCTTTGCTCCTTTCTTAATTGCAGATGGAGATGCGGCTGATGGCGTTCGAACTGGTGGATTTGGTTCAACAGGGCACTAGAATGAAGATTATCTTTGTACGTCACGGGGAGCCAGATTACCGTGAGTTAGAGGAGCGTTCTTATACGGGTTTTGGGATAGATTTGGCGCCCTTGTCTGAGAAGGGACGGCAGCAGGCTCAGGAACTGAGCAAAAATTCTTTACTCTCGTCAGCTGAAATAATCGTATCTTCTGCAGTCACAAGAGCTTTAGAAACGGCTTCTTATGTAGTTTGTACTACGGGACTTCCTTTGAGAGTAGAGCCATTATTGCATGAATGGCAGGTCTATGAAAGTGGCACAGATAATTTTGAAAAAGCTCGTACTATGTTTCTAGAAAATAAGGGGGAATTACTTCCTAATAGTCCTATTCAATATGAGACAGCTGCGGAGATGAAGTCTCGGTTTCTAGAATGTATGTCTAAGTATCGAGAACATCAGACTGTGGTAGTTGTTGCTCATCGAATGCTCATGCGTCAGTTTGTGCCAAATGAGAAGATTGATTTTTGCCAAGTGATTGAGTGTGAGTTAGAAATATAGAAAGAGGTTTATTATCGCAAAGAAAAAAGCGACATTTGTATGTCAAAATTGTGGCTATAATTCCCCTAAATATCTGGGGCGTTGTCCCAACTGTGGGTCTTGGTCTTCTTTTGTAGAAGAGGTTGAGGTTGCCGAGGTCAAGAATGCGCGTGTGTCCTTGACAGGTGAGAAAACCAAGCCCATGAAACTGGCTGAGGTGACGTCAATCAACGTCAATCGAACCAAGACGGAGATGGAGGAATTTAACCGTGTACTTGGAGGCGGAGTGGTACCAGGAAGTCTCGTACTCATAGGTGGGGATCCTGGGATTGGGAAGTCAACGCTTCTCCTACAAGTCTCAACCCAGTTGTCCCAAGTGGGGACAGTTCTCTATGTCAGTGGGGAGGAGTCTGCCCAGCAAATTAAGCTACGAGCAGAGCGCTTGGGAGATATTGATAGCGAGTTTTATCTCTATGCAGAGACCAATATGCAGAGTGTTCGCGCAGAGGTAGAAAGAATTCAGCCAGACTTTCTCATCATCGACTCCATTCAAACCATCATGTCTCCTGAGATTTCAGGGGTACAGGGATCTGTTTCTCAAGTGCGTGAGGTAACCGCTGAGCTTATGCAGTTGGCTAAGACCAACAATATTGCTATTTTTATCGTAGGCCATGTGACCAAGGAAGGAACCTTAGCTGGGCCGAGAATGTTGGAGCATATGGTGGATACAGTGCTTTACTTTGAAGGAGAGCGCCACCATACCTTTCGTATTTTGAGAGCGGTCAAAAACCGTTTTGGCTCCACTAATGAGATTGGGATTTTTGAGATGCAGTCAGGCGGATTGGTTGAGGTACTCAATCCGAGTCAAGTTTTCCTAGAAGAGCGTTTGGATGGGGCGACTGGTTCATCAATCGTTGTGACCATGGAAGGGACGCGTCCGATTTTGGCGGAGGTTCAGGCTTTGGTGACACCTACCATGTTTGGAAATGCCAAGCGTACTACGACAGGACTTGATTTTAATCGTGCTAGCTTGATTATGGCTGTTTTGGAAAAACGGGCAGGTCTTCTCTTGCAAAATCAGGATGCTTATCTTAAATCTGCTGGCGGTGTCAAATTGGATGAACCTGCGATAGACTTGGCCGTTGCGGTTGCCATTGCTTCGAGCTATAAAGACAAGCCAACTAATCCTCAGGAATGTTTTGTAGGAGAACTTGGCTTGACGGGAGAGATTCGGCGCGTGAATCGTATTGAGCAGCGCATCAATGAAGCTGCTAAACTGGGTTTTACTAAGATTTATGTACCTAAGAATTCCTTGACAGGAATCACTCCGCCTAAGGAAATTCAGGTTATTGGAGTGACAACGATTCAGGAAGTTTTGAAAAAGGTCTTTGCATAATCCGTGACAAATCTTCTTAAAAATGATAAGATAGGAGAAATATTTGACTATCAAATTTTCGAGGAGGGAATCGTGTCGTATTTTGAACAGTTTATGCAAGCCAATCAGGCTTATGTTGCCCTACATGGGCAGTTAAATCTGCCACTTAAACCCAAAACTAGAGTAGCCATTGTGACCTGTATGGACTCACGTCTGCACGTTGCTCAAGCTTTGGGATTAGCACTTGGGGATGCTCATATCTTGCGGAATGCAGGTGGTCGAGTGACAGAAGACATGATTCGTTCGCTAGTTATTTCCCAGCAACAAATGGGGACAAGAGAGATTGTGGTATTGCACCATACAGACTGTGGTGCTCAGACCTTTGAAAATGGTCCTTTTCAGGAGTATTTAAAAGAGGAACTAGGTGTCGATGTGTCAGATCAGGACTTTTTGCCCTTCCAGGATATAGAGGAGAGTGTACGCGAGGATATGCAACTCCTTATCGAGTCTCCCCTAATACCAGATGATGTCATTATTTCTGGTGCTATTTACGATGTGGATACAGGAAGTATGACAGTCGTAGAATTGTAAATACTTTATTTAGAAAGAAAGTGTATGAAGAAAAACAGTATTTTATTTATTTTTATTTTATTGCTATGTATTGGTTTGCAGTATGAAACTATCTACTATACGGACGGTTCGATGTCAGCTGCGGAATATGGACTAATGGGAGTTTCTATCTTTCTAGCTCTCTTTTACATGATTCCGGCTCTTTATTTCCTTTTCCGTTTTGGGAAAAAATGGGAATTGCCAAAGAACTCCTTGATCTTGTCTTTATTGGGGGGAATGTTCCTTTCAGGCTGGTTGTCTAGTTTTGCTAATACCTATATCCATGATTTGCTGGGGGTTCTTTTCCCAGATAGTGCATTTTTAAATGCCTTTGAAAGTGCGATTGTGGCTCCTTTGGTAGAAGAACCCTTGAAATTATTGCCACTTGTCTTTGTTTTAGCTTTGATTCCTGTGCGAAAATTAAAATCTTTGTTTTTACTAGGGATTGCTTCTGGTTTGGGATTCCAAATGATTGAGGATATTGGCTACATTCGTACGGATTTACCAGAGGGTTTTGACTTTACTATTTCGCGAATTTTAGAGCGTATCATCTCAGGAATTGCCTCTCACTGGACTTTTTCAGGTTTGGCTGTAGTAGGTGTTTACTTGCTTTACAGAGCCTATAAAGGGCAGAAGGTTGGCAAGAAACAGGGGTTTATTTTCCTAGGTTTAGCCTTGGGAACTCACTTCTTATTTAACTCTCCTTTTGTTGAATTGGAGACAGAGTTGCCTTTAGCGATTCCAGTGGTTACGGCTATTACTCTTTATGGTTTTTATCAGGCTTATCGCTTTGTTGAGAAGCACAATGAGTTGATGAACTAGAATATTTTTCAAAAGAATGATGCAAGGGTACAAATATGGTGCCCTTCTTTTATTTTTGATTGAAAAATAGTGTAAAAAGCGCTACAATGGTAGATGGAAAATCTTGTGAAAAGCACAAGTGATACATATATACCGGAGGAAATCATGTCTTTTTCTGATTTAAAGCTGTTTGCCCTTTCTTCTAATAAAGAATTGGCAGAACGTGTGGCGCAGGAGATTGGGATAGAGTTGGGGAAATCAAGTGTTCGCCAATTTTCAGATGGAGAGATTCAGGTCAACATCGAAGAATCAATCCGTGGGAAACACGTCTTTATCTTACAATCAACTAGTTCGCCTGTAAATGACAATCTGCTTGAAATTTTGATTATGGTGGATGCTTTGAAGCGTGCGAGTGCAGAATCTGTCAATGTTGTCATGCCTTACTATGGGTATGCACGTCAGGATAGAAAGGCGAGAGCGCGTGAGCCAATCACTTCAAAACTTGTCGCAAATATGCTTGAAGTAGCTGGAGTGGATCGTTTATTGACCATCGACTTGCATGCTGCGCAGATTCAAGGATTCTTTGATATTCCTGTGGATCATTTAATGGGAGCTCCTCTGATTGCGGATTATTTTGAGCGTCGTGGCATGGTTGGTTCTGACTATGTGGTTGTCAGCCCAGACCATGGAGGGGTGACTCGTGCCCGTAAGTTGGCAGAATTTTTGAAAACATCTATCGCTATTATTGATAAACGTCGTAGCGTTGATAAGATGAATACTAGTGAAGTCATGAACATCATTGGTAAGGTCGAAGGCAAGACTTGTATCTTGATTGATGATATGATTGATACTGCTGGAACGATTTGTCATGCGGCAGATGCTCTTGCAGAAGCTGGTGCCGTTGAAGTCTATGCAAGCTGTACGCACCCAGTTCTTTCTGGTCCTGCTATGGACAATATCCAAAAATCAGCTATTAAGAAATTGGTTGTTTTGGATACCATCTATCTGCCAGAAGAGCGTTTGATTGATAAGATTGAACAGATTTCGATTGCTCATCTACTGGGTGATGCTATCGTACGTATCCATGAAAAACGCCCACTTTCTCCACTTTTCAGTATTGAGAAAAAGATTTAATGACCAAGCCTGAGATAATTCTCAGGTTTTTTTCGTCTCTTTTCCGAATAAATAGATAGAGTCAGTGAATCTAGCAAACCTAGATTTAAAACTGTGGTATAATAAAAGGAGGAAAAGGATGATTTTAAGACATCCGGGCATCAGCCCAACCAATGATTTGGTTGCTAAGAAAATCTTTAGCAATCCAGAAATCACTTGTCAATTTATTCGCGATATGTTGGATTTACCAGCAAAAAATGTGACCATTTTGGAGGGAAGCAATATTCATGTCTTGCCTTCCATGCCTTACTCGGCACAGGATTTCTATACCAGTATAGACGTCTTGGCGGAGTTGGATAATGGCACTCAGGTAATTATTGAGATTCAGGTGCATCATCAGAATTTTTTCATCAATCGCCTGTGGGCTTATTTGTGCAGTCAGGTCAATCAAAATCTTGAAAAAATTCGTCAACGTGAAGGTGACACCCACCAGAGTTACAAACACATCGCACCAGTTTATGCTATTGCAATTGTGGACAGCAATTATTTCTCAGATGACCTAGCTTTTCATAGCTTTAGCATGCGAGAGGATACGACAGGTGAGGTCTTAACCATCACAAACAATGGACAAGAAAACCATCTGGTTAAGATGGCATTCTTGGAATTAAAAAAATACAGAGAAACCAGCAAAGATGAGGTTCGCAAGCCGTGGTTGGAGTTTTTCGGGAACAAACCTTTTACCCAGCAACCCGAGCGAGCCATCAGCCAGGCAGATCAACTGCTGGACTACAAGAGCTGGTCCGAGGAGGACAGGAAAATGTTTAGTCAATTACGTATGCGAGAAGAACAAGCCTTGTTAGCACAGGACTATGCCTTGGAAACAGCTAGGGCGGAAGGTATCGAACAAGGTCTTGAACAAGGTTTAGAACGTGGGAAACTTTTCGCATTTCTAGATATGGTTCGCCAACATGTTTTAACTTCCGAATTTGCGAGTGAACAATTGGGCATGACCGTTGCTGAATTTGAGTCACTATTGAAAGAGCATCACAAATAAGAACTAAAAAAATACAGAGAAACCAGCAAAGATAAGGTTCACAAACCGTGGTTGGAGTTTTTCGGGAATAAACCCTTTACCCAACAACCCGAGCGAGCCATCAGCCAGGCAGACCAACTGCTGGACTACAAGAGCTGGTCCGAGGAGGACAGGAAAATGTTTAGTCAACTACGTATGCGAGAAGAACAAGCATTATTGGCTCAGGACTATGCCTTGGAAACAGCTAGAGCAGAAGGTATCGAACAAGGTTTAGAACGTGGTATTGAACAAGGACGAGCGGAGGGTATCGAAGAGGGATTAAAAGTAGGTTTAGTAAATCTCGTTCGACAAGGTCTTCTGACTTCCGAGATAGCAAGCCAGCAATTGGGTATGACCGTTGCTGAGTTTGAGGCTTTACTGTGAGTTCGATCTTTCATCTAATCTAATAGTAGGAAGTTGATGAAAGGGCAAGTGTTATCAAAATACTTGCCGTTTTTACTTGACTTTTACAAGGGTTTGTAAGATAATACCAAGGAAGTAAGTTCTGTCTAACTATCTATATAGTTTAGATATAAAAGATATCATCTGAGGGATGAGTATTTGTGAAATGTCAACTTGGAGGCTAGAGTATTTCAGGGGGAATTTTTCGCGAGTTAGTTTTCTTCTCCTTTTTTCGAAGAAATAGGTAAAAAGTTTAAAAAACATAAGAAAACTCTTGACAAATCCTGCAAATATTTATATACTGTATGGTAGTAAGGTAGTCTTACGAAAAATAATATAATGAAAAATAAAGGAGATAAAACGATGAAAAAAGTTTTATTGACAAGCGCAGTCGCTCTTGCAGCATTTGGTGCTGTACAAGCTGTTTCAGCAGATAATGTAGTTCTTAAACCTGGTATGGTAGATCCAGCAACAGGTAAATTGGTTACTCAAGCTGCTAAAGAACAAGATAAACACCATGCTCGTGTAAATGTTGTAGATGGTAAAGGAAACCCAATCCCAGGTGTAGCTATTGATTTTGAATATCCTACTTCTAAAGGTGTCAAATATGTATCGGTTACTACAGATGCAACAGGATCAGCTATCGTTACAACAACAGCTAAAGTTAAAGCTGATGCAGCTGGAACTGAAGTAGACGCTGAACTCCCAGTAAGTTTCGCTGAAGGAACAGTAGTAAAATATCGTCTAGTAAAATCTCTTGCTACAGATGGGAAAGATGTAGAATTAAAAGGTGAATTAAAAGTTTCTAAAGATTTGTATACTAATGCAAAGATCGTTGTTGCTACTCGTACAGATGTAACATTCCAAGGACAATCTGCTACTGCTCAATCAACTGAAACACCTGCTAAAAAAGCAGAATGGATTCAATCAGGTTCTCGCTGGTGGTACAAACACGCTGATGGTTCTTACACAACTAACGGTTGGGAAAAAATCAACGGAACTTGGTACTACTTCGACCAAGCTGGTTGGATGGCAACTGGTTGGGTTAAAGACAACGGAACTTGGTACTACCTTGAAAACTCAGGTGCTATGAAAGCTAGCCAATGGTTTGAAGTTGGTGGTAAATGGTACTACGTAAACGGTTCAGGTGCCCTTGCAGTTAATACTACTGTAGATGGTTACACTGTAAACGGAAACGGTGAATGGGTTAAATAATTAATTATTTAATATCGCAGGAGATGAATCTCCTGCTTTTTTTGTTGGCTCTTTGTCAACTGTAGTATACTGAGTTTTGGAAATAAAATAATAAATTAAATACTCTGAATATTTCTATTTTTTTACTTTTAAATTTTTCTACACTTTTTATGTTTTTTATTGCACTAATTATAGAAAAGGGATATAATGAAATAAATTTAATAGGTTAACAAAGGAGGTTTTCTTATGAAGAAAACACTTACAGGTATCTTGCTAGCAACTTCAGTGCTAGCTATAGCTACAGTTCAGCCAGTAAGTGCTGAAAGTACGGAAACTGGTACATCGTCTACAGGTGCTCAATCGACTTCATCATTTAAGGAAATTCATTTTGTGACATTCCAAAATGGTAGACCAGTTGATATCAAAGCAGCGGTTACAGGGGCAGCAACATCTGATACAAGTCATCCAGCTATTGATAACTATATGTATACTACTAGCAGAGTAGAAGATGGTATTCTTTACCATATGTATGCACCTACTAGTACCTCAGGTAATACTAGCAATACCTCTCAAACAAACCCATATCGTAGAGATAATAACCAAACTAATGGAAGTAATGCCAATCAAAATAATGGTAGTGCTAATAATGGAGGAAGTAGCAACCAGACTAATGGAAATGTAGCTAATAACGGAGCTAATACCAATCAGAACAATAGTGCTACTACTAACAATAGCACAAGTAGCGGTCAGTTTAAAGCAGAGGGTGGTAAAGTCTACTATATCAAGGATGGTAAAAAAGTTACTGGATGGCAAAAGATTGATGGTAAGACTTACTACTTTGAAACTGATGGAGTAATGAAAAAAGGTCTACTAATCTTAGGGGATAAACAATACTATCTGAATGAAAAAGATGGCTTCAAACAGTTGGGATTGGTAAAAGTTGCTGACAAGACTTATTATTTCGTTGAAAATGGTGAGAAGAAAACTGGATTTATCAAAATAGATGAAAAAACTTACTATCTAAAAGATGGTGTTCTGACACCAAATATTGCTGTAATTGATGGTAAAAAATTCTTTATTGATAGTGAAGGAAACCGTTCTGTTGGATGGAAGAAAATTGACGGTGACTGGTATTATTTCTCTAAAGAAGATGGAATGAAGACAGGTTGGCTGAAAGATGGTTCATGGTATTACTTGGATGAAACTGGTGTGATGAGAACTAGTTGGAAACAAGTTGATGGTAATTGGTATTATTTAAACGATTTAGGTGCTATGCAAACTGGCTGGAAACTTATAAATGGTAGTTGGTACCATCTCGACAGTTTAGGTAAAATGAGTACTAGATGGATAAAAGAAAATGGTACATGGTATTATCTTGATGGCTCAGGTGCTATGCAGACAGGTTGGAAACTTGTAGATGGTAAGTGGTATTATCTTAATGATTCAGGTGCTATGAAAACTGGCTGGTTGAAACAAGGTGGTACATGGTATTATCTTGATGGTTCAGGCGCTATGAAGACTGGCTGGTTCAAAGTAGATGGTAAGTGGTACTATGCTTATAGCTCAGGTGCCCTTGCTGTTAGCACTACAATCAATGGTTACAAAGTAAATGCAAACGGTGAGTGGGTGTAGTTTGAATTTGTTTATGTCACTAGGAGATTTTTAGCTTAGTTTTTTATAGCAGATACTTGCTGATATAATACTTATCAAGCTTAAGCTACAAAAATAGAAGACAAGAAAGAACTTCCAAATACTAGTGGAAAAGATAATGTTGTGGTTACATCATTAGGATTCCTTGGATTATTCTTTGGTGCACTTCCATTTGTGAAACGCAAAAACTAATTAATTAAAAATATGAAAGAGAGGGACGCTTTGCCTTCTCTTTTGTCGTGTAGAATTCTGTGAGTACTTTGTTGGATAGCAAAACATAAAAAGTGAACAGGATAGTATTTTAGTCCTGTTCACTTTTATGTTATTAGTGATTGTATGGTCTTACAAGAGCTCCTCAAACTCCGCGACGCTCATGCCCAATTGCTGGCTGGCAACCTCTGAAGTCAGAAGGCCTTGACGGACTAGATTTAATAGCATAGACAAACTTCCTTCAACTTTCCCACGTTCTAAACCTTTTTCAATACCTTCCGCTCGGCCTCGTTCCAGTCCTTTTTCAATGCCTTCCGCCCTAGCTGTTTCTAAAGCATAGTCCTGCGCTAACAAAGCTTGTTCTTCACGCATACGTAGTTGACTAAACATCTTCCTGTCCTCCTCGGACCAGCTCTTGTAGTCTAGCAGTTGGTCTGCCTGGCTGATGGCTCGCTCAGGTTGTTGGGTAAAGGGTTTATTCCCGAAAAACTCCAACCAGGGCTTGCGAACCTTGTCTTTGCTGGTTTCTCTGTATTGTTTTAGTTCTTATTTGAGATGCTCTTTCAATAGTTCTTCAAACTCAGAGACAGTCATACCTAACTGCTGGATGGCAACCTCTGAAGTCAGAAGGCCTTGACGAACGAGATTTACTAGACCTACTTTTAATCCCTCTTCGATACCCTCTGCTCGTCCTCGTTCCAGTCCTTGTTCGATACCCTCCGCCCTAGCAGTTTCCAAGGCATAGTCCTGTGCTAACAATGCCTGTTCTTCTCGCATACGTAGTTGGCTAAACATTTTCCTGTCCTCCTCGGACCAGCTCTTGTAATCTAGCAGTTGGTCTGCTTGGCTGATGGCTCGCTCGGGTTCTTGAGTAAAGGGCTTATTACCAAAAAACTCCAACCACGGTTTACGAACCTCATCTTTGCTGGTTTCTCTGTATTTTTTTAATTCCAAGAATGCCATCTTAACCAGATGGTTTTCTTGTCCATTGTTTGTGATGGTTAAGACCTCACCTGTCGTATCCTCTCGCATGCTAAAGCTATGAAAAGCTAGGTCATCTGAGAAATAATTGCTGTCCACAATTGCAATAGCATAAACTGGTGCGATGTGTTTGTAACTCTGGTGGGTGTCACCTTCACGTTGACGAATTTTTTCTAGGTTTTGATTGACCTGACTGCAAAGGTAAGCCCACAGGCGATTGATGAAAAAATTCTGATGATGAACTTGGATTTCAATAATTACTTGCGTACCATTATCCAACTCTGCCAAAACATCTATACTGGTATAGAAATCCTGCGCCGAGTACGGTGTAGTGGGCAAGACATGAATATTGCTTCCCTCCAAAATGGTCACATTTTTGGCTGGTAAGTCCAACATATCGCGGATAAATTGACAAGTGATTTCTGGGTTGCTAAAGATTTTCTTAGCTACCAAGTCATTGGTTGGGCTGATGCCCGGATGACGTAATGCCATACTCTTTCTCCTTTCATTATAGCACATTTTCAAACCTAGGTTTACTAGATTCTCTGGCTCTATCTATTTATTCGGAAAAAGGATGAAAAATACTCGGTCTGGCTCTTCCCAATGGTATTTTTTGATGCTTTCCTTTATAATGGGTGTATGGATAAGAAAAAATTATTATTGATTGATGGGTCTTCTGTTGCTTTTCGGGCGTTTTTTGCACTCTATCAGCAGTTGGACCGTTTTAAGAATGCGGCTGGTTTGCATACCAATGCGATTTATGGCTTTCAGTTGATGTTGAGCCATTTGTTGGAGCGGGTTGAGCCTAGTCATATTTTGGTGGCTTTTGATGCGGGAAAGACGACCTTCCGGACAGAGATGTATGCGGACTATAAGGGTGGTCGGGCTAAGACTCCTGATGAGTTTCGTGAGCAATTTCCCTTCATTCGTGAGTTGCTGGATCATATGGGGATTCGTCATTATGAGTTGGCTCAGTATGAGGCGGATGATATCATTGGGACGCTGGATAAGCTAGCAGAGCAGGATGGTTTTGATATTACCATTGTCAGTGGGGACAAGGACTTGATTCAGCTGACGGATGAGCATACGGTGGTTGAGATTTCCAAGAAAGGTGTGGCTGAATTTGAGGCTTTTACGCCAGATTATCTCATGGAAAAGATGGGTCTCACACCGACTCAGTTTATCGATCTCAAGGCGCTTATGGGAGATAAGTCGGATAATATCCCTGGGGTGACCAAAATCGGAGAAAAGACGGGTATCAAGCTCTTGCTGGAGCATGGTTCGCTTGAGGGGATTTATGAAAATATCGATGAGATGAAGGCTTCTAAGATGAAGGAAAATCTTATCAATGATAAGGAACAGGCCTTTTTGTCTAAAACACTGGCGACCATTGATACCAAGGCACCGATTGAGATTGGTTTGGAGGATTTGGTCTATAGTGGTCCAGATGTTGAAAATCTCGGGAAATTCTACGATGAGATGGGCTTCAAACAGCTCAAACAGGCTTTAAATGCATCTTCGACTGATGTGGCTGAGAGTTTGGACTTTACTATCGTTGACCAAGTTAGTCAAGATATGCTGAGTGAAGAATCTATCTTCCATTTTGAGCTTTTTGGTGAGAATTACCATACGGATGATTTGATTGGTTTTGCCTGGTCTTGTGGGGATAAGCTTTATGCTACAGACAAGCTTGAACTTTTGGAAGACCCGATTTTCAAGGATTTTCTAGAAAAAACACCTCTGAAAGTGTATGACTTTAAAAAGGCTAAAGTTCTCTTGAATCGTTTTGATGTGGATTTGCAGGCTCCTGCCTTTGATAGCCGTTTGGCTAAATACCTCCTTTCGACTGTGGAGGACAATGAAATTGCGACCATCGCTAGTCTTTATGGTCAGACTTATTTGGCCGATGATGAGACTTTCTATGGTAAGGGTGTCAAAAAAGCCATTCCTGAACGCGAGAAATTCTTGGAACATTTGGCGCGTAAACTTGCTGTTTTGGTCGAAACAGAGCCTATTTTGCTTGAAAAACTCAGTGAAAATGGACAATTAGAGCTTCTTTATGATATAGAGCAACCTCTTGCCTTTGTCCTTGCCAAGATGGAAATTGCTGGGATTACGGTCAAGAAAGAGACCTTGCTTGAGATGCAGGCTGAAAATGAGCTTGTCATTGAAAAACTGACTCAAGAGATTTACGAGTTGGCTGGTGAGGAGTTTAATATCAACTCGCCTAAGCAGTTGGGCGTGCTTCTTTTTGAAAAGTTGGGTCTTCCTCTAGAATACACTAAGAAAACTAAAACGGGTTACTCAACAGCGGTGGATGTGTTGGAGCGTCTGGCTCCTATTGTTCCGATTGTTAAGAAAATTCTAGACTACCGTCAGATTGCCAAGATTCAATCGACTTATGTAATTGGCTTGCAGGATTGGATTTTGGCTGATGGCAAGATTCATACTCGCTATGTGCAGGATTTGACCCAGACTGGGCGTTTGTCTAGTGTGGATCCAAACTTGCAAAATATTCCTGTGCGTTTGGAGCAAGGCCGTCTCATTCGTAAGGCTTTTGTGCCTGAGTGGGAGGATAGTGTCCTTCTGAGCTCCGACTATTCACAGATTGAATTGCGCGTTTTGGCTCATATTTCTAAGGATGAACACTTGATTAAGGCCTTCCAAGAGGGGGCGGATATCCATACTTCTACAGCCATGCGTGTCTTTGGCATTGAGCGTCCTGAGGATGTGACTGCAAATGACCGTCGTAATGCCAAGGCAGTTAACTTTGGAGTGGTTTACGGGATTTCAGATTTTGGCTTGTCTAATAATCTGGGCATCAGTCGTAAGGAAGCCAAAGCCTACATTGATACCTACTTTGAACGCTTCCCGGGCATTAAAAACTACATGGATGAAGTAGTGCGTGAGGCGCGTGATAAGGGTTATGTAGAGACTCTCTTCAAGCGTCGTCGTGAGTTGCCAGATATCAATTCGCGCAACTTCAACATTCGTGGTTTTGCGGAGCGAACTGCCATCAACTCTCCTATCCAGGGATCTGCGGCAGATATTCTCAAGATTGCCATGATCCAGCTAGATAAGGCCTTGGTTGCAGGTGGTTATCAGACCAAGATGCTGTTACAAGTGCACGATGAAATCGTCCTTGAAGTTCCTAAATCTGAATTGGCAGAGATGAAAAAATTGGTCAAACAAACCATGGAAGAAGCTATTCAACTCAGTGTTCCCCTCATCGCAGATGAAAATGAAGGGGCAACCTGGTACGAGGCTAAATAAAAAGGGGGCTAGTCCTCCTTTTTTGTAGTAGAATTCTGCAAGCCTTTTCAAATTGTGCTATACTGAAGAAAAAGGAGGATTTCTATGAGTCAAGAATTTATCAATCCAAGTGATGGCGTGATTCGTCAGTATCTCGCAACGAGTAAAACCCTTGCTGTTGTGGGTTTGTCAGACCGTGAGGAAACAACCAGCAATCGAGTGACTAAGGAAATGCAGGCTCGGGGTTATAAAATTATCCCAGTCAATCCCAAGGCGGCAGGTGGCGAAATCTTGGGTGAAAAGGCTTATGCTAGTCTCGCTGAGATTCCTTTTCCTGTAGATATTGTCAATGTTTACCGTCGCAGTGAATTTTTGCCTGATGTGGCGCGTGATTTTCTTAAGGCTGATGCCAAGATTTTTTGGGCACAGCTAGGACTTGAAAGTCTAGAAGCAGAAGAAATCTTGCGTGCTGGTGGATGTGATGATATCGTGATGAATCGTTGCATTAAGAGAGAACATACCCGCTTAATTGAGGAAGCATAAGAAAAGGTAGCTGATGGGCTACCTTTTGTGTTATATTCAATGAAAATCAAAGAGCAAACTAGCCGCAGGTTGCTCAAAACACAGTTTTGAGGTTGTAGATAAGACTGACGAAGTCAGCTCAAAACACAGTTTTGAGGTTGCAGATAGAACTGACGAAGTCAGCTCAAAACACAGTTTTGAGGTTGTGGATAGAACTGACGAAGTCAGTAACCATACCTACGGCAAGGCGACGTTGACGTGGTTTGAAGAGATTTTCGAAGAGTATTAGAAAATGCCAATAAGGGTCTGCATACCAAGACTAGTGAGGATGATGGCAATCCAGCAAATAGCTCCGAGAACAATGGATTTTCCACTGGATTTGACCATAGCTACTAAATTGGTTTTGAGACCGATAGCACTCATGGCCATGATAATAAGGAATTTAGAGAGTTGTTTGAGAGGGGTAAAGAAATTACTGGACACACCGAGAGAGGTGAGTAGTGTAGTGAGGAGAGAGGCAAGGATGAAGTAAAGGATAAAAAGTGGGAAGACTTTTTTCAGTTGCAGGTCTTGCTTATTTTTTTGCTCGCGACTTTGCCAGTAGGAGAGAAAGAGAGTGATGGGGATGATAGCCAGAGTTCGTGTGAGTTTGACAATGGTTGCGGATTCGAGGGTATTGGTCTGGTAGAGACTGTCCCAAGCGCTGGCTGTGGCGGTTACAGAGGAAGTATCATTGACCGCAGTTCCTGCAAAGAGGGCGAAGCCGTCATTGGATAGATGAAGCCAAGTGCCGAGGGTTGGAAAGATGAGCGCAGCCAAGACATTGAAGAAAAAGATAACGGAGATGGCTTGGGCTACTTCTTTTTCCTTGGCATGGATAACGGGAGCTGTCGCTGCAATGGCAGAGCCACCACAGATAGAAGATCCCACCCCAATCAAGGTAGCCAGTTTTGTGTCCAGTGCAAAGAAACGCTGGAAGAGGTAGGCAACAATCAAGGCTATTGAAATGGTGGACAGGATAACAGGGAGCGAAGATTGCCCAACTGCGAAGACTTGCGATATATTGAGACCAAAACCAAGCAAGATAACGGCATACTGGAGCAATTTCTTGGAACTAAAGGTCAATCCCGCATCCAGTTGTTTATAGGATGAGAGAAAGGGATGGAGAAGCATGCCTATGAAAATGGCAAACACGGGCGCGCCAATAACAGGGAAGAATCCTCCTAAGTACCAAGATAGGATGGAAATGAGAAGGCAGGCCAAGATGCCTGCTCCATTTTTTGATAGAAATGACATAAAAACCTCCAAATAGAATCTGTTACCATTATAGACCTGTAAACAGGAAAAGTAAAATAGAAAGTGGAGCTAACAATTATTTGACAAGTAGTGCTAATTATGTGATAATAATCTTACAAGAACTGTAACGAAGTCTTGGCAAAAACAAAAATACCAGAGCTCCACCTCTGGTATTTCTTTTTGTCCAGTTACATTAAAACTAAACTCAGGTTATATTTTTTTGTCGCGCTTATCTAATCCAAACTAAGTCCGTTAGTGGAGTTGAGACAAATTCATTTTAACATACTTCAATTTGTTATGCTAGCGTTATTCTCTAATGTATTTTTGCGGTCGGGGGGCTTTTGTAGTATAATAGAGATACGTTTTGACAGTAGGAGGTATCTATGGATTTAACTAAGCGCTTTAATAAACAGTTAGATAAGATTCAAGTTTCGTTGATTCGTCAGTTTGACCAGGCTATTTCGGAGATTCCTGGGGTCTTGCGTTTGACCTTGGGGGAACCTGATTTTACAACGCCAGATCATGTCAAGGAGGCGGCCAAGCGAGCCATTGACCAGAACCAATCCTACTATACAGGGATGAGTGGTCTGCTGACCTTACGTCAGGCAGCCAGTGATTTTGTTAAGGAAAAGTACCAACTGGACTATGCTCCTGAGAATGAAATCTTGGTCACAATTGGGGCGACAGAGGCCTTATCTGCGACTTTGACAGCTATTTTAGAAGAAGGAGATAAGGTGCTCTTGCCAGCTCCTGCTTATCCGGGTTATGAACCAATTGTCAATCTGGTTGGTGCAGAGATTGTCGAGATTGACACAACTGAAAATGGTTTTGTCTTGACTCCAGAGATGTTGGAAAAGGCCATTTTGGAGCAGGGAGACAAGCTCAAGGCGGTTATTCTCAACTATCCAGCTAATCCGACAGGAATTACCTATAGTCGGGAGCAGTTGAAAGCCTTGGCAGCTGTTTTACGCAAGTATGAGATTTTTGTTGTCTGTGATGAGGTTTACTCAGAATTGACCTACACAGGCGAAGCCCATGTGTCTCTAGGAACTATGTTGAGAGATCAGGCTATCATTATCAATGGTTTATCTAAATCGCATGCTATGACAGGTTGGCGTTTGGGTCTGATTTTCGCTCCTGCAGCCTTTACAGCTCAGTTGATCAAGAGTCACCAGTACTTGGTCACTGCCGCAAATACCATGGCGCAACACGCTGCGGTAGAAGCCCTGACAGCTGGTAAAAACGATGCGGAACCTATGAAGAAGGAATACATCCAGCGTCGGGACTATATCATCGAGAAAATGACTGCTCTTGGTTTTGAGATTATCAAACCAGACGGTGCCTTCTATATCTTTGCTAAGATTCCAGCGGGCTACAATCAAGATTCCTTTGCCTTTTTGAAGGATTTTGCTCAGAAGAAGGCCGTTGCCTTTATCCCTGGCGCAGCCTTTGGGCGTTACGGAGAAGGCTATGTTCGCCTATCTTATGCAGCCAGCATGGAGACTATCAAAGAAGCTATGAAACGACTTGAGGAGTACATGAGAGAAGCATGATTCAGTCTATCACGAGTCAAGGCTTGGTGCTCTACAATCGTAATTTTCGTGAGGATGATAAGCTAGTCAAGATTTTTACAGAGCAGGCTGGCAAGCGCATGTTTTTCGTTAAACACGCTGGTCAGTCCAAACTGGCTCCTGTTATTCAGCCCTTGGTGCTGGCACGATTTCTCTTGCGAATCAATGATGACGGGCTCAGCTACATAGAGGACTATCACGAGGTCATGACTTTTCCCAAGATTAATAGTGACCTCTTTGTCATGGCCTATGCGACCTACATAGCAGCTCTTGCAGATGCGAGTTTGCAGGATAATCAGCAGGATGCTTCCTTGTTTGCTTTTTTGCAAAAGACTTTGGAGTTGATGGAAGCAGGCTTGGATTATCAGGTCTTGACCAATATTTTTGAAATCCAAATCTTGACCAGATTTGGAATTAGCCTCAATTTTAATGAGTGTGCCTTCTGCCATCGGGTCGGTCAGGCTTTTGACTTTTCTTTCAAATATGGAGCCTGCCTCTGTCCAGATCATTATCATGAAGATGAGAGACGTTGCCATCTCAATCCCAATATCCCCTATCTGCTCAATCAATTTCAAGCCATTGATTTTGAGACCTTGGAGACCATTTCGCTCAAGTCTGAAATCAAGCAAGAACTACGCCAATTTATGGATCAACTCTACGAAGAGTACGTTGGGATTCACCTAAAATCAAAGAAATTTATTGATTCCCTAGCAGACTGGGGACAATTACTAAAAGAGGAAAAGAAATGAAAAAAATCGCAGTAGATGCCATGGGAGGCGATTACGCACCTCAGGCCATCGTTGAGGGTGTCAATCAAGCCCTTGCTGACTTTTCAGATATTGAGGTTCAACTCTACGGAGATGAAGCTAAAATCAAGCAATATTTGACAGCGACAGAGCGCGTCAGCATTATCCATACGGATGAGAAGATTGATTCAGGCGATGAACCTACGAGAGCTATTCGGAAGAAGAAAAATGCCAGTATGGTCTTGGCGGCCAAGGCTGTCAAAGAGGGTGAAGCAGATGCTGTCCTATCGGCTGGAAATACAGGTGCTTTACTAGCAGCAGGATTTTTCATCGTGGGTCGTATCAAGAATATTGACCGTCCTGGGCTTATGTCGACTTTGCCGACTGTAGATGGGAAGGGGTTTGACATGCTAGACCTCGGTGCTAATGCGGAAAATACAGCCCAGCACCTCCATCAATACGCGGTTCTAGGTTCTTTCTATGCTAAAAATGTCCGCGGAATTGCGCAACCACGTGTTGGCTTACTTAACAACGGAACAGAGAGTAGTAAGGGCGACCCGCTTCGTAAGGAAACTTACGAATTACTAGCAGCTGATGAAAGTTTAAACTTTATCGGAAATGTGGAAGCGCGTGATTTGATGAATGGCGTTGCGGATGTTGTTGTGGCAGATGGTTTCACGGGAAACGCTGTGCTCAAATCTATTGAAGGGACAGCCATGGGAATCATGGGCTTGCTCAAGACAGCTATTACAGGTGGTGGTCTTCGAGCGAAACTAGGAGCCCTTCTTCTCAAGGACAGCCTCAGAGGTTTGAAAAAACAGCTCAACTATTCAGATGTTGGTGGAGCAGTCTTGTTTGGTGTCAAGGCACCGGTTGTCAAGACTCATGGATCAAGCGATGCCAAGGCTGTTTATAGTACGATTCGCCAGATTCGTACTATGTTAAAAACAGACGTAGTTGCCCAGACTGCGCGCGAATTTTCAGGAGAATAAAAGAGATGACAGAAAAAGAAATTTTTGACCGTATTGTGACCATTATCCAAGAGCGACAGGGAGAGGACTTTGTCGTGACAGAATCCTTGAGTCTGAAAGACGATTTGGATGCTGACTCAGTTGACTTGATGGAGTTTATCTTGACACTGGAAGATGAATTTAATATCGAAATCAGCGATGAGGAAATTGACCAGCTGGAAAGTGTAGGAGATGTGGTTAAAATCATTCAAGCAAAATAAAGATAAGAAGTTCCAAGGCATTTGCTTTGGAATTTTTCTTTGGTTCAAGTGACCGTTTAGGAACAGATTTAGTCTTTCTAGGGACAGAAGAGATATGGGGACAAATAAGGGATATAATGAAATCAGAAAAATCAATCTCCAAAAGGAGATAAGAAATGAAGATCAAAAGAAGAGATAGATTGATTTTTGTTGAAATATAAATGTTAACATAATCACAATTTTGATTGACTTTCCTTTTTTCCAGGACTATAATGTAGATATAAAAAAGGATTTATTTTATAGTTGGGAGAAGGTGATGGCTATGTACTTTTGATAAACTAGTCTCTATCTTATGTTCTTGGAAATTTTAGGAGTTCTATTTTGACTTTGTTTCTATTAGATTTTCTTACTTTGGATTTATCTATTTTAGGAGGAAATAACTATGAAAAAATCTAAACTACTCACTCTTGGTCTGCTTGTAGGTGCTGGTCTGCTTTTATCTATCAACCAAGCACAGGCTGCAGATACTTGGGTTAAAAATGGGTCTGACTGGAATCTTTCTCAAGATGGCAGTCTTGCTAAAAATAAATGGGTACAAAATGCTGGTTATTGGTACCACTTTGACGGTTCTGGAAAAATGCAGACAGGCTGGCTCAAAGATGGGAATACCTGGTATTCTCTAGCAGACAGTGGCGCCATGCGTACTGGCTGGTACAAGGAAGGTAACACATGGTACTCACTCGCAAATAGTGGCGCTATGCGTACAGGTTGGTACAAAGAAGGGTCTACATGGTATTACCTCAAAGACAGTGGCGCTATGGCAACAGGATGGGCAACTGCAAATGGTCAATGGTCTTACTTTGAAAAATCAGGTGCAATGGTCGCAGACAGAGCTGTTCCAGCCAGTGATGGGGAAAGTTATGTAATTGGTAAGGATGGATATCTGTTAACCAAACTCCCAAGTCAGGTTGAACAATCTCAAGCGGATGATACAATTATCACAAATATTGTTACTTTGTCTGATGGTTATGATTATCACCTTATTTATACAAAAGATGGAGTCATTGTTGAAAAGAATGCCTGGTATATCAAACCAGAGTTTAAAAAGTTTTCTAATAAATATGGGGATCACGTTTCCAATACGACGTTAGCTTTAATAGATAATAAAGATCAAGGACAGGAAATTGATCCTAAAGCTGTTATAAAGAATTTCCAAAACTTACCAAACAGGTATTACTTTGGGGCAGATGGTCGTCGCGTAACAAATTTACCAGAAATGACCACCTATTCAGAGATTAAAAAAGTTGGCAATGATGTCTATTTAGAAAATCCAGGTGCACGACTTCGTCTTGGAGGTACCAGATTTACAATCAATAACAATAAACTATACCATTTAGAAAATGAGCAAGGTAAGCTCAAAACAGGTTACTTTGTATTAATTGATGATGGAGCAACCACTACTCACCAGCACATCCTAGCATATGCGGACCAATCTGGTGAAATTCTTAAAATGAAACGCTTGCCATCAAGATTTATAGATTATCGTGACAAAGAAATCGATGGTTTCTACGGTCAAACTGTTAAAATCGATAGTAAGACAGGAAATGTTTCTGTTGTGAAATAAGACGTCTGACAGAGTAAAACGAAAAAGCGAACAGCTTTGTTTACTAGGAAGTCATGTTCGCTTTTATTCATAAAGTAATAGTTACTATTAGCCCTCTGTTTCAAAAAAATCTGCTTGATAATAATCACGAACTTCTCTTTTCATTTCTTCTAGTAATCGACTTTCATCTGTTGATTCGAGTAAGGATAATCCTTTATTAATCATAGCATGATCTTCATTAACGATTCCCAGACGCACTTGAGCTACACCTAATAAATCGTATCTTTTCAATATTTTTGCTAAATCAAGACATTCTTGAATTAAGCATAGACAGTCATCTTTCTTCCCTGCTTCAAGGTACATTCGTGTCATATTGGCTAGAATGGAGTAATGAATACTTTGAATTGGACGATAATCTGTGTATTTATTTAGAGATTTTACAAGTCTTTGACGTAGCATTTCTAGTGAATCAATAGGGAAATGGAAAATAATCATCACTAGCAATCGTAAATCTGAGAGGAACCACTGATCTCTTTTTTCCAATTCTTTCCATAATTCCTCAGCCAAGGCTTGAGCTTTATCGGAAAACTGATTTTCAATCACTTCTATAAAAATGGTTAGTTCTTTCACAGCATGTTCTATTGGGATATCATTCTGCACTTCATCTAGATAAATTTGACATTTTGATAGCAGTGTCTTCATTTCTTCTAGATTAGGTGAAGAAATGACTTGATAATATTCTGAAAATAATTTCTTACGAGAATCCATTTGGTAATGTTGACAAATATAATGAAATTCATCGAAACTCATATCAATTTGCCTCAAAAGCAACTCCATAGTATCATACCTAGGAGTAGAATGATTATTTTCAAACTTAGATAAGTTAGAATGAGTAATGTAGTCACCACAGACCTCATTTTGTGTAATCCCTTTTGACTTACGAATGTATTTATAAACTGAACCAATATCCCACCGCATATTTTTGCCTCCAAAAATGTTCCAAAAGTAGAAGTTTTAGGAAAATATTTATATTTAGTATATCATAAAGGTGTGGGGTGGGCAATGATGATAGAAAGAAGGTGTTGGTTGACTCTTAAGGATTATTAGGAGTTATGTAGAATGTTTATGATGAAAAAATATCTTTTTATAACTATTCGATAAAGGAGGAAATGGCTATGAAAAAATCTAAACTACTTACACTTGGTTTGCTTGCAGGTGCTGGTCTACTTTTGTCTATCAATCAAGCACAGGCTGCAGATACTTGGGTTAAAAATGGTTCTGACTGGAATCTTTCTCAAGATGGCAGTCTTGCTAAAAATAAATGGGTACAAAATGCTGGTTCTTGGTACCACTTTGACGGTTCTGGAAAAATGCAGACAGGCTGGCTCAAAGACGGCAATACTTGGTATTCTCTAGCAGATAGTGGTGCTATGCGCACAGGCTGGTACAAGGAAGGTAACACATGGTACTCACTAGCTAATAGTGGTGCCATGCGTACAGGTTGGTACAAAGAAGGATCTACTTGGTACTATCTCAAAGACAGTGGCGCTATGGCAACAGGATGGGCGACTCCAAATGGTAAATGGTCTTACTTTGAAAAATCAGGTGCTATGGTCGCAGATAGAGCTGTTCCAGCCAGTGATGGGGAAAGTTATGTCATTGGTAAGGATGGCTATCTAGCAAATAGAAAAGATGCTGGATACAGTATTCATGATATTGTCAAACTTGGAGATGGGCAAGAATATTTGCTAAATGTTAAAGGTGACGATGTTATTATTGAAAAAAATACTTGGTACATCAAACCTGAGTTCAAGAAGTTTTCCGACAAATATGGGGATGAGGTTGCAAATACAACCTTAGCTCTAGTGGATAATAAAGAAGAAGGACAAGAAATTGATCCTAAGGCAGTTATTCGTAATTTCCAAAATCTACCAGGTCGATATTACTTTGGAGCAGATGGTCGTAGAGTATTACCACTTCCAGAGATGACAACTAGATCAGAAATCAAAAAAGTTGGCAATGATCTTTATCTAGAAGACCCAGGTGTACGACTTCGATTTGATAACTTTATAATCAATAACAATAAACTATACTATTTAGAAAATGGACAAGGTAAGCTCAAAACAGGTTACTTTGTACTGATTGATGATGGTATGGCTACAACCCTCCATCACTTACTTGTATATGCAGACCAATCTGGTGAGGTTCTTAAGATGAAACGCTTGCCATCAAGATTTTCAGATTATTTTGACAAAGAAATCGATGGTTTCTATGGTCAAAAAATTAAGATTACACAGCCAAATAAGTATGAATATTACAAGGTTCTTGTGGTAAAATAAATAGATAAGCAATCTTCACAACGAATATAAAATTAAAACGTGCAAATCATTTTCAAGAGGCTTTAGATTTCTTGTATTTTAAAAGAAACTAAAGCCTTTTGTGGATGTATTGTTTTTCAGAAAGTATGAAAAACTAGAGAGTTGTATCGGGGAGATAAATATTATTTCGCTTAAATAAATTAGGAGTCGTTTTATTCTATGATTATTTTAGAATTCTTAGTTTCTGTGCTATATATTCTGTTGGTAGTCGTTTCAACCATGGTGCCTACTATTTATTTGGGTGCTCAAATTTCCCCAGAATTTTATAAAAAACGTTATTGGATACTTATATTTTTAATTAGTTTATCTGCTCGTCAAACATTTGGAGAATTATTTCATATAGGAGTTCTTCTCTTCTTTTACTGTATTTTTTTATTAGTATTGCACAAGGGAAAAGGGGAATCTCTTTTTCTTTCTCTGTATCTTTTTCTCTTCTTTCAAAGTATTCGTTATTTATTTTTGACAATTTGGATTCGTGTATTATCTGGTGAGCATTGTTGTTTCGTAGATTCGTTTTCTACTTTATATATATCTATATTTGATTTATTATCAATCTTTCTATGTTGTAAAATTATGAAGCGTTGGTCTTTGGATTTGGATTTATTCTTTTCAGATACTTTTAAAACCCACTATCGTAAGAGTTTTTTCATTATCCTACCTCTGACTGGATTTAGGATATTCTCTTCGTTCATGACCAATAGAAATAGTTCTTTTTACGTTCGCTTTGACACGACCATTTCTCTCCTGATTTTCATTCTCTTTTTCTCCTGGCTCTTTTATATCAGACACTTAGAGCAGGTTTATCGTGATGAGCAGACCATTCAGAGACAGGAAGAAGAAAATCGTTCCTTGCAAGGGATGGTGGATAAGCTGGGTCATCTTTATGATGAAGTTCGAGGTTTCCGCCATGATTTTGCAGGGATTGTCGCTAGCATGGAGCCTGCCATAGCGAATCAAGACATGGCTGAGGTGTCTACCATTTATCAAGATGTCTTTCTAAAGACCAATGAAAAGCTGAGAAAGGCAGATTACACAGCCTTTAATCTTCACAATATCCATGACATAGCCATTCGTAATACCTTGGCAAAAGCTATGATTGTGGCAGATAATCAGGGAATTCATTTTAGTTTGGAGACGGTGGGGGTTGTCGAAGAGCTGGCATTACCGATGTTGGAGGCTATCCGTATCCTCTCTATCCTTACGACAAATGCCTTAGAGGCAGCCAGTGATGCAGAAAATCCGCAGATTCGAGTTGCTTTATTGGCAGGAGATAGGAGTGTCCGTTTTATCATTGAAAACACTCGTAAGAAAGAAGAACTGAATCCCAGTATTCTCAGTCAAAAGGGGTATTCGACCAAGGGAAACCACAGTGGACTGGGCTTAGCAACCTTGGAGGATATGATTTTTCATTATGATTTAAACTTAGATACCCAGCTAGGAGAGACGACCTTTAGACAAGATTTAGAATTGCCATTTAAGGATGAGAAACGAGGGGGAGAGGAATGAGAATTTTAGTTTTGGAAGACGATAGAGTCCAGCAGGGACGGATAGAGCAGACTTTACTAGATATCGGTCGCTCTCGTAATTTAAGATTGGAGATTGATATTGCCAAAAACTATGGAGATGTTGAAAAGTATTCTCAGTATTTTGACAATTACCAGCTCTATTTATTGGATTTAGAGATTGATGGAGAGCGTGAACGGGGCTTTCAGGTTGCTCAACAGGTTCGGGAGCAGGATCCTTTTACAAGCATTGTCTTTGTGTCTACGCACTCGGAGGCCTTGCCTCTAGCTTTTAGCTACCACTTGTCTGCCTTGGATTTTATTTCCAAGGATCAGTCTGAGGAGGATTACCGTTATCAGCTGGAGCGCTGTTTGGACTATGTATTAGCAGTGGATAAGAGGGAAAATATGTGTCTCTTCACCTATAGTTTTGAGGGAAGACGGGGCTTTACTCTGCCCTACCATGAGATTTTAGCCTTTGAAACCTCAGTGGAATCCCACCGTATCAAGGTTTATTATGCCAATCATTCTATCAAGACCATTTATGGCAGTCTCAAGGATATCGCTGCAAAGGCTGAAAAAGATTACTTTGTCTATGCCAATCGCAATACTTTAGTCAGTTTACAGGCGATTGAAGAGATGACTGCTACAGAAGTGACCTTGTTAGAAGGCTTGCATTTCCCCGTATCACGAACAGCCAGAAGAACCCTTAAAAAACATCTTAATATCTAATATCTGTTAGACTTGGATGAGTTTATCAATAAGAATGTCGGAAAATTTTCTGATATTCTTATTTTTTTGACTTTTTTTCGAATAGATAAGTAAGAGGAAAAGGAAAGGAGCCTAGTTCATGTTTATATCAATGTTTCACCCATGGTTCACTGAGTTATTTTTCAAATAAAATTTAATTTAGTTGTACATTTTCGAAATTTTTTTCGAATAGATAAGTAAGAGGAAACAGAAAGGAGTCTGGTTTATGTATCTACCAATCTTGTATCCGTGGTTCATTAAATTATTTTTTAAATAAATTTAATTTAGTTGTACGTTTTCGAAATTTTTTTCGAATAGATAAGTAAGAGGAAACAGAAAGGAGTCTGGCTTATGTATCTACCGATTTTCTATTCATGGTACATTAAATTATTTTTGAAATAAAATTTAATTTAGTTGTACATTTTCGAATTATTTTTCGAATAAATAAGTGAGAGGAAAAAGAAAGGAATAAAATAATGAAAGAACATTACTATGGATTTGTTGAGCTAACTTCGGAAGAATTGACCGATATTCAAGGTGGAGAAAGTTGGGCGAAGACCCTTGCAGATTGGTACCTTGGATTTCGTAGGGGTTTAGGTTTTTAGGAGGATAAGCGATGAATGAAATGAATGATAAGTATACTGTTGAGGTATTAAAGGAAAGCGACTTAGCTTTGCTGGTGGGTGGTAGCAACGAAAGTTATCAACGGGGTCTAATTACAGGTCTATTGTTACGCGGTGTATTTATTGGCACCCCATTTTTTAGAAGATAAGATTTAGAAAAAATAGAACAAGAGGAGAAAAAAGATGACAAATTTTGACAAAATGGAACAGAACTTTGTAGCTCTTACAGAAGAAGAGTTGATGAATGTAGATGGGGGAGCATTACCTCTTGTAGTCGCTGGAGTATCTATTTGGAAGATAGGTGCAGCAGTAGCAGGTGGAGCAGCAGCGCTTTTTGCTGGTGGAGCAGCTTTAGGGTATTATGCGAATAGACCATAATCTGATTGTAGTCAGAGAGGCATTTCTATGTTTTTAAAAAAAGAAGTGATATTATTAGGGGTATTGTTATCGCTACGTATTATTTTTACTATCGTTCAAATTTTAATTGACTATAAAATATTATCAGGACAGTATAGTGTAAATTTTATGGATATTTCAGAAGTATTTACTTATCCAATACTCATTTTAATTATTTACATAGCAATAAAATATAATACAAAGGAGTAATGACGAATATGAACTTAGAACAATTTTATCAATTATCTGACGATGAATTAGTGGGAACAAAAGGTGGTTTTGGTCTTGCGGAAGCAGTTGGGATTGCAGGAGTACTGAATGCTGCTGTACAAATTTTTAATGCTGGTTACAAATTTGGTTCAGATTTGGCTCGTCGTGGGCGTTAGATAATGAATAATCGCAACCTTAATCTCAATACATTGTTACCTAAATTAGCCACGATATGTCCTTTGTTGGGAATAGCTCTTAATGTCGCGCTTCATGTGATTCGTACAGGTTCGTTAGTATCCTTTAATTGGCAATGGACTTTAGTTGGTTTGCTTTTCGCAGGATATTTTGGTATTTTTCGCAAAGATTTGTCAAAAAATAATCAAAACTATAAATGAAGAACATGAATCAAAAGGATTTTGTGTATATGAATGGCAGCATTTTTCCGCCATTCTTGTCAGGTAAATAGGAGTCTACTATGAAACAATTCTTATTAGGTTTTGCTGAGGGTTATTTTACCGTATCACTCATTATCTACATCTCAACGTATTTGATTTTGAAAAATCCGATCAATACCCTATTTTATCCAGAAATTTACCCTGTTTTATTTGGGTTCTTTTATCTAGGATATAAGGTCAATAAAAAGCAAGTAGAGTGAGCAGTTAGGAATGACTTGTTAGTCTGTGCTAAAATGACTAGGGTAGAATCTAAGAATG
Organism: Streptococcus mitis; assembly: GCF_946188695.1. Taxonomy (GTDB): domain Bacteria; phylum Bacillota; class Bacilli; order Lactobacillales; family Streptococcaceae; genus Streptococcus; species Streptococcus mitis_DF. The sequence continues at coordinate 69,100 of NZ_CAMHWI010000005.1, read as the reverse complement.
CATCACATTGGAGTTTAATATGAAATTTGTTAAATCAATACTGAAAGTTTGGCCTGAAATTATGGTATTACTTAGTTCAATGTCTTATATCATCATCAGATTAGTAGCTGATATGAATAAAGTATCTTTACCTACTTGGCTTGATAGTTTCAATATACCAACGATTGCATTATTTGTGATGGTATTCATTCTTTTATATAGAAGTAAAGAAAAAAAGAATGGATAAATTTGAGGCAGTAGACGCTCTATAGGGAATAGGTGTCTTATAGTAACGAATCAAAAAAGGAGTAACTATGAATCGTAATTTAGAACGGTGTTATCTATTCTGACTAGGAATAGATCATACCAGAGGTGGCTTATGAATAGCGGGGACATTAGAAATTGAAGTAACTTTAAATAGGATGTCGTAAATGTTACTATCAATGATTTATTTGTCCCAATCTTGCCTAGGGTGTCCGAAAAAAATCATTTTCCTTTCAATAGCATATTTTTAGTAGGTAGGACGTTTGTTCTGCCTATTTTTTGCCAAAAGTGCAGTTGAGATGTTTATTTGGAGTTTTACATATATTTTTGATAAAATAGTTATAGAAATTAGGAGAGTTGAAGAAAAGAAATGAAGAAGGTTTTAAAATATTTTTTAGTATTTGTTTTTCTATTTTTGATGAATATTTTCATCTTTAAGATACTAGCAACTCTGGGATTTCAGCTGACAATGAGTGAAAAGAGTTATATTGTACCACCGCTGTTTTCGATTATCGTTTTATATATGATTGACAAAAGAATTAGGCAGAAAAAGAAATAAATATATATTTTAGGCATGACTTTTGTTCTGCCTATTTTTTTATCCAAAAAGTACAGTTGGGAGGGGGATAGGCGCATTTGGGGAGGAAGTCCAGATTTTGTTTGGGGATTGGGGTAAGATAGTTATTATCAGATGAGTTTATACTCTTCGAAAATCAAATTCAAACCACGTCAACGTCGCCTTGCCGTATATATGTGACTGACTTCGTCAGTCCTATCTACAACCTCAAAACAGTGTTTTGAGCAGCCTGCGGCTAGTTTACTCTTTGATTTTCATTTAGTATTAGAAAAAGGAGATGAATATGAAATTTGGGAAACGTCACTATCGTCCGCAGGTGGATCAGATGGACTGCGGTGTAGCTTCATTAGCCATGGTTTTTGGCTACTATGGTAGTTACTATTCTTTAGCTCACTTGCGAGAATTGGCCAAGACGACCATGGATGGGACGACGGCTTTGGGCTTGGTCAAGGTGGCAGAGGAGATTGGCTTTGAGACGCGAGCGATTAAGGCGGATATGACGCTCTTTGACTTGCCAGATTTGACCTTTCCTTTTGTTGCCCATGTGCTTAAGGAAGGGAAATTGCTCCACTACTATGTGGTGACTGGGCAGGATAAGGATAGCATTCATATTGCCGATCCAGATCCTGGGGTGAAATTGACCAAACTGCCACGTGAGCGTTTTGCGGAAGAATGGACAGGGGTGACTCTGTTTATGGCACCTAGTCCAGACTATAAGCCCCATAAGGATCAAAAGAATGGCCTGCTCTCTTTTATCCCTATATTAGTGAAGCAGCGTGGCTTGATTGCCAATATCGTTTTGGCAACACTCTTGGTTACCGTGATTAACATTGTGGGTTCTTATTATCTGCAGTCTATCATTGATACCTATGTGCCAGATCAGATGCGTTCGACGCTGGGGATTATCTCTATCGGACTGGTCATCGTCTATATTCTCCAGCAGGTCTTGTCTTATGCTCAGGAGTATCTCTTACTTGTTTTGGGGCAACGCTTGTCGATTGATGTGATTTTGTCCTATATCAAGCATGTTTTTCACCTGCCTATGTCCTTTTTTGCGACACGTCGTACAGGGGAAATCGTTTCTCGTTTTACAGATGCTAACAGTATTATCGATGCGCTGGCTTCGACCATTCTTTCGATTTTCCTAGATGTGTCAACGGTTGTCATTATTTCCCTTGTTTTATTTTCACAAAATACCAATCTCTTTTTCATGACTTTATTGGCACTTCCTATCTATACAGTGATTATCTTTGCTTTTATGAAGCCGTTTGAAAAGATGAATCGGGATACCATGGAAGCCAATGCAGTTCTGTCTTCTTCTATCATTGAGGACATCAACGGTATTGAGACTATTAAGTCCTTGACCAGTGAGAGTCAGCGTTACCAAAAAATTGACAAGGAATTTGTGGATTATCTGAAAAAATCCTTTACCTATAGTAGGGCAGAGAGTCAGCAAAAGGCTCTGAAAAAAGTTGCCCATCTCTTGCTCAATGTCGGCATTCTCTGGATGGGGGCTGTTCTGGTCATGGATGGCAAGATGAGTTTGGGGCAGTTGATTACCTATAATACCTTGCTTGTTTACTTTACCAATCCTTTGGAAAATATCATCAATCTGCAAACCAAGCTTCAGACAGCGCAGGTTGCCAATAATCGTCTAAATGAGGTTTATCTGGTAGCTTCTGAGTTTGAGGAGAAGAAAACGGTCGAGGATTTGAGTTTGATGAAGGGAGATATGGACTTCAAGCAGGTTTCCTACAAGTATGGTTATGGTCGAGATGTCTTGTCGGATATCAATTTGACCATTCCTCAAGGTTCTAAAGTAGCTTTTGTGGGGATTTCGGGGTCAGGTAAGACGACCTTGGCCAAGATGATGGTTAATTTTTACGACCCAAGTCAGGGAGAGATTAGTCTGGGTGGTGTCAATCTCAATCAGATTGATAAAAAGGCCTTGCGCCAGTATATCAACTATCTGCCTCAACAGCCCTATGTCTTTAACGGAACGATTTTGGAAAATCTTCTCCTTGGAGCCAAGGAGGGGACGACACAGGAAGATATCTTACGGGCGGTCGAGTTGGCGGAGATTCGAGAGGATATCGAGCGGATGCCCCTGAATTACCAGACAGAATTGACTTCGGATGGGGCAGGGATTTCAGGTGGACAACGTCAGAGAATTGCTTTGGCGCGTGCTCTCTTGACAGATGCGCCGGTCTTGATTTTGGATGAGGCGACCAGCAGTTTGGATATTCTGACAGAGAAGCGGATTGTTGATAATCTCATGGCTTTAGACAAGACCTTGATTTTCATTGCTCACCGTTTGACAATTGCTGAGCGGACAGAGAAGGTTGTTGTCTTGGATCAGGGCAAGATTGTTGAAGAAGGAAAGCATGCTGATTTGCTTGCACAGGGTGGTTTTTACGCCCATTTGGTGAATAGCTAGAAAGAGGAGAGGATGAAACCAGAATTTTTAGAAAGTGCGGAGTTTTATAATCGTCGTTATCATAATTTTTCCAGTCGGGTGATTGTACCCATGTCCCTTCTGCTTGTGTTTTTACTTGGCTTTGCAACTATTGCAGAGAAGGAGATGAGTTTGTCTACTCGGGCTACTATCGAGCCTAGTCGTATCCTAGCAAATATCCAGTCAACTAGCAACAATCGTATTCTTGTCAATCATTTGGAAGAAAATAAGCTGGTTAAAAAGGGAGAACTGTTGGTTCAATATCAGGAAGGGGCAGAGGGTGTCCAAGTGGAGTCTTATGCCAGCCAGTTGGACATGCTCAAGGATCAAAAACAGCAATTGGAGTATTTGCAAAAGAGTCTGCAAGAAGGGACGGATTACTTTCCAGAGGAGGATAAATTTGGCTACCAAGCCACCTTTCGCGACTACCTCAGCCAAGCGGCTAGTCTTAGGGCTAGTACATCGCAACAAAACGAGACCATCGCGTCCCAGAATGCAGCAGCTAGCCAAACCCAAGCCGAAATCGGCAACCTCATCAGTCAAACAGAGGCTAAAATTCGCGATTACCAGACAGCTAAGTCAGCTATTGAAACAGGCGCTTCCTTGGCCAGTCAGAATCTAGCTTACTCTCTCTACCAGTCCTACAAGTCTCAGGGCGAGGAAAATCCGCAAGCTAAGGCTCAGGCAGTGGCGCAGGTTGAAGCGCAGCTTTCTCAGTTAGAATCTAGTCTTGCTACTTACCGTGTCCAGTATGCAGGTTCAGGTACCCAGCAAGCCTATGCGTCAGGCTTAAGCAGTCAATTGGAATCCCTCAAATCACAACATTTGGCAAAGGTTGGTCAGGAATTGACCCTTCTAGACCAGAAAATCTTGGAGGTGGAGTCAGGTAAGAAGGTACAGGGAAATCTTTTAGACAAGGGGAAAATTACGGCGAGTGAGGATGGGGTGCTTCATCTTAATCCTGAGACCAGTACTTCTACCATGGTAGCAGAAGGTGCCTTACTAGCCCAACTTTATCCGTCCTTGGAAAAAGAAGGGAAAGCCAAACTAACAGCTTATCTTAGTTCAAAAGATGTAGCAAGGATTAAGGTCGGTGATTCTGTTCGTTATACGACGACTCATGATGCCAAGAATCAACTTTTCCTAGATTCTACTATTACAAGTATTGATGCGACAGCTACTAAGACTGAAACTGGGAATTTCTTTAAAATTGAGGCGGAGACTAATCTAACTTCTGAGCAGGCTGAAAAACTTCGGTACGGGGTGGAAGGTCGCCTGCAGATGATTACGGGCAAGAAAAGTTACCTGCGTTATTATTTGGATCAATTTTTGAATAAAGAGTAATGTTCGTATTTTTAGAGTTAAATGATTTTAAAACTGTGAGAAAGATTTTTCTTGCAGTTTTTTTCTTTACATTTTTCGAAACCAAACTGTTATTTATACGGTTAAATTCTTGTAATTTTATGTTTTTTGTGGTAGAATGTGCTCAAGTAATACGAAAGGCGAACTTTAAAATGTCAAAACAATTAATCTATTCGGGAAAAGCTAAAGATATCTATACAACTGAGGATGAAAATCTTATTATTTCAACTTACAAGGACCAGGCGACTGCTTTTAATGGTGTCAAGAAGGAGCAGATTGCAGGTAAGGGAGTGTTGAATAATCAGATTTCATCTTTTATTTTTGAGAAATTAAATGCGGCTGGTGTGGCGACTCACTTTGTGGAGAAACTTTCGGACACGGAACAACTCAATAAAAAGGTTGAGATTATTCCTTTGGAAGTCGTGCTTCGCAATTACACAGCTGGTTCCTTTTCAAAACGTTTTGGCGTAGACGAAGGAATCGCATTTGAGACTCCGATTGTCGAATTTTACTATAAAAATGATGATTTGGATGATCCATTTATCAATGACGAGCATGTGAAGTTTTTAAAGATTGCGGATGATCAGCAGATTGCCTACTTGAAGGAAGAAACCCGTCGTATCAATGAACTTTTGAAAGGCTGGTTTGCTGAGATTGGGCTTAAGTTGATTGACTTTAAGCTAGAGTTCGGTTTTGACAAGGATGGCAAGATTATCTTAGCAGATGAATTTTCACCAGACAACTGCCGTTTGTGGGATGCAGATGGCAACCACATGGATAAGGATGTTTTCCGTAGAGGTCTGGGTGAATTAACAGATGTTTACGAGATTGTCTGGGAGAAGTTGCAAGAATTGAAATAACAATCTAAAGGCTGTTTGGGAACATTGCAAGAGCTGAAATAAAGGAATAAGAATTGATGGATAAACGTATTTTTGTTGAGAAAAAGGCTGATTTTCAGGTTAAGTCAGAGAGTTTGGTTAGAGAGCTCCAGCACAACTTGGGACTGTCAAGCTTGAAAAGTATTCGCATCGTGCAAGTATATGATGTATTTGACTTGGTAGAGGACCTGTTTGTACCTGCAGAGAAACACATCTTCTCTGAGCAGGTGACAGACCATGTCTTGGACGAAACGGCTGTGCAGAAGGATCTGGCTAACTATGCTTTCTTTGCTATTGAAAGCTTGCCAGGTCAATTTGACCAGCGTGCGGCTTCTTCGCAAGAAGCCTTACTTTTGCTGGGAAGTTCGAGTGATGTGACGGTCAATACAGCACAATTGTACTTGGTGAATAAAGATATTGATGCGTCTGAGTTGGAAGCAGTCAAAAACTACTTGCTCAATCCAGTCGATTCTCGTTTTAAGGACATCACGACGGGGATTGCCAAGCAGGAATTTTCAGAGTCAGATAAAACCATTCCTAAATTGACTTTCTTTGAAAGCTATACAGCAGAAGACTTTGCACGCTACAAGGCCGATCAAGGGATGGCCATGGAAGTGGATGATTTGCTTTTTATCCAAGACTATTTCAAATCAATTGGGCGTGTGCCAACTGAGACGGAACTCAAGGTTTTGGATACTTACTGGTCTGACCACTGCCGTCATACGACTTTTGAGACTGAGTTGAAGAATATCGACTTTTCAGCTTCTAAATTTCAAAAACAATTACAGTCAACCTATGACAAATATATCGCTATGCGTGAGGAATTGAGACGTTCTGAAAAACCACAAACCTTGATGGATATGGCGACTATTTTCGGTCGTTATGAGCGTACTAATGGACGTTTGGACGACATGGAAGTCTCTGACGAAATCAATGCTTGCTCAGTTGAAATCGAAGTGGACGTTGATGGGATCAAAGAGCCATGGCTCCTCATGTTCAAAAACGAAACCCACAATCACCCAACGGAAATTGAGCCATTTGGTGGAGCAGCTACTTGTATCGGTGGTGCTATTCGTGATCCATTGTCAGGTCGTTCATACGTTTACCAAGCCATGCGTATCTCAGGTGCTGGTGATATTACAACACCGATTGCTGAAACTCGTGCTGGTAAATTGCCACAACAAGTGATTTCTAAAACAGCTGCTCATGGTTATTCTTCATATGGTAACCAGATTGGGCTTGCGACGACCTATGTTCGTGAGTATTTCCACCCAGGTTTCGTTGCTAAGCGTATGGAGCTAGGTGCAGTTGTAGGTGCGGCTCCCAAAGGCAATGTTGTTCGTGAAAAACCGGAAGCGGGCGATGTCATTATTCTCCTTGGAGGCAAGACTGGACGTGATGGTGTCGGTGGTGCAACAGGCTCTTCTAAGGTTCAAACAGTTGAGTCTGTAGAGACTGCTGGTGCCGAGGTTCAAAAAGGGAATGCCATCGAAGAACGCAAGATTCAGCGCCTTTTCCGTAATGGTGAGGTTACTCGCCTCATCAAGAAGTCCAATGACTTTGGTGCTGGTGGTGTCTGTGTGGCTATCGGTGAATTAGCAGACGGTCTTGAAATCGACCTCAACAAGGTACCTCTTAAATACCAAGGCTTGAATGGTACAGAAATTGCCATCTCTGAATCACAAGAACGGATGGCAGTCGTGGTTCGTCCTGAAGACGTATCCGCCTTTGTTGCAGAATGTAACAAAGAGAATATTGATGCTGTTGTGGTTGCGACAGTGACGGAAAAACCAAATCTAGTCATGCACTGGAATGGTGAAACAATCGTGGACTTGGAACGCAGTTTCCTTGATACCAATGGTGTGCGCGTAGTCGTCGATGCCAAGGTTGTGGACAAGGATGTTAAACTCCCAGAAGAACGTAAAACAAGTGCTGAAACTCTTGGAGCAGACACCCTTGCGGTTCTATCTGACTTGAACCATGCGAGTCAAAAAGGTTTGCAGACCATCTTTGACTGTTCGGTCGGTCGTTCTACGGTCAACCACCCACTTGGTGGTCGTTACCAACTCACACCGACTGAGGCATCTGTACAAAAATTGCCAGTTCAACATGGTGTGACTCATACTGCGTCAGTCATGGCTCAAGGATTCAATCCATATGTAGCAGAATGGTCTCCATACCACGGTGCTGCCTATGCGGTGATCGAAGCAACTGCTCGTTTGGTGGCTGCTGGTGCCAACTGGTCTAAGGCTCGTTTCTCTTACCAAGAGTATTTCGAGCGCATGGACAAACAAGCTGAGCGTTTTGGTCAGCCAGTAGCAGCTCTCCTAGGCTCTATCGAAGCTCAGATTCAACTTGGTTTGCCATCTATCGGTGGGAAGGACTCTATGTCTGGTACCTTTGAAGAATTGACAGTACCGCCAACCTTGGTAGCCTTTGGTGTGACGACAGCGGATAGCCGTAATGTGCTCTCTCCTGAGTTCAAAGATGCCGGGGAAAACATCTACTACATCCCAGGTCAAGCCCTCTCTGCAGAAATTGATTTTGACTTAATTAAGTCAAATTTTGCTCAGTTTGAAGCCCTTCAAAAGGCTCACAAAGTGACATCTGCATCAGCTGTCAAATATGGTGGTGTTGTGGAAAGTTTGGCACTTGCTACCTTTGGAAATCATATCGGTGCAGAAGTAACCTTGCCTGAACTTGAAACGGCTTTGACAGCTCAATTAGGCGGATTTATCTTCACATCTCCTGAAGAAATCGCTGGAGTAGAGAAGATTGGTCAAACGAAAGCAGACTTTACACTCCTTGTAAACGGTGTGAAGCTAGATGGACACAAACTTGACAGTGCCTTCCAAGGAAAATTGGAAGAAGTTTACCCAACAGAATTTGCCCAAGCCAAAGAACTGGCTGAAGTACCAGCTGTTGCATCAGATGTTGTGATTAAAGCCAAAGAAAAGGTTGAAAAACCTGTGGTTTACATCCCAGTTTTCCCAGGAACTAACTCAGAATATGACTCAGCCAAGGCCTTTGAAAAAGAAGGCGCAGAGGTCAACTTGGTGCCATTTGTGACCTTGAATGAAGAAGCCATTGTCAATTCAGTTGAAACTATGGTTGACAACATCGGCAAGGCTAACATTCTCTTCTTTGCAGGTGGATTCTCAGCTGCGGATGAGCCAGATGGTTCAGCCAAGTTTATTGTCAATATTCTGCTTAATGAAAAAGTGCGTGCAGCTATTGATAGCTTTATCGCCCGTGGTGGCTTGATTATCGGTATCTGTAATGGATTCCAGGCCCTCGTCAAATCAGGTCTTCTTCCATACGGAAACTTTGAAGATGCCAAAAGTACTAGTCCAACCCTCTTCTACAATGATGCCAACCAACACGTGGCCAAGATGGTGGAAACTCGGATTGCCAATACCAACTCACCATGGTTGACTGGGGTGCAAGTGGGTGACATCCACGCTATTCCTGTTTCGCATGGTGAAGGGAAGTTTGTCGTGACGGTTGAGGAATTCGCTGAGCTCCGTGACAATGGACAAATTTTCAGTCAATATGTTGACTTTGATGGAAAACCAAGTATGGATTCTAAGTACAATCCGAATGGTTCTGTAAATGCCATCGAAGGAATTACCAGCAAGAATGGTCAAATCATCGGTAAGATGGGACACTCAGAACGTTATGAAGACGGTCTTTTCCAAAACATCCCAGGAAATAAAGACCAGCACCTATTCGCGTCAGCGGTGTGTTATTTCACAGGGAAATAAAAGGTATATAAAATGACATACGAAGTAAAATCTCTTAATGAAGAATGTGGTGTTTTTGGTATCTGGGGGCATCCAGATGCTGCTAAATTGACCTATTTTGGTCTCCACAGTCTTCAGCACCGTGGTCAGGAGGGGGCAGGAATCCTCTCTAATGACCAAGGACAATTGAAGCGCCATCGCGATATGGGGCTTTTATCAGAAGTGTTCAGAAATCCTGCTAATTTGGATAAATTGACAGGAACTGGTGCGATTGGGCATGTGCGTTACGCGACTGCTGGCGAAGCTTCTGTAGATAATATCCAGCCCTTCCTCTTCCGTTTTCATGATATGCAGTTTGGCTTGGCTCATAATGGGAATCTGACCAATGCTGCCTCTCTCAAGAAAGAATTGGAGGAAAGAGGTGCGATTTTCAGCGCGACTTCGGACTCGGAAATCTTGGCTCACCTCATTCGTCGTAGTCACAATCCTAGTCTGATGGGCAAAATTAAGGAGGCGCTCAGTCTTGTTAAAGGTGGCTTTGCTTATATCTTGTTGTTTGAGGACAAGTTGATTGCGGCTCTTGACCCCAATGGTTTCCGACCGCTTTCGATCGGGAAAATGGCTAATGGAGCGGTGGTTGTTTCCTCTGAAACTTGTGCTTTTGAGGTCATTGGTGCAGAGTGGATTCGTGATTTGAAGCCAGGTGAGATTGTGATCATTGATGACAAGGGTATCCAGTATGACAGCTATACAGATGATACCCAGTTAGCAATCTGTTCTATGGAGTATATCTATTTTGCTCGCCCTGATTCTAACATTCATGGTGTCAATGTCCATACGGCTCGCAAACGTATGGGGGCTCAATTAGCGCGTGAATTTAAGCATGAGGCGGATATCGTAGTTGGTGTGCCCAATTCTTCCCTCAGCGCAGCTATGGGATTTGCGGAAGAGTCCGGGCTACCAAATGAAATGGGCCTTATTAAGAATCAATATACACAACGCACCTTTATCCAACCGACTCAAGAATTGCGGGAGCAAGGGGTGCGGATGAAACTATCTGCTGTTTCGGGTGTTGTTAAAGGCAAGCGTGTGGTTATGATTGATGACTCTATTGTACGTGGAACAACCTCTCGTCGTATCGTTCAGCTCTTGAAAGAAGCGGGTGCAACTGAGGTTCACGTTGCTATTGGCAGTCCAGCGCTAGCTTATCCATGCTTCTATGGAATTGATATCCAGACCCGTCAGGAGCTAATTGCGGCCAATCATACTGTTGAAGAAACGCGTCAAATCATTGGTGCGGACAGTCTGACTTATCTTTCTGTTGAGGGGTTGATTGATTCAATTGGGATTGAAACAGATGCGCCAAATGGTGGTCTATGTGTCGCTTATTTTGACGGTGACTACCCAACACCTCTCTATGATTATGAAGAAGACTATCGTAGAAGTTTGGAAAAAAAGACCAGTTTTTACAAATAGACAATAGATCCTCCATTAAAGAAAAGGAACATAAAAATGGCAAATAAAAATGCGTACGCTCAATCTGGTGTGGATGTTGAAGCGGGTTATGAAGTTGTTGAACGAATCAAAAAGCACGTGGCTCGTACGGAGCGTGCAGGTGTCATGGGAGCTCTGGGTGGCTTTGGTGGTATGTTTGACCTTTCAAAGACAGGGGTTAAAGAACCCGTCTTGATTTCAGGAACTGATGGTGTCGGAACCAAGCTCATGCTGGCTATCAAGTACGACAAGCACGATACCATCGGTCAGGACTGTGTGGCCATGTGTGTCAATGATATCATCGCTGCAGGTGCGGAGCCCCTCTATTTCCTTGACTACGTAGCGACAGGGAAGAATGAACCAGCTAAGCTAGAACAAGTGGTTGCTGGTGTGGCAGAAGGTTGTGTGCAGGCAGGTGCAGCCCTCATTGGTGGGGAAACAGCTGAGATGCCTGGTATGTATGGCGCAGATGACTATGACTTGGCAGGTTTTGCGGTCGGTGTGGCTGAAAAATCTCAAATCATTGACGGTTCAAAGGTGGCAGAAGGAGATGTTCTTCTCGGACTTGCTTCAAGTGGGATTCATTCCAATGGTTACTCTCTCGTCCGTCGTGTCTTTGCGGATTACACAGGTGAGGAAATCTTGCCAGAATTGGAAGGCAAGCAACTCAAGGAAGTTCTTCTTGAGCCGACTCGTATCTATGTCAAGGCTGTCTTACCACTCATCAAGGAAGGGTTGGTCAACGGCATTGCCCACATCACTGGTGGTGGCTTTATCGAAAATGTCCCTCGCATGTTTGCAGCTGACTTGGCTGCTGAGATTGAGGAAAGCAAAGTTCCAGTGCTTCCTATTTTCAAAGCTCTTGAAAAATATGGTAAAATCAAACATGAAGAAATGTTTGAAATCTTCAATATGGGTGTGGGGCTTATTCTGGCAGTTAGCCCTGAAAATGTAAGTCGTGTCAAGGAATTGTTGGATGAACCAGTTTATGAAATTGGTCGTATCGTCAAGAAAGAAAACGAAAGTGTCATCATCAAATGAAAAAAATAGCGGTTTTTGCCTCTGGGAATGGCTCAAATTTTCAGGTGATAGCGGAGCAATTTCCAGTAGAGTTTGTCTTTTCAGACCATCGTGATGCCTATGTTCTCGAACGTGCAGACAAGCTCGGCGTTCTGTCCTATGCTTTTGAACTCAAGGAGTTTGAGAGCAAGGCAGACTACGAAGCAGCACTTGTCGAACTCTTGGAAGAACATCAGATTGACTTGGTTTGCCTAGCAGGCTACATGAAAATCGTTGGGTCAACCTTATTGGCGGCTTATGAAGGTCGGATTGTCAACATTCATCCAGCCTATCTGCCAGAATTTCCAGGAGCTCACGGAATTGAGGATGCTTGGAATGCTGGTGTTGCTGAGAGCGGCGTTACCATTCATTGGGTGGATTCAGGTGTGGATACAGGAAAGGTCATCAAACAAGTACGTGTACCACGGTTGGCTGATGATACCATTGAAAGTTTTGAAACTCGGATTCATGAGGCAGAGTACAAGTTGTATCCAGAAGTTATTAGAGAATTGTTGGACAAGTAAATGAAAAAATGGTTGGAAACACTTGCCTTGATTACCTTGGTAATCATTCTACGTTTACTAGTAAATTTTTTGTTCCCAGAGATTCCCTATTGGGGGAGATTTTTACTGACAGTAATTTTGGGAGTCTTGGTAATCGTCTCCCTACACTTTATGAATCGAAAAATTCGTAGGTAGAGAGTTTGAAAATGAAAGGAAAAAACATGACTAAACGCGCCTTAATCAGCGTCTCAGACAAAGCGGGCATTGTCGAATTTGCCCAAGAACTCAAAAAACTTGGTTGGGATATCATCTCGACAGGTGGGACCAAGGTTGCCCTTGATAATGCAGGAGTAGACACCATTGCCATCGATGATGTGACTGGTTTTCCGGAGATGATGGACGGTCGTGTTAAGACCCTTCATCCAAATATCCATGGTGCTCTTCTCGCTCGTCGGGATTTGGCTAGTCACTTGGAAGCAGCTAAGGATAATAATATCGAATTGATTGACCTTGTAGTGGTCAACCTCTATCCTTTCAAGGAAACGATTCTTAAACCAGACGTGACTTACGCTGATGCAGTTGAAAACATTGATATCGGTGGGCCATCTATGCTTCGTTCAGCAGCTAAAAACCATGCCAGCGTGACGGTTGTGGTAGACCCTGCTGACTATACAGTGGTTTTGGACGAGTTGTCAGCCAATGGTGAAACGACTTACGAAACGCGTCAACGTTTGGCAGCCAAGGTTTTCCGTCACACAGCGGCTTATGACGCCTTGATTGCAGAGTATTTTACAGCTCAGGTCGGCGAAAGCAAGCCTGAAAAACTGACCTTGACTTATGATCTTAAACAAGCAATGCGTTACGGGGAAAATCCTCAGCAGGATGCGGACTTCTATCAAAAAGCCTTACCGACAGATTACTCCATTGCTTCAGCGAAACAGCTTAACGGTAAGGAATTATCTTTTAACAATATCCGTGACGCTGATGCTGCAATCCGTATCATCCGTGATTTTAAAGACCGTCCAACCGTTGTGGCTCTCAAACACATGAACCCATGTGGAATCGGTCAGGCTGATGACATCGAGACTGCTTGGGACTACGCTTATGAGTCTGATCCAGTTTCTATCTTTGGTGGGATTGTCGTTCTCAACCGTGAGGTGGATGCTACGACAGCTGAGAAGATGCATGGTGTATTCCTTGAAATCATCATTGCACCAAGCTATACGGATGAAGCGCTAGCCATTTTGACCAATAAAAAGAAAAACTTGCGTATCCTTGCCTTGCCATTTGATGCTCAAGAGGCTAGCGAAGTAGAAGCAGAATACACAGGTGTTGTCGGTGGACTTCTGGTGCAAAACCAAGACGTGGTCAAGGAAAGCCCAGCTGACTGGCAAGTGGTGACCAAACGTCAGCCAACTGAGATAGAGGCGACTGCTCTTGAGTTCGCTTGGAAGGCTATCAAGTATGTAAAATCAAACGGTATCATTGTAACCAACGACCACATGACACTGGGTGTTGGTCCAGGTCAAACTAACCGTGTGGCCTCTGTTCGTATCGCTATTGACCAAGCCAAAGACCGTCTGGATGGCGCTGTGCTTGCTTCGGATGCCTTCTTCCCATTTGCGGATAACGTGGAAGAAATTGCCAAAGCAGGTATCAAGGCTATCATCCAGCCAGGTGGGTCCGTCCGTGACCAAGAGTCTATCGAAGCGGCGGACATGTATGGCTTGACCATGGTCTTCACAGGCGTGAGACATTTTAGACATTAAGAAGTTAATAAATAGCGAAAAGCAATCAGCTAAAAGTTGGTTGTTTTATTTTGTAAATTTATCGTCTAACTATGAAATTTTGAATAGGTTCTGTTATAATTATTTTGAACAAGATGTAATTATATAGATTGGACAAGTTATGCCTGAGCAACAAAATGATAGTAATTGGTTTAAATGGTGGAATTATGTAAAAGAGGAGGTAGGGATAAAAAATTATGTAAAACAATTATTTCCTAAATATTTTATAATTGTAATTCCAATATTATTGTCTTTGCCAATATTGCCTTTACAAGTTTTGATGAAGCATTGGTGGGGAGTTCTGATTCTAATAATTATAATTTTACTTTTAATTGCAGCTCAAACTTTTTTTGAATATAAAAATGATATAAAACATGTTCAAAAAATTCAACAATTAGAAGAAGAAGTCGAAAGAGCTAGACAAGAAAAAGAGCGTCTTGAAAATGAAAATGAATTTTATGCCTTAACAATTGAAGATAATCAAAAATATTTTTTAATCATGCTTTATAGAAAATTAGGGTTAACGGAATCAGATAGAATATCATTATATTATAGAAATAGTATTGATAAAGACTTTGAAATTGTAGCTCGATATAGTACATCAAATCGCTTTAAAGAGCATAGTCGCCCTTCGTATCCACATGATCAGGGCTATATTTCCAAATGTTGGGAAACAAAGGATGATGATTTTTATGTGGAGGCTATTCCTGAAGCAAGCTATACTGAAAACATTGATTATTTTGCTAGTGAAATGAATATGGTTCCTGAAACACTAAGACATTTAAAAATGAAAAGCCGCGCATTTTATATAAAAAATGTGAAGGACAAGAATAGGGATAAGTCTATAGGCGTTATTGTTATCGAATCTATAAATTCTAGAATCGCGAATTTAAGTGAGAAACAATTGAAAAGTAAATTAGATTCTGATATGATGGAGTATCTATATCAACTTATGGATAATAAATTAAGAGGAAATTAATAATGAAAAATATGGTAGATCAAGTATTACGCTATATAGTAAAAAACTATCCCATTCCTGAAGAATTAACTAAAACAAGAACAACGAAGTTAGTGTACTTGGTTGATTGGGAAATGGCTAAGAGAAAACACAGGCAGTTAACTGATATTGAATGGAAATTTGATCATTTTGGACCTTTTGTTTCAGATGTTTATGATGCAGCTGATGAAGATAAGGAATTGAGTATTGTGAAAAAGCAATCAGCATTTGGTACAACAAAGTACATAGTTCAATCTAAAAATGATAGGGAACGGCTAGACTATCCTGATTTAGATAGAGAAACACAAGCGATAATTGATGATGTAATTGATAAGACAAGGAATCTTTATTGGAACGGATTTATTGAGTATGTCTATGATACATATCCAATAAAACATGTTCAAAAGTATAATCATTTAAATTTAGTTCAATTAGCAGAGGAAGAATCCAGATTACACATTCAATAATTTTAAAAATCCCCGGTTCGTTATGAACCGAGGATTTTTGAGTAGTCTTATACTCAATGAAAATCATGAACAAACATGGCTACATACTTTAGAGATATTCTGCACTTAATGAGCTTGGGACAAAAGTCTAGCCTTAAATATAAAAAGCGAACAAAGATAGTTTTCTGACAATCAGAATTTTTTCTTGTTCGCTTTTTTTTTATTTCATTTACCAAGTCTAAGAATTTATCTTATAGAATTTCTAAAGTCAAAATTTTTTTGTCCCAGCCTCATTAAGTGTTTAAAGATTTAAAAAATGAACTAGCTTCAGTAAGTTTACTCTATGTTGTATTTTTCTACTTGTAGATATAATTAGATTATAACGAACATTTATGATATAATATTAGTAAATAATTCGCAAAAGAGGTTGTAAGATGAAGCTGTTAGTTGTCGGATCGGGTGGTCGTGAACATGCCATTGCTAAGAAGTTGCTTGAGTCAAAAGACGTTGAAAGAGTCTTTGTGGCTCCGGGAAATGACGGGATGACTCTGGATGGTCTGGAATTGGTAAATATCTCCATTTCCGAACATTCTAAGTTGATTGACTTCGCAAAGGTCAACGATATTGCTTGGACCTTCATCGGTCCAGATGATGCCCTGGCTGCTGGGATTGTAGATGATTTTAACAAAGCTGGGCTCAAGGCTTTTGGTCCGACTAGGGTTGCAGCTGAGCTGGAGTGGTCTAAGGATTTTGCTAAGGAAATCATGGTCAAATACGACATTCCGACAGCAGCCTACGGCACATTTTCTGATTTTGAGGAATCCAAGGCCTATATCGAAGAAAAAGGCGCTCCAATCGTGGTCAAGGCGGATGGATTGGCCCTTGGAAAAGGTGTCGTTGTTGCTGAGACAGTCGAGCAAGCAGTCGAAGCAGCTCATGAGATGCTTTTGGATAATAAATTCGGTGATTCAGGTGCGCGTGTAGTCATCGAGGAATTCCTTGACGGGGAAGAGTTCTCTCTCTTTGCCTTTGTCAATGGCGACAAGTTCTACATCATGCCAACGGCTCAGGATCACAAACGTGCCTATGATGGCGATAAGGGACCTAATACAGGTGGTATGGGTGCCTATGCGCCAGTTCCTCACTTGCCACAGAGTGTGGTTGACATAGCAGTTGACACGATTATCAAGCCAGTTCTTGAAGGCATGATCAAAGAAGGTCGTCCTTATCTTGGTGTTCTTTACGCAGGTCTTATCTTAACAGCTGATGGACCGAAAGTCATTGAGTTCAACTCTCGTTTTGGAGATCCTGAAACTCAGATTATCCTGCCTCGTTTAACATCTGACTTTGCGCAAAATATCACGGATATTCTCGATGGCAAGGAGCCGAATATCACGTGGACGGACAAGGGTGTGACTCTGGGTGTGGTTGTCGCATCCAACGGTTATCCGCTAGACTATGAAAAAGGTGTCAAGTTGCCAGCCAAGACAGAAGGCGACATCATCACCTACTATGCAGGGGCTAAGTTTTCGGAAAATAGCAGAGCACTGCTATCCAACGGCGGACGTGTCTATATGCTGGTTACCACAGCCGACACCGTCAAAGAAGCTCAAAACACCATCTACAGCGAACTTAACAAACAAAACACAGAAGGCCTCTTCTACCGAACAGATATCGGAAGCAAGGCCATAAAGTAAAAGTATAAGAAAAAGCGACGCAGTCGCCAAAACCGATAATGGTCGTTTGATTTGCGAGCATTAGCGAGCTGATATAGAGCAATCACCGCCGTTGTGAAAGAACGATTGGATTATAAGCCAATCGTTCAGGGAAATTGGAAGACCTTGGGCTTCCAATTTAGGCATGAGACACCTTTGGTGGCTGCTGCCGTCCCTCACAACTTAAGGTGATTGTTGAAAAAGAGGAAAAAGGAGAAGAAATGAAACCAGTAATTTCCATCATCATGGGCTCAAAATCCGACTGGGAAACCATGCAAAAAACAGCAGAAGTCCTAGACCGCTTCGGTGTAGCCTACGAAAATAAAGTTGTCTCTGCCCACCGTACACCAGACCTCATGTTCAAGCATGCAGAAGAAGCCCGTAGCCGTGGTATTAAGGTCATCATCGCAGGTGCTGGAGGCGCAGCCCACTTGCCAGGAATGGTAGCTGCCAAAACAACTCTTCCAGTCATCGGCGTGCCAGTCAAATCTCGTGCCCTTAGTGGCGTGGATTCACTCTATTCCATCGTTCAGATGCCAGGTGGAGTACCAGTCGCAACTATGGCTATCGGTGAAGCTGGTGCGACAAATGCGGCTCTCTTCGCCCTCCGTCTTCTTTCAGTAGAGGATCAGGCTATCGCGACAGCTTTGGCAGATTTCGCAGAAGAACAAGGAAAAATCGCAGAGGAGTCAACGAATGAGCTCATCTAAAACAATCGGAATTATCGGTGGCGGTCAGCTGGGTCAGATGATGGCCATCTCAGCTATCTACATGGGGCACAAGGTTGTAGCGCTGGATCCTGCGGCAGATTGCCCGGCCTCTTGCGTGGCGGAAATCATCGTGGCGCCTTATAATGACGTGGATGCTCTGCGTCAGTTGGCTGAGCGTTGCGATGTCCTCACCTATGAGTTTGAAAATGTCGATGCTGACGGTTTGGATGCGGTTATCAAGGATGGACAACTCCCTCAAGGGACAGATCTGCTCCGCATTTCCCAAAATCGCATTTTTGAAAAGGACTTTCTTTCAAACAAGGCTCAAGTCACTGTAGCACCCTACAAGGTTGTGACTTCAAGTCAAGATTTGGCAGATATCGATCTATCGAAAAACTATGTCCTTAAGACTGCGACTGGTGGCTACGATGGTCATGGGCAAAAGGTCATTCGTTCAGAAGCAGACTTGGAAGAAGCCTATGTACTAGCTGACTCAGCAGACTGTGTTTTGGAAGAATTTGTCAATTTTGACCTTGAGATTTCTGTCATCATGTCAGGAAATGGCAAGGATGTGACAGTTTTCCCAGTTCAGGAAAATATCCACCGCAACAACATTCTTTCAAAGACTATCGTCCCAGCTCGCATTTCAGAAAGTCTAGCAGCCAAAGCAAAAACCATGGCAGTGAGAATCGCTGAGCAACTCAACTTGTCTGGAACCCTTTGCGTGGAAATGTTTGCGACAGCTGATGACATCATTGTCAACGAAATCGCCCCACGCCCACACAACTCTGGGCACTACTCGATTGAAGCCTGCGACTTCTCCCAGTTTGACACTCATATTCTGGGAGTTCTGGGAGCACCATTGCCAGCTATCAAACTACATACACCAGCAGTCATGCTCAACGTTCTCGGTCAACACGTTGAGGCTGCTGAAAAATATGTCACAGAAAATCCAAGCGCTCACCTCCACATGTATGGTAAAATAGAAGCGAAGCACAACCGCAAGATGGGACATGTGACTTTGTTTAGTAGTGAACCAGATGAGGTTGAGGAATTTGGGAAAGGGATTGATTTTTAAGTGAAAATAGCGATTTTAGGACTTGGTGTCATTGGGACTACTTATGCCTATGCTTTTCAACAGGCAGGCCACCAAGTAGAACATGTATTGAGAGACAGTAAGAAAAACACTGCTCCGAAGGAGTTGTCGGTTGATCTGCTAGATGGTCGCTATCATTCTAAGGGTAAAAATAAACACGACACCTATGAGGTTCATGTGGCAGAAGCTGATTCGGAATATGATTTTATTTTTCTGAGTGTTCGTCATGGGTTTGTCAAAGAAGCTGTGGAAACCTTGCGTAAAAATAATATCAAAGGCACCCTCGTTTTCTTCTGCAATTTCTGGGATACTCGAAGAGAGGTAGAGGAGTGGGCAGGGGACTACGATTATATTCTGGCTTTTCCAACTGCTGGAGGTCACATGCAGGAGAATCATTTAGATGGTGTCTTGTTCGACCATTTAATGCTAGAAGGTGAGCAAAAAGCGCAGATTTCTAACTATGCTGATCTGACGGCTTTACTGACTTCTGTAGATTTGAAGTGGGAAGTTCCTCATGATATGGTCGAGTGGATTTGGATTCATATGGCGATTAACGCAGGTGTCACTTCGACAGCTGCACGTTCGGGGAATCTGGAAAATCCAGAACAGCTAGCTCTAAACTTGATGAATAGTTCGTCGGAATTATCATTAGCCATCAAGGCCATTCGAGAGGCTTTGAAAGTCGTAGAAGCACGTGGCGTAAATTTGAAGCTTTACAAGGCTGAACTCTTACCATACAAAATTCCCTCATGGATTGCAGGAAAAGCCATGAAAATCATGTTTGCGAAAAATGAGCTGACAAGAAAAATCATGACCTTGCATAATGATAAACAGGACATTTTCTATTGTTGTCAAAGTGTTTATCAGACCGGTAAGGAGTTAGGTGTCAAGATGCCTATTCTGGAAGCAAATATGAAGGGTCTTTCGATTTAGGAGGTTTTATGATTCAACTCATCGTTAATGCATTTATAGAAGATAGTAAGGAAAATGCTGTTGTGGAAGTTGTTTTTGCAAGTGCTGATCACGACAAAGTTCAAGAAAAGTACCAAGAACTTATAGCTCAATTTCCTAACAACTATCTCGTAATCTACGACTTACCACTGGATACCAACTTGAATGAACTTGGACACTATCCGTCTGTGGCGATAGGGAAAGAGGAGTTTGGAGTGTAAGACAGGTTCTCGACGACTGTTGGTGTAGTTTTAATTTATAGAAAATCAAGGGAGATAAGTTAAATGATTTATCCAAAGCATATTTTATGTATAACGTGTGAAAAATGCTATGAGTTAGGTATTCAAATGGGAGTATATCCTGCTACTTTCCAATTTGAATGTAAAGACTGCAAAACACCGATTAGTGGTGAGGTAAAATTTGAACCTTTTGAACTAATTTTAAAAAACGCTACAGAGCTAAATGAAGAAGCTCCTAACTATCAAAAATATACAAAATTACCTATTTGGCGTTTAGATGTTTCCTCAGAATTTCCAACAAATAAACTATATTTAAAAGAGACTGTCATAGATGGAATATTGTCCTCACCATTCCTCAACCAAGCAATGCGTTTGGATAAATTGAAAAGTGACTCGGAGTATGGTGGTGTGACAGAGATTTCTAAAGCAATGAAGTTTGCAGACTTTGTTACGGAAGGAAAATTTAACAATATTCTTCGTTTGTTCAATTTGTTTTGGAATAAACAAGAAAAATATTTGTATCGTGATTTAAAGAAATTATTAGATGAAAATAAGCATTTAACCCCGTTTAGAGAAGTAAAGAATGTTAGTGATGCGACGATGGTCTTACACCAGATGTTTTTGACAACCTCAGGAATCAGTAATATTCTTGGAAATGGTACATTAGCAGAATACACTTCTTTAGCTAAAAAAATATATTCTTCTGAGGAACATAGAGATGAAATTATTAGGTATATAGATCATATTGAGAGAGATTTTGATACGGTTGAGCGTAAAGCTTTTGAAATACTTGAAACGTTTTCAGGTATTTACTCTATCATGATTCCCGTAGTTACTTTGCTAAATTCTAATGGATATAATCGCTTAGATCAAGCTAGTAGTGGGGTGTCTGCAGCGAACTATAAAAAGTTAAATGATTTTTATGCTTCAAGTTATGAATGGATTCTCGATAATATCAACCTTGTTATTGCATTGAATAACATTTTTGCAAGAAATGGTTATGATAATTGTTGTAATGGACGAAGTTATCACAATAATCTAGAGAGCATACCAAGTAAATTTAATAAAGTTAATCAGTACAATCCAGGACAAGCTTATCTTGATGTTTCAGAGCCATTTAGCAAACCCGTAAATAATTTAAACAATAAAATCAGGAATGCAATCCAACACTTCAGCTCCCAAGTTGATTATGATAATCAAAAAATTATTTTTGAAGACCGCCATCAAGGAAGGGTTCGACAAGAAGAGTATTCTATTGTAGATTTTATTAAAATATGTTTAGCCAACTTTTCTTTGATAATTTATATTTTGGAAATTATTTACACATTTCGAAAGTTGAAATTTATAAATGATGGCATTACACCAAGTATTTATTGGATAAAGAACGAAGAAATTTCTAAAGTAATGTCAGATGATGAAGTGAAGGATAATTTCCAAAGGAAATTAAAAAATAGAATAAATAAAAAAAGAAGAAAATAGTAAAGTTAATTTTAAGGAGAAACAACATGATCAACCGTTACTCTCGCCCTGAGATGGCGAACATTTGGAGTGAAGAAAATAAATATCGTGCTTGGCTTGAGGTGGAAATCTTAGCTGACGAGGCATGGGCTGAGTTGGGGGAAATCCCTAAGGAAGATGTGGCTTTGATTCGCGAGAAAGCTGATTTTGACATCGACCGTATTTTGGAGATTGAGCAGGAGACTCGCCATGACGTAGTTGCCTTTACGCGTGCGGTTTCTGAGACTCTTGGTGAAGAGCGCAAGTGGGTCCACTATGGTTTGACTTCTACCGACGTGGTGGACACGGCCTACGGTTACCTCTACAAGCAGGCCAACGACATCATTCGTCGTGACCTTGAAAACTTCACCAACATCATCGCTGATAAGGCTAAGGAGCACAAGTTTACCATCATGATGGGTCGTACCCACGGTGTGCACGCTGAGCCTACAACCTTTGGTCTTAAATTAGCGACTTGGTACAGCGAAATGAAGCGCAATATCGAGCGTTTCGAGCATGCGGCTGCTGGTGTGGAAGCTGGTAAGATCTCTGGTGCGGTTGGTAACTTTGCCAACATCCCACCATTTGTAGAGCAATACGTCTGTGACAAGCTTGGTATCCGTGCTCAAGAAATCTCTACACAGGTACTTCCTCGTGACCTTCACGCTGAGTACTTTGCAGTTCTTGCCAGCATCGCGACTTCAATCGAACGTATGGCAACAGAAATTCGTGGTCTACAAAAATCTGAGCAACGCGAAGTGGAAGAGTTCTTTGCCAAAGGTCAAAAAGGGTCTTCAGCAATGCCTCACAAACGCAACCCTATCGGTTCTGAGAACATGACAGGTCTTGCGCGTGTTATCCGTGGTCATATGATTACAGCCTATGAGAACGTCGCTCTCTGGCATGAGCGTGATATCTCTCACTCATCAGCTGAGCGCATCATCACACCGGATACGACCATCTTGATTGACTACATGCTCAACCGTTTCGGGAATATCGTTAAGAACTTGACAGTCTTCCCAGAAAACATGATCCGCAACATGAACTCAACTTTCGGTCTTATCTTCAGCCAACGGGCTATGTTGACTTTGATTGAAAAAGGCATGACTCGTGAGCAAGCCTATGACTTGGTGCAACCAAAAACGGCCTACTCTTGGGACAATCAAGTCGACTTTAAACCACTGCTAGAAGCAGATCCAGAGGTGACATCACGCCTCACACAAGAAGAAATCGACGAAATTTTCAACCCTCTTTATTACACTAAACGAGTGGATGATATTTTTGAACGTCTTGGATTAGGATAATTAGAAAAAATCGAAGTACTATTACTCTATTTATAGGAGTAGCAGAACTTCGATTTTTATTTTGTCTTCAAGTATTTTTGATAAAAATTACCTATATTTTAGTAAAATTTAAACAAATTTAGTTTATCTTAATTGACATATAGAAAATATATTTTTAATGTCATATAATAATCATAGAAAAAAGCCCAAGCGATTAGGCTCAGGCTTTCTTCTTAGTGATCACGGTCACATGAAATGAATTTGATTTTGTAGTAATCCGCTCGTTTATAAGTTTCGCTGTAAGCGAGAACCTGACCAGTAGACTCTAATTTAGTAGTCTTGGTTTGTAAAACGCTAGGGAATTGTTCATCGACTCCGAGGACTGAAGCCGCATGTTCTGGAGTTGGAAATGCTATTTCATTAATTTCTTCAAAATGTTCATCATTCATGTGGATGTGATAATCCAATTTGAAACGGTTATAGATAGAGCTATAATATTCAAGATTTGGATAATTTGCGTTGATGTATTGTTCTGGAATATAAGATGTATGATAGATGTATACGACACCATTTGTTTCGCGTACGCGTTCAATCTTGTAGTAGAATTGGTTACCGCGTAGTCCAAGTTTTTCTAAGTAGCTTAGTTTGTTTCCACGCTCAATAGAAAGGACGGTCACTTTATCATCTTTAGTTTCAAAAACTTCTACATCAGAAAACTCTACGAGTTTGTGTTTGCGTGCGCGTGAAACGAATGTACCCTTTCCTTGTTGGCGGACAATATAGCCATCTTTGGCAAGGTCGTTTAAGGCGCGGACAACTGTGATAGAACTTACATCATACATAGCAATCAATTCAGCTTCAGTGTAAAATTTATCTCCACTAGCGAATTGGCCAGAAATGATTTTGTTCTTTAATTCATCTTTTATATATTGATACTTTGGAATTGCCATAATTTCACCTCGATTTTCCTTCTCCGTTAAAGATTTTACCATAAAACCGGAAAGAATAGTAGTCTTTTGAATAAAAAAATTAGAATAATAGGCTATAAGGTTAATTTACATAAAAAATAGGAGGTTTTATACATTTTTATACATGCCACCTGTTTGAAGCTATATGTCTGTAAATTTTATATCTTTATAAGTTTTTTGTGTAAAAGTTGGGGAAAAATGAAAAAAATTGTGAAAAGCTATTGACAAATGTAGTGTATTGAGTTATATTCAATATATCAACAAATGAAAGCGTAAACCTAAAATGTCAAAAAGTAAGAATATGACACGATTTGAGATACGAGATGATTTCTATCTCGATGGAAAATCATTTAAGATTTTATCTGGCGCCATTCATTATTTTAGGGTTCCTCCAGAAGATTGGTATCATTCGCTCTATAACTTGAAGGCTCTTGGTTTTAATACAGTAGAGACTTATGTGGCTTGGAATTTACACGAGTCTCGTGAGGGTGAGTTTCACTTTGAAGGAGCTCTGGATTTGGAGCGATTTCTCCAGACAGCGCAAGATTTGGGTCTCTACGCTATCGTTCGTCCGTCACCCTTCATCTGTGCGGAATGGGAATTCGGTGGCTTACCAGCCTGGCTCTTAACCAAAGACATGAGGATTCGTTCCTCAGATCCTGCTTATATTGAAGCTGTCGGTCGCTACTATGACCAGCTCTTGTCACGATTGGTTCCACATTTGTTGGACAAGGGTGGCAATATCCTCATGATGCAGGTTGAAAATGAGTATGGTTCTTATGGAGAAGATAAGGCTTATCTGAGAGCAATTCGACAGTTGATGGAAGAGCGTGGCGTAACCTGTCCCCTCTTCACATCAGATGGTCCATGGCGAGCTACTCTGAAAGCAGGAACCTTAATCGAAGATGATCTCTTTGTGACAGGAAATTTTGGTTCTAAAGCTCCGTACAACTTTTCACAGATGCAGGAATTCTTTGATGAACATGGCAAAAAATGGCCACTCATGTGTATGGAGTTCTGGGATGGCTGGTTCAATCGTTGGAAAGAACCGATTATCACACGGGATCCTAAGGAATTGGCAGATGCAGTTCGAGAGGTTTTGGAGCAAGGTTCCATCAATCTTTACATGTTCCACGGTGGTACAAACTTTGGCTTCATGAATGGTTGCTCGGCTCGAGGGACTTTGGACTTGCCACAAGTCACATCCTATGATTACGATGCCCTTCTGGATGAAGAAGGAAATCCAACTGCCAAATATCTGGCGGTCAAGAAGATGATGGCAACACATTTTCCAGAGTATCCGCAGTTGGAACCACTCTACAAAGAGAGTATGGAGTTGGATGCTATTCCACTAGTTGAAAAAGTTTCCTTGTTTGAAACCTTAGATAGCTTGTCAAGTCCTGTAGAAAGTCTCTATCCTAAAAAGATGGAGGAATTGGGACAAAGTTATGGCTACCTACTCTATCGAACAGAAACAAACTGGGATGCAGAAGAAGAAAGACTTCGTATCATTGATGGTCGAGATAGGGCCCAGCTTTATGTCGATGGTCAATGGGTCAAAACCCAATATCAGACAGAGATTGGGGAAGATATTTTTTATCAAGGTGAAAAGAAAGCGCTGTCTAGATTGGATATCTTGGTAGAAAATATGGGGCGTGTCAACTATGGACATAAGTTCTTAGCAGATACGCAACGTAAGGGAATTCGGACAGGGGTTTGTAAGGATTTGCACTTCTTACTAAACTGGAAACACTATCCACTCCCACTAGATAATCCTGAGAAAATTGATTTTTCAAAAGGATGGAATCAAGGACAACCAGCTTTTTACGCTTATGACTTTACAGTCCAAGAGCCAAAAGATACTTACCTAGACTTGTCTGAGTTTGGTAAGGGGGTTGCCTTTGTCAATGGGCAGAATCTAGGACGTTTTTGGAACGTCGGCCCGACCCTCTCGCTTTATATTCCTCATAGCTACCTCAAGGAAGGGGCCAACCGCATCATCATCTTTGAAACAGAGGGTGAATATAAAGAAGAGATTCATTTAACTCGAAAACCTACACTAAAACACATAAAGGGGGAAAACTTATGACAATTGTAGGATGCCGTATTGATGGACGTTTGATCCACGGACAAGTAGCCAATCTATGGGCTGGAAAACTAAATGTTTCGCGTATTATGGTTGTAGATGACGAAGTTGTCAACAACGACGTTGAAAAGAGTGGTTTGAAACTTGCGACACCACCAGGTGTGAAATTGAGTATTTTGCCAATTGAAAAAGCGGCAGCCAATATTCTTGCTGGAAAATACGATAGCCAACGTCTCTTTATCGTGGCTCGCAAACCAGACCGCTTCCTTGGTTTGGTCGAAGCAGGTGTACCACTTGAAACCCTTAATGTTGGGAATATGTCTCAAACACCAGAAACTCGCGCCATCACACGTTCTATCAACGTAGTAGATAAGGATGTGGAAGACTTCCACAAACTGGCAGAAAAAGGTGTTAAACTTACTGCTCAAATGGTTCCAAATGATCCAATTTCAGACTTTTTGAGCTTATTAAAATAGGAAAAAATTTTTAGGAGGTCATTGTTATGATACAATGGTGGCAAATTTTACTTCTCACTTTGTACTCAGCTTATCAAATCTGTGATGAGTTGACGATCGTTTCATCTGCAGGTTCCCCTGTATTTGCTGGTTTCATTACTGGTTTAATCATGGGAGATGTGACTACTGGTCTACTTATCGGTGGTAACTTGCAACTATTCGTTCTTGGGGTTGGTACCTTCGGTGGTGCTTCTCGTATTGACGCAACTTCTGGTGCAGTTCTTGCGACAGCCTTCTCTGTTTCACAAGGAATTGATACAGCACTTGCGATTACAACAATCGCTGTGCCAGTAGCAACTCTCTTGACTTACTTCGACGTTCTTGGACGTATGACAACTACTTTCTTTGCTCACCGTGTGGATGCTGCAATCGAACGCTTTGACTATAAAGGTATTGAACGCAACTACCTACTTGGTGCGATTCCTTGGGCTCTATCTCGTGCCCTTCCAGTCTTCTTTGCGCTTGCTTTTGGTGGTGAATTTGTACAACACGTAGTAGATTTCGTTACAAAATACCAATGGGTTGCAGATGGTTTGACACTCGCAGGACGTATGCTTCCAGGTCTTGGATTTGCAATCTTGCTTCGTTACCTTCCAGTTAAACGTAACCTTCACTACCTTGCTATGGGATTTGGTTTGACAGCTATGTTGACTGTTCTTTACTCATATGTAACTGGTCTTGGTGGCGCTGTTGCTGGTATCGTAGGCACTCTACCGAAAGATGTTGCTGAAAAAATTGGTTTCGTGAACAACTTCAAAGGTTTGTCTATGATTGGTATCTCTATCGTAGGTATCTTCCTTGCAGTGCTTCACTTCAAAAATAGCCAAAAAGTAGCTGTAGCAGCACCTTCTACACCATCAGAAAGTGGGGAAATCGAAGATGACGAATTCTAATTATAAACTTACAAAAGAAGATTTTAACCAAATCAATAAACGTAGCTTGTTTACTTTCCAATTGGGTTGGAACTACGAACGTATGCAAGCTTCTGGTTACCTTTACATGATCTTGCCTCAATTGCGTAAAATGTATGGAGATGGAACTCCTGAATTGAAAGAAATGATGAAAGTTCATACTCAATTCTTCAATACTTCACCATTCTTCCACACCATTATCGCTGGTTTTGATCTTGCCATGGAAGAAAAAGATGGTGTAGGTTCAAAAGATGCCGTTAATGGTATCAAGACAGGTTTGATGGGACCATTCGCTCCTCTTGGAGATACAATCTTTGGTTCACTTGTACCTGCTATCATGGGATCTATCGCAGCAACTATGGCTATCGGTGGTCAACCTTGGGGTATCTTCCTTTGGATCGCAGTTGCAGTTGCTTATGACATCTTCCGTTGGAAACAGTTGGAATTTGCCTACAAAGAAGGGGTTAACCTTATCAACAACATGCAAAGTACCTTGACAGCTTTGATTGACGCTGCATCTGTACTTGGTGTCTTCATGATGGGTGCTCTTGTAGCAACAATGATCAACTTTGAAATTTCTTACAAATGGGCAATCGGTGAGAAGATGATTGACTTCCAAGACATCTTGAACCAAATCTTCCCACGCTTGCTTCCAGCAATCTTTACTGCCTTTATCTTCTGGTTGCTTGGTAAGAAAGGTATGAACTCTACTAAAGCTATCGGTATTATTATCGTACTTGCTTTGGCTCTTTCTGCCTTTGGTAAATTTGTACTTGGAATGGGCGCATAATTTATGGCTAAATCATTAATTTTGGTGAGTCATGGTCGCTTCTGTGAAGAACTTAAAGGTAGCACTGAAATGATCATGGGTCCACAAGACAACATTCATGCAGTGGCTCTTCTTCCAGAAGATGGCCCAGAAGAATTTACTGCAAAATTTGAAGCTGCTATTGAAGGATTAGATGATTTCCTAGTTTTTGCGGATCTTCTCGGTGGAACACCATGTAACGTGGTAAGCCGTTTGATCATGGAAGGTCGTGACATCGAACTTTATGCAGGGATGAATCTTCCAATGGTGATTGAATTTATCAATGCGAGCCTTACAGGCGCAGATGCGGACTACAAGAGCCGTGCTGCAGAAAGCATTGTGAAAGTCAATGACCTGTTAGCGGGCTTCGATGATGACGAAGATGAATAATACTCTTTGAAAATCTCTTCAAACCACGTCAATGTCGCCTTGCCGTAGATATATGTTACTGACTTCGTCAGTTCTATCTGCAACCTCAAAGCAGTGCTTTGAGCAGCCTGCGGCTGGCTTCCTAGTTTGCTCTTTGATTTTCATTGAGTATACGATGTGACAACGTGAAAATCACAGGGAAAATAGGCGATAGGAGGATGGAGCGATGCTCCGACGATAATCGGTCTTTTTCCCAAAGATTTTAGTTGGAACTCGATTCAATTCATGTGACAACGTGAAAATCATTAGAGCATCTTATATAGAATATACATGGGAATGGGGCTTACTCCTATTCCCATCTTTAATAGAAAAAGAGGAATTCAATGCTACATTATACAAAAGAAGACTTGCTCGAATTGGGTGCAGAAATCACTACACGTGAAATCTACCAACAGCCTGATGTCTGGAAAGAAGCTTTTGAATCTTATCAAGCAAAACGTGAAGAAATTGCAGCCTTCCTACAAGGGATTGCTGATAAACATGACTATATCAAGGTAATCTTGACAGGTGCGGGGACTTCTGCCTATGTAGGAGATACCTTGGTGCCTTACTTTAAGGAAGTCTATGACGAACGCAAATGGAATTTCAATGCTATTGCGACAACAGATATCGTTGCCAATCCAGAAACTTATTTGAAAAAAGATGTGGCAACTGTCCTTGTTTCCTTTGCCCGTAGTGGAAATTCGCCTGAAAGTGTTGCAACTGTTGATTTGGCCAAGGCCTTGGTGGATGAGCTTTATCAAGTGACGATTACTTGTGCAGCGGACGGTAAGTTGGCTCTTCAAGCCCACGGTGATGACCGTAATCTCTTGCTGTTACAACCAGCTGCTTCTAATGACGCTGGCTTTGCTATGACTTCTAGCTTTACGTCTATGATGTTGACAGCTCTCTTGGTTTTTGATCCTACAGAATTTGCTGTGAAAGCTGAACGTTTTGAAGTTGTATCTAGTCTTGCTCGTAAAATTCTAGACAATGCAG
The DNA here is from genome assembly GCF_946188695.1 of Streptococcus mitis. Lineage (GTDB taxonomy): Bacteria > Bacillota > Bacilli > Lactobacillales > Streptococcaceae > Streptococcus > Streptococcus mitis_DF. The sequence goes on along the minus strand of NZ_CAMHWI010000005.1, from coordinate 39,370 downwards.
AAGATGTCAAAGAACTTGTTGACCTAGACTTTAACCGTGTCATCTATCTAGGCGCTGGTCCTTTCTTTGGTCTTGCTCATGAAGCTCAGCTCAAGATTTTGGAATTGACAGCTGGCCAAGTTGCGACCATGTATGAAAGTCCAGTTGGCTTCCGTCACGGTCCAAAATCACTGATCAACGAAGATACAGTTGTTTTGGTTTTTGGTACAACGACAGACTATACTCGCAAGTACGACTTGGACTTGGTTCGTGAAGTTGCGGGTGATCAGATTGCTCGTCGTGTTGTGCTTTTGAGTGATCAAGCCTTTGGTCTTGAAAATGTCAAAGAAGTGGCACTTGGTTGTGGAGGTGTTTTGAATGATATTTACCGTGTCTTCCCTTACATCGTTTATGCCCAACTCTTTGCCCTATTGACTTCACTCAAGGTAGAAAATAAACCTGATACACCGTCTCCTACAGGTACAGTAAACCGTGTGGTACAAGGTGTGATTATTCACGAATACCAAAAGTAAGACAGTGTTTATGAATTCTTGACAAGAGGATTTGTAAATCATACAAGTAAACCATAGATTGTCAGTAGGCTTTCTATGGTTTGTTTGCTTGATAGAAATAGTAAAAGGAGAATAGAATGAAAGCATACACAGAGCGTGTATTTGGAAATGTTGAGGGCAAGGATGTCTTGGCCTATCGCTTTGAGACGGACGGTGGCTACCAGCTTGAAGTCATGACTTATGGTGCGACTATCTTGCGTTATGTCGCGCCTGACAAGGCTGGAAATTTTGCCAACGTTATTTTGGGATTTGATGACTTTGATAGCTATGTAGGCAATAGTCCTAAGCATGGAGCGAGCGTAGGTCCTGTGGCGGGACGTATTGCAGGTGCGATCTTTGAGCTGAATAGCAAGACCTATCATCTGGAAGTCAACAATGCTAGCAACTGTAACCACAGTGGTTCAACTGGTTGGGATTCCAGATTGTTTGAACTAGTTGAAGTGAGCGACCATGGCTTGACCCTTTATACAGAGCGTACAGATGGGACAGGAGGATTCCCTGGTAATCTCAAGATTTGGATTAGTTATCACTTGGAAGAAACTGGTGCCTATGAAATCAGCTACAAGGTAACGACCGATCAGGATACGCTGGTCAATCCAACCAACCACAGCTATTTCAACTTGTCTGGTGATTTCACGCAGACGATTGACCGTCATGTCTTTCAGCTAAACACAGAGGGAATCTATCCAATCGCTCCCGACGGCGTTCCTGCCAAAATTCCAGATGCCAATCGTGATGTGGTTAAACACATCTACAATGGTGCCTTATTGAAAGACATCTTTGCAGAAGAAGATGAGCAAATCCAGCTGGTATCAGGTTTGGATCATCCATTTGCCCTTCCTGCAGGTCATGACAATGCTGGTTTCCTTTATGACCAAAATTCAGGTCGCTTCCTGCTTTTCAAGACAGAGGCCCCTTGCTTTGTGGTCTACACAGCAAACTTTGTGGATGAAAGTGTCATCATAGGAGGTCGGCCAATGGTGCAGCACAATGGAATTGCCCTTGAAGCGCAAGCTTTACCAGATGCCATTCACAGTGACCTTAAAGACCAAGTCATTCTCAAAGCCGGTCAAACCTTTACCAGTAAGACACGTTATGAGCTTGTTGTGAAATAAAAGGATAGGAATTTCTACTTTTTGGGGAATAGTATTTACCTTATAACATTGGTAGAAACGGGCAAAGAGTAGGGAAATATGATATAATTTAATAGTGAAAATACCTGTCCTATCTAAAGGATAAAAGGAGAAAAAGATGAAGAAAATTGTTTTTGCTAGCGCCTTGGCTTTGACTTTGGCTGGAGCAGTTTTGACAAATGATGTTTTTGCTAATGACAGACTGGTGGCAACACAATCTGTTAATGGTAAAAATGAACATGTATTGACCTCAGAGGTGCTAAAACCTTCTAGTGGCAACGTTTTGGTTGGAATCAAGGGAGAATTTTTGACTCCAAATAAACAATCTATTTTGGATGCAATCAATAAAATTCGTAAGGAAGCAGCTGATGAAGGTTTGGTAGATAAGTATGTCCCTATTAAATGGTCTACTGATCTTGAGAAAACTGCTTTTGTACGCGCTACTGAAGTGTCAGTAGCTCTGAAACCTGAGCGTCTTTCTACTAAAGAAATCTGGACTGCTTTTCCATCTAGTAATAGCATAAGAGGAGAAGCGTTAGATGTGAACTATGAAGGTTTTCTAAAAGCAATTGAAAACTGGCATGCTGAGAAGGCGAATTATGTAGCGAAAAAGAAGGGTGGAACCTCTAAAGAATTTACAGGTTATTATGAGGTTTTGATTAATTCTAAATTTACCTATGTGGGTCTCGCGGCTTTTAGAAATGCAGCTAGTTCTCAGCAAGTAGCAACGATTTCGTTAGCTTTAGGTGATGACGCTTCTTCAGAGGAATTGGCTGGTGGATATGGCTCTGCTATTCAGTATACAGAAGTGACTGCCTCAAACCTTTCAACCGTTAAAAGTAAAGCTACGGTTGTAGAAAAACCGCTGAAAGATTTTAGAACATCTACATCTAGTCAGTCTGGCTGGGTGAAGTCTAATGGAAAATGGTATTTTTATGAGTCTGGTGATGTGAAGACAGGCTGGGTGAAAACGGGTGGTAAATGGTACTACTTGAATGATTTAGGTGTCATGCAGACTGGATTTGTAGAAGTTGATGGAACATGGTATTTCCTTGATAGTTCTGGCGCGATGTTTACAGGCTGGGGAACAGATGGTAGCAGATGGTTCTACTTCGATGGCTCAGGAGCTATGAAGACAGGCTGGTATAAGGAAAATGGTACCTGGTATTATCTTGATCAATCAGGTATCATGAAGACAGGTTGGTTTAAAGTTGGTCAATACTGGTACTATGCATATGGTTCAGGAGCTTTGGCAGTCAGCACAACGACACCAGATGGTTATCGTGTAAATGGTAATGGTGAATGGGTAAACTAGGCTGAAGATAGTAAGTCATAGGTAAAGTATTCATCTTACTTAGCAAAAAGAATGAACGATAAGAAAGAGGTTGATGGCAAACATGAGCCTACTGAAAAAGTCATCAAATTGATGGCTTTTTTGTTATACTAGAGATGAGGTAAAATAATGCTTGATAATCAGTTAACTATGGATGTCAGTCCTTATTCTAGTTTATATGATATCGTGGTTCCTAAAACCCACTTTTTACGTCAGCTAACTGAACTCTGTGATTTTAGCTTTATTTATGATGAACTAGAAAAGAATTATCGTCCCGATTTTGGGCGTAAAGCTTATTCATCGATTATGATGTTCAAATATCTCTTGTTAAAAGATATTTATAAGTTATCAGATGTAGATGTGGTAGGACGTTCCTTGTCAGATATGGCCTTTAAATTTTTTCTTGGTCTGGCTCCTGAGGATTCTGTTATCGAGCCATCCTCTCTGACAAAATTTAGAAAGCTAAGAATTAAAGATGACAAACTGCTTGATGTATTGATTCAGAAGTCTGTTCAAATTGCATTCGAACATAACTTGATTAAGAGTAAAATCCTCATTGTGGATGCCACTCACACCAAATCTCATTATAATCATAAGAAACCCCAAGAAATCCTTAGAGAGCGTTCAAAAGCTTTACGTAAAACAATTTATCAACATTCAGAAGATATCAAAATAGAATTTCCAAAGAAACCTCAAGAAGATAACCTCGAAGCAGAGTTGACATATACAGAGGAGTTAATGGCTGTGGTTGAAAAATACGAGGAACTCTTAGCTCTACCGGCTGTGTCTCAAAAGTTCAATTACCTAAAAGAGGCTGTCGAGGACGACTTAGAACACTTGGAAGCTTCTGTTAAAGAGGAGGCTAGGCTTGGACATAAGACAGCCGACACCTCTTTCTATGGATATAAAAGTCATATCGCTATGACGGATGAACGGATTATTACTGCTTGCGTGGTCACTTCTGGTGAACAAAGCGATGGGAAATATTTACCTGAGTTATATGCCAAAACAAAGGAAAATAGTCTGGACATCGAGACTATTATTGGTGATGCGGCTTATTCAGGAAAGGACAATATTCAACTAGCTCGCAAAGAAAAGATTCATTTGGTTTCAAAACTGAATCCTTCTGTTTCAAAAGGTTACCGTAAAGAAGAGGATGCGTTTGAATTTAATAAAGATGCAGGGCTATTTGTCTGTCCAGAAGGACACATGGCTGTTCGCAAAGCAAGGACAGGGAAAAAACATCAAAATAAGAATCAAGTTGTCACTCATTACTTTGACATTGAGAAGTGCAAGAGTTGCCTTTCCAAGGAAGGATGTTATAAGGAGGGGGCAAAGTCTAAAACTTATTCAATAGCCATTAAGAGTGACGACCATCTTTTCCAGAAGAAATTTCAGGAAACACCTTATTTTAAAGAAATGGCCAGACATCGCTATAAAATCGAAGCAAAGAATGCCGAACTAAAACAGAGACATGGCTTTGATGTCGCGAGAGCATCGGGTCTTTTCAGCATGGAGTTACAGGCAGCAACAACCATCTTCGTGGTCAATATGAAACGAATTATGACCTTAATAAATACAAAATAACCGAGGAACTCGCTCAAATTAACGAGAGATTCCTCGGTTTTCATTTCATTAAAAGTAAGAGGCCTATTTTTTCAGTGGACTCGGCAAACATTGGCCTCTTTTTGTTAGAATAGAGGCGTCAAGTTGTCTGGCTTGACTTTCTTGATGGAGATTATATAATAGTTGTAACAACAAAAATTACAACAAAGGAGATATCCTATGACCTATGAATATAAGAGCCACATTTATTTAGCAGAGGCAGTTTTAAATGTGAAGGACTTGGCAAGTCAAACAGTATTTTATCAGCAGATTATTGGTTTAGAAATCCTATCTCAAACGGAGACAGAGGTCGTTCTGGGACTTGGAGGGAAAGCCTTGGTACACTTGATTCAAGCACAAGAGAGCGGAGAAGTAAGGGAACATTATGGTCTTTACCATCTGGCTATTCTCTTGCCGACACGAAAGGCTTTGGCTGATGTCTTGAAACATCTGACAGATTTACAGATTCCTCTTGTGGGCGGTGCAGACCATGGTTACAGCGAGGCCATTTACTTGGAGGATTTGGAGGGAAATGGCATTGAACTCTATCGAGACAAGCCGGTTTCTACATGGGATATTCGAGACGATGGACGAATTATCGGGGTGACGGAGGCCCTTGAGGCGCAGGATATCTATGAGTTGGGGGAAAGAGTAGAGCCCTTTATCCTAGCAGATGGTACGAGAATGGGCCATATTCATCTTTCTGTCAAGGATAGTCGAAAGTCCAGCCAGTTTTATCAAAAGGTGTTAGGACTAGAGGATAAATTCAGTGTACCTAGTGCTAGTTGGATTGCAGCTGGGGACTACCATCATCACTTAGCCGTCAACGAATGGGGAGGAAAAGGTTTGGCTTTGCGTAAGCAAGGCTTGCCAGGTTTGGCCTATTATGTCATTGAAGTCAAACATAAAGAAGAACTGTTAACGATTGCCCAGCGAGCACAAGAAATTGATGCACCAATCAAATGGCTGACATCGAGCCAGTTGGAAATTACAGATCCAGACGGAATTATGATTCGTATTCGTTTAGCAAGGTAAAACGAGGCATCTCCAGCAAGTTATCAGCATTGCTAGTTTGTCTTTTGAAAGGTCTTTGGTAACAGGACTGTGTGCGCTGGATGGGCGAGAATTTTGACAAAGAAGCTGATTAGAGATATAATGAAGAAAAATCGAGCAAGGAAAAAGAAATGACAAACTCAAAGTATATTACTCGTTTGAAACGTTCAGAGGGTCAGTTGCGTGGAATTCAAAAGATGATTGAAGAAGATCGTGACTGTGCTGATATTGTGACGCAACTGACAGCTGTGAAATCTAGTGTGGAGCGCGTGATTGAGATGATAATTACCGAAAACCTTACTGAATGTATCAATCAACCGCTAGATGATCCTGAAGCTCAAAAGGAACGTCTAGAAAAGGCTATCCGATACTTGATTAAACGGAAATAAAGAGATCAGAGTTGAAAGATTTCTACTAATAGAATAGTTTAATGTGAATCAAGAGATGCTGGAAAAAGTCTTTAAAATAAAAGAACGCATACTATCAGGTGTTAAAAACCTTGATAGTATGCGTTTTATTGTGGGGAGATTTATATTCTTCGAAAATCTCTTCAAACCACGTCAGCTTCACCTTGCCGTAGAAATCTGTTCCTGACTTTGTCAGTCTTATCTACAACCTCAAAACAGTGTTTTAAGCAGTCTGCGGCGAGCTTCCTAGTTTGCACTTTGATTTTCATTGAGTATTACTTCATTTTCTCCTGAAATTGAGTTTTTGCCCAGCTCCTTTGGCTTATTCTACTTGACCAGGCCAAGCATTCATGCCACCTTCTACATTGGTAACGGAGAGGCCTTGGGCGCTGAGAAATTGGCAGGCAGAGGCAGAACGCACTCCACCTTGACAGATGACATGGTATTCATGGTCAGGTTTGAGTTCTTTGTATCCTTGTTCCAAGGTACTTAACGGAAGATTTTTGGCACCTGGTGCATGTCCTGCTTGGAATTCATGTACTTCACGGACATCGATAAGCTCTAGATTTTCATTTTGATATTTTTCATAAAAGTCAGCCATGCTGATATTAGTTTCCATATTCTACTCCTTCTGGCTTAGCCATTTTGTATAGTGAATAAGCGCCGTTAAGGTTTTGGACGGTAAATCCTGCTTGTTTGAGGATACGCTCTGCGATATAGCTGCGCAAACCACTGTGGCAGCTAACGATGTAGGCTTGGTTCTTGTCCAGTTCGTCCAAGCGTTCCCGTAGTTCGTTTAGGGGGATGTGGATGGTGTCGACTTTGAGTCTACCACTCTGAAATTCGCCACTTGTCCGCACATCTAGGAATTTCTTACCCTTAGCCAGTTCGTCTTCGAGCTGGTACCATTGAACATTGTCGCTGAGACCTTCGATAAGGTTTAAGGCTGCGTAGCCCAGCATATTGACTGTATCCTTGGCCGAGCCAAATGGTGGCGCATAGGTGAACTCCAATTCTGGCAAGTCAAAGACGGTGAGATTTCCCTTGATAGCAGTTGATAGGATATCGATTCGCTTGTCAACACCTTTCTTCCCAACTCCTTGGGCACCATAGATTTTTCCAGTGTTTGGGTCAAAGAGGAGCTTCAAGGTCATATCAGTAGCGCCTGGATAATAACTAGCGTGGTCTTTCCCACTGACATGAAGGGCCTTGTAAGGAAGTTGATTCATGCTAAGGATACGCTCGCTGAGACCAGTCGAAGCAGCTGTCATATCAAAGGCACGAACGATAGTAGTGCCGATACTGCCCTTGTTTGTACGTTCTAGTCCTGCGATGACGTCTGCCACTTGGCGTCCCTGACGATTGGCAGGAGAAGCGAGAGAGATGAGAGCGTCTTGGCCCGTAATCTCTTGCTTGACGACGATGGCATCCCCAACTGCAAAAATATCTTTTTGACTGGTTTCGTAATGTTCATCTACAAGAATCCCACCTCTAAGTCCCAGTTCAATCCCCGCAGTTTTGGCCAGTCCGTTTTCAGGTTCAACACCGACAGAAAGGATGGTGAGGTCAGAAGTGATCTTTTGACCGTTTTCGAGAACGATGACTTTTCCTTGCTCTTCAAATCGAGTTGCAGACTGAGAAGTGATAACGCGAACGCTGTTTTTAACCAATTCTGCTTGGACAAAGGCTGCCATTTCTTGATCTAATGATGGTAAAACATGGGGTGCTTTCTCAACAATAGTAACTTGCAATCCACGTTTCGCCAGGTTTTCAGCCATTTCAAGCCCGATAAAGCCTGCACCGATAATGACAGCTTCTTTTGGATAATTGTCCAAGGCTGCCATAATTTCATCGAGATCGGGAACATTGCGGAGCGTGTAGGCATTCTTAGCTTCTGCCAAGCCTTCAATGGTAGGAACAAATGGTTTAGCTCCTGGGGAGAGGATCAGCTTGTCGTAGCTTTCTGTGAATTCTTTCCCATCATGACGTACCGTCACAGTGTGTTCTTCTGGCGAAATCTGGATGACCTCGTGAAATGGTCGCACATCGAGATTAAAGCGTGCCTTGAGACTTTCAGGAGTTTGGACCAATAAACTATCACGGTTTGCAATTTCTCCTGAAACATAGTAAGGAAGCCCGCAGTTTGCAAAGGAAACAAAGGGACCTTTCTCAAAAATAGTGATTTCAGCGTCTTCCATGAGACGTCTGAGACGGGTTGCTGCTGACATTCCGCCTGCAACTCCCCCGACAATGATAATTTTCATTGATTTTCTCCTTTATGCTTCTAGATGACTTTTCCTGTCCAAGAGCTCATACCGCCTCGGACATTGATGACATCGTAGCCTTTTTTCTTTAGCTTTTTAGCAGCCATCTTACTACGCACACCAGAATGACAAATGACATAAAGTGTTTCTTTTGTTGTTGGTGTGTAGGAACCAATTTCGGTTAGAGGAACATTTTTGGCATTTTTGATATGACCTCTACGAAATTCCATTGGCGTCCGAACATCTAGTAGCTGAATCGGTTCCTTGAGTTTGGCTTCTAACTCGCTGGTAGAAATACTGTCAATTTTTGTAAATAAGTGAAACATAGGCACCTCCAAATATACCCTTATGGGGTATATTAAACCATGAAGTCAAGCTTTTGTCAAGCAAGTTGTTTTGACTTGGTGGAGATTGGTTGCGATTGTATTTTTTCTCCTCAGTTCCTCAGCTTCCTCCTTGACACTCGGTCAGCTTTTGATACAATAGTACAAAATTAGAGGAGGCAGGCTATGATTCAGAAACATGCGATTCCTATTTTAGAGTTTGATGATAATCCTCAAGCGGTCATCATGCCTGATCACGAGGGGCTGGACTTGCACTTGCCCAAGAAGTGCGTCTATGCATTTTTAGGTGAGGAGATTGACCGTTATGCGAGGGAAGTAGGGGCGGACTGTGTCGGCGAATTTGTTTCTGCCACCAAGACTTATCCGGTCTATGTCGTGAACTACAAAGGCGAGGAGATCTGTCTGGCTCAGGCTCCTGTTGGTTCAGCTCCAGCAGCTCAGCTTATGGATTGGTTGATTGGCTATGGTGTGGAGCAGATTATTTCCACTGGAACCTGTGGTGTGCTGGTTGATATAGAAGAAAATGCCTTTCTAGTCCCTGTTCGCGCTCTGCGAGATGAAGGAGCTAGTTATCACTATGTGGCACCTTCTCGTTATATGGAAATGCAGCCAGAGGCTATTGCTGCTATTGAGCGAGTGTTGGATGATAGAGAGATTCCCTATGAAGAAGTCATGACCTGGACAACAGACGGTTTTTACCGAGAAACGGCTGAAAAGGTGGCTTATCGAAAGGAAGAAGGCTGTGCTGTTGTGGAGATGGAGTGTTCTGCGCTTGCGGCAGTAGCCCAACTGCGTGGGGTTCTCTGGGGAGAATTGTTGTTCACAGCTGATTCCTTAGCAGACTTGGACCAGTACGATAGTCGTGACTGGGGTTCAGAAGCTTTCGAGAAGGCCTTGGAACTCTGCCTTGAAATTGCCTTTCAGATCTAGCTACTCTCCTTCTTTTTATGGTACAATGGATGTATGTTATTCAAATTATTTGTTAAAAAAATTGAAAGGGCCTTGGGTGGACTTTCACCAGCTCGTCGCATCTTTTTAAGTTTCGCTGGAGTTATTTTTATAGGTTCTCTCCTTTTGAGTTTGCCTTTTGTTCAGGCGAGCGGTTCGCAGGCCACTTATTTTGACCATCTTTTTACGACGGTGTCTATGGTCTGTGTAACCGGCCTTTCTACGCAACCGGTGGCTACTACCTATAATGTCTGGGGGCAGTTGATTTGTATGCTCTTGATACAGATTGGTGGCTTAGGTCTCATGACTTTTATCGGGGTCTTTTATATTCAGGGGAAGCAAAAGCTTAGTCTTCGCAGTCGTGAAACCATTCAGGAGAGCTTCAGTTACGGGGAGACTCGGTCGCTGAAGGCTTTTATGCGGTCCATCTTTTTGACGACTTTTCTGGTGGAGGGCTTGGGTGCCTTCCTACTAAGTTTTCGTTTTATTCCTGAGTTTGGTTGGGGACGGGGTATTTTTACCTCTATCTTCTTAGCTATTTCAGCCTTTTGTAATGCTGGTTTTGATAATTTCGGCAGTAGCAGTTTAGTGGCTTTTCAGACGGATCCCTTAATCAATCTGGTTATTGCTAGTTTGATTATCACGGGTGGTCTTGGCTTTATGGTCTGGTTTGACTTGGCAACCCAGTTTGACAAGAAGAAAAAACGCCGTCTGCGTTTCCACACCAAACTAGTCCTCTTCTTGACTGCAGGGATTTTGCTGTTTGGGACAGTATCTACTCTCTTTACGGAGTGGCACAATCCTGGAACGATTGGTAATCTCAGTGTTCCAGAGAAAGTGCTGGTTAGCTTTTTCCAAACCGTCAGCATGAGAACGGCTGGTTTTGCCTCTATTGATTACACCCAAGCTCGGCCTGTGACCCTGTTTATCTATATCCTACAGATGTTTCTGGGTGGGGCGCCTGGAGGGACGGCTGGGGGTCTCAAGATTACGACTTTCTTTGTCTTATTGGTCTTTGCGCGTAGTGAATTGTTGGGCTTACCTCATGCTAATGTTGCGCAGAGAACCATTGAGGCTCGAACAGTCCAAAAATCCTTTAGTGTCTTCATTATCTTTTTGATGACCTTCTTGTTGGGCTTGATGTTGTTGGGAATTACAGCAGAAGGAACACCGCGCTTTATCTATCTTATGTTTGAGACCATTTCAGCCCTTGCGACAGTTGGGGTAACGGCAAATCTGACGCCAGAACTGGGTAAGCTAGCTCTCAGCATTGTCATGGTGCTCATGTTTATCGGCCGTATCGGTCCCTTAACCTTGCTGGTTAGTCTAGCGGATTACCAGCCTGATAAGAAAGATTTGATTCAGTATATGAAAGCAGATATTAGTATTGGATAAGAAAGGAAGAACTATGTCAGATCGTACGATTGGAATTTTAGGTTTGGGGATTTTCGGGAGTAGTGTCCTGACGGCCCTAGCCAAGCAAGATATGAATATTATTGCCATTGATGACCATGCCGAGCACATCAATCAATTTGAGCCAGTTTTGGCGCGTGGAGTTGTTGGTGATATCACAGATGAGGAACTCCTCCGAACCGCAGGGATTGATACCTGTGACACGGTTGTAGTGGCAACAGGGGAAAATCTGGAGTCGAGTGTGCTTGCAGTGATGCATTGTAAGAGTCTAGGTGTACCAAGGGTTATTGCCAAGGTCAAAAGCCAGACAGCCAAGAAGGTGCTAGAAAAAATCGGTGCCGACTCGGTGATTTCACCTGAGTATGAAATGGGGCAGTCTCTAGCGCAGACCATTCTCTTTCATAACAATGTTGATGTCTTTCAGCTGGACAAAAATGTGTCTATCGTAGAGATGAAAATTCCGAGTGTTTGGGCAGGTCAAAGCCTAAGCCAGCTAGATTTACGTGGCAAATATAACCTCAATGTCCTAGGATTTCGTGAACAAGAAAATTCACCCTTGGATGTCCAGTTTGGACCCAATGACCTCTTGAAGGCGGATGCCTATATCTTGGCGGTCATTAACAACCAGTATCTAGATGACTTGGCAGAATTAAATTCGTAAGGAGGGAGCACCCCCTCTTTTTTGATGTCCTAGATAGCAAATAGAGGCAGAACACCTTGTATTCCAGTAAAAGTCCTTCAAAAACTGGACTTTATGGTAGAATAGAAAGAAGTGACAAGAGAGAGTAATACTCTTCGAAAATCTCTTCAAACTACGTCAACGTCGCCTTGCCGTAGGTATAGGTAACTGACTTCGTCAGTTCTATCTGCAACTTCAAAGCAGTGCTTTGAGCAACCTGCGGCTAGTTTCCTAGTTTGCTCTTTGATTTTCATTGAGTATAAGAAAAAATCAGTCCCCTAAAGGAGTAGATTATGAAGTTATTGTCTATCGCCATCCCTAGCTATAATGCCGCAACCTATCTTCATTACTGTGTGGAGTCGCTAGTGATTGGTGGTGAGCAAGTTGAGATTTTGATTATCAATGATGGGTCTCAGGACCAGACTCAGGAAATCGCTGAGCGTTTAGCCAGCAAGTATCCTAGCATCGTTAGAGCCATCTATCAGGAAAACAAAGGCCATGGGGGTGCCGTCAATCGCGGCTTAGCGGAGGCTTCTGGGCGCTATTTTAAAGTAGTTGATAGTGATGACTGGGTGGATCCTCGTGCTTACCTAAAGATTCTTGAAACCTTGCAGGAACTAGAGAGCGAGGGTCAAGAGGTAGATGCCTTTGTGACTAATTTTGTCTATGAAAAGGAAGGTCAGTCTCGTAAGAAGAGTATGAGTTACGAGTCAGTCTTGCCTGTCCAGCAGATTTTTGGCTGGGATCAGGTCGGAAATTTCTCAAAAGGCCAGTATATCATGATGCACTCGCTGATTTATCGAACAGATTTGTTGCGAGCGAGCCAGTTCCAATTGCCTGAGCATACTTTTTATGTCGATAATCTCTTTGTCTTTACCCCCCTTCAGCAGGTTAAGACCATGTACTATCTGCCTGTCGATTTCTATCGTTATTTGATTGGGCGTGAGGACCAGTCTGTCAATGAGCAAGTGATGATTAAGCGCATTGACCAGCAACTCAAGGTTAATCGACTCTTGGTAGACCAGCTTAATTTATCTAAAGTAAGCCACCCCAAAATGCGAGAATATCTGCTGAATCATATTGAAATCACGACGGTTATTTCCAGTGCCCTGCTCAACCGATCTGGAACAGCGGAGCATCTTGCAAAAAAACGTGAGCTGTGGACCTATATTCAGCAGGAAAATCCAGAGGTATTTCAGGCCATTCGCAAAACCATGCTCAGCCGTTTGACCAAACATTCAGTCTTGCCAGCTCGCAAACTTTCCAATGTCGTTTATCAAATCACAAAGTCTGTTTATGGATTTAATTAATATAAGTATTTTATAAGAGGGATTTAAGAAAAATTTTAACTTTTTCTTAATCCTTTTTAATTTTAGGAGATTATACTAGAGTCATCAAATAAAGAAAAACTCTAAGGAGAATCCTATGAAATTCAATCCAAATCAAAGATATACACGTTGGTCTATTCGCCGTCTTAGTGTCGGTGTTGCCTCAGTTGTTGTAGCCAGTGGCTTTTTTGTCCTAGTTGGTCAGCCAAGTTCTGTACGTGCCGATGTGGTCAATCCGACCCCTGCTCAAGTTGTGCCAGATGCTACTTCGGTGAGTGAAAAGAGCGACTTACCAGTAGAACTTCTCAAAGAAGCAGTCGATACAGCTCTTCCTTCAGAACAGGTAGACTCAACACCTAAAGCAAGCTTGGATGCTACAAGCTCTCCAGAAAAAGTGAATGTAGCTGATAAAGACCAAGTGGTAGCGCCAAAAGAAGAAGTGCAAGCAAAACCAGAATCTAAGAAAGAAACAGAAGATGCGCTTAAATCTGCGGAAAGTCCTGTAGCTACAGTTGCTGGACAAGACCGTGAAGCAAGTGAAGCGCAACCAGCAACCACCCCAGCTGAAGTGCAAAAAGGCGTGGCTGACAATACTAAAGATACAGTAGACGTCCCAGCCACTTACTTGGATAAAGCTAATTTCCCAGGCCCATTCACCGCTGGTGTCAATCAAGTTATTCCATACGAATTCTTCGCCGGTGACGGTATGTTGACTCGCCTTATCTTGAAAGCTTCTGACAAGGCTCCATGGTCAGATAACGGTTCAGCTAAAAATCCCGCTCTTCCACTAGTAGAAAAATTGGGCAAAGGCCTCTACTTCTACGAAGTGGACTTGGCTGGTACCCAAGGTAAATCAGATAAAGAGTTGCTTGACCTCTTGAAACAAAACGGTACTCAAAGCTATAAAGCAACTATCAAAGTGTACGGTGCCAAAGATGGCAAGGCAGACTTGAGCAATCTTGTAGCGACTAAGGATTTGACAGTAAATTTGAATGGTTTGACCACTCCAGCTGAAGTGCAAAAAGGTGTGGCTGACAACACTAAAGACACAGTGGACGTTCCAGCTACATACTTGGATAAAGCCAACTTCCCTGGCCCATTCACAGCTGGTGTCAATCAAGTCATTCCATACGAATTCTTCGCCGGTGACGGTATGTTGACTCGTCTTATCTTGAAAGCATCCGACAAGGCCCCATGGTCAGACAACGGTTCAGCTAAAAATCCCGCTCTTCCACCAGTAGAAAAATTGGGCAAAGGTCTCTACTTCTACGAAGTGGATTTGGCTGGTACCCAAGGCAAATCTGATAAAGAGCTTCTAGACCTCTTGAAACAAAATGGTACACAAAGCTATAAAGCTACCATTAAGGTTTACGGTACAAAAGACGGCAAGGCCGATTTGACTAACCTCGTAGCGACTAAAGAATTGGATGTCAACTTGAACGGCTTAACTACTCCAGCTGAAGTCCAAAAAGGTGTGGCTGACAATACCAAAGACACAGTAGATGTTCCAGCCACTTACCTAGACAAAGCTAATTTCCCTGGACCGTTCACAGCTGGCGTCAACCAAGTTATTCCATACGAATTCTTCGCTGGAGACGGTATGTTAACTCGTTTGATTTTGAAAGCATCAGACAAGGCTCCATGGTCAGACAATGGTTCAGCTAAAAATCCAGCTCTTCCACCAGTAGAAAAATTGGGCAAAGGCCTCTACTTCTACGAAGTGGATTTGGCCGGCACTCAAGGCAAATCAGATAAAGACTTACTTGACCTCTTGAAACAAAACGGCACTCAAAGCTATAAAGCTACTATCAAAGTGTACGGTGCGAAAGATGGCAAGGCAGACTTGAGCAATCTCGTAGCGACTAAGGATTTGGATGTCAATTTGAATGGCTTAACTACACCAGCTGAAGTCCAAAAAGGTGTAGCCGACAATACCAAAGACACAGTAGACGTTCCAGCCACTTACTTGGATAAGGCTAACTTCCCAGGCCCATTCACAGCCGGTGTCAACCAAGTCATTCCATACGAATTCTTCGCTGGTGATGGTATGTTAACTCGTTTGATTTTGAAAGCTTCTGACAAAGCTCCATGGTCAGACAACGGTTCAGCTAAAAACCCTGCTATCCCACCAGTAGAAAAATTGGGCAAAGGTCTTTACTTCTACGAAGTGGATTTGGCTGGCACTCAAGGAAAATCAGATAAAGACCTTCTAGACCTCTTGAAACAAAATGGTACGCAAAGCTATAAAGCTACTATCAAAGTGTACGGCGCGAAAGATGGCAAGGCAGACTTGAGCAACCTTGTAGCGACTAAGGATTTGACAGTGAACTTGAATGGACATCAGTCTCTTACTCCGATGCAATCAGGCTTTGTCCCATCTTCTAATGGTTCAGCTATGTCGGCTCCAATGATGAATAGTCATCAAGATGCGTCTAAGATGAACGCTCAAATGCCAAGTGTCAATCAAGATGAGATGAAATCTCAAATGCCAGCTACTAGCCAGGATAAGATGATGCCTAACAAAGAGCAGGATAAAACCATGGATGCTAGCCAGCCAATGGCAACACCAAGCATGAAACAAGATCAAGCTCCAGCAGCCTCAAGCAAAATGTCTGATGAAGGCAAGATGGCAGCTAATAACAAGATGTCAAATCCAATGATGGCTGATCAAATGAAAGAGCAAAAAGACATGCTTCCATATACTGGTGAAGCTCAAACATCAATGGCTACTCTTGGATTCTTTGGACTCGCCTTGGCAGGACTATTAGGTGGCCTCGGTTTGAAAGCTAAAAAAGAGGAAAATGACTAGTCTAACTACAGACTTTCTATCTAGGATTTGAAAAATTCAGATATCGATTAGAATGTTCGTAAAGCGATTAAAATAGTGTTATACTATTGTGGTATAGCACTGTTTTTTTCAAAGGAGAGACAGATGGGAAAGACAATTTTACTCGTTGACGACGAGGTAGAAATCACAGATATTCATCAACGCTATCTGGTTCAGGCAGGATATCAGGTTTTGGTGGCTCATGATGGAGTAGAGGCCTTAGAAATCTTCAAGCGAAAACCGATTGATTTGATTATTACAGATATCATGATGCCTCGGATGGATGGTTATGATTTGATTAGCGAAGTTCAGTATCAATCTCCGGATCAGCCTTTTCTCTTTATTACGGCTAAGACAAGCGAGCAGGACAAGATTTATGGCCTGAGCTTAGGAGCAGATGACTTTATTGCCAAGCCCTTTAGCCCTCGTGAGTTGGTTTTGCGTGTTCATAATATCTTGCGTCGCCTTCATCGTGGAGGTGAGACAGAAGTCGTCAGCCTTGGGGATTTACGGATGAATCACGGTAGCCATGAGGTTCAAGTTGGAGATGTGGCGCTTGATTTGACAGTCAAATCCTTCGAACTTCTATGGCTTTTAGCCGGCAATCCAGAGCGGGTTTTCTCTAAGACAGATCTCTATGAAAAGGTCTGGCAAGAAGACTATGTGGATGATACCAATACCTTGAATGTTCATATTCATGCTCTTCGACAGGAGTTGGCTAAACATGCTAGTGCAGAAACGCCCACCATCAAAACCGTCTGGGGCTTGGGCTACAAAATTGAGAAAGCACGAGGTAGTCAATGAAATTAAAAAGTTATATTTTAGTGGGGTATATCATTTCAACACTTCTAACGATTATCGTGGTTTTTTGGGCCATCCAGCGCATGTTAATTGAGCAAAGAGAAATTTATTTCCTGATTGGCATGACTTTAATCGCAAGTTTTGTCGGTGCTGGGATTAGTCTCTTTCTCCTGTCGCCAGTCTTTACATCATTGGCCAAACTTAAGGAACATGCCAAGCGGGTAGCGGACAAGGATTTTCCTTTAAATCTGGAGGTTCAAGGGCCTGCAGAATTTCAGCAGTTAGGGCAAGCCTTCAATGAAATGTCCCATGATTTGCAGGCAACCTTTGATTCCTTGGAAGAAAGCGAACGAGAAAAGGGCTTAATGATTGCCCAGCTATCGCATGATATCAAGACTCCTATCACTTCAATCCAAGCGACGGTAGAAGGAATTTTGGATGGAGTTATCAAGGAAGGAGAACAGGACCATTATCTAGCAACCATTGGACGCCAGACAGAAAGACTTAATAAACTGGTTGAAGAATTGAATTTTTTGACCCTAAACACAGCTAGAAAACAGGTGGAAACTACCAGCAAGGACAGCATTTTTCTGGATCAGCTCTTAATTGAGTGTATGAGTGAATTTCAGTTCTTGATTGAGCAGGAGGAGCGAGATGTTCATTTGCAGGTAATCCCAGAGTCTGCCCGGATTGAAGGAGATTATGCCAAACTTTCTCGCATCTTGGTGAATCTGGTCAATAACGCTTTTAAATACTCAGCTCCAGGAACCAAGCTGGAGGTGGTAGCTAAGCTGGAAAATAACCAGCTTTCAATCAGTGTGACCGATGAGGGACAGGGGATTGCCCCAGAGGATTTGGAGAATATTTTCAAACGCCTTTATCGTGTCGAAACTTCGCGCAATATGAAAACAGGTGGTCATGGATTAGGGCTTGCGATTGCGCGTGAATTGGCCCATCAATTGGGTGGAGAAATCACAGTTACCAGCCAGTACGGCCTAGGAAGCACCTTTACCCTCCTTCTTAACCTCTCTGGCAATGAAAATAAAGTCTAAAACCCCTTTACAAATCTAGCCATTCATGGTAAAATGGATTTTGTGTGAAATATCAGCAGGAAAGCATGAAGCTCGTCAACAGGTGTCTTATGACAAGTAACCTTGGCTGTTTAGGCGAAGGGCATCTGCACGAATCAGGGCTTTCTAAGTGACTATTTCCACCGAAATATTATTTATATCAGGAGGACATTCACATGTCACGTTATACAGGACCATCTTGGAAACAAGCTCGTCGCCTTGGCCTTTCACTTACAGGTACAGGTAAAGAATTGGCACGTCGTAACTACGTACCAGGACAACACGGACCAAACAACCGTTCTAAATTGTCAGAATACGGTTTGCAATTGGCCGAAAAACAAAAACTTCGTTTCACTTACGGTGTAGGTGAAAAACAATTCCGTAACTTGTTCGTACAAGCTACAAAAATTAAAGGCGGAATCCTAGGTTTCAACTTCATGCTTCTTTTGGAACGTCGTTTGGATAACGTTGTTTACCGTCTTGGTCTTGCGACTACTCGTCGTCAAGCTCGTCAATTCGTAAACCACGGTCACATCCTTGTTGACGGAAAACGCGTTGATATCCCATCATACCGCGTAACTCCAGGTCAAGTGATCTCAGTTCGTGAAAAATCATTGAAAGTTCCAGCTATCCTTGAAGCAGTAGAAGCTACTCTTGGACGTCCAGCATTCGTATCATTCGATGCTGAAAAATTGGAAGGTTCATTGACTCGCTTGCCAGAACGCGACGAAATCAACCCAGAAATCAACGAAGCACTTGTCGTTGAATTCTACAACAAAATGCTTTAATTTTAAGATATATCTTACAGAAAGCCTACAACAGTGGGCTTTTTGCTTTGTCTTAAAAGGTTGATTTCTGGGTTTGTCATCATTTTTGTCATCACTTATAACGGCTCTATAATATTTGTAGTGGGTAAATCCCCTATAGATATTATGGAGCCTATTTTTGTGTAGAAAAAAAGTCCCATAAGATCTATAATGAAAAGCGACCAAACAACTCATTGGAAAGATTCATATGGAACAATTACATTTTATCACAAAACTACTCGATATCAAAGACCCAAATATCCAATTTATGGATATCATCAATAGGGATACACACAAGGAAATCATCGCTAAACTGGATTATGAGGCTCCATCTTGTCCTGATTGCGGAAGTCAAATGAAGAAATATGACTTTCAAAAACCCTCTAAGATTCCTTACCTTGAAACTACTGGTATGCCTACTAGAATCCTCCTTAGAAAACGTCGATTCAAGTGCTATCATTGCTCGAAAATGATGGTCGCTGAGACTTCTATCGTCAAGAAGAATCATCAAATCCCTCGTATTATCAACTAAAAGATTGCGCAAAAGTTGATTGAAAAAACTTCTATGACCGATATCGCTCATCAACTGGCTATTTCAACTTCAACTGTCATTCGCAAGCTTAATGACTTCCGTTTTAAGCATGATTTTTCTCGTCTTCCAGAGATTATGTCTTGGGACGAGTATGCCTTCACTAAGGGAAAGATGAGTTTCATTGCACAAGATTTTGATAAGCTCAATATCATCACTGTTCTTGAGGGTAGAACACAAGCTGTCGTCCGAAATCACTTTCTGCGCTACGATAGAGCTGTTCGTTGTCAGGTGAAAATCATTACTATGGATATGTTTAGCCCTTACTATGACTTAGCTAAACAGCTTTTTCCATGTGCTAAAATCGTTCTCGACCGCTTTCACATTGTCCAACATCTCAGCCGTGCTATGAGTAGTGTCCGTGTCCAAATCATGAATCAATTTGAGCGAAAATCCCATGAATACAAGGCCATCAAACGCTACTGGAAACTCATTCAACAGGATAGTCGTAAACTGAGTGATAAACGATTTTATCGCCCTACTTTTCGTATGCACTTAACGAATAAAGAGATTTTAGACAAGCTTTTGAGCTATTCAGAAGACTTGAAACACCACTACAATCTCTATCAACTCTTGCTTTTCCACTTTCAGAACAAGGAGCCAGACAAATTTTTCGGACTCATTGAGGACAATCTTAAACAGGTTCATCCTATTTTTCAGACTGTCTTTAAAACCTTCCTCAAGGATAAAGAAAAGATTGTCAACGCCCTTCAACTACCTTATTCTAATGCCAAATTAGAAGCGACTAATAATCTCATCAAACTTATCAAGCGAAATGCCTTTGGTTTTCGGAACTTTGAAAACTTCAAAAAACGGATTTTTATCGCTCTGAATATCAAAAAAGAAAGGACGAATTTCGTCCTTTCTCGATCTTAGCTTTTCTTCAACCCACTACAGTTGACAAAGAGCCCTTATAACGAACTAACAGCTTTCTCATAAAATGAGACGGCTATTTTTGCTTTTTCTTTGGAGAGATGACTGTAAGTGTCCATAGTCATAGCCAGTGTAGAATGACCTAGACGGTGTTGTAATTCTTTATATGGTATTCCAGAGTTTAGCAAGAGACTAGCGTGTGTGTGTCTAAAACCATGGAATCCAATATTAGGTACACCAGCATGTTTGAAACGTGTGTTTAAACGTGTTGCTAGTGTTTTATTGTTTGGGTATTGAGGAAATTAGAGAAGTTTAAAAGTCTATCATTTTAAATTTGATGTTTACAAAATGATAAGCAGATAAGCAAAGCAATAACTTGCCTTAATTGCTTGCATAATGACAAGGAGATAGGAGAGATAAAAATGTCTCTTAATTCCTTACCAAATAGTATGGAGAATGGACTTGAACCAAGAGCGAACATCGAGAAAATGTAAAAAAGCACTTAGCATAATCTAAGCGCTCGAGAGTAGTGGACGGTGTGCCTGTCCCGTCATCTCATACTATGAAGTTGCGTAGCGACACTATCATTTCTACCTCACTTCTCTTTAAACTAATTATATCATAAAGGAGTGGCAGCTTGACCACTGACGAAGCAGAAAAGAAACAAAAAGTATTAAAAATTTTGAAAAAGCAACTCAGAGACTAGACTTAGACTTGAAGATAAGTGATTGTATGATGTACGACGTGAGATATTCGCAAGACGATTTATAGATAGATTAAAGCTATTTCAGTTATATGAGGTACTGGTCGATTTTATCAGTAATTTCAACTTTCTTGATTTCATTTTCAAAGAGTTTAACCCATCTGGTTCCAGAATTAACGGATAATCCATCAAGTTCTTCATCATAGACATCTTTGTCTTCGTAAAGAGCTACGCCTTTAAATATTTGGCCATCAATATCGGTGATTCTGACAACCTTGTTATTAAATTCTTTAAGTTCCATCAGTCTCTCCTTTCGTGGTACTATAGTCTGTTATATTATTGGAATTCCCTTAACATACGCTTCTTTAGCCTCCGCAAGTGTCATTTTATTAGGACCACCATCTATATTAGTTTCTCCTGTATTTTGCCATTGACAAACATCACAGATATCATATACTGCTGTAACAGTACCACATACTGGACAATGGACATATTCGCTACCGTTAATAATGATTAAATTCTCTTTTCCAGTTTTATTCATTTAAGGTTACTCCCAACACTATACAAATATATTAGCTATTTCAATACACTAATTTTTCAATATCATTGATTGTAATTGTTATGGTATCCCAGTCTTTCGGGGAATCTCCTATGTCAGCAATAAAAGTATCTTCACTTAACTTTTCGACAATTGTCGCTGTTTGACCGTTTTTTAACAACACTGTATCAAATTCTCGAATTTTTACGATTTTTCTCCTTGCGTAAGCTTCTTTGGCTTCAGCTAGAGTCAATTTATTTGGGCCACCGTCAATATTTATAATACCAGTATTATGCCAACGACAGACGTCACAGATATCATAGTCCATAACTTCAGTTCCGCAAACAGGACAATGTAACCATAGATATCCATCAATTTCCCACGTATCTTTTGATTTATCCATATAAATCCCTCCTCCATAAATTCGCCAACCCAGTTTTTTTGGTGAACCGTGGGTATCAACCCACCTTTCCATCATTATACTGCAAACCGAGAGGGATTGCTAATAATTGAGTGTGTATTCCAGATGTGGTATGATAGTATTATTAGGTAATAAAAAAGCACGATTGATTGTCCTTTTGTGGGGGCTTTTGTGGTTGAAAAGTGTTAGAAAAGGTGTATAATATAGATAAAGAATAGAAGTAGAGAAATATCGGGAACTACGCACCCTTGGGGTATCTGAAAAGCGGGGGATTCCCGTCCCGCCTATTCCAGCACCTAGAGAAATCTAAGTGCTTTTTTGATATGAGTTATTTTTGCCTTTTATATACTACGTGATATAATGAACCTATCAGCAATAAAAAAGCACGTTTGACCGTGCTAGTTTCTTGCCTGCTGAACTCATCATTTTAAGTTCCTTTTTGTTACCCTTTATGTTTTCTCAACTTATTTGAATTTAATAGTTTTTGAGAAAATCAAGTTAGATTTAGAGCAGGCAGGAGCAAACACAGTTAAGAATATTCTTTATGGTTTGAAGCGGCTTGAAGTTTTTCCAGAAGCAGGATTTGATGCTGATGAAAGATTAGGAGGTATTACATACCTACCCCACAAAACTCGATGCATTATTTTAGGCGATTACCTAGCTTTCTATCATATTTTAGAGGATAGAAAAGAAGTCTTTGTATCAGATATTATTCATGGTAAACAGGACTACATCTGCTTGTTCAAGAAAAAATAGCGCCTATAAGTGAGCCTGCGTTTTGGTTTCCGAAAATGTTCCGAGAATTATTTTTTCTTCCTAAAATATAATGTTGCTTAAATTTGTTTTTTAAGACGATTGTCACGCGAAAAAGTAAATTTGATTGATAATTAAAATCTTTGATTTTATCGTGTTTCTAAGATATATTTTAAAATATTCACGCGAAAATCACGCGAATATTTGTAATCAAAATTCAATTGAAAAATGTAGTCAAAAATATAGTCATTCGAATGATTTTTATTGCAATGTACTGAAATTAACAAAAGAAAGACTATTGTCCCATACTTACAGGGTTTTATGAAGAAGTTTAATTTATAGTTGAATTACCTTTAATAGCTTAGAATGGATTATTTTCCCATTAAAAAATGATGATTTTTTCTCAATTGTAGAGATAAAAGCTATTCTTGCAAGAACGGAATTCTCCATAGAGTTATTTACGTCTAAATCTTTTTCACAAGGAATAAAATTAATATCATCTGATAAGTGATTGAAAACATTTGTTGGAATTTTTAGACTACATAGAAAATTGGTAGTTTCATCATTACGAAAAATTCTCAGATAGAAGTTGTCCCACTTATCTTGCGCTATAAACAATCTGCATTCTCCATAGTACATTACTAGGTGGTCAGATTCTTCCATTTTTCGTAACTGTAATGACCTTCTAGGCAAGTATTTTCTAGTCCTGTTTTCATTTGTCAATTCGTAATTCTCATCATCACCTTCATCAACATCATCATTAGGATTCTGATTTTGAGGTAGATCTAGCAAAGCTACTCTGTCTTCTAAAATACGTTCTAATATTTGTTCAGCTCTCTCAGGAGTAATTTGATCATAGAATACTCTTAATTCTCGTTTTGTTGCAGAATTAAGTAGGTACTCGCAATTTTCGGTATGATGTGAGTTTGGATAAGCAGAAAGGTAAATCCCATTACTATTCTCTTTTATAGATAATCGGACTAGTTGGCAGCCAGGACATAGTAGCTGACCTCTGTATTTGTTGCTTGTTACTTGTTTGTTTTTATAGAATTCCTCTTCTAGTACGTAAAGTTCAAGCACTTCATTGTTGTACATACAATACTGATATTTATTTGTTTCAGGCATAATTATTCCTTTCTAGTTATATAGATAAATACATACATCGCATAGATTAATATACATAGCATATCACAATGAATAAAAAAAGTCTAACAAATAGGTTAGATGTTGCTAACATTCAACATAGAGTATATGAAATGCTAGCCAAAAGATCATGGTGATTAATATGTCTAGGATATCTCTCGTACGTTCTAATATATTAAGTTTGTTCCATAAGATTTTATTATTTTTGTTATTAATAATTTTTTGAACGACGTATAATTAATTAGAAATAATTGTTTATTATTACCAAAAATCTAAATCATAACATATTAATGGTATAGAGAAACTACTATGGAAGAGAATCTAAACCTTAATATTGATCCACGAATAAAATTTAAACTGCTACCACCGGCTACTATTATTAAAAACTTTGTTGACGGAGAGCCTGATTGTAATTATGAGAATTATTTGCTAGAGCTACTTAATAGATCATCTCATTTTAAAGAAAAAGGACACTCTCTTTTCTCTAAACTGTTAAATGAAAATAATGGTCAATGTGATACAATATCGAAAAATTATGAAATAGACTTTAAACTATTATCATCTAGCACTAGATTACAAGCTAGTCATTTGTTTTCTCCGGGCATTAGCAATTATGGCAATGGTATAATTGGTATTCATGAAAGTAAAAAGAAATTCGGTGAAGTAAAAGCTACTAAGATTCATGTTGCATTCCGAACAAGATATATATCAGAGCTCACTCGATTAAGGGAAAACTTTTTAAATATTAGAAATTATGGTATTGAAAGAGATATCATAAAAGTGTTGAAAATGCTTGAAAAACAGAAAAACCTTTTATTATTTTTTCCATATTCGTTTGAGCTAATTGATATACTCGAGACAAATAATTCGGATGATATTATTGTAAGCGCGTTAAATTATGATTTCCACTCACTATTTGAATACAGAAGTTTAAAAGCGAAGGGATTTGATACCTATTTTGTAACTATATTTCAAGATAGATTTTATATTTTTTCTATTCTTGACGATACCCTCTGTTTAATTGAGAAAGTAGATTGTATGTTACTGCCAACATTTATTAAATTAAAGAATTACCATCTATAAGGAGGACGAGTTATTGATCAATCCAGATTTTTACAAAAGACTAGCAAAGATATTCTGTGGAGATGAGATAGAGCTATTTACTTATAAATCAGGGCCTCAGCTAGTTTCTTTTTTCAATACCCATTTCCATACCCAAGATAGTTATGGACAGGGTTTTCCTACAAGATGGATATATGTGAATTACAAGCTGTTGGACTTTTCATCTAGAGGCATTATCAATTCATTTTTCAACCTTATACTCAGCAAACAATATCTTTTAACAGAGCGTCAGATAAGTGAAGTGGATGCTTTAGAGCATCAGCAGAAAATAATAAATGAATTAGATAAAATTTGTTCTGTTTATTCTTTAAAACTCTCAAGAAGAGGAAATGAATTTTATTTAGTAGAAATTGATTTAGATTTAGTTGAGATTGGAAAGGGAGGCTTTGCTGATATTTATTTCCAAAAATCTACAGGATTAGTGTTAAAAAAACTAAATGAGGAATCTGTTAGACGACAATCGTTGAGAAGTAGGTTAAAAAGAGAGTATGAAATAACTAAATCTTGTTCAGATATTGGAAGTATTGTTCAAGTATTTGATTTCGATAGTAGTAATTGTTCATACACAATGGAAAAAGCTGATTATACATTGGCAAATTACATTAAAGAAAGTGAGCTTACAGAGGATTCTAAGCTCAATATATTGCGTCAAATACTTTATACTATGGCTCTCGTCCACCAAAGAGATGTTCTTCATAGAGATTTAAGTCCGACCAATGTTTTTTTCGTGAATGGGATAATTAAGATTGCTGATTTTGGTTTAGGAAAAAACCTAAACACTCTGACATCTCATCAAACAATGGATACAACTTCCTTTGGTCAACTCTTTTATTGCGCACCAGAGCAATTAACGCTTTTAAAAGATGCTGATAAACGAAGCGATGTGTATTCACTAGGACGTATTATTAATTTTGTTATGACTAAGAATCCTAATATCTTTTCTCATTCACTTCGTTCTATTAGTGAAAAAGCTACGAATTTAGAACCTGATTATAGGTATCAAGATGCTGCTGAAATGTTGAGTGCATTAAATGCATGGTTGAGAATTAGAAGCGACGAAACTTTTAAGAAAACAATATGGGAAAAAATTGACCGCGGTATTTTTGATGACGATATAGAAAACTATATTTATGAAATGCCAGCAAGAGAGTTATGCCAAGCATGTATTAAAAAAAGTAATGTTTTTATTGAAAGCTTAATGATTTTTATGAAGTTAGATGATACACACGCGATTTATATCATTCAGACGATTCATTCTAACTACGAGCAATATTTGAAACGATTTGAAGATGCAGATCCTTTCGCTTCCCTTTCTTATAGAGTTTTAAAGGGACAATTTTCCTTCAACGTTAATGAAGTGGCTGCTCAGATTTTACGCTATATAGCCTATGAAGTTGGGCGCTTTTCTGCTCAGCATAAGATAGATTACTTGATTGAAAATGGAATTGAACCAATGATTGAATCCATATTAGAAAGATAGATTAGGAGGAAATCTAATGACAAATGATGAGTATTTCAATGAAATAGAGACATATTTCAATAAATTAAGAGAATATCGTGAAGAATCAAAGAGAATAGCTGAAGGTATTGTTGGTGAAAATCTTACTGAAGATGATATATTTTTTCTTTCAGCACTTAACAGACGAGTTCAATTTATTGATGGAATAATAGACTTATTAAGAACGAGAAATCTGACTTGTGCAGGAATTTTAGTACGAACACAACTTGATAACCTTATGAGAGTTTTCGCGGCTTTTATATCAGAAGACAGAAGATTATTTATTAAAGAGACTTTAAGTGGTAAAGCTATTAGAAATTTGAAAGATAATCAAAACAGAAAGATGACTGATGCCAATCTTAAGGAAAGGATATCGGAGTATTATCCTGAGATTAAAGAAATTTATAATAAATCATCTGGTTATGTTCATTTGTCTGAAGTCGCATTTCATGAAGCTTTTTGGACCGAATGTTTTGAAAAAGGAGACAAAATTAAATTTTCAGTTGGATTGCCCCCAAGAGAAAAACTAAATCCTATTTTAATTGAGTGTGCTGAAGTATTCTGTCACTTTACAGAGATTGAATATGATTTTTACCAAAAAATCATTGATTCAAAAAAAGTTTTTGATAATAAACAAAAAGAGATTTAAAAATTAATGTAAAATATATTGAAATTGAAATATCAATCTTGATAAAAATAGAAAAATCAATAATAAGGTAAAATGAATTATGACGACAGAGAATATAGATTCAAAAATCACATTAATGTCAATTACTCGTAATAGATATGGTGATGAGTTAAACATTCGTGATTGGAATTGTGAGTTTAAAAAATGGGAATTGCAGTTGATTTTAGATGGTCAATATTATAAGTTTTTGAATAAAGTAAAAAGGGATTATAGAGTAGACCAAAAACCTATATATCGGGAAAATCCAATAATGTGGAAGGTTATACTTAGAAAAAAACCAAACGCTAACTATTTCGTTTCTAGCCTAAATATTATTAATCATAATATTACTGAAATAGATTCTATTTCAGAAGAGAGTGTTAAGGACAAAGGGCATTTTATTGCCGATTCATTTGATAAATTCCTACTTACAGAGGATGAACTTAAGGAAAATAAATACGAGGTTCAACAATTTTTTGGTCTAGGGAACAAGAGCAATATCTCACCTCAAGATTTTAGAGCTAATCGAAACTCCAAGGAATATGCTGGACAGTTGAGATTTGAGCAAAAAGTGAGAAAGTATCTTGAGAAAAGTACTAATGCGAATGAAGAAGTTTATTATGAAATTGAGGAAATTAAGATAGAAGAAAAGGTATTAGGTCGCAGAATATTCATTCATTGGAATCAAAGTGATGAAGCTGATATTCATGTATTTATTCCAGAAGACCGTGATTGAGAGTTTATACGTATATTAAAAAGAGCAATATTGCTCTTTTTTGATTTTAGACGTATTGCTTATTTGTAATTTTTCCATTTGGCTATAAGCTATCTTTTTCAATTATTTTTACATCAATTCGAGGTAGTAATTTTGTAATTTCATAAAAAGCAGACTCTTTCATATCCATAAATTTTCTATAGTTTGGAACTGATATTACATTTCCATCGGTTATTCCTCCACCTATTGGTCGTAACTGACAATAAAAGAAATTATTTTCTAGATTTTCCATAACTTTATTAGCTAAATCTTCTCCCTTTGCTTCTTTAAATAATTTTCTAAACAATTTCTCCCATGCTGCATCATATTTACGAAAAACAAAAACCGGTTTTTGTGATTCCTTATTATATAAATATTTATAGATTCTTCTCAGTACAATGAACGCACCCAACTTAGATAAGTCTGAATTGAGAATAATCTTTTCACCAATGCCATTTTCACCTAAATCAGGTTGAGCACATGAAAAAGGATAAATTTCTAAATTACATATTTGTTGAGCAATATTTTCAATTTCCTTTTGCTTTCCTTCCAGTTCTATAAAATCTAATACCTTATTTATCTGAATAAGTTGAGAATAATACTCTCTCAAATAGTAATAATTTTCTAACAGATTTTTTTGACTTTTTTTAGACTTGTTTTTGAAATCGAACTCAGATTTTAAATCAAACATATGTTTAATCTCACTCATTAAATTGCTTTGATTACTATAAATGATATCTTTGACGTCTTTAATACTTTTTAATTTATATCTTCTTTCTATAATTGATTTAATATCAATTTCCTTTTCTTTATATCCTTTTAAGATCTTTTTGATATTTTTAATAGTTTTCTTTTTTTCAGTACCAGCTATCAAAATCTCGGTTTTTCCATAATATCCTTTTAGGCTTGTTTCCTCGAGACCTTTATCAATTTGATTATCTTGATAAGCCCCTAAATAGCCTCTAGGATTTTCCAAACAGTGGAAAATAGTAGCTGTATCTATATCTCCATGAAAATGAGTTGGAATTTGGTAGCGCATATTCAAATGACTACCTGCTTTTTCTATTTCTTTTTTTAAGTCATCTGATAGAATCTTCAGCCAAGAGAAGTCCATAGTTGTTTCAGACTTCTCAACTTTTTTTATAAATTCATTAATCAGATTGTTACCCTTATCTTGATGCCAAGGGCTAAACTGTTCTAAAAAAAATTTCTTATCTTTAAAGTAAAAAATCTCTACGTTGTCTTGGGGTATGATTTCTTTAAAATAATCTTCTAAATCTAATTTTAATTGTTCCAAATCTTGATCTTCATGATTTTTCATGATATGTCCATCCTACTTTATTGATTTATTACTATTAATTCTTTAAACCTATTATACTACAGTATTTCTACATTGGTTCAAAATCAATTTTCTAGAAATTGAAGAATGTATTACATTTAATTTTGTTGTGAAGTTAGTTCTTCCTGTTTCTTATATATCCGAATATCTAATTTATTTCACAAAAAATGTAGTTATTTGAATGATTTTTATTGAAATGTACTGAAATTAACCAAAAGAAAAAACGCTTGAATCAGCGTTTTTCTTCTGTATTGATTCGTATTGAATGCTTACTTAACTTCTGTAAACACAACGTGTTTGCGAAGTTTTGGTGAGTATTTCTTCAATTGAAGACGGTCTGGAGTGTTACGTTTGTTTTTAGAAGTAAGGTACAAGCGTTCACCAGATTCTTTGTGTTCAAGTGTAATATTTACGCGCATGGTATCTCCCTTCTATTATTCAGCTGATGCAGCTTTAGCGATTTTACGTCCTTTGTAGTATCCTTTAAGTGATACACGGTGAGAACGTGAGTAATCTCCAGTAGTTTCGTCAAAGTTTACAGATGGAGCTGTTACTTTGTAGTGTGTACGACGTTTGTTTTTCTTCGCTTTTGAAGTGCGACGTGCAGGTACTGCCATTTTGATTTCTCCTTTAGGTATTTATATTCGATTCAATCTACTGATTTTCATCAACCATACTAGGATAACACATTTTTTTTGTAAAGTAAAGTTACTTGACAAAAAAAGATGAAAAAATTCTCCCGTCCGACCCAGCAGACAGGAGAAGGTGTTAAATATCAATCTCAAATGGTTCATCAATGGTTTCTGATACGTATTTTCCGTCTTTCTTCCGTTGTTTGACACATTCTGTGAGGAGATATTCGATTTGCCCATTGACTGAACGAAAGTCGTCTTCTGCCCATGATGCGAGTGCAGCGTATAACTTTGTTGAGAGTCGAAGGGGGATCTGCTTTTTTTTAGCTTCAGCCATCTTTAGTAAAGACTTCCTGTGTTGACAATTGGTTGTGCATCATGATTGCCACAGAGAACGACTAGGAGATTTGAAACCATGGCAGCTTTTCGTTCTTCATCAAGCTCTACCAATTCCCCTTCATTGAGACGTTCTAGTGCCATTTCAACCATTCCTACAGCACCGTCGACAATCATCTTCCGGGCATCAATAATGGCAGATGCTTGTTGACGTTGAAGCATGACGGCAGCAATTTCTGGAGCGTAAGCTAGGTAAGTAATACGTGCTTCAAGGATTTCCAAGCCAGCATCCTCAACACGACTTTGGATTTCTTCACGAATACGGTTAGCTACAATTTCACTAGAGCCACGAAGACTACCTTCATCAGCTTGCCCGTCACCTGTAGTATCTACATTAGGAGACACATCGTAAGGGTAGATGCGGACAATATTACGAAGGGCGCTATCACATTGCAAAGAGAGATATTCCTTGTAGTTATCAACGTTGAAGACTGCCTTAGCGGTATCGACAACTCTCCAAGTTACCGCGATACCGATTTCTACAGGATTTCCTAGACAATCATTGATTTTTTGGCGAGAATTGCTCAAGGTCATGACTTTGAGGGAAATCTGTTTCTTACCAATTTCAAGATTTACATCATTGCCATTTGATGATTTCATCCCTGAAAAAGGAGATTTCGTGCTAACGTCACCACTTTGTCCAAGTCGAGTGTGGTTTGCAGGGTTAACTGCTACGCTGAAGGGATTGACAAAGTAAAAACCAGGTTCTTTGATGGTACCTGTATAGTTACCAAAGAGTGTAAGAACCAGAGCCTCCTGAGGTTTGACAACTTTTAAACCAGCATGAGCTAGGCCTGCAATTAAGCTTAATAAAAGTCCGATAATAATTCCGAAAACGTTTTCCGAACCAGCACCCATTATAAGTATAAAGATACCAAGTACGAGTGTCAACTCAATGAGAATCAATGCGAATACACCATTTGGTTTTGAATTGATGAGTTTTTCAGTCATAAGAATGACCTCCTGCTATTTGATATCTAAATGATATCACTTTAATTTATAAAGTCAATAGAAAGTTGAAAAATAATTAATAAAAAGTTTCAGCCCAATAATTACTTGTAGGAGGTGAGATTATATTGTGCTGAAATACTCTTTTATTCTTATAACTTTTACACTATAATTGTAGTTAGAAAGGAAGAGAAATGTTTGATTATAGAGCACTAGTTATTTTGATGACTTTGATGGATCATTGTGAGCTATCATTATATGAATTATCTGTTAAGGTGAGCTTACCTATAAAGGAAGTCAAAGAAGGAATAGATTATTTAGTGCCTTATCTAGCTAATAAAGGGATAGTGCTGGATAAAAAACAAGGTCGCTATAGTTTATCAAATCGTACGAAGCAGTCTTTGACAGATATTATTAAGTCGGATGAATTGGTTTTACCAAAGTCGACTCGCTTAGCATTAATCTATCTTTACACTTTTTGCCGATTAGATTTTATATCGAATAATCATTACCAAGACTTTTTGAAAGTAAGTAAGAATACAACCTTATCTGATATTCAATCATTAAGAAAGATTATGTTAGATAATGATTTGGAGCTAGGGTACAGTAGAGCAAAAGGTTATACTTTACACGGTTCAGAGTGGAATAAGCATCGTTTAGCTTTTCAAATGGTTAGTGAGCTGCTGGAATCCTCCATAGGGATTTGGGGTTTGGATTATGTTTTATCCAGTTGGGGGTATTCATTAACTTATGATTTGATTGATCAGGTGGTTAAAGATTATTATGAAAAGCTACAGATAGTACCTATTGTTAATCAATTAAAAGTTTGCCTTTTCGGTTTAGTATTCATTGTATGTAGGTATCAAAGAGATGTTGAAAGAGTATATCTTTCAGAGACATTAGTATCTCCTACTATTCAAGATATAACGACTATTTTATTGGATACAGTAGTTGATTTGGGAATTATAGATACGGTGTTTTCAGAGGATGATTATCGCTATATCACAGTTTTATTATCAAGTTGCTTTGAAGGGGAAGTAGATGTTGCTCCGGTTTACTTTAATCAATTAACAGAGGCTATTATAAGTAGAATGGAAGATATTTCTTTGTTACATTTTAAACAAAGGGAAGTATTGAGAGAAAATCTTCGCCGCCACCTTATACCGGCTTACTATAGATTAAAGTTCGGCTTACCTAGTTCAAATGAATATGTGTTGCATGTTAAAGAACATTATCCTGATTTATTTGAACTAGTAAAAGATTCTTTGACTCCCTTGATGGACGCTATTGACAAGCCCATACCTGATAGTGAAACAGCATATTTTGTTATCCATTTTGGAGGTTATTTAAAGAAAGCAGATACTTTGCCTCAAAAATGTTATAAAGCAGCAATTATCTGTCCTAATGGGATTAGTTCTTCATTGATGTTAAAAGAGAATCTATTAGCATTATTTCCTCAAATTGAGTTTATAGGAACCTCAAAGATTGATGATTTACAGGCGAAAACTAGTAGTGACTATGATATGGTTTTTTCTACTATAAAGGTAGAAACAGAGAAGCCAAATTATCTAGTTTCTGTTATGATGACGGAAGAGCAAACAACGCAGTTAGTTGAATTGGTATCAAAAGATTTCCCAGATACAGGTTATCGAGATATTGAGCTTAATCAGATAATTAGCATAGTAAGACGATATAGTATAATCACACAAGAATTAGAGTTAAAATTAGCATTAAAGAGGTATCTCTATCAAGAAATGAACAGAAAGGAAGTGTTACCATTGTTAGAAGAATTAATTACAAAAGAGACTTATCAGGTTAGTTCGGAAAAATTAGGATGGAAGGAGGCAATTCGTTTAGCAGCTAAACCACTTTTGGATCAAGATAAGATAACTGAGAACTACCCTGAGGCAATGATTCAAAAAGTAGAAGAGTTTGGGCCTTTTATTAATTTAGGGAAGGGAGTAGCAATTCCTCACGCTCGGCCAGATGAAGGTGTGAATGAAATAGGAATGTCAATGTTAGTTTTGGAAGAACCGATTTATTTATTGGATGATCCGGAACAAGAGGTAAGATTGTTGATTTGTATTGCAGCCATTGATAATGAGAGTCATTTAAAGGCTTTGTCACATTTAACAACAATTTTAAGAGATAAAAATCATGTTCAAACTTTAATATCATCAAAAAACTATGATGACATTGAAATGATAATTAAACAGGAGGATTAGATAATGTTAAAAATTGGTACAGCTTGTGGTTCAGGATTAGGTTCAAGTTTTATGGTACAGATGAATATTGAATCTGTATTGAGTGATTTGAATGTTTCAGATGTAGAAGTTGAACACTATGATTTAGGTGGAGCAGATCCAAATGCAGCTGATATTTGGATTGTTGGTCGTGATCTAGCTGATTCAGCTAGTCATCTTGGAGATGTTCGTATCTTAAATAGTATTATTGATATGGACGAACTACGAGAATTAATTACTAAAATTTGTGAAGAAAAAGGACTTATATAGGAGGCTAGCGTCATGATGAAGTTCATATTGGATATTGTTAGTACACCAGCTATTTTAGTAGCTTTAATTGCAATCTTAGGATTAGTTCTTCAGAAGAAGAAATTACCTGATATTATTAAAGGTGGAATTAAGACCTTTGTTGGGTTCTTAGTTGTATCTGGTGGTGCAGGAATTGTACAAAATTCTTTAAATCCATTTGGTACCATGTTTGAACATGCTTTTCATTTATCTGGAGTTGTTCCGAATAATGAAGCAATTGTAGCTGTAGCTTTAACAACATATGGCTCAGCTACTGCAATGATAATGTTTGCAGGTATGGTGTTCAATATCTTAATCGCTCGTTTTACTCGATTCAAATATATCTTTTTAACAGGGCACCACACTCTATATATGGCATGTATGATTGCGGTTATTTTATCAGTTGCTGGCTTTACAAGTTTGCCTCTTATCTTACTAGGAGGATTAGCACTCGGTATTATTATGAGTATTTCCCCAGCATTTGTGCAAAAATATATGGTTCAATTAACTGGAAATGACAAGGTGGCTTTAGGTCATTTCAGTTCTTTGGGATATTGGTTGAGTGGTTTTACTGGTAGCCTTATCGGTGACAAATCAAAATCAACAGAGGACATTAAATTTCCAAAGAGTTTAGCTTTTTTACGTGATAGTACTGTTAGTATTACTTTATCCATGGCAGTTATTTACATTATTGTAGCTATCTTTGCAGGGTCAGAATATATAGAAAAAGAAATCAGTAGTGGTACAAGTGGTCTAGTTTATGCTTTACAATTAGCAGGTCAATTTGCAGCAGGGGTATTTGTTATTTTAGCAGGTGTTCGCCTTATTTTGGGTGAAATTGTTCCAGCCTTTAAAGGTATTTCAGAGCGTCTTGTACCTAATTCAAAACCTGCTTTGGATTGTCCGATTGTTTATACTTATGCACCTAATGCAGTTCTAATTGGATTTATCTCTAGTTTTGTTGGTGGTTTAGTAAGTATGGCAATTATGATTGCTTCAGGAACAGTTGTTATCTTACCAGGCGTTGTGCCTCATTTCTTCTGTGGAGCGACCGCAGGTGTCATTGGGAATGCATCTGGTGGTGTTCGAGGAGCCACTATTGGAGCATTTTTACAAGGTATTTTAATCAGTTTTCTTCCAGTCTTTTTAATGCCAGTTTTGGGAGGACTTGGTTTCCAAGGATCAACTTTCTCAGATGCAGATTTTGGTCTATCAGGAATTGTTTTAGGAATGTTGAATCAATTTGGCTCACAAGCAGGCATTATTATTGGTCTTGTTCTTATTCTAGCAGTTATGTTTGGAGTATCCTTTATTAAAAAGCCATCTGCAAAGGAGGAATAAGGGATGATTTTAAGTGAAAATAGAGAAGATGAGTTAAGAAAATTTGCAACGAAAATCCGATTAAATACTCTTAGAACATTGAATCATCTTGGATTCGGCCATTATGGAGGGAGTCTGTCTATAGTAGAAGTTTTAGCGGTGCTTTATGGTGAAATAATGCCAATGACTCCAGAAATATTTGCATCACGAGATAGAGATTATTTTGTTTTATCCAAGGGTCATGCTGGACCAGCTTTGTACAGCACACTCTATTTGAATGGTTTCTTTGACAAAGAATTCTTATATTCTTTAAATACAAATGGAACCAAATTACCGTCTCATCCTGATAGAAATCTAACGCCGGGCATAGATATGACAACTGGCTCTCTAGGACAAGGAATTAGTGTCGCAACCGGACTTGCATATGGTCAGAGAATAAGAAAAAGTCCCTTTTATACATATGCCATTGTTGGAGATGGTGAGTTAAATGAGGGACAATGTTGGGAGGCTATACAGTTTGCTTCTCATCAACAGTTATCTAATTTAATTGTATTTGTAGACGATAACAAAAAACAATTAGATGGTTTTACAAAGGATATTTGTAATCCAGGAGATTTTGTAGAAAAATTCTCAGCATTTGGATTTGAATCCATTAGGGTCAATGGTTCAGATATTAGAGAAATTTATGAAGGGATTGTTCAATTAAAACAGTCAAATAATTCATCACCTAAGTGTATTGTATTAGATACTATTAAAGGTCAGGGGGTTCAAGAGCTGGAAGAAATGAAATCCAATCATCATCTCCGCCCTACTGTAGAGGAGAGACAAATGTTAACTTCAGTTGTAGAAAGATTAAGTCAGGAATTGGAGGAAACAGAATGATGAGAAGTACGAAAGAATTACGACATGTGTATAGAGATTTCCTTCTAGAAGCTAACCAAAGTTACTCTGATATAGTAGTTTTAGAAGCAGATTTGTCAAGTTCGATGGCTACTAATAATCTTGAAAAGGACTTTGGAGACCGTTATGTGAATGTTGGGATTATGGAAGCAGAAATGGTAGGCCTTGCAGCAGGTTTATCTATTCAGGGTTTTAGACCTTATCTTCATACATTTGGCCCTTTTGCTTCACGAAGAGTATTTGATCAATTATTTATTTCTCTTGGATACGCACAATTGGATGCCACTGTGATTGGATCAGATGCAGGAGTAACTGCAGAAATGAATGGTGGGACACATATGCCATTTGAAGAAATTGGATTGTTACGTTTAATTCCTAAATCAATCATTTTCGAAGCAACTGATGATATCCAATTTCGTGAAATCTTGAACCAGACATTAGACTTAAAAGGACTAAAATATATTCGAACAATTAGAAAAGCTCCAGAGGCTGTATATCAAGGTGGAGAAGATTTTTCTAAAGGCTATATTGAGTTAAGACACGGTGAAGATGTTGTAATAGTTGCTTCTGGCATAATGGTTGCTCCAAGTATTCGAGTTGCGGATGAACTGTCTAAATTAGGTTATTCAGTAGGTGTCATAGATTTATTTAGAATCAAACCAATACCAGAACAAATAAAAACAATGTTAAGTGGAAAAACTATATTTACTGTAGAAAACCACAATCAGATAGGTGGAATTGGCAGTGCTTTATGTGAATTATTCTCTGACGATGGAACAACAAAAATTCATCGGATGGGTGTTCAAGAAAGATTCGGTCAAGTAGGGAAAATGGATTATCTTCTTAATGAGTATGGTTTGAGTGAATCGAATATAAAAGAGAAAGTTCTAGAGTTTTATAATGCAAGATAGATGTTAAATACACTTATCTGAAAGAATTTCTGTGAAAATTACATTACGTTATTTAAAGAAAGCGGATTACAAAGCATATTCTGGTCACCAGAAAGTGCACTAATCCGCTTTGTTGTTTTTAATTTTAAATATTTCATATGTATATAGAATTTTCTGAAAATTCAAGAATTTTCTTCTGTTCATTGCTTTTAAAATGTGCTATAATAGTAAAAACTGAAATGGGAGGGAACAAATGACTGAATTAGATAAACGTCACCGCAGTAGCATTTATGACAGCATGGTTAAATCACCAAACCGTGCCATGCTTCGTGCGACTGGTATGACAGATAAGGACTTTGAAACACCGATTGTGGGAGTGATTTCAACTTGGGCGGAAAATACGCCATGTAACATCCACTTGCATGATTTTGGGAAATTAGCGAAAGAAGGTGTCAAATCTGCAGGTGCTTGGCCTGTACAGTTTGGAACCATTACCGTAGCGGACGGGATTGCCATGGGAACGCCTGGTATGCGTTTCTCTTTGACATCTCGTGATATCATCGCGGACTCCATCGAGGCGGCTATGGGTGGTCACAATGTGGATGCCTTTGTTGCTATCGGTGGCTGTGACAAGAACATGCCTGGTTCTATGATTGCCATTGCCAATATGGATATTCCAGCTATTTTCGCCTATGGTGGGACTATTGCACCGGGAAATCTTGATGGTAAAGACATTGACTTGGTTTCTGTCTTTGAGGGAATCGGGAAATGGAACCACGGTGACATGACAGCTGAGGACGTGAAACGTCTTGAATGTAATGCTTGCCCTGGCCCTGGTGGCTGTGGTGGTATGTATACTGCCAATACCATGGCGACTGCTATCGAAGTTCTAGGGATGAGTTTGCCAGGCTCTTCATCTCACCCAGCTGAATCAGCTGACAAGAAAGAAGATATCGAAGCAGCAGGACGTGCTGTTGTTAAGATGCTGGAGCTTGGTCTTAAACCATCAGATATCTTGACTCGTGAAGCCTTTGAAGATGCCATTACTGTGACTATGGCTCTCGGTGGTTCTACAAATGCCACTCTTCACTTGCTTGCTATTGCCCATGCCGCAAATGTTGACTTGTCACTTGAGGACTTCAATACAATCCAAGAACGCGTTCCTCACTTGGCCGACTTGAAACCATCTGGTCAGTATGTCTTCCAAGACCTCTATGAAGTCGGTGGTGTGCCTGCGGTTATGAGATACCTCTTGGCAAATGGTTTCCTTCATGGCGATCGCATCACATGTACTGGTAAGACTGTTGCTGAAAACTTGGCTGATTTTGCAGACCTTACACCAGGCCAAAAAGTCATCATGCCACTTGAAAATCCAAAACGTGCAGACGGTCCGCTTATCATCTTGAAAGGGAACCTCGCTCCTGATGGTGCGGTTGCCAAAGTATCAGGTGTTAAGGTGCGTCGTCACGTTGGACCAGCTAAGGTCTTTGACTCAGAAGAAGATGCGATTCAGGCTGTTCTGACAGATGAAATCGTTGATGGCGATGTTGTCGTTGTTCGTTTCGTTGGACCTAAGGGTGGTCCTGGTATGCCTGAGATGCTGTCACTTTCCTCCATGATTGTTGGTAAAGGTCAAGGAGACAAGGTTGCCCTCTTGACAGACGGACGTTTCTCTGGTGGTACTTATGGTCTGGTTGTTGGACATATCGCTCCTGAAGCTCAGGATGGTGGACCGATTGCCTACCTCCGTACAGGTGATATCGTTACGGTTGACCAGGATACCAAAGAAATTTCCATGGCCGTATCCGAAGAAGAACTTGAAAAACGCAAGGCAGAAACAACCTTGCCACCGCTTTACAGCCGTGGTGTCCTTGGTAAATATGCCCATATCGTATCATCTGCTTCACGCGGAGCCGTTACAGACTTCTGGAATATGGACAAGTCAGGTAAAAAATAAACTTAAAAAGCAAGCCAATCTCGGCTTGCTTCTTTTCATCTTCAAAAGTGATTTGCCTGCTTAGACTCAATAAAAATCAAAGAGCAAACTAGAAAGCTAGGCGCAGGTTGCTCAAAACACTGTTTTGAGGTTGTGGATAGAACTGACGAAGTCAGCTCAAAACACCGTTTTGAGGTTGCAGATAGAACTGACGAAGTCAGTAACATCTATACGATAAGGCTAAGCTGACGTGGTTTGAAGAGATTTTTGAAGAGTATTAACGAGGTGGTAGTCCAAGGGCAATACGGCCGTAGCGACTGATTCGTGTGATCTTCCAGGCAGGCGACCAGGTAACTTCAACCTTGACATCTTCGATACCCTCGATTTGTTTCAGACCTGCAACGATTTCGATAGGCAAACTTTCTGCACAATCGCAAGCAGTATCAGTGAAGGTCATGACAATCTTGCAGAGACCTGTTTCATCCAGATTAATTTCATAAATCAGTCCTAGATTGTATACATCCAATTCCACATCTGTATCAAAAACCTTCTCTAGTTTTTCGATAATTTGGTCTTGTAAGGCCAAAGCACGGTCATTGATTTTGATATCGTCTCTCATAACAGTCCCTCCACATGATAAATATCCTCTATTTTCTCATAATTCTGACAATTTGGCAAGTTTTTGATGAATTTTCTGAAAAATATGATAAAATCGTAACTTCTAAAAGTAACTTCCATCTCTCTCCCAAAACTGGAAGTTAGTCTCAGACGACGAATGATGCTAGAATTAAGTCTGAGACTTTTCGTGAGGAGGCACCTCATGACGAAAAAACAAAAACATCTCACTCTAGAAGA